>JBCCQH010000003.1:0-145575 GCA_039024435.1 Bacteroidota bacterium
GGGCGAAACCTGCGCTTTTTCGAACGGCTGCATGAGGACTGGGAGCTTCTACTGAAGGAACGCCACCTGTTTGAGCATATATGGCAGGGCCGAAAAACTGGGACTTACTTTTGGCACAACACCTACACCCAGTTGTTCCCAGCGCTCTACAAGGCCGGTGTTCCTGGCGAGGCAATAGACAATACCAATCTGCAAACCGCCGACGACTACCTGGTCCCCCGCTGGATTGAGAAATACATCTTGTGATTCTCGCAAAAAGGGACCATTCCCATCCGTCCGCTCCTCCCACTCACTCCACCACAAACACCAACTTGACCCGCTCGACCGGTGGGTTTCCGTTGTAGATCACGGTAAAGTACTTGACTTGCTCACCCTCTTTATCGGAAGTGTCGATTTCCGCGTAGATTTCGCCGCCCTTGCCGGGAGGGATAACATCTTCCGGAAATTCCAAGGTCGCACACACGCAAGAGGGCTTCACATTCTCAATGAGCAGATCCGCCTTGCCGATATTCTTGAACTTATAAGAGCCTTTTACCACTTCGCCCTGCTTGACCGTACCCAGGTCGTAGGTCGATTGTTCAAATTCCAGCAAGGTCAGCTCATCGGAAGTGCCGCCGCCGTTCAGTTGGAGGACCGGCTGGGCCGGAACCGCAACCGCCAGCAGCAAAAACGCACAAAAGAGCCCAAAGTAAACGCGAATATTCATGGTTTTAATTTACAAATTGTCAATGGAAAAGATCAGCATTGCGCCGGCACAATTGCAAATTTCGTGCCGGGATCACTCCCAGGTCACCCGGCGGTAGGTGTACACTGGGGCGTAGTCATCCCCCAGGTGCATGGCCTTGACCAGGATCTCCGAATCGCCCGTCCACGCCACTTCTTCTGGCCCCCAACCGTAGATGCCCCAGCGCCACTGCTCCACCAGCGAGTCCCCCACCGGCGCGTACAAGGCCAATCCATTGAAGGAAAACTCGGCTTCCTGATCCACGTGGGCGTCCAGCCAGTGCTTTCCGTCCCGCGCCAGGTACGGCACACTGGCCAGGGTGGTTGCCTTCCCGGTGCCCATGTTGACAAATTGGTAGTCGCTCCACTCGTAGTAGTGCCCCTCAAACACCCAGTAGGGATAGTTCTCCAATTGCCCCACGTAATTGTAGTAGGCGTCCGATTCACCGTAAGGCGTGCCTTCAATGTTGCACAGGTGTACCGTATCGCCCGTGGTCAATTGTAAAATGTGGCAAAGCCCCTCTTTTTTGACCGTTTCTCCCCCACCCGCCTGCTCCATGACCGCCAACCGAGTAACCGGATGGTGCGCCATCGCCGCGGCAAAATCCGCCGGCGTAGCCCGATATGCCTTGAGCAAAACCCCCGATAGCTGGTGCTCTTCCCGCAAGTCGGGATCTTTTGCTGAGGTATCTTCAACGACCGTCGGAGGGGTTGTCGTGTCGGTGGGATTGACCGGCGGATCGGCGGCGGTCTTCGCGGAGGACGACTCCTGGCAACCCATCAATCCCAGGCCCAACAGGAGCGCGGCCCAAACCCCAAGCTGGCCCAGTACAGTTCGATCAAGGATAAGCGCAAGATACGGCGGACCCCGCAAAAACCGGAACCGGGGAAGCAATTTGTTTGGAAAGCCCACCAACGCCTATCTTCGTCCCGTGGATCTACCCAAAGTCGTACGAGAACGCCTCCTTCCGGACGCGGAATTGCGCTGGCTGTTGCTGGCAACCGGCGCATCCATTTTTCTGACCCAGTTCCTCGCCCGCTTCGTGGCCTCACCGGAGTTCCCCTTCGAATGGCCCCTCACCCGCATCGTGCCCCTGATCTTCCTCGCCGCTACCACTTACCACCTCGCCGGCCGGCTGGCGCCGCAATTCCGCACCGGGCGGGACCTCGTGACCGGTGGCCTGGCCGCCTGGCTCCTGTTCCGGATGGATACCATCCATTACGTCGACGATGCTGGCTTTGTCCTGCGCTACCTGGACCATTTTGCCGAAGGCCACTGGTTCAACTTCAATCCCGAGGACGGACCCGTTTTCGGACTGTCCGGATTTTTGTACGGCCTGGTGACGGGAAGCTTGGTCCGGCTGGGGCTAACTCCGGAAAATGCCCTCCTTACGGCTGCGCTGGCCGGAATCGCGGGGAGTTTCTACGCGGTGCTGGGAATTTTGCGCCACCATCGGATCGGGGATGGGATGGCCTTCCTCTGGACAGCGGCCCTGGTGACGGTCGCCCGTGCCAGCTTCAACATCGCATTTTCCGGCATGGAATCGATGTTTCACCTGGCGATTTGCCTGGGTGCAATTTACGCCTACGTGGCGGAGCGGCACCGGACGATGGCCGTGTTGCTGGGGCTGGCAGTTGCTTCAAAACTCGACGCGGTCCCCCTGGCGGGTGCGCTGGCACTGCTCTACCTGCTGGAGCAGCGGCGGTTCCGCCAGTGGGCCGCCTGGCGTTTGCTTCTGCTCGGGGCGGGTCTGCCTTTGCTCGGGTACTTGCTGCTAACCAGCGTACTGTTCGGCAGCCCCTTTCCGCAATCGGCTTACGCCAAGTTGTACTTCCACTTTCACCAGGAAAATGGCTGGTTTCCGTTTTGGCAGCACTTCTTGAGCTATCCGATGAGCTGGCTGCTATGCGTGGGCACAGCCGTTGTCTTTCCCCTGCAGGTGATCCGGATGCGGGTGACGGGGCAATGGAAATGGGCATCGGTGGCGCCGGCCGCTGCCCTGTTGGGGGTGCTGCTGCTCTACTTCGTTTACAACCCCGGAGAGCGCATGCTGTGGTATTATGTCCTGCCGGAAGCGCTGCTCCTGCTGCAATTTGCAATCAGTGGCGGAACCCTCCTGCGGGAGTTGCCCCGGCCGTGGAATTGGGGAATCGGGGGGGCGCTCCTCTTGGTGGGGATAAGTCTGAGTCTGACTCCGGCCCGGGTGGAATCGCGGGACTTTCGCCGGGACATCGGGATTGTGGATGGGGAGCGGGGCCGCATCGGGGCCTACCTCAAGGACCGCGTCCGGGCCGACGAAACCGTCCTGGCTGCCCACGGATTGACCATCCGTCCGGTTCGGGGGTATGTGATGGATGCGACCGGCCTGAACTGGAAGCCGGCCGTGGACTACCGGCTCCGGCATCCGGAGATGATCCGCGACCGCCAGCCGGACTGGATTGTGGATACCGGCTGGCCGGCGGTGATTCGGGCGGCGAATGAAGGCAATTACCGCCTCGACACCGCGTTTTACGACATTACACTCCGGGACGGCACGACCAATCTGATTTGGCAACGGGTTCCGGCGTCCCAGGGTGAAACCTGGGTTCGCTTACCCGCCTCGGCCGTGACGGAAGGCCGCTGGGTGCCCGGACGCTACCTCGGGGTGGTTCGGGGGGAAAGCATCCGGCTGGATTTGGCGGTGATCCGGCCCGGAGCTGAGGTCTACCTGGGCGTACACCGGCGCGAGGCGCCGTATGAATTGCAACTGCGATGGACCGCGGGCGATTCAGTTGGCTGGGCGGAGTCGGTGCGGATCCCAGCACAGGAAGCGGATAAAAGCCGCACCTCCGCGCTGCGCCGGGCCCTGCCTCCGGGGGCGACCACCCTCACGCTGGTGGCTCCCGGGGAGATTTTTATTTCGGATGTACTATGCCGAAAAGCGCGGGCGGCGGAAAGGGGTGCCTTCCCCCGTTGACCGGAGAATCGCAGGATATCTATATTTGGAAAACCTGCCGGGGATGTTCCCGCGCCGGTGCAAATGATCATTCCGCTTATGGAACAACGCAAAGCCCTGATCGTCCGCCTGATCCCCATCGCTCTGATCACGATTCCGTTGATTGCCTTCATCGGGGTGACGCCCTTTGCCTCGCTGACTTCGGCGGATCGGGAGACGGTCATCTTCATGGCGGTGATCATCAGCCTGAACAATGCCATGATCTGGGCGGTCAATCTGCTCCTGGTCCGCTTCCTCCGCGGTCCCCACTGGCTGCTGTACGTGAGCAGCTACGCCCTGGTGTTCGCCGCCAATTTTGTCCTGCGCCAGGGGATAGACATTTCTCCATTCATCGAAGTGGTGCCCGTGCGGTCCTTTCTTTTTCCCCTGCTCAACACGGCAGTCATCAATACCATTGTACTGGTGATCATCGCGCTGCGGCGCTCCCGGGAACAGAACCGGCGCGATGAGATGACCATTGCCCAACTGCGCATCGAAAACCTGGAGGCCCAAAAGCAATCCCTCGTCCGGCAGATGCGGCCCCACTTTCTCTTCAACTCCCTCAGTACGCTGAAGTCACTCATCGGGGAACAGCGGGACGCCGCCGAGACCTACGTGGTAAAACTCTCAAATTTTCTTCGCTACTCCTTTACCCAGCAGACCCAAGATCTCTCGACCGTGGACCAGGAACTGGCCTTCACCCTGAACTACATTGACCTGCAAGCGGTGCGGTTTGAGGACGCCTTTACCTGCGAAATCGACGTCCCCGAAGCGGTGCGGGTCCACAAACTGCCGATTTTCGCCCTGCAGACCTTGGTCGAAAACGTCTTCAAGCACAACTACTTCAGCGCCAAACGCCCCTTGCGCTTTTCCATCCGGCACGAAGGCGACTGGCTGGTGGTTAGGAACGAAAAAGTGGGATTGAAACTCACCGAACGCAATGAAACCGGGCTGGCCAATCTCAACCGCCGCTACGAACTCACCAACGGCAGCAACATCGTAGTGGAAGACGGCGAAACATCATTTACCGTAAAGATCCCCATCATTTCTGTATGAAAATCCTGATCATCGAAGACGAAATGTATTCCGCGCGCGACCTGCAGCGAACAATTTTGCAGGCCGAGCCCCAGGCGGAGATCCTGGCCATCTTGCCCTCGGTGGAAGAAGGCATCGCCTTTTTCGCGGACAATCCGGAAGTGGACCTCATCTTTTCCGACATCCAACTGAACGACGGCTTGAGTTTTGAGATCTTCGGACGGGTGAACCGGTCCATTCCGATCATATTTTGTACCGCTTACAACCAGTACGCCCTCGAAGCCTTCCGCACCTACGGGATCGACTACATCCTCAAGCCCTTCGCCGACGAGCAGGTGCGCCAGGCATTGGAGAAATACGGGAAGCTCAAGCAACAACTGGCCGACCCATCGCCGACCGCTCCATCGGTGCCGGATCTGGACGCGATCACCGAAGCGGTCAAAGCGCGCCTGTATCCACAAAAAATAAAGTCGCTGATCGTCCACAAGGGGGACAAGCTCATCCCGATGCCGGTAGAGCGGATCGCCGTGTTTTTCATTGACCACGAGAATGTCTGGGCCTACACCTTTTCCCAGGAAAAATTCTTACTCAACAATGCGAAACTCGACGGGCTGGAAGCTTCTTTCGCACCGACTTTTTTCCGGGTCAATCGCCAGCAACTCGTCCACCGCAAAGCCGTGAGAGACGCTGCGCAGTACTTCCACCGCAAGCTGCTGGTCAACCTCACCGTGGACTTCGAGCCGGAGGTGATCGTGGGCAAACTCAAGGTCAAATCCTTCCTGGACTGGCTGAGTACCAACTGAGGTTGGTGGCCCGTCCATTTCACCCCGGCATTTGTCCACTTCACGGAAATAGACCGAGACTCCGCGCCGCGAAAGCGTAACATTTGGCATGTCCCCAACGACAAGTCAAATGAAAAAAGCAATTGTATTCCTCGTGGTTTTGTTGAGCGCCTCCTTAGGATTTGCCCAGCACACCTTCCGCAACCTGGAGGAAGTCATCGCGTTCAGCGAAAGCAGTAACCTGGATCTGGTCATCGCCAACATCCGCTCCACCCAAGCAAAAAAGCTCGAAAGCACCTCGAAATTGGGCATCGTGGATCCAGTCATCAGCTTGCCCGGCTCCTTTACCCACAATACGAACCTGCCCGTGACCCTGCTCCCGGCCGAAATCTTCGGCGGCGAACCGGGAACCAATGTTGAGTTGCGCACCGGCGTGCCCTTCACCACCAATTTTTCCCAAACCCTGGATTTAAAACTGGTCAATCCCGGCGGTTGGCTCGATTACAAGCTCGCCCGGATCAGCTCCGATATCACCACCGCCAACGGTGAACTCAGCCGGAAAATGTTGCACGAAAACCTCGCCGATACCTATTACACCATCGTCAGCCTGAACAAGCAGCTCGCCAGTACGCAGGAGAATCTGACCTCCGCCGATTCGGTGTACCGCGTGACCCGCAACAAGTACACCTCCGGACAGGTGAGCCAGCAAGATCTGAACAATGCCGAGGTCAACCGCCTGAACACGGAAAAAAGCCGCCAACAAATCGGCTATCTCCTCGAGGATGCCTACCTAACCCTGAAATTGCTCTGCAACATTCCGGAAGGAGAAAGCGTGACGGTGGACGAATTGCCCACGGACTTGACCCAGCAGACGCTCCCGGCGGTAGAAATCAGCCAACTAACCCTCCGTACGGAGCTGCTGAACCAGGAATACGCGCTAAAAAGTTACCAGCGCAGCAAGTCGACCTTGTTGCCTTCCCTCTCGGGATACGCCGGGAACAGCTTCCAACTCAATAACCAAGAGTTTCAGCCGTTTACCGGGGACTGGATCAACAGCAACTACGTGGGGCTGCGGCTGAACTTCAACCTGCCCACCAGCAACAGCCTGGCCAGCGTGCAGCGAACAAAGTTTGAGTACGAAATCGCCAGCAAAGAGGTGGAAAAGGTAGAAATGACCGCCTCGATTGAGGCCCAGCGGCTGCGCAATGGCTACGATGAAGCATTCGACGAACTGGAACTGGCCGCGCGCATCCGGGATCTCAACGCGGACTCCTACCGCAAAAACCTCAATCTCTATCAAGCCGGACTGCTCGGAGTGGAAACGCTGCTGAACAGCTATGAGGCGATGGTAAATGCTACCTACGCCGCCAATTCCGCCGAGATCGCCCTGCAACTCGCCCACGCAAAAATTCTCATCAACAACGAATTTGATTGAACATGAAAACTCCGATCATCATCAGCGTCCTCGTCGGCGCCTTGTTGCTGGGATGCCAGCAGCAAATTGAAGAAACCCAACCGATCCGCAAGGACATCACAGAAACCGTATTTGCCAGTGGTGAACTCGCCGCCGAGGGCACCTATCAGCTCACCGCGCAAACCGATGGCTACCTGCTGGCGGTCAACTTTGAGGAGGGGGATATCGTGGCCGAGGGCGCAGTACTCGCCGTGATCAAGAACGAGACCAGCCGCCTCAATACGCAAAGCTCCCGCGAACTCCTGTCGATTGCCGAGCAAAACACCCGCCGAAATGCACCTGCCCTCAGCCAGGCCCGCACCGCCATCGACATTGCGAGACAGAAACTGGCCCAGGACTCGCTGCAGGCCCAGCGCTTCGAAAAGTTGTGGCGGCAAAACAGCGTCGCCCGGGTCGATTACGAAAATGCCCGCCTCGCCTACCGCAATTCCAAAAGCAGCCTGGAATCGGCCATCGAGACTTACAACAAGCTCCAGGTCGATGCCGAACAGCAGCTCATCAATTCCCGCAACACCTATGCCCTGAGCGCCAGTTCCCGCGAAGAAGTCGAGACCCGCGCCGTCGTCGAGGGCAAGATCTACGCGAAATACAAAGAGGTCGGCGATTACGTGCGCCGGGGCGAAGTGATTGCCAGCATTGGTCACGCCCGCAACGTATATGCCCGGGTCAATGTCGACGAAAGTGCGATCTCCAAGGTCAAGGTCGGACAGATGGCCGTGGTCCAGCTCAATACGAACCCCGACGTGACTTACACCGCCGAGGTGAGCCGGATCTACCCCGCTTTTGACGAGGTCGAGCAGTCCTTCAGTTGCAAGCTCACCTTCCGCGAGTCCCTCGATTTCCAGGTCGTCGGCACGCAATTGCAGACCAATATTGTCGTCGACGAAGTGGACAATGCGCTGCTTATACCCCGGCAATTCCTCGACTACAACGGCTACGTGCAGGTCAAGGGTGCCAAAGAAAAGACCCGCGTGGAAACCCGCACCATCAGCAATGAATGGGTCCACGTGGTCGACGGCATCGACGAACAGACCGTGCTGACGGTTGCTTTGGACTGATAAAATTTTCGCCACCATGAGATTACCCGTCAACTTTGATATCGCGCTGACCCACATTGTCACGCGCAAAAAGCAGACCCTCGTCACCGCCCTCGGCATCACCATCGGCGTTGCGATCTACCTGTTCATGAATTCCTTGAGCAGCGGATTCTCCGACTTTTCCCGGGACAATATCTTCCAAAACAATGCGCACATCACCGTCTACAAAAACGACGAGATGAGCCAGCCCTTGCTCCAGTCCGAAGAGCGGTTTACCCTGATCAGCAATCCGCAGATCACTACGCTTTCCAAGCGCCTGAACAATCCTCAGCAACTGCTGTCGGATATCCGCGAGCAGCCCTACGTCACCAAAGCGATCCCGGTCGTGGATTTTGTGGCCTTCTACAACCGCGGCAATACCCAACTCAAGGGCAGCGGCCTCGGGGTCGACATGGTGGACTATGCAGCCATGTTCGAGACCGAAGAGCGCATGATCGCCGGATCGGTTGCCGATCTCGAAAACAATCTCAACGGCATCATCATCGGGCTCGGAATTGCGGAGAAGTTGAGTTTGCATGTCGGCCAAAATCTGACGGTCTCCTCTTCCTACGGCGTGTCGAAAGTCCTGCGCATTGTGGGCATCTTTCGCACCGGCAGCACCAAACTGGACGACAGCCGTTCCTACGTGAACATCGCCACCGCCCAGCAATTCCTCAAGGAGGGCAACAGCTTCGTGACCACGATCTACGCCAATACGATCAACCCCAAGCAAAGCCTCACCTACACAAAGCAACTTTCGGGGGTCGTCCCCTACGAAGTCGAAGACTGGACGGTGACCAACCGCGACCTGATCAAGCAAGATGATACACGCCAGATCATGATGACCGCGATTTCGCTGGCGATTTTGGTGATGGCGGGCTTCGGAATCTACAATATTCTGAGCACAAACATCTCTCAGAAAATCGATGACATTGCCATCCTCAAGGCCACGGGCTTTAACGGCCGCGATGTGATCCGGATCTTCATCGCCGAAGCGTTGATCATGGGGCTGCTCGGAACCTTGATCGGCATCGGGCTCGGCATCGGGCTGATCACGATCATGGCCAATATCTACATCGGTCAGCCGGTCGGTTACTTCCCGATTTCCATCGAAGCCGACCTGATTGCCATCAGTACTGGCTTGGGCTTGCTGTTGACGCTGTGTGCGGGATATTTCCCCGCCCGCAAAGCCGCCCATGTCGATCCTGTTGAAATTTTCCGCAAATAAAAACTCCCCCCATGAACGCTCCCGTATTGGAAACCCGCAACCTCAACAAATTTTTTCACCAGCCCGTCGAGTTCCACGTGCTCAAGGACATCGATGTCCAGGTCTATCCCGGCGAATTTGTCTCCATGGTCGGCAAGAGTGGCTCGGGAAAGTCCACCTTGCTGTATTGTCTGAGTACAATGGACAATGACTACACTGGAGAGCTGCACGTGCTGGGAAAAAAGGTCACCGGGAAAAAGGACGCTACACTGGCCGCCATTCGCAACCGGAACATTGGATTTGTCTTTCAGTTCCACTACCTGCTGCCGGAATTTACCTGTCTGAAGAATGTGATGCTGCCCGCCCTCAAGCTCGGCAAGCACAGCTACGAGGAAATCGAGGCCCGGGCCTACAAGAAACTCGAGATTTTGGGCCTGCGGGACCAGGCCCTCAAGCAGTCGATCAAACTCAGTGGGGGCCAACAGCAGCGGGTGGCCATTGCCCGCGCCCTCATCAACGAGCCGGAAGTGCTGCTCTGCGACGAGCCGACCGGCAATTTGGATTCCAAGAATACCGAAATCGTCTTCGATGTTTTTCGCCAACTGGCCGACATCGACAACAAAACTATTTTGGTCGTGACCCACGACCTGGACTTCGCCGAAGCAAGTGACCGCACCATCGTCATGCAGGATGGACGGGTCATGGACAATGAGAAAATTTCCAATTGATCGATTTCCAATTCCTCAATTTCCGATTTCCAATTCGCGCGTCTTGGACGCGCAAGCAGCGATAAACAAGTAAATCAAAACATCGCTACAACACGAGGATCGTAGCCACACGGCACGCCCGAAGAATTCCAATTACCTGATTTCCAATAAACGATTGGCGCGTCCCAACGCGCGGTGGAGGAATGCGAACACAGAAGGACCGCAAAATGGAACCATCCAACGATGATTAACAAACGGGGAAAAAATCTTGAGGGGGGGAGGAGCAAAAAGGAGGGGGCGGCCGAAATCGGTCGCCCCATCAATCGCTCAGGAAATAGTATTTTGAATGGTAAAGGTTTTCCTTTTTGAAAAACCAAACCGGCCAGACGCCACCTATTCTGTGAGTGTATGCTGGTACCTTAAATAAAAAGTTGCACCTTAACTACAATCAACAATCAATATAATCGCAATCAATCCTCGATTTCCGAAGATTGAGGCACCGTAATGTCACTCTGAGGCGCACGTCTGGTCACGGTTCGTTGGCCCGAATAACGCAAAAAAGGGCAAAAATAATTGGAGAACATTGTCGTTCTCAGCATTTGGCTTGTCCCAGAACGCATCCTGGAATAATCCAAAAACTAAGAGATGAAGCATTTACTTATTCAGTCGGCGAGATACGTGGGGAAGACATCCGGCGAATGGTCGACAGCCAAGGTAGGATCATAACTTTTCTGTCAGCTCGGTGTCTTCCCCCGCCTCACTCTGCAGTTTTTGATTGGTCTGCCTGTCCGCAGTTGCTGCGGCTAGGATATCTTTTGACCGACAAGCCTGCACAAGCTTGGTCGGAGAAGGCTCTTTCCTAATTGAAAATTGTTCGAACTTGTATCCATTTCAAAGATCTACTGCAACGTACACGGAAGGATGCTCGGGGAAAAGCACCGCCCGCTTTTCGAGGGCGGCGCTTATTTCATGTTCTCCCTGGATATTTTTTCATTGCCGGCCAGATATTGATGATTGTGAACTCGTCAACTGACGGTACTCAAAGAACGATGGCGGACAATGAACGAACTTCTTGGGAAAGCATCCATCAGTATCTTTCCGTTAACCTGCGCAATTCAGAATAGTGAAAGGCGCATCGTTAACAAAGTGACAGCAAATTATGTGGATAGGCTGAGATTAAAAAGCAGGATTTTTTTTCATTTTCCCAAAAAATTACGATAAATTAGAAACATACTAATTGATTACCAGTTAGTTGATCCTTTTTCCAAAGCGCAGCCATGAGAGGACGTGAACTTTTGCAGTTGATCAAAAGTCTGACTTCTCGCGAAAAGGCTTACATCAAAGCCAGTTTCGCGACGGAGAAGAACCATGCAGAGTGGACCGCTCTGTTTGATGGAATGGCGCGCCTGAAAACGTTCAATAAGAAAGTGCTCGCGAAATCGGGCAACCTCTCCGAACGCCGCATTTCGTCATTGCTTCCGGATTTTAGTCGCCACGTGGTCCGCGCCTTGGGAAATTTTCAGCCCAAGAAACCCACGGATTTCGAACTGGAATTGAATGCCGCCTGGAAATTGGTCATGCGCTTGCGCAATGCAGCCGCGGCGGACATCATGCTCCGTTTGCACCAGCGCGCCCTGGCGGTCGAACGATTTGATGTGCTGCTCGAACTGCACGAACTCCGCGACGTCATGACGGAACCGGTCGACTTTGAAGGTCCCAAGCGGGAAGTCATTCAGCGCTTGCACTACAATCTTTCCCAATACGAAAACTTAAAAACGGCATTTTTGCGCCTGAAATCGGGTTCGCTCGCCGACCGAGAATTCGTGATGCGTACCGCCGCCAATTCCGATCTCCTCGATTCAGAGCAATCTGCCCTTTCCATCCGGGCTCAGGCGCTATTCTACTGGATCAAAACCCGCCAACTCTTCTACCAGGGCAATATCAATCTCGCATCTGAGTACCAGGAGCGCATCATTGCGATGCTGCAGCAATACGCCTGGCTCAAACGGGAGCGGGACTTCTACCTGTTGAAGGAATACGAGCCGCTAATCGGCTTCTTGTTTGCCGGCAATCGTCCGGAAGCGGCCAACCAAGCCATCTTCAAAATCGGCAATCTGCCTACTCGCCAAAAGCGCGAAGAGTTGATGAAATGGCATCAAATCTTCCCCTTGCGACTTTCAGTCGCCCTTCAGGAAGGCGACGTGGAGAAAGGCGACAGTGCCGTGGCTGACTTCTTGCAGCTTAAAAAAGCCAACGCTGAGTTTTTGCCCAAGCGTTTCTTGACCAAAAACGATTATTGGGTTGCTTTTTTCCTACTTTCCAAGCAAGACTACGTGGGCGCCCGAAAGATCGTCATTCAATTGCTCAAAGAAGGAAAATCCTCGGATTTTGATCCGATTTACATGCCGATGACCCGCCTGCTGGCTGCGGTTCTAGCCTACGAAATGGGCGAAGTCGACGAGCTCAGTTGGCAAGAAAAAACCTTTCGGATGACCAAGGCCTACCAGGAAACGCCATTTTACAAAATGGTATTTGCCCTGTTACTCCGCTTGGCCCGTGTCCGAAATGAGATAGAACTGGCTGCGGTACTGGATTCGTACCGCCAGGAAGCCAGTGAAATGGAAGCCAGCGGGCCCCACGCCCGGTTCTTCCACTTTTTTGATGTTGGGAATTGGATCGTCAGCAAGCAGGAACAGTGCTCAATGCTCCAGGTATTCGAGTCCCGAGCACTGTCCTCCGTGCCTGCCGACGAAGAGTCCGCTTCTAGAGCGCAGAATCGATGACCGCAATCACCGGATTCCCGTCGTTCACGTAGGCGGCCACCTCAAAGGTAGCGCCACCAATGTTGGAAATGGTAGCATTTCCGGTTTCGTAAAGCAAAACCAGTTCTGAATAGGTAATCCCCAGGTTGGGAGCTGCCCTTTCCAATACGTGACATTCTTGCTCGGTCAGCGAGCTTTGCTGAAACAGATACGTATCAACATTGAATTGTGAGTTAAGATTGGACGCCTGGAGATTAGCGAAGGAAATCGATCCGGCGAAAAGCAGGGCAAAAATAGTCCATGTACGTTTCATAACGCTTTGAGTAAATCAGTTGACATTGTGCAGTACAGCCAATTGGCTGCATCCTCAAGATACAAAAAAAGAGGACTTTTTTTTGAGTCCCAAAAACCATCATTCTCGGAAGATTGGAGATTGGAAATGGTTTGTGACGCAGATTGCCGTCAAAAAACGGCCAAAATCCCGCAATTATATCGATTTACCTCCCTACCCCACCACCATCAGTGAAGGTTTTATGTCACTTTGATCCCGTATCGGATACGTTTAATTTTTTTTGCCACACAATGCGGCAATTGAAGAAAGAATTTTGGAAAGATTGTCGAGAAAATAGCATCCTCGTAGGCTCCTTACGGGGGTAAGATGCCAGCCATTAAACGGGATCTCCACCTACGGAAACGAGGGGCCGTATTGATCACTATGATGTCACTGAAAAGTAGAGTGACGATTCTTTTTACGCTACGAAAATAGAAAAGTGTAAGCAGATTTACCTAATATTTCGCCTCGTTTTTCCTTAGTTTTACCTAGCGATCACACTAAAATACAAGACGAAAAATGCCGCACCGGCGAATGTATAACCGATCACTTCTGTTGCTACTTGCCTTTACTGCGGTCTTGTTGGGCGGCAATTCATTACCGGCACAGACGGGATTGATTGCCCCCATTGACGGGTGGAGTGCTTACGTGAGCCACCGCAACGCCCTGGAGATCACCAAGCGCAATTCTATTGTCTACACCATCACCGCCGGCGGATTGTTTGCCTATGATACCGAAAACTCCACGATCAAAGAATTTTCGACCATCGAGGGACTGAGCGATATCAATCCCAATACCATCTTCCTCGACGAATCTTCCAATTTGATTTTCCTCGGGTTTACCGACGGTACGATCAACTATCTCGACGAACAGGAAAATATCTTCTACATTTCCGACATTGAGCGGACCGAGCTCTTCACGAATAAGAAGATCAATCGCTTTGCCTCCGAAGGCAACTTGCTGTACATCGCGACCGAATTTGGGATCGTAGTTTACGATATCGCACGTAAGGAAACACGCGTTTCTGTCACAAAGATTGGCACCAGCCCATCCGGATCTCCAGTGAAGGACATCGCCATCGCCAATGGTCGACTGTGGGCCGCAATGGAAAATCGCAGTTTGTGGTCCATTGGCTTGACCGAAAATAACATCTCACTGCCCGGCGTCTGGCGCGACGAAGGTTTTCAGAACGGCCTCACCGGCAACGACGTCTCCTTTGTCTGCAATCAAGCAGAAACGCTGTTTTGTAAAGTCGCTGACACCATATTTATGCGCCTCCAGGGGCAGAATTGGACACTTGCCCCCTTTCCTTACCGGGATTACAGCTACCTGAATGCAAACTCTCAAGGTGTCTTCGCCAATTTTGGCTCCTTGACCGATGTTCTTTATGCCGACGGCACGTTGCTGGAAATCGACAACGAAGGCACACTCAACTCCTCTTACGTAGATGGGGCAGATGTCTACGTCGGGGACCGCTCGGTAGGACTGATCGGTTGGAACCCGGGTCCGGGCTTCGAAGCTATCGGTCCGCAAGGTCCCAAGAATAACTTCGTGACCGACCTCGCCGCAGGCAATGGAGAATTGTACGTGGCCCCACGCGGAATCCTTCCCCCGTCCGCTCGGCGCTTTGACAAGAGTGGGATTCCCTACTTCAATCTACACGGTGGGGGATGGCGCATCAATGATACTCGCAGTGGTGATCTGTCAGCCGACAGCGTATACCAGGATTTTGTGCGCGCTTGCTACGATAAAAATACCGGAACCTGTTACATTGGATCATGGGGCGAAGGCATCGTCGAGCTAAAAGATGGTAAAGTGGTCCGCACCTATACCGAAGAGAATTCCGGACTCAACAGCGGATCTCCCCAGAATCTCGTCGGAGGATTGGCCCTGGACGAGTTTGGCAATCTCTGGGTAGGGCAGCGGATCGCGCAGATTCCGATCAACGTCAAAACCCCCGAAGGCGTGTGGTACGAGTACACGCCGCCGGTCTCGATGACCCCCTTCGGCATGATGATCGACGATTTCAACAACAAATGGATCATCAGCGCCGGTCAGGGCTTGGTAGTCTTCAACGACAATTTTACCCTCGACGATCCCACCGACGACCGCTACAAAACGATTACCAGCAACTTTGGGGGCGGCGGTTTACCCAACAATTCGGTCACTTCCGTGGCCCAGGACCTCGACCAACAGATCTGGATCGGGACGAGTGAAGGCATCACCATCATCTATGACCCTTCGGTCATTTGGACTACTGACTTCCAAGATGCTGCCTGCCCGATCATCGATGGCTTTTGCCTGCTGCGGGACCAGCGCGTCAACGATATCGCCGTGGACGGAGCCAACCGCAAATGGCTGGCCACCGAAAACGGTGCCTACCTCGTAAATGAGGACGGTACCCAACTGTTGCAACATTTTACTACCGCCAACTCTCCGATCTTCGACAATGACATCAAGGCCGTCGCCATCGACAATACTACGGGCGAGGTCTTCTTCGGCACCAACAAGGGGACCATCAGTTACATAGGGCGGTCGATTGATGGCCGCACCGATGCCTCAGAACTATACGCCTTCCCCAACCCGGTCCTCGACGATTTTGAAGGTGATGTGATGATCAAAGGGATGCGTTCCTTCAGCAAAGTAAAGATCACCACGGTGGACGGCCGCTTGGTGCGCGAACTTGACTCCTTTGGGGGGGAAGTCCCCTGGGACCGCAAGGACACGTTCGGCAATGCGGTGCGGCCCGGCATCTACTTGGTCATGGTCGCCGACGACAATGGTGAAGGGGCCGGCATCACCAAACTGGCCATCGTAGAGCGGCAGAATTAAGGGAATACTATGCACAAAATCGCTGAACATACCACCTCCCGCGGCAACAAGCTACACTTGACCAAGTGGCTTGTCCTTTCGCTCCTGCTAATTTTGACCTTTGCTTACACTCCCGCCCAACGGATTTCCCCGGTGGGCACCTGGACGGCTTATCTCAGCCACAACAAGACGAAAACCATCATCCGCAAAGGGGATCGGCTCTACGTGAATACCGAAGGAGGCATCTACTGGTACGATCTGAATACCGGCGAGCGCAAGACCTACTCCCCCATCGAAGGGCTGACCAGCGTCAATCCCACGGCATTTTTCCTGGATACCCTGTCCGGGACGTTTTTTCTGGGCTACGACGACGGCAGCGTGGATTATTTCACCGATCCGGATCAGGAATTCAATTACATCACCGACATCCGGCGGACCGATCTCTTCACCACCAAACGCATCAACGACTTTGATTCCCGGGACAATCTCGTGTACATTGCTACCGAGTTTGGGATTGTGCTGTTTGATATCGCGCGGGGTGAAGTGCGCTCTTCAGTCACCAAAATCGGCAGCAACCCTACGGGCCAGGCTGTGCGCCAGGTGGAAATCATCGGGGATACGATCTGGGTCACCATGGGAACCAATGGACTCTGGAAAGCCGACATCAATGTCATCAACCTTACCGTTCCGGGTATCTGGAGCCCCGAACGGGGCCAAAATGGCCTTCCCTCCGCCGGAGCGGCGGTATTGCTCGATCACCTGGGCGAACGGGTCTACGTTGAAATCGGCGACACCATCTTCCTGAAAGATCCCGGTGAAAGCTGGGAAGTCGGCCCGTTTCCCCGCCGGCCTTACCACTCGATGGGGCACAACGGCGACAATTTCTTCTGGCTGGGCTTTGACAATCTGCTGCGCATCTTTCGGCTCGATTCCGGCCAGTCCAACCTCGTCCACAACGCAAAATTCAGCGCCGCTTACCTGGACTTCGACCGCTACATCGTCGGGGACAGCCTGGATGGCCTGCTCGATTGGCAGGACACCGATTCCTTCGCGGTGTTGACTCCCGAGGGTCCATTCAACAATCTGGTGACCCAGATGGCGGTGGGCAATGGCGAACTCTACATCGCTCCGGAAGGCCGCAACGGCACCGGCCCCGCCAACAATGTAGACGGCTTCTACTCCTTCAATCAGGAACGCGGCTGGCGGCGGTACAATGTAGACGACGAACTCTTCCGCGATTCGGTGTGGGCGGAGTTTGCCCGGGTACACTACGACGAAAAACGGAACCGGGCCTACCTGGGGTCCTGGAATCACGGCGTACTCATGGTCGACGAAAACGGCGATGTCGCCCAGGTGTGGACCAGCAAAATTTCCGGGCTTTCTCCGAGCAACAACCAGGGAATCGGGTGGAATACCCGCGTAACCGGGGTTGCCCTCGACGACAATGACGTGCTCTGGACCACGGCCATTCTCGCCGATTTCAACCTCAATGTTCTCACGCCGGACAGCGTATGGCACAACATCAACCTGCCCGGAACGACCCCCGTGGACATCATCATCGACGACTTCAACAACAAGTGGCTGATGGGCAATGGCAATGGCATCACCGTTTTCAACGAAAATGGAACCATCGACGATACGAGTGACGACCAAGTCAAAAGAATCAGCACCGATGCCGGCAACGGGGGACTGCCCAACAACTCGGTTTACGCCCTGGTCAAGGATCGCCGTGGGCAAATTTGGGTAGGTACCCTGGAAGGGGTCGTCGTCTACGCGAATCCTGGCGCAGTGTTTTCGAACAACTTCCCAGATGCCAGTTGTCCCGTGATCGATGGGTTCTGCCTCTTGCGCGATCAGCGGATCAATACCATCGCCGTTGATGGCGCCAACCGGAAATGGATCGGCACCAACAACGGCATTTACCTGGTCAATCCGCAGGGCAATCGCCTGTTGCAGCATTACACCATGGACAACAGTCCGATTTTCAGCGACGAAATCCGCGACATCAAAATTGATCCCGGAACCGGAGAAATCTTCATCGGCACGTCAAAAGGCGTTCTCAGCCTTATGGGCGACGCCACCGGGGGGAAAGACGACAGCGAGCAGTTGTACGTTTTCCCCAACCCCATCCCCTACGATTTTGAGGGCAGCGTCTCCATTTCCTGCTCGGTGACCGATGCGGAAGTGCGCATCACCAACATTGCCGGTCAACTGGTGCGGCAACTCGATGCGCTGGGGGGACAAGCGGTGTGGGATTTCCGGGATGTCGCCGGTCAGCGATTGGCGCCGGGCATCTACCTCGCCATGGTCGCGGACGATGAGGGCCAAATGGCCGGCATCGCCAAGTTTGTGGTGCTGGAACGCAATCAATGACAGCCGCAACTGGACCGTTTAAAGTTGAGGATGCTGACATTTGCTTTCTTCGGCGGATGCTTTTTGGCGCGGTAAGGGGAGCACCCGGCCAGGAAGGCGCCGATGCACACGCTCAACCACAACAACTTGAGAAAACGGGAGATCGGCAAAGTGTCCGGAGATTTTGGTGAATTCATATTCGTAGGGCGCGACCGAATGGGGAGCGTTTTCTTCAAATCAAACCACAAACGGTAACAATTTGCCCCGAAAAATGGTTATACGGCCAAAAACAGAGCCTAGCTGATCTTTGGCAGTGGCTCACTCCGTTCCTTGAAGCTTACCGGAATTGTGACGCACAAAAGCTTCACTTTTTTTCCACCTCCCCGCATTTTGTTCCTTCTGAAAATGTGCTATTTTCACGCCTACACAGAAGATTTTCATTTACTGCAACCCATACGAAAAATCATATTATGGCATTCACCCTACCTGAACTTCCCTACGCCTACGATGCCCTGGAGCCGCATCTCGATGCCCGCACCATGGAAATTCACCACTCAAAGCACCACGCTGGCTACACCAAGAAGTTGAATGCTGCCATCGACGGTACCGACTACGCCGATATGGCGATCGAAGACATCCTGAACCACTGTGCCAACATCACCGGCGCAATCCGCAACAATGCCGGCGGATACTGGAACCACAAGTTGTTCTGGGAGACCATGAGCGCCGATGGCGGCGGTGAGCCGGGCGGTGAACTGGCCGAGCGCATCAACACTGACTTTGGTTCTTTTGACCAGTTCAAAGAGCAATTCGCCAAAGCCGCCGGTACCCGTTTCGGTTCGGGCTGGGCCTGGCTGGTAAAGCGCGATGATGGCAGCCTGTTCGTGACCTCCTCACCCAACCAGGACAACCCGCTGATGGATCCGGGAGATGGCACGCCGATCCTGGGCCTGGACGTGTGGGAACACGCCTACTACCTCCACTACCAGAACCGCCGCCCGGACTACGTTTCCGCTTGGTGGAACGTCGTGAACTGGGAGCAAGTCGCCGCCAACTACGCCGGCTGATTCTCTTAGTCCCACGCACTTGCATTGTAGCTGTCCGGAATCCGGGCAGCTACAATTTTTTTGAGGGAAAGCATGAATGAGGTCAAATTGGGTTTTGGGGCGCTGAGAAGCCCAAGCGCTCTGCTCCAAGCAAGCAGATTGTCACTTCCTTACTGCCACTCCACGGTGGCCGGGGGCTTCGCGGTGACATCGTACATCACCAAATCAATTTCGGGAAACTGCTCCCGGATCTCCTCCGAAATCTGGTACAGCAATTCCAGTTCGACTTCTTCCCCAAAAATCGCGGGCCGGCCGGTCATGAAATCCTGGGTAATGAAAGTCCGGATCGCCACCGAAAACCGCTTGGTCACCCCAATCGGCAACAAGACGGCAAAGACTTGCTTCATGTGGGTCAGGTGCTTGAGCCGCTCTCGCACCAACCAATCGATTTCCCGCACCAAAGCCGCATTTTCCCGATTGATGCGATTCGGATAAGTGTGTACCTGGCCCGATACCGGGGTCCGGTGCAACAACAACGCCGCCCGATTTACGAACTTCAGTCCATTGGCGAGGGTGCGGCCCAGGGTGTAGACCTCTTCCCAGGCGATGCTCCGGTCGGGGGCAGCTTGCAACAAGCAGAGGTGGGCGTAGCTGCGCTGATCGCCTTTGACCCCCACCGTACGAATCGGCACCAGGCCGTACTGGTAATGGTCCAGCAGGTCCACGGTAAAGGCAAAAAATTCCGCCTGATCTGCGGCCGGCACCAAGTCTTCTTCGCCGTGGCACATGATGCGCAGGGCGAGCCCCGGGCCCGGAAAGGGCTGCCGGCTACAAATCGCCTCACTCAATCCGAGGTTGCGCCCCACTTGCCGCACCTCGTCCTTGTGCCAGTCCCAATTCGTCTCGATGACCAATCCCCGCAAACGCGCCTGCCGAATTACGTCGACATCGTTGTGGTGGGTCTTGATTTTGTGGGCAAACTCGCTGACGTCGGGATTCCCGCTTTCGATGAGGTCAGGCCTAAGCGTACCCTGCGCCCAAAACGAGTGGTCAAGGTCGGCGCCGAGTTTCCGCACCTGCTCCCGCACCACCGTGATGAACACATGCCCGATCAATTTGCGCTTGTCCTCCGGATCGATCAGCGCAGTCAGCGGCCCCAGCGGTGCGCCATTGACCATTTCTACCGAGTCAAAAAACTCACCTTCAGCATTCACCCGGTAGAGATTGACCAGCCCTTGCTTCTGCAATTCCTCCATGACCTCGTCGCTCTCATCCTTGCGCATCAGCCCGTGGTCGATGTGAATGGCGTACACCCGCTCCGGACCCAAGGCTTGGTTCAGCAAGGCCGCGCTGACCGCCGAATCCACGCCTCCACTCACCAAAATGTAGACCGACTCTTCTCCGACCGTCTGGCGAATCTTCTTGATCGCAATGTCGATCCGATCATCCAAGGTGTAGTTGCCCGACAAGCCGATGACTCGGTAAAGGAAGTTGTGCAGCATCTCGCGGCCGTGCAGCGTCAAGTCCACTTCCGGGTGAAATTGCACCCCGTAATAGCGCCGCGCATCATCGGCAATCGCCACCACCACGTCGCCCGAACGGCCGGTGACGCGAAAGCCTTCCGCCAGTTGTGCCACTGCGTCCCCGTGGCTCATCAGCACCACTTCTTCCTTCGCCAATCCGGAAAACAAGGGGCTGCCCGGATCAACCTGAATGCGGGTCTCGCCGTACTCCTGCTTCACTCCGGCCGAGACGCGTCCCCCGAAATGCTCGTTGATCAGTTGCATCCCGTAGCAGATCCCCAGAATCGGCACTTCCAGGGCAAAAATATCGCGGTTGTACTGTACCGCATCGTGGTCGTAAACGCTGGCCGGCCCACCGGATAAGATGATCCCGTCAAAGCTCCGCAAAGTTTCGGTGTCGACGGAGATGGGATAAATCTCCGTGCGCACCCCCGCTTCACGTACCTTCCGGTCGATTACTTTGGTGTACTGGCCACCGCAATCGAGAATCGCTACCTGATCGTATTTCATGGGAAATGGTCCTCCTGTACCCGTTTAACAGTCCCTTCCGGGAAAAAAGATGGGCAAATTTACGGGAAGCCACAGGGAAATGAAAGGGATGTGGAGAAATGGGTGGACGGTACAAAAGGGAGAGGCGGTGGGCGGGAAACTAGCAAGTCCGCAGTACCAAAGCCGGGAGGGGCTTGTACTGCGGACTTGGCGGTTCACGCGTTTTACTGTCCGGCGGAGTCGAGGGCCGGGGGCGTAATTTCGGCCGGAGCCATGGACCGGAATTGTTCTGCCATCGTCTGGTACTGGGGATCGCCGGTGTCCTGAAACACCAGTTCGGCCGCGCGTGCCGCCAGCGCAAAGTCTTGCATGTTGCGGGCCTGACCGATGATGTAGCCCGCCGTAGAGACGACCCGGTCGTAATCGCGCAGCTTCACATCCCGCTCCTGGCGGTAGCGGACCCACTCTTCGGCTTTGGTGAGGACCTTTGAATAGTACTCAACTGCCTTCTCATTGCGACCGAGGCGCTGCCACACCATCCCGTTGAACATCGGGACGACGACGTCATTGCCGCGCACATTGTCGTGGATCTTTTCTTCGTACAGGACCAGCACTTCTTCGCCTTGCTTGCGGTACTCGGCGATCATCTGGGAATTGCGGTCGACCAGGCGCTGCAAGCTATCCCGCTGCATGCCCGTAGTATCCGCTCCCATCAACAAGGTGTTCAAGACCTTGTTTTCGCCCTCGAAATATTCGGCGTGGGCCACAAAGGAATTGGCGCAGCGGAAAATCATACTGGCCAGGTTGCCGACGATGGTCCGGCGGATGTGGTCGTCCAGGTACAGGTCCGGGTCGTTCAAACCAGTGTAGCGGAAGCTCCGGAGGCGCTCCAAAGAAATCTCCGGATCCAGGCGTCCGGAACGGCCGTAAGGATCTTCGATCTTGGGCAACTGCGAGAAGTCTACCGGCACGACGCGGTTCGCTAAGCCCTCGACCTGGAAGAAAGGCTGCAAGCCGATGTAGCTGCTCGGCGGAATGGTGCTGGAGAAATAAATCGGACGCTTCCAACCGCTACGGGCATTGTTGCGCATGATGTCCAGAATCAACCAGTCCTGCTTGAGCAGATAGGAGCGCTCTCCTCCGCGCACCGAAGGGGCCCATTTCATCGGGGAGACGACCAGGTTGCGGTGCTTGTCTTGGACGGTGCCGTTGGCGAGTACTGCCGTCGGGTTGACGTCGAGGGTGACTTCGGTACCGCGCGGCCAGCCTCGGATCGCATTTTTGTCCCCGAGGTAGTCGATTTGCTTCGCCGAAATCGGGAGGGGCGGCGATTCATTTTGCTGGCGCTTCATCTGATCGATGTACCAATCGGTATTGAGGAGGCTCAGGTTCACTACGCGAACATCAGTACGGACCCCTTCCACTTCCTGAATGTACCACAAGGGGAAGGTATCGTTGTCTCCGTTCGTGAAAAGGATGCCATTCTTTTCGCAGGAATTGAGTAGGTTGTAGGCCGAATCCGGCGCTACGTAGCGGCGGAAACGGGAGTGATCATCCCAGTTTTGCGTCCCCATCAGGATCGGCGCAATCAAGCCCAAGGCTCCGGCCGCGTAGCCGGAAAAGTTCTTGAGCAGGTCCCGCATCAAATCGTACAGGCCGATGACCCCAAGTCCCACCCACATCGCAAAGGTTTGGAAGGACCCCGCGTAAGAGTAGTCCCGTTCCCGGGGTTGGTAGGGTGTCTGGTTCAGGTAAATGATAATCGCAATGCCGGTGAAGAAAAACAGCAGCAATATCGACACAGCGTCCTTGCGCGTGCGCAGGAATTGATACACCAGACCAAATAAGCCCAGCAACAGCGGAATCAAATAGTAGTGGTTGCGGCCCTGGTGGTCGCGCAATTCGTCCGGCAAAGCGGACAGCTTACCAAATTCAAATCCACTTTCCCAGCCATCGTCCTGGACGTCGCCTTCCCGTCCGGCAAAGTTCCACATGAAGTACCGCAGATACATGTGCCGAATTTGGTAGTCAAAGAAGAAACGCAGGTCGTCTCCCCGGCTCGGCTTGTCGTCGAGGGGACTCTGGGAAGCACCTTTGCGGGTCGTGTACGCACTGTAGCCGTAGTCGCCGGCGTAGTGATTGGCCTGCCCACTGTGCATGCGCGGGAACAAGACCTTGCCCCGTTTGTAGTCGACATCCTGCTTGTAACCGTTCCAAACGTACCGGTCCTCAACCCGGGTGACCGCTTTGGTCTCCATATCGACCCGCACGATCCGGCCATCTTTTTTGACCGTGCCTTCATAGGCTCCGTCAGCATTGGCGGTGGCGGCAAAGTTTTGCGCCTTGTTGCCCTGAACGATAAGTGTCTTGCCGTCTTCGAGGGTGTAGTTACCATCGGGCAGGTTTCGGGGCTCGTTGAGGTTCACGAAGGCCCGGCGCTCCTGAATCAGGATTTGGTTGGTTCCGCCGAGGTCGTTGTAGCGCACTCCCCGAAACAAGGGACGGTCACCGTATTGTTCCCGTTTCAGGTAAGACAGGATCGATGCCACCGAGCTGGGATCGTTCTCATTGATTGGCGTCCCGGCATTGGCCCGGAACAGGATCATCGCGTACGAGGAATAGCCGATAATGATCATCACAATGGACCAAGCCACCGCATTGATCACCACGCGGGCATTTTGCCGCTTCTCGGTGAGAATCCGCTGGGACAGTTTGTCGCTCTGCGTGATCCAGGTGACCGCCACCAAGCTCCCCAAAACGAGGACCAGGAAGATTGTCACCCCGGTGCCAAACGGCAAGCCCGCTCCCCCCCGGTTGGAGGCCAATCCGGTGGTCATTTCTTCGGTGCCGGTGAGCCATTTTTCCAGCCCCCAGGCGATTTCCACCGATTGCTGAATCACCCCGTACTGAATAAAGGCCAAAATGAAGACCGAAATCCCAAAGGTAATCGCGGCACCCTGCCATTTAAAATCAAATTTCTTGAAGTAGTAGATAAAGGCCAGGGCCGGCACCGTGAGCAGGTTCAACAAGTGAACCCCAATCGAAATCCCCATCACGAAGGCGATTAGGACGATCCATTTGAGGTTGTCGGGCTCGTCTGCGCGAGCTTCCCACTTGAACATGAGCCATACCACCGCTGCGGTAAAGAAGGAACTCATGGCGTAGACTTCCGCTTCAACCGCATTGAACCAGAAGGAATCGGCGAAGGTGCAGGTGGCCGCCCCGACCAAACCGGCCAGCAAGATCGAAATCAGCGTTTGCCCTTGGGGGTTTTCTTCGTTGGGCGCGACCATCTTTTTGGCGAGGTAGGTCACGGTCCAGAAGATAAACATCACGCAGAAAGCGCTGGACAGCGCACTGACCAGGTTGACCATGTAAGCCACACTTTCGACATCGGGGGCAAACAGCGCAAAGAAGCGACCGGTGAGCAAGAAAAAAGGCGCGCCGGGCGGATGTGGAACTTCCAGTTCATTGGCACAGGCAATGAATTCACCGCAGTCCCAAAAAGAGGCGGTCGGCGCCATTGAGAAGATATAAACGATCAGCGAAAAGCCGAAAGCCAACCATCCGCCGATGTTGTTGAGCGTTTTGTACGTCATCTTTCCAATAAAATTGTTCTTATTCGAATGCAGGTCAGCCTCAGCGCCTCTATCAACGCGTATTCCCCGGCAATTATTGCACGGGGAAACCAGTTTTTGTTGATGTAAGTAGCGTTCAAGTGCGTTTCGGTCCTGTACGATTTCAAAAAGACTGTCTGCGCCGGCAAACAGTCTTTATTTTTTATGCTATTATCAATGTTTAATGAACGGGTAGCCGGGGACGTAGTACACGTCCTCGTACAACTCACTCGCATCCGGATAGGGCGACTCCTCCGCGAAGGTGACGCTATCCGCGACGACTTTCTTGACTTTGACGTCGATTTCCTTGAGTACCTCTTCGGTGCTGATGTTGTGCTCCAGGAGGTAAGCCTTGAGGTCCACGATGGGGTCTTCCGCCTTTTTGGCTTCGAGTTCTTCCTTGGTGCGGTATTTCGCGGGGTCGGACATGGAGTGCCCTTTGTAGCGGTAAGTCTTGATTTCCAGTAAAACCGGGCCGTGGTCGGGCGTGCGTACCATTTCGACCGCTTTTTGCATCTGCTCGTAGACTTCGAAAACCGACATTCCGTTGACTTGCCAGGAAGGCATCTCGTAGGAAAGTCCCAGTTTCCACAGTTCGGTAACGTTCGTGGTCCGCTCAACCGAGGTACCCATTGCGTACTCGTTGTTTTCGACGATGTAGATCACTGGCAATTTCCAGAGCATGGCCAGGTTGAATGCTTCGTGCATAGAACCCTGGCGGGCCGCGCCGTCCCCGAAGAGACACACACAAAGGCGGTCTTCGTCACGGTATTTATTCGCAAAGGCGACCCCGGCTCCCAGCGGAATTTGGCCACCGACGATGCCGTGTCCTCCGAGCATGCTGTGCTCTTTGCTAAACATGTGCATCGATCCCCCCTTGCCCTTCGAGCAACCAGTGCTCTTGCCGTACATCTCGGCCATGACCTCATTGGGCGTGATGCCGCGGGTGAGGGCAAAACCGTGATCGCGGTAGGCTGTGATCAGTTGATCGTCCTTTCGGATGGCCGCTTCGATCCCCGAAGACACGGCTTCCTGACCGATATAAAGGTGACAAAAGCCTTTGATCTTCTGCTGCATGTACATTTGGCTGGCTTTCTCTTCAAAGCGTCGCTGAAGCAGCATCTGCTCGTACCAGTGCATCAAAAGGTCTTCACTGTAGGGCTGAACCGTTTTGGTTTTTGTGCTCGTTTTTGCCATTGAAAGTGAATTTAGGTGGGCAAATTAAGCAAATTTTTATTCAATGTGAAAGGGCGCAAGCACTTGGAAACGACAGGTTTCGGTAATGCGCACAACAAGGGGAAAGTCGGTTCATAATCAATGGTTTGCGGGAAAAGGATTTCCCCAATAATCCTTCCGGAATATACCGGCGAGGCCCACCCCAATGGGGCAGTTGTATCGGGACCGTACCGAGGTCGCTCACCAAAGGGGTTTCCCCGGGGATTTTCGATCATTTTCCCGAATCCACCACCGCCTTTCCCGCCGGCTTGCGGCCCCGTACCCGTTTCTTGAGTTCCTCGTAGATCCCCAAGAAGCTCTTGTGGTTCAGAGGGAATTCCAGCATCACGTGGATCAAACTGAGCAGCAACAGCCAGCGCAGGCCAGTTGCGTAATCGTACAGGTAGAGCGCCACCGATGCGATCCAAACGGCCACCACCGCCGCCAGGCGCAGTTTGGGCACCTTGTGCCAGGCGATGACCTTGGTCTTGGAAAACCAGTTCAGGTAGTGGTAGGTGTAGGAAAATGCAATCAGCCGCGCCACCAAAATGCTCAGGGGGTGGGCAAATACGTCCATCCGCGTAGCTTGATTGAGGTCCAGCCGCGTGAAATCGTAGACAAAACTCAGGTTCAGCGCCTGAAATTCGGGCGAATAGTTGCTCCGGGCCCAATCGCTGACTACGTAGCCCCCGCCGTCGGTCCACAGGGCAAAGCAGCCCACAAAACACAGCAGAAATACCAAAAAGGAAGCGTATCCGCTGCGGCTGCTCCGCTTGAGCGCCCCAAACAGGATAAATGCTCCGGTAAACAGGTAGGTGTGAATCAGTGTAGGCAGGTAAATCCCAAAAATGGTCACCATGGGATGGCCTACCCGAGCGGACGCGGTGGCTCCGATCGCATTTTCCGCCGGCAAATACACCAACCAGGCCAGCAGCAACAGCAGCGCCGTCCACAGGCCCCGGTATTTCCAGTCTTTGACAAACACCAGGATCAAGGCCAGCCCAAAGGCCACGAACAACAGCTCGTAGTTGAAGGCATCCAGGAATCGGCCCACGCTCCCCAAACCCATTGCCTCCCAAAACGCCCAAGTGTCCCCCATGATATTGCTCGCCCCCAGCACAAACAGCACCGCCAAGAACACCAACGGAATCCAGTCGCGCCGGCGCAGGGAAAAATAATTGCGGTCGTGCAGCCAGGAAATCTCAGTGAGGTAGTGGAGCGGACCCAGTATGGCGTAGGAGATCAAAAACACCTCAAAAGGCAGCACCAGCGCCGCGACAAAGGCGACGAGCATCAGCCCGATGTTGAGGTAGTTGATCTGATCGGAAGTCATCACCCCAAAGATAGTCGGCGCCCCGCAATTTCTCCGTCGGAGGGTGAGCGTTTGGCCGAATTTCCGGGGAGTGTGGCCCGGTTACTCATCCCGCTCAAACGCCTGGTAGACCGGGCTTTCTTCCATGATGGTCTGTCGCTCGCCGGCGATGAGTTTGAAGATTTCCGGCCAGTCGCCTTTGAAGTTGCTGCGGATGCCCCGGTGCTCCATTTGTTCCAGGCAGTACAAGTAATAGTGGAGCAGATCGCGGCCCGGATAGGCTCCTTCCTCCACGTGGGTGAGCAGCCACCAGTACATCTGCGCGGCAAAGGCGTAGTCTTCCAGGTCGAGCGCTATGTCACCGTAGGTGAGCAGATCTTGTTTGAGCTTGCCCTTTTCTTCAAACAAGGCTTGGGCCTCTTGCCGGCGGAACAGCCGGTAACCTTCCTTGCCCGATTGGGCCTTCACGCCCATTGCGTAGAGCGGGTCGCAGGCATAGACCACCTTTTTGAAGCGGTTCCACTCTTCCATGCTCCGCTCTAGGTCGCCTTCTTTGGCGGCCGTAGAGAAGTACCATTCGTAGTTGAGCCAGGCCGAACCCGGAAAATCCTTGAGCAGCTTGTTGTAGTGCGCAATGGCTTCGTCATATTTGCCGGCATCGTGCAGTTTGATGCCGTCCCGGATCGCCGCATTCAGATCTTTCATCAGCAAGTCCAGTCGCGTCCCGAGCTCGTCCATCAGCGCATCCGGCAAGGAGCCTTCTTCGGAAAAGAGCGGAATGAGTTCGAGGTAGCGCTTGCCCCGGTCAAACTGGCCCTGAATCAAGTGGAGCACAGCTTTGGTAAAGGGAATCAACTGATTGCCCGGCTCCATCTCCATCATGGCCCGCCAGTAGTCGTGGTTGTCGCGGGTCAAGGCTTCCACCGGGCGTTCCCGGTACTTGCCTTCCTCTAAGACTTTGCCCATCGCCAGCACTCCGGCAAACTCCGGATTTGCCTTCCGCTCGTAGTGGGTCAGCAAGGGCAAGACCCACTGCTCCAACCACAACTGAAGCGCTTCTTTTTTCGCCGGAAGATCGAGTTTCGCGTAGGCTTCCAGGCGTTGCAGGCGCGGCACCATGCGCGCCGGGATTATACCATCGCCTTCCCCACCGGCATTGACCCGCCCCACAATGCCCATGGTGTAGTCCACGGAACTGGCTTCGATGGGATTCAGCTTCTTCAGGCGCGACCGCAGTTCCTTTTTGATTTTTTCCGGCAATTCCGGATTCCCTTTGAGTTCGATCCGGGGCGCTTTCCCGAGCCGAAAGGTGAACAGCACAATCGCATCAAAGTTGCCTTTGGCTTTGTTGAGCACCGATTCGATGGCATCATTTGCCTCACTCACGTAAGCGATGAATCGGTCCTGGTCCAGGGTCGCCGTCGCCGCCAGCTCCGGATCGAGCAACTGGATTTTCATATCGACCTGGGCCCGGATTGCGGAAGCGGACAGCACCAGGAAGACGAGCCAGCTCGTGAACGTACGGTATAGCGTGAAGTAAGTATTCATAGGTCAATGGTCAGAAATAAACGCATCGGCGGTTCCTCTCGGCCGGATCTTGCCTGCCTTTTCCCGAAAAGAACCCGTCCATCCCGTGATCGGATACGGTAGGCGATGTAGGACAATGAAGTTCGGGATTTTAACCGAAGAACAAAAGGGTTCCCGCAGGTAGTGCGTGGTGGTGGTCGAGGAAAAAGATGCGCTCAATTTCCGATTGCCTGATTTCCAATGGTCCGCCCGGTGTTGCCCCTCGCGGCTGCTTGATCCTCGTAAATGCGCAGCCTGGGAGGCGGCTTAAAATAAATAGGTAGCTTTTGCCAGTGCGGATCTGTGCGTCCTTCGAAGCCTACTGCCCGCAATGGGAACGCCAAAACCATCCGACAGAAAAATACAAAGCCGGTTCGCGGGCTTGCCCGGAAGCCTCCCTCAACGATCCCAGCGGCCTCCAGTATCGTCCACGTCCAGGTTGGCATCCATCGCGGTGCGCACCACGTCAAACTCCCAGCGGGGATTGTTGAACTCGCCATTGAGATCGGAGTGGATCAAGACATAATCGCCGGTCGCCATATTGGGATCGAAGAAAATAAATATCCGATTGGCTTGGGTCTTGATCTTGTTGTAGCGCCAGATGTGGTAGGGATAGCGGGTATTGCTGCTGGGAAAGCGCTCGACATCGTTCGGAGGACCGTAGGTGAGCATGACGCGGCCCCGATCCGTGCGCCAACCTTCCTTGTGGGAAGCCTTAAACTGCTGATTCGCGTACTCTACGCGTGATTTGTAGGCAATCCAGGGCTTGGCCGGGCTTTCCGCGTTCGCGGAGCGGCGCTTGCTCCAAAAGTTCAGGAAATAGTTTTTCTTTTCCTCATAAGTTTCCAGCGCCTTCGCAAAGTTCCGTTCCGTGGAAGTTGAGATGTAGTACAGCGTATGGATGTAGTAGTCCAATTGCTCCTCGTCCAGGTTAAAATATTCTTCGTACGCCCCGTCGGTCGCAGCGACGTTTTGGGCTTCGACCTTGGAATTGACCAAGAAAAATTTCTTCGTCCGGTTGGCGATGATCTTGTTTTGGTGGTTGTAGATGTCGACGTTGAGGTCGTAGGTCTGAGAAGGCAATTCACTTAAATTCAGCGTCATGGATAAAATATCCAGCGGGACCGGTTTGTGACGCACTGTCTTTTGGACTGCGGCCATTTTATCGGTTGAATTGGCCTGGGTGACGTATACATGGGCAAAATAGGCTTTTTCCGACTCCCGGTCCACGTGGTACAATTCCAGGTAAAAACGCAGTGAATCCGCATCGATAAAAGTGCTGTTGGTCACCAGTGGCATAATGTCATAGCCCAATTTGCTGTGCGGCTGGGTCACCGTCGACTTGCGAAAAGATTGGATAAATTCAATGTCACTGGTCGAGCAGAAATTAGGCGATTGGGGCTCGATGATCATTTCCTGGACGAATTTGTGCTGCTTGGCACCGGCGTTGACTTGGTCCTGCAACAGCCCGGTAACGATGTACTCGCCCGGCTCCAATGCGATGCGCCGGACGTCCATGATCCCAAACCGCGTTCCCATCCGCGAGGTATCGGCCACTTCTCCACTGACCAGTTCAAACGTGCGGTCGTACACCGGTTCGGTCGCTTCTTTGGCCTCGATTTCAAGCTGCACCGAAACCTTGGACTGAAATGCCCCGTTTTCCAGCGGAGCGTAATCCACCGAAGCCGCGTCCACATCGAGGTACAACTCCATGTAAGGCCGGCCTTCCTGGTCGTAAAACTTGCCCATATCCACGTAGTAAACGAGGTCCCGGGACTGCCCCACAACCGCCAAGGCGGTGATCAAGAAAGAGAATAGAAATACAATGGTCGACTTTTTCATTATCTCGTCAGCTTTGGGCCAAAAATGCGCAATACGGGCGTAAAGCTACCGTAAATTCCCCATTTCAATGCGACAATCGTTAGTTTTGTCCTGATTAGTAATCAGGGAGTTGCCGCCTTCTTTTGTAAAGATAATTAGAATATGAAGATTTTTCCGGTTTATTATTTCCCCCCTGTTTCATGGTTTGCCGCCGCCGTCAATGGTGGACAAATCCTCCTGGAACAGCACGAATATTACCGCAAACAGCATTGCTTCAACCGGACCAATATCCTCACCCCCAACGGAGTGCTTAAACTCAGCATCCCCATCCGCAAGTCCCCGGAGTACACGCCACTCTACCACCGAACGATCTCCTACGACTGGACCTGGCGCAAGATCCATTGGCGCTCCCTGATCAGCGCCTACCGCTCTTCGCCCTATTTCGAATACTACGAAGACCGGCTGGCTCCCTTTTTTACCCGCCAAACCGAATCACTGATGAAGCTGAACCTGGACCTGCTCACCGTGGTGCGGGATGCCCTCAAAGTCGATCTGGAATGGACCCTGAGCGACGGCTACCACGACCGCGCTCACTACACCGAAGATTTCCGCAATGGCTTCGACGCCAAATTGCAAACCACCCCGTCCTGGTTCCGCCCTGCCCCCTATCCCCAGGTCTTCGGGACAAAATTTGTTCCCGACCTGAGCATCCTGGACCTGCTCTTCAATTGCGGGCCGGAATCGGTACGGATCTTGCGGGACAGCATTGTGGAACCTTCTTTGGAACAATGAAATACTTCCTTTCTCTCTTCGCCGCGCTCCTAATTGTCGTAGGCATGGGGCCTCGGACATTTGCCCAGGTCAATGACAGCTTGCCGCAACTTGCTGCCGGCCGCCTGGACTGGGGGCCCTATCGGGCACTGGCCCCCCAGCGGTTCAACCAGAAAGACTACGCTGTCTACATGGTCCGCGTCAACAAATTCCACGAAATCTTCGAAACCGATCCCCGGCAACAGTGGGTCGATGACTTTCACTTTTTCGACCTGAATGGCGACCTCATGCCGGATGCCATCTACAGTGGTTCTAGCCAGTACTTCAAAGGCGACCGCAGCCTGATCATGATCGGGGACACCGCCCTGCAGTACCCCATCACCTTCGACCAACCGGGATACATCCAGGCCCTAGAAATGGCCGACACTTGTCTCAAACTGACGGTGGTCCAAGAAGCCTCCGGAATCGATTATCGGGTAAATCTACGGCGGTTTCGCTACGACCACGCCACCGATACTGCGACCCAACTTTGGGGCCTGCAGTACCTCAGCACCACCCAGATCCCCCCCAATCGCAACCCAGCGGTGCCCTTGGTCTTGCGACGGCCTACCTATTTGCGCACCTCCGCCGAAATCATCAGCGAACCGGCCATTGACTACGACCAAGACGGCCATCCCGATGGCGTAGGCAACATCATTGCCGACCTGCAACCCGGTTTGCCCCTGCTGCGGCTTTGGCAAGAAATCCGAAATGGAGAAGATTGGAGCTTTGTAATCCTACTGGAAGCGCCCTCAGGCAAGCACCTCTTTTCCGTCCCCCCCAACGACAAAATCCCCCAAGGCTACGCCGGCTGGCTTCCCAGCAAAGCAATGGAGTGATCGATGATTTTCGCTTTCTGATGGAATTGGGAAATGCTTTTCGCCGAGCAGAAATTCAAGCGCGTACACGGAGCATCAGTCAGCAATCATAGCATCCGCAATCTCAAACGGGATTTGCCCACCGGGCGGATCCTAGCCGCACGGCACGCCGCGTGTACGCGAGGCGCGTCAATTGAAAACTGGAAATTTCCTGATTGAAAATTCTAAAACAACCCGCCACCCGCAGTTGCGCCATCATTGGCCATCGAGAGGATGTCGTCCATCGATTCTTCTACGTAGAGGCTTTTGCCGTTTTCCAGATAGACCCTCGAATGGGCACCGTAGCTGTTTTGAAATTCTTCGATCATCAGGATGTTGCGCACACTGACGACAATTTCGTTGCTGAATTGGGGACTGCCATTGTCAGCACGGTTCAATTTGATCAATAAGGCCATGACATTGTGATTTTTTGTGAAGGAATCCGGTCGGTATTCGCAAGGAGAAGAACGGAGAAAATGCCCAGAATTGCAACCCAAAGCAAATATTTTCCCTCCCCAACGCGTGGCACTCTGAACATCTTTTTCTAAATTGGACTTCCCATTGCGGACAATTACTACCAAAACCTGATCTATTGTGCAATTGATCCAAAAAGCCCGGCTGTTTTTTCAGCAGGGAGGTTCCGATAAGGTCTACGAGGTCGACTTATGCGAAGTCGGCCCCGGCGAATACGTAGTGAACTTTCGCTACGGCCGCCGCGGCGCCAACCTCAAAGAAGGCACCAAAACCGTATTTCCGGTCCCCCTCGACAAGGCCCAGAAGGAATTTGACAAGCTCGTCAACGGCAAAAAGCGCAAAGGCTACGCGGACCTGCCCGGCTCCACCGAACAGGATGCCCCTGAAGACGCCGCCTCGGTCGCCGAAACCAATTCCGGTATGGCCAGCAAGGTGCTGGAATACCTGGAACAGGCCGCCCAGGGCGCCTACGACGAAAAGCGCTGGAAACTGTCCCGCGTGATTTGGCGAGCGGGCGAACTCCAACTCAAAGCAGCTGCCCCCCACCTGCAAGCCATTGCCCCCCGCGAGGACAGCCTGTTCAACTATTCCCTGGCCTGGGCCCTCGGACGCTGCGGGGACCAAGAGGTACTCCCCGCGCTGAAAAAAATCCCCACCCAGGAGGATCCCAAAACCGCCCGCATCGCCGCCGAAGTCCGGTTGCTTCTGGGCACCGACGCAGACAAAGCCGAAATCGTAGAAACGGCGATCGCCAAGCTGCCGAGTAGCCTCCGCAGCGCCGTGCAAACCCAGAATCCCGAGCTGGTTGGCGCTGCGCTGGAAGAGTTGGTCTTTTCCCTAAAGAGCGACCTCAACAACTTCCTCTACCTGCTCTACCAAATCGCCGCCGTCCACGCATTTGTCCAGCCCCCGCTGCTGGACGTCCTGGCGCGGGTCCCGCTGCGCCCCCCCTTCTTCCGGGCCATTCGCTACATCTACAAAGCCGCCGAGTTCCGGGGCGACAGCTCAACCGCCGGCCTGCTCTTCGTGCGCCTGGAAAAAGCGCCCGCCTTTTTCCGCATGCCCAAGTGGTGGCGCTCAGTCTGGGTTGGAAACAGCTACGTCGACGCAGAAAAGGAACTCGTCAAGGAAGACAGCAAACTCGCCTTTTCCCAAGACACCCGCAATTACCTCCTTCGCCGGTCAAATCGCTTCCTGGACAAACTCGCCCGCACCGGTGCCGGCTACCCCCAACTGGCTCGCTACATCCTGCTCCAATACCGCGATGGCGAAGGCTACCGCGCCACCCAGGAAGTCTTCTGGAGCTACCGATTCGAAAACAACCGCTGGCGCTCGATCCGAACGCACCGCTACTACCCAGAAATGGGCAATTTCCTGCTGCTCTACCACATCTTGTACGGCAATAGCACCCGCTTCAAGCCCGGGGCCAATGGTGCCCGCTGGACCTACCGGGCACCGGCAACGCCCTCCGATCCGCCCCCGGAAAACCGCGAGGAAATCTATCCGCACCTCTGGGATGAAGCCCCAGAGGACCTGAAAGCCCTGCTGATCGAGAGCCGCTGTCGACTCGTAGTGGAATTCGCCGCCAAAGCCTTCAAGGTGAATCCGCACCGCTCGCAACACACCGACCTCGATTTTATCCGGGGCCTGCTCGGTAGCCCCTATCCTACCGCCAACGAACTCGGCCTGGAACTGGCCCGCGAGACCTACGATCCGGCCCAGCCGGACAAAGGTCTCCTCCGCGCCCTGGTCAACTGCGTACTCGACGACGCCCGCGAACTCGGCCTCCAATGGATCGCCGAACAGCAGCGCACCTTGTTCCGGGACGCGGCCTTCCTCGCCGATCTCATTACCAGCCACTACTCCGACGTCCGAAAGTCCACCTCCGACCGTCTGAAAGTCTCCTTCCTCGACCGCGAAATCCGCGAGGCCGCCGGCCAAAAAGTGCTGGCCACCCTCATCGATTTTCCGACCGAAGATCCTGAAGGTTGGGAACCCGAATGGATATCGGCGGTGATCGATCTGGTGCTGATCCACTTCGCCGATGCCCTGAATGCTCTCAGCGCCGAGGTCATCGTCGGCCTGGCGACCCATCCCTGGGAAGCCATGCAACTGCTCGCCGGGCAGGTCATGTTGAAACATTTCCAGCCCAAATCGGACCTGCCGGAAGCCGCCTTGCACGCCCTCATTGACAGTGAGTGGCCCACCGCACGCGGACTCGGGGCCGAAGTGTTCGGACAACTGCCGCTGGCAGTGCTGCGGGAACGCAAGGACATCGTCGCCGGCTTTTGCGTATCCCGCCACCCGGAGATCCGGGCGCAAGCCGCTCCTCTGGTCACCCGCCTTGTGGCGCAAGATGCCGAATTTGCCCGGGGTCTGCTGCAGTTGTTTGTGCCCGCACTCTGGCGCAAAGAGTCCTACGACGGCGTCCACGCCGATCTCTCAAATCTGATCCTGGTGGCCCTCAAGGATCATTTGGGGCAGATTTCGCCCGCCCACATCTGGAAACTGATCGACTCCGATCACCGGCCCGCCCACGAACTTGGGCACTACTTGCTCACCCAGGCGATTGACCCCGAATCGCTTCCCCTGTCCCGCCTCGTCGGTCTGGGGAGCCACGAACTGCGGGCGCTGCGCCGCTACACCTGGGATTACTTCAACCAAAACATCCCCCGGATCAAGTACGAACGCGAATCGGCATTGAAATTGCTCGATGCCAGTTGGGAAGACAGCCGGGAATTTGCCCGGGAATATTTCGGGCAGCACTTCGGCGAAAACGACTGGACACCGGAACTGCTGGTCAGCATTTGCGACAGCGTCCGCGCCGAACTGCAAACCTTTGGCCGGCAATTGATCACCCGTTTTTTCCAGGAAAAAGACGGTGAGCAGTACTTGCTCAAACTCAGCCAGCACCCCAAAACGGAGCTGCAACTCTTCGTGACCAATTACCTGGAACGCTTCGCCGGCGGGCAGCCCGACCGCATCGTAGGACTGGACCTGTATTTCCGGGCGGTACTCGGACAAGTGCGCAAAGGCCGGGCCGCCAAAGAGCGCATTTTTGCTTTTCTGCACAAAGAAGCCCGGGCCTCCGAATCGGTAGCGGTGTGGTTCATTCCCCTGCTGAATCACTTGGTGCTGACCATTTCCTACCAGGACAAGGCACACTGCATCCGGATCCTGACCGATCTGCGCTACCGCTATCCCCATCTGGAATCCTCGCTCACTGTACAAACCTTCGAACACAAATGATCTTCAATTACCGATACTCCGGCAGTTCCACGGTGTCCAGTACAGCCTCTTCCGTGGGCATGAGTTTCGCTCCGGACACCCTGCGGGAACCGACATTTTTCGTCGGCAAGCTCAACAAGCACATCCCTTACCGGGAAGCGATTTCGGCGCTGCACGACGTTGTGATCCTCGATACCCGCTACACGCCCAAAGACCGCGCGGAATACCAAGCCTGGCTCGCCGAAATGGAGCCGATCTGGCTGGCCGAAGCCATGGCCAAAGAAGCCAAAATCAAAGCCCAGGTCGACAGCAAGCGTACTGAACTGCAAACCCTGCAAAAGGAGCGCTTCAAAATCCTCGAACCCTTCAACAAAGCCAAGCGCGAATACTTCAATTGGCTGTACAAAAAGGACTACGACGCCTGGTTTGTCTTTGATCCGGTCATCACGGTGCATCCGGACGAGGTGTTCTTCGAATGCTTCAGCCTGGACGAATCCGCTTACGGCAAGCTGGGCTGCAAATACGAGGTCTTCAAAGACATCAACGAATTTGCCTGCGGCACCACCAATGTCGACTACTCCTGGACACTCTACAATGAGTTCCAGAAGATCCGCGACTACAAAGAGACCGAACTCAAGGTGGACCCCAGCGGATTTGAAGTCCAAACTGGCACCGATGAAGCCTACAAGGAGGTCAAAATCGACTTGCCGGATTCCTGGGTGCGGGGCTTCTTGCAGGTCAGCTCGGCGATGACGGTGCCGGCCCACACCTTTGATTTGCACCCAATGGATCTGCACAACTTTTTGTACGTGCTCAAGCGGCAAAAAGCGAAATACAGTCCGCGTTCTTTGCGGTTTTTCCTGGAACCGGGGCAGCCGGTGCGGGCGGTTTTTGAGCCCTGGAACTACGAAATCGTCTGTTCCCGGTCGATCTACCACGGCGAGAAAGCTGAAATCCGGATCTGGGGACGGCGGCGGCTGCTGTTGCTGGAACGCCTGCTGCCCATCGCGAAGAAGTTCACCGCTACGCTGCTTGGGACGGGGATGCCTTCCTTCTGGGTGGCCGACCTCGGCGACATGAACTTCACCCTCGGCCTAAGTGGTTGGTCGGCCAACGACTGGTCGCGCCAGGGCAACTTCGATCTGCTGGCCCCGCGGGCGGAAGTGGATTCGGTGACCCAGCAAAAAATCTACCTCGCGCTCAAGGAAAACTGGCGCGAGACCGCCGATTCCCTGGCAAAGCGACTCGACCTCGACCGAAGCGTCGTCCTCGGTGCCCTCCAGGGCTTCGTGCAGGCGGGGCGGGCCATCTTTGACATGGACAAAAAAGTCTTCCGCCTGCGGGAACTCGCCCGCGAACCCCTTCCCATGTCTGCTTTGCGCTTCGCCAATCCCCGGGAAGAAGCGGCCACGCGCTTCATCCGCGAAGGCGCAGTCAAGATCACCGCAATCGAACAGCAGCAAGGCCGGGTGCGGATCCAGGGCGAGGTCAAGGATGGAAACCGGGTACACTCCCCCATCATCCACATCGACGAAGATGAGCGGATGGTGGATCCGAGCTGTACTTGCAATTTTTATCAGCAAAATAAGCTGTTTAAAGGGCCTTGCGAGCACATGCTTGCGCTGCGCATGGCTTATACCGCGCAAAAGCGTTGAGATATTTTGTCAAAAATTGAAATTAACTTAACTTGAAATCGACAGTAACAGGGCCAAGATTTTGCATTCTGGGCGGTGGATCGCCGTCCTTGCGTACAGACCCGCAACGCGTCACTGGCGCGTTCCTGACTGTGCGCCTCAAAGCCCTCCTATTCGCATTTCCGGTGCCGCATCGGAGATGCGAAATACGAATAGGAGGGCGAGGCGCTTGAGTTGAACCCTCCAGTCCCGAGGGAGCGACTGCGTGAAGATCCCCTGTTGCTGTCATTCTTTTTTCTACCATGGCTGAATCCTCCCAAACCCGCCGGCAAGAACTGTACGACCGCATTCGACAATCCTCCAAGGACGAAGTGATCCTGGAGGAAATGAAGAAGATGGGCTTTTGGCCCGACAATGCCGAGCAGCCCACCGTTCCCGAACAGTATTTCCAGCGCGAACGCGAACTGAGCCAGGAATTGCGCGACTTGGTCATCAAGCACCGGCGATTCGGCGACGAGGCCCAGATGCTCGAGCAGATCCGACGGGAACGCATGGCCGAATCCCGCCGCAAGCAAAAGGAGCGCAAGGAGCAGCGCCGCATCGATGCGGAAGAAAAGGCCCGAAGGTGGAAAGCGTACAAAGAAAAAAACATTCCCTACATCGGCAAAGATGTATCCGCAGGACTGGAAAATGGTGCTGATTACGTCGACAAGCTGAACAAACTAGGACTTCCGAACTTTCCCTTTGTGGAGGACCTCGCAAATTTCCTGGGTGTTTCGGTGGGCAAGTTGCGCTTTCTGGCTTTCCACCGCAAAGTTTCGCGCATCAGCCATTATCAGCGGTTTCACTTGCCCAAGAAGCGGGGCGGTACCCGGCTCATTTCCGCGCCCAAACCCGATTTGAAATCCGCCCAGTACCGCATCTTGCACGGCATCCTCAACCACTTGCCGCTCCACTTCGCGGCCCATGGATTCCGGAAGGAACACTCCATCCTCACCAATGCGCAGCCCCACCTGGGCCACCATTTGGTCTTCAACATCGACCTGAAGGATTTCTTCCCGAGCATCACCTACCGCCGGGTGAAGGGTCTGTTCCGCCACATGGGCTATTCGGAGCGCAATGCAACGCTGCTGGGCCTGCTTTGTACGGAGCCGGACGTGGATATGGTCGAAGTAGACGGCAAGACCTGGTACGTCCACAAGGGAGATCGCCATCTGCCACAGGGCGCACCGACGAGTCCCGCTCTGACGAATTATCTGTGCCGCCGCCTGGACGCCCGGATGGCGGGATTGGCGAAGCAGTTTGGCTGGACTTATACCCGCTACGCGGACGACATGACATTCTCGGCGGAGAGCGCACTCCGCGCGGGGACCTTCATGCACCTGCTGCATTACGTCAAGAACATCCTCAAAGACGAAGACTTGGAATTGCACCCGGACAAGTTGCGAATCATGCGCAAGGGTGCCCAACAGGAGGTAACCGGAGTGGTGGTCAATGAAAAACCCGGCGTACCCCGCAAAAAGCTGAAAAAACTGCGCGCCCTCCTCTTCCAAATCGAAAAGGACGGGCTCGAAGGCAAGGAATGGATGGGCCGGACGGGGGCGGATATCTTACCGGCGGTCTGGGGCTACGCAAATTTCATCCAGATGGTCGACGCCGAGAAAGGGGCTAAGTACGTGGCGCAGGTCAAAGCGCTGCTGGACAAACACGGGGTGCCTGCGCCGGTCAAACCGGAGTCATCCCCCAAATCGGACATCCCGGTCGAAGTCATCGATGAGGATGCCCCCGCGCCTTCCGGGGCCAGCAACCCGGAACCCGAAGACGAAGACAAGCCTTGGTGGAAGTTTTGGTAACGGCGCAGATCGACCAGTATTGAAATCGCTTTGCTTAGAGGCTGTTTAAAATTGATTTGTGAAATTTGTTATCGCAGATTTTTTTGTCAATCGAAGCTCATTTTGGAGTGCGCAGCCCAAGTTCTGAGCTGTGCCCGCTCGCTCCGAAAATGGACGAGAAAATAGCTGAAGAGTGGCAGAAAAAGGTGCCATAACAAAATCGCAGTATTAAATTTAAACCGCCTCTTAGTTCTACTTTGTCAGGTTTGTATTTCTGCCCAATCTTCCTCATCTGTGTCTTCGCGACGCACGACGAAGGAGCAAGGAGGAGATCGCGAGGAATACGCAGTGATCTTTCCCCGTGCGGCTTCCCGCTGCCATTGCCCACTGTGATTTCCCAGTGCAAGTCCGAATCAAGAAACCCACGACGTAAAAGATGCCTCCTCCCGCTGGTCGTCGCCATGACAAGCCTCCCCAATTGTCATCGCGATTTTGGGCGGCTTCCGGTGAACTCTTTGATGGTGGCCAAGGGCAAAGAAACGAAACTTGGGCCGACAAGATCGGACGGACTACCGCACTAACTTATCCAAAACTACCCCGACTTCGCGGACGCCACAGATTTCCGCATCGCGCATGTAGTGGTACATGCGAATCGTGTAGTCACCGGTCTGGTTGAGGCGTAGTCCCTCACCCAGATTGAGGTTAAAAGGCACTTCGTCGCCCGAGGTTTCCGTGTACCATTCCCCCTCCGGAGAAGCCAAATCAAAGCGCGCCGGAAGTAGGTTCACTTCTCCCGACGGAGCTTGAACCGCCGCCCGCAGGTACAGGTTGCGGTACGGATACTCCTCGGTAAACGTGATCGGAAAATACAATTGGTAGACCTGCTGGGTGTCCGCATTGCTGAAGGTCAACTGCAAGGTATCCTGCAAGCTCCAACACTCAGTTTCCAGTGCAGTGCTGGCCTCCGCGATGGGCGTGTGACCACAACCTGCCAATCCCAGCATCACCCCCAGGGCGAGACTCGTGCGCAGGCAAAAGGAAAAAATGGAATTCATGTTCAGTTTCCGGAATCTTTATTGGGCTGGTTGCGACCTCCCCCTCCGCGCTTTGCTTCTCCCCCACGTCCGCCGGAACGGTTGTTGCCGGAATTGCGGCCTTGGGAGCGGGGCTTGCCGTCGCCCGAGCGCGGGTCGCGACCCGAGCGCCGGTCCTTTTGCGAATGGGGATTGCTGGAATTTCCGGAGCCGCCGGAATTGTTGCCCGCTTGGTCGCGGTTATTGCGGCGTCCGCCCCGGGAGCGGTTGAAGGGTCGGCCTTTGGCCGTGCCTTGGTTTTGCTGCTGCGCCTGAGGACGTGGTTTTCGCTTCTTGTTTTTCTTTTTGCGGCGGCGGGGTTCTTCCCGCAGCGTGGCCTGGCCCACGACATCCACAAAATCCACCTCGGCATCCGGCTCCTCCGTGTGGTAAGCCAAAAGCGAAGTGGGCATTTCCCCGCTGGCCTTCAACTGGAGCATTTCAACCACTTTGTCTACCTCCAGGGGAATCCAGGTGGTTTCACCTTTGTAGCTGAACCACATGATCCGCTTGAATATATCGGTCTTCTGCAGAAAAGCGAGACCGGACTCGGTTTCGATCCGGTCGACCTTGGGGATGTCCTTCATCGCATCCATGTAGGTCTCCAACTCAAAGTTGAGACAGCACTTCAACCGCCCGCATTGGCCGGAGATCTTCATCGGATTTAGGGACAGGTTTTGGTAGCGGGCGGCCGCCGTGGAAACCGTTTTAAAATCAGTGAGCCAGGTAGAGCAGCACAATTCCCGGCCACAAGATCCGATTCCGCCGACCAAGCCGGCTTCGTGGCGCGGGCCGATCTGTTTCATCTCAACCCGGATCCGAAATTCATTGGCGAGGCGCTTGATCAGTTCTCGGAAATCCACCCGCGTGTCGGCGATGTAGTAAAAAATGGCCTTCGTGTTATCGCCTTGAAACTCCACGTCGGAGGCCTTCATGTCCAGCCGGAGGTCATTGACGATGACCCGGGTCCGAACCAGGGTTTCTTGCTCCCGGTCGCGGGCCTTGCCCAGCTTGCGCATGTCTTCTTTGGTAGCGCGGCGATAAATTTTGCGCACCCGATCCGAATCGGGGTTGATGCGCCGCTTTTTCATTTGCAACCGCGCCAGTACCCCACCGAGGGACACCTGCCCGACATCAAAACCGCGGTCGCTCTCCACCGCAACATAATCACCGGTGATCAGCGACAAGCCATTGACGTTGCGGTAAAATGATTTTCGGGTGTTCTTGAAGCGGATTTCGTATACGTTCTCGTGCTCGAGGTGGCCGGGCTGTTGCATGCCCTGAAACCAGTCATAGGTATTCAGCTTGTTGCAGCCGCCGGTTGAGCAGCTTCCGTTTGAATTGCAGCCAGCAGGAGTTGTGCTACACCCCCCTGAGCCGCAGGAGCCACATCCCATTCTAATCCTCCTTCTTCGTATTTGTTACAGGGCGGGGTGCGTGTGGGGTCCGGGCCGTGGCCATTCGGATTAGGGGCACCGCTGCGCTCCTGGGATAGTTATTGGAATTCGGGCTGGCCGCCGGCCCCCCGATAACAAGGTTCAATCGTTGATAAAGAACGTCGTACGCATGCTTAAATTAATACCTTTCCGGTTAATAACGCATGGATTCTTAAAGATAATACGGAAAGTACCATTTGTACATTCGCGTTGCGGGAAATGTAATACAAGCTGTCGTCCAACAACCGCGATAACTCTTCGATCCCGTTGAGCTGGATGAAGCGGCTGAATTTGCGCTGGAATTCCAATTCATCCTCGGTGGCGGCGGCAATCTGGTGGGCATTGAAGGAAAATAGCAGTGAATCCCGCACTTTTTGCACGGCGTAGCTCATGAACAGTTTTTGGAATTCCTTGTTTTCCTTGCAAATCAATTCTACCCAGGCATGAATGTCCGCGAAATTGCCCCGTAGGCAGGTCCGCAACCAATTCATGTACAGCTCGGAGAGGGATTTGTTGCTTTCGTTGATCAGTTCGATGGCGCGGGCCACCGAACCGTCGGCCAATTGCGCAATTTGGGCCGCGCGGTCTTCCCCGAGGTTATGGTGACGGCCCAGGTAGCGGACCATCTCCGCGTCCGGAACCCGGTGCAGTTGGATCCGCTGGCAGCGGGAGTTGATTGTCGTCAGCAGTTGCGTGGTGTCGGACACGGTCATAATGATGATCGTGCGGTCCGGCGGTTCCTCCAATACTTTCAGCATCGCGTTGGCCGCCTGAATGTTCACCAGTTCGGCATTCCAGAGAACGACAACTTTGTACTTGCCCTCAAATGCTTTCAGGGTCACTTTGCGCTTCATGTCGCGGATTTCCTCCACCCGGATACCGACCTGCTTGTTTTCTCCGGCGATCAGAGAGATCCATTGGTTAAAGGAAAAGTAGGGGTTCGCGAAGAAGTGCTCCCGAAACTTGGGGAAAAAGTCATCCGACAACGGCTTGCGGCCTTCCACCTTGTTCGAGGTGATCGGCAGAATGTAGCGCACATCGGGGTGGATGCCTTTGGCGATCTTGATGCAGTTGGCGCAGCGCCCGCAACTGTCATCGCTCACCGGCGAATCACAATTCAGGTACTGCGCGATGGCGGTGGCAAACGCCGGTTTCCCGATTCCGGGCCGCCCCTTGAGCAGCATCGCGTGCGGCACCCGGCCATCCTGTACCATCCCGAGGAAGGTACTTTTCGCTTTGGCCTGTCCGATGATGTTTTTGAATTGCATACCTCGCAAAATGCAGTTTTTTTCGCTTCCCCCTCCGTAGGTTATCAACCGAATTCAGTAACGCCGTCTATAGATTTTCCAATTGGCGCCGCGCGCGATTTCTGATTTCTGATTGATATTGCGCATTCTTCATCGGACATCAACCTTCACCGCGCGGCGTTCAAATTGATAAATTTGAATGCGGCAATCGGAAAAATTGGGTTTGAGATCCGTTTTTCTTGATCGCAGGGTGCACTTTCCGAACGCGCCCATTGAAAATTGGAAATCAGGCAATTGGAAATTTTCCCGTCAATTGGACATTTTCAGATTGAGAATCTCATCAATCGTGCCGACCGATACGCTGTGGTAGTTGGGGCGGGCCTTTTGGTAAATGGCCAAGCCACGCTCTTTGCCGGCGGGGGTTTCCGCCAATGCGCTGTAGAGCGGTTTGAGGAACTTGCGCCGGCCCACCCGCAGCAAGAAGGACTCCAGTGCGGCGTAGCCGGAGCTGTAGCCGTTGCGAATGACGTGCTCAAACCACGCAGCCTGAATCTCAGAATTGCCGGATTGGGTGAATCCAAAGGCGGCGTCGAGGTCGGCCATCTGTGGGGCGGACATCTCTCGGGGCAGCTTGCGGATGAAATGCAGCCACTCGTGGGTCGTCCATTCAGCCGTCCCACTGAGTTCTGCGGCGGCGGTCCCCCCTTCCCAGGCGGTGCGTTGGGCGTCTACCCGGGAGAAACGGTCGCTTTCCGGCGGCACAAAATCAGCGGGCAAGCCCGGTGCGTACACCCAGCCTTGCAGATTGAGCCGGGCGCGCAATTCTTCGTCGCCTTTGACCAATTCCTGGTCCACGTAATCGACAAAACTCTCGGTCGTCATCGTCCCGAAAGCGTAGGTGGAAAAGTATTGCTTCAGGAAAGCATCAAATCGTTCGCGGCCTACCGTCTTTTCGATATTTGCGAGGAGGAAATTGCCCTTTTCGTAAGCGACGTCGGTCATCCCATCATCGGGATCGCGGCCTTTCAGGTTCAGCTTCAGCTTGGTGTCGTCCGCCGAGGGGCCGATTTCACTGAGCGTGGCCTGGAGGTCCTGGTAACCGAGCAAAGAAAGCATCCGCACGTAGGATTCGCCGTAGAGCTTTTCCATGATGCGCCGTTCAAAATAGACGGTGAAGCCTTCATTGAGCCAGAAATCGTTCCAGGTCGCATTGGTCACCAAGTTCCCCGACCAACTGTGGGCCAATTCGTGGGCAATGAGGGAGGTCAGGGAACGGTCCCCCGCGAGGATGGTGGGCGTAGCGAAGGTCAGGCGGGGATTTTCCATTCCCCCAAACGGAAAACTCGGCGGCAACACGATTACATCGTAGCGCTCCCAACTGTAGGGACCATAGAGTTCCTCGGCGGCGACCAGCATCTTTTCCATGTCGGCAAATTCGTAGACGCCCTTGTCCAGGACCGAGGGTTCGGCGTACACTCCGGTCCGCGGCCCAATTGCTTTGAAACGCAGGTCACCCACCGAAAGCGCCATCAAGTAGGCGGGGATGGGCTGGTTCATTTCGAACTTGTAGATCCCTTCAGCATTGATTTCGGTAGGATTACTGGCACTCATCAAGGCGAGTAGATCCTTGGGCACCCGCACCGTAGCGTTGTAGGTAAAACGCATGCCGGGACCATCCTGACAGGGCAACCAGGTCCGAGCGAGAATGGCCTGGGACTGGGTAAACAGAAAAGGATGCTGTTTACCCGCGGTCTGGACCGGATCCAACCACTGCAAGGCCGCGGCACCGGGACGGGTCGAAAAATCGATGTGGATGCGCTCAATTTCCGGGGTCAATTGTACGCTGAGGGCCTGCCCCAGGACCGGATCGGCATCGCCCATCAGAAAAAGCAAGCTGTCCTCGGATGTACTGTCCCCGGGCGTGGTCACCCCCAAAATATTGATTCCCCGCGTATCAAAGATGATCTGCGTCGCACCTTCCTCTTTCCGAACGTCGTAGCTGGCCCGTCCGGAGATGCGTTTGTTGGCAAAATCGACGGTGATATCCAGGTCGAGGTGGGTAGCCAGGGCCTCGTAGGGCCGGGCAAAACTGTGGGGGTCCACGATCTTCATACTGGTGATGAATTCCTGGGTATCATTCATGCGATTGCGATTCGGAGTGGGACTGCTGTCCTTGCTGCACGCCACAGCGAAGCCGGCCAGGAACCAGAGGCCAATTAAGCGGAGACAGCGGCGAAAATGCGGTGATGATCTCATGTCATTGGTAGAGTTTCGGAAGGTAAAGATAGAAATTTTTCGGCGGTCCCGGAGTCGCCTGAGCACCAAGGTCCAAGGGAGCAACCGACGGGTGCCCATACCCACGAACGGGGATATAACATTCTGAATGACAATTATTTATCCAGATTTATTTTCTGTGGGGATTGACACAACGTGTCAATCGGCGGGTGCATATTTGTATTGAAACAAACCAGTAGAAATAATGAAAAGAAGCTTCTTTACCTCTTATCTGAACGTCATGCTGTTCCTCACCGCTACGGTGCTGATCCTTTCGGTGGCCTTCACCTTGATCACCGGCATGTCGCCCCTGGAAGCGCTCAACGTGAGCCCGCTTGCCGCCACCATCGGATTTGTGGCCGTGATCGCCGCGCTCATTGTCCTGCCGTTCATCACCAACCGCCTCCGCGGCAAAGATGACCAAAATAGCGTCGGAGACGACGCCTGATATCGCACAAAGCGAACAAAGAAACATTCGTTCTTTCATATTAGCTGTATTGCTTTCCGACGTTTCTGCGGCGCCTCCGAAAGGGGCGCCGCAGCCATTTTATCCCGGAGTATTTTCTTTTTAATCCATTGATTTACAGTACAATAAATTCATTTTTTTCTGTTCTGGATTGACAAGAGACGTCAAGGTCCACTCGTATATTTAAGTAGTTCAGAAAAGCAAAACACACTTTATGAAAAAATTTTACGACAACTACTTCGACACTTTACTGTTTATCACCATCTCCGTTTTGGTGCTTTCGGTTGCGTTTACGTTGATCACGGGCATGTCTCCTTTGGAAGCCTTGAATATCAAGCCATTGGCGGCAACGTTGGCGTTTACCGGAATGATCACCCTGTTTATCATTTTGCCGATTTTGGTGAATCGGTTGCGCGAACGCGAGTGAGGCGGCAACGTCTGACCAAAGAATTCAAACAAACCTCAAATCAAAAAACACGCGTTCTTTCTGGTTTTTGCTGTATTGCTTTCCAAAGTTCAAGACGGCGCTCCCACAGGGGCGCCGTCATTTTTGCGGGGAAATAAATACGCATCAGCCCAGCGCCTTCTACTGCTTCGTCAGCTTTGTGAATCGCAAATAAGGGTGCAGCACTTCCGGGATATTGATCGAACCATCCGGATTTTGGTTGTTCTCGATCAAAGCCGCCATAACCCGGGGCAAGGCCAGCGCCGATCCATTCAGGGTGTGGGCAAGCTGGTTTTTCTTTTCCCGCCGGAACCGCAACATCAAGCGATTCGCCTGATACGTCTCAAAGTTTGATACCGAGCTGACCTCCAGCCAGCGCTTCTGGGCGCCACTGTAGACCTCCAGGTCGTAGGTCTTCGCGGAAGTGAAGCCCATGTCTCCGGTACACAACAGCAACACCCGGTGGGGCAATCCCAACTTGTCCAGCAATCCCCGCGCGTGGCCCAACATCACCTCCAAACGCTTGTAGCTCTCCTCGGGATGGGCAATTTCGACGATTTCTACTTTGTCAAACTGGTGCAGGCGATTGAGTCCCCGTACGTGGGCCCCGTAGGAGCCCGCTTCCCGGCGAAAACACGGGGTGTAACCGCAGTTGCGAATGGGTAGGCCTTCGCTGTCCACGATCACGTCGCGGTACAAGTTGGTGATCGGTACTTCCGCGGTCGGGATCAGGTACAGGCCATCGAGCGGGACTTCGTACATCTGGCCTTCCTTGTCCGGGAGTTGTCCGGTTCCGTAGCCGGAAGCTTCATTGATGAGGAGGGGCGGCACCATTTCGGTATAGCCGGCGGCTTCCGCCTCGTCGAGGAAGAATTGGATCAGGGCCCGCAGGAACTTCGCGCCCTGACCTTTATAGACGGGAAATCCCGCTCCGGTAACTTTGGCGCCCAATTCCCAGTCGATGATGTCGAGTTCCCGGGCCAATTCCCAGTGCGGCAGGGCCCATTCGGGTGCTTCCTTGAACTCACCGTGGCGGGAGACTTCGAGGTTATCGGTTTCGGTCTGGCCGACCGGCACGCTGCTGTGGGGGATATTCGGCAGGGTGTAAAGGATTTCCTTTTGCTCCTTGTCCAGGTTCCGGACTTCTTCCTCGATCTCTTTGATGCGGGACTTGGACTCAGCAGAAACCCGCTTGGCCGCTTCAGCTTCTTCCTTTTTACCCTCTTTGAGCAGAGCGCCGATGGACTTGGCTGCCTGCTTTCCTTCCGCCTGCAATTGCTGCATGGCGTGGGTTTTTTCCCTGCGTTTCCGGTCGATTTCGGTCAGGCGCTGGATGGTTGCTTCTGCATCCACGAATCCGCGAGCAACCAGCCCTTTGACAAATCGGTCCGCGTCTTCACGTATTTTTTTGATTTCAAGCATGCCGGCAAATTTTCCGCTAAATAACAAAAGAATTTAAAACTCCGGGGAGAGAATCGTCCTTTTGGGAAAAATATCGTGTGGGGGAAAGCCTGGATGGCGCTAAAGGAAAAAATCCCTTCGCCTACCTCACGGGGGATGGCAAAAACGCTTGCGATCCACAAACGTTTTTGCATTTTGTCAACATTAAATATCGCCAATCGGTCGATAAAAATGGGCTTTTGCCCTTGCATTCTTGAACGGCATTCTCGTTATTTGTCCTTTCTACGCAACACACATCTCTCTGAAGAGTTCCTTCTATCTACAATCACAAAATCATATAGCTCCGGGAAGCTCTCACTGTAAAAGTGTTGAATCTATTGGAATAACATTTTTCATTTATGTACGATATCATTGAGTTGAACGGCCTGTTGCTGACAGAATTGAAAGAATTGGCCAAGCAAATGGAGATCAAGGACTACAAAGGCCTGAAAAAGCAGGATTTGATCTATAAAATACTCGACCGACAAACCCAAATACCCGAAGGCGATCTCCCCAGTCTTTCCGGATTTACCGGACGCAAAAAAGCCGGGAGAAAGCGCAAACCCGCCGCAACGGCCGATGATTCGGCCAATCGTGAAATCGGTGGCGGAACCAAGCCGCCTCACCAAAAAGCCGCCGACCCTCCGGAAGATCTCGCCACAGCTCCCGAGCCGCCCGCCGAGGAACCGGAGATCGCCGAAAAGCCAGAAAGCCACGAAGAACGCCGCGAACGCAAGGATCGGGAGCGCGAAGCCGAACTCGAAGAGGCGTCGCGCAGCATCAAACGCTCCCGCCGTCCCCGCATCGGAGATCGAGGAGAGCGCGATGATCGCCGTGACGACCGGAGGGATGATCGCCGCGACGACCGCAGAGATGATCGCCGCGACGACCGGAGGGATGATCGCCGCGACGACCGGAGGGATGATCGCCGCGACGACCGAAGAGATGACCGCCGCGATGACCGAAGAGATGACCGCCGCGATGACCGTGGACGCGATGATCGCCGGGAACGGGAAGAACGTCCCCGTCGCGAACGCCCCCGCATGGATGGCCCCGGCCCCGACCGCATGGAGCGCAACGATGAGCGCAACGAGCGTCCCTCCCTCAGTCCGGATCAGCAAAAAGACCTCGAACGCGAGCGCGCCGAACGCGAACGCGAACGCGACCGCAAATACGATCCCCGCAATTTCAATTTCGATGGGATCATCAGCAACCACGGCGTACTGGAAGTCATTTCCGAAGGCTACGGCTTCCTCCGCTCCCCTGAGTACAATTACCTTCCCTCGCCGGACGACATTTATGTCTCGCCTTCCCAAATCAAGCTTTTCGGGCTCAAGACCGGCGATACGGTGTACGGCCAAATTCGCCCACCGAAAGAAGGGGAACGCTACTTTGCCCTGCTGAAGGTCGAAACGCTCAATGGGCGTTTGCCCGAACAAGTGCGGGATCGGATTCCGTTTGATCACCTGACCCCTATCTTCCCCGACGAGAAGTTTACCCTCGAAAGCAAGGTGCAGCGCGACCTCAGCCTCCGGATTCTGGATCTGTTTTGCCCCATCGGTAAGGGACAACGGGGTCTGATCGTTGCCCAGCCCAAAACCGGTAAAACGATTCTGCTGCAAAAAGTCGCGAACGCCATCGCCACCAATCACGCCGAGTCCTATCTGATCATTCTTTTGATCGATGAGCGCCCGGAAGAAGTTACGGACATGGCACGGAACGTCAACGCGGAAGTGATTGCTTCCACCTTTGATGAACCGGCCGACCGCCACGTTCAAGTCGCCGCCATCGCCTTGCAAAAAGCAAAGCGGATGGTCGAATCGGGTCACGATGTGGTCATCCTCCTCGACTCGATCACGCGCCTGGCGCGGGCCCACAACACGGTCATGCCCGCCTCCGGTAAGATTCTTTCCGGTGGGGTCGACGCCAATGCCCTTCACAAGCCCAAGCGCTTCTTCGGGGCGGCCCGCAACATTGAATTCGGTGGCTCTCTGACCATTTTGGCAACGGCCCTGATCGATACCGGCTCCAAAATGGATGAAGTGATCTTTGAGGAATTCAAAGGCACCGGCAACATGGAATTGCAGCTCGACCGCCGCATCTCTAACCGCCGCATCTACCCGGCGATGGACGTGCAAGCTTCCGGCACGCGCCGCGAAGACTTGCTTCTCGACCCCAAGGATCTCTCCCGGGTTTGGGTTCTCCGCAAGTTCATGGCCGATATGAACCCCATCGAAGCGATGGAGTTCCTCCAGGATCGCATGCGCAACACCCGCGACAACCAGGAATTCCTGATGTCAATGAATGGCTGATGCCGGTCCAATGCTTTTCTGAGCGGGTAGGAGGCAGAGCCTTCTACCCGCTTTTGCTTGGCGGAGGCGGCCGACAATCCCGGAGAATACATTGCAGAACATCCGGCGATCATCTAAATTGAAGCATGAAACGGGTTCTGTTCTTCCTTCTCTTCCTCGGGGGTGCGCTGGTCGCAATCGGCCAGGAAACCGCACCTTCCTTTATCAATGGGCAATTGTTCGTCAAGTTGCGTTCGTTTTCCCCCTTGGAATTGGAGGAATATCAATTGGGGGATCGGCTGCCCGACTTCGCGGAAGCTCCCGAATTGCGGACACTTTTCCGTACCCATGCGGTCCAAAGTCTGCACAAGCAGTTTCGCCTCCTCCACCCGGAACTGCAGCGGATCTACCGCATTGCCCACGCCCCGTCCACCACTGTAGGTGACCTCATCGGTGCGCTGGAAGCATTGCCCTACGTCGAATATGCCGAACGCATTCCCATCTACCGCTCGCACTACACCCCCGATGACCTCGATATCCTGCAGTGGCACCTGCCGATGATCCGGGCCGAACAAGCCTGGGACTACAGTACCGGCAGTACCGAAGTCCTGGTCGCGATTGTAGACGATGCGGTCCGGCTCACCCACGAAGACCTTGCGCCCCGCATCTGGACGAATCCCGGCGAAATTCCCGGGGACAGCATCGACAACGACGGCAATGGCTACATCGATGATGTCAATGGATTCGACTTGGCGGATCAGGACAATGATCCCAATCCCCCCTCCACCGCCAATAACAACCGCTTCAGCCACGGCACCCACGTCGCCGGCATTGCCGCGGCGGCCACCGACAACAATACCGGTATCGCTTCCATCGGCTTTAATGTGCGCATCCTCCCGGTCAAGACGAAGGAGGATACTTCTCTCAGTACCAATGCGCTACAGGCGACCTACGGTGGCATCGAATACGCCATTGCCACCGGTGCCCAAATCGTCAATATGTCCTTTGGCTCCACCTACTACAACGGCACCCTCGACTACCTCATCCGGGCGGGCGTGGATTCCGGCATGGTGTTCGTCGCCTCAGCAGGCAATACCGGTCAGTTCACCGCCTTCTACCCCGCCAACTATGCCGATGTCATCAGCGTGGCCTCCACCAATGCCTTCGACGAAAAGTCAGGCTTTTCCACTTACCACGCCAATATCGACGTCTCCGCGCCGGGCAGTGGCATTTTGAGCTGTACGGCGGGCAGCAATTCTTCCTATGGTTTCAAAAGCGGCACCTCCATGTCGGCTCCCCTGGTCGCCGGATTGATCGGTTTGATGCGCTCGGTCGACTCCCTGATGAGCCCCCTCGACCTGCGGCGCTGCCTCAAAAATTCTGCCGACAACATCGACCCACAGAATCCGAATTATGTCGGCTGGCTGGGCACCGGCCGCATCAATGCACAAAACGCGATGGCCTGCATGTTGCCACTGGCCCAGGAACCCTCGGGGGTCGGAGCCGCCTTACAAGTACACCCAGTCTACACCGACGCCACCCGCACCCGACTCGACCTGGCCGCCGCAGTGCCATTTCCTGGCGCCCTGCAGATCGAATTGCGGGACCTGCACGGTCGGCACCTCGCGGTCCCATTTTCCGGCATGGTCAACGGGGGTGAATTTCAGTTTCAGTGGGAAATCACCCGGCGGTTTGCCTCCGGCATTTATCTTCTGGTTTGGAACCACGAAGGCCAGCAACAGGTACAAAAAATTCGGTTTTGAGGATGTAAGTGCTTGCGGGGGCAAATTGGTTTCTGCCCGGCTAGCGGGAGCGATGGACGAGAACCAAGCGCTTTTTTTGAGAGGCTGTTTAAATTAATTGGGGAAATCTCTGCTGGCGCAGCATCACCCCTCCACCGCCACGCTTTCTTCGGCGTGGTTGGGCAGGATGACCTTGAAAAGTGTGCCTTGCCCAGGTTCGGATTCTACCCGGACATACCCCCCCATTTTTTCGGTGGCATTGCGGGTGATGTAGAGGCCCAGCCCGGATCCAGGGGCTTGCAGGGAAGCCCGGAAAAACAAATCAAATACCTTCGCCAGGTGATCGGCGGGAATACCGACGCCATTGTCCTGCACGCTGATGATGGCGCGAAGGGCCGTGACCTCGATCCCTACTTCAATGCAAGAAAGCGGCTTGCGGTGATCCTGGTACTTGATTCCGTTCGAAATGAGGTTGTTCAGGACGATGCTCAAGCGCACCGGATCGCCAAAAAAATCAGCCTCACCCTGAGTATGGACGGTAAAGCGGATGCGATCTGCATTTTCCATAAAGCCCAGCCCTTGCCAAACCTCCTGGACCAACTCATCGATCCTAAGGCGCTTGCGGACCACCTGCAGGCGCACGTCTTGCGAGAACTGCGTAAGCTGCCGAATGAATTCTTCCAGTTTCTTGACGCTTTTGTCCATGAGGGCGACGTAGCGCAAGATCGCCGCCAACTCATTTTCTTCCCGAATGATCCCGATCAGGCCCATAATCGAATTGAGTGGAGCTTTGAGATCGTGCGAGGCGCGGTACACGAAGCTGTCCAATTCAAAGTTTCGCTCGATCAGCTCCTTTTCCTTTTTCGTGCGGTCGGTCACATCCAGGTAAAACCACACCCGCCCAAATACACCCTCCCGCAGTTCGATGGCTTTGGAATAGCGCTCCACGACCCGGCCATCTTTGAACTCGATGATGCCCGATATAACGTCTTGCTCCTTGGGTGGGGCGACGGGTTTGGGGTCACTCGCCTTGGGCGCCGGCTTGATCTGGCCGAGGATGTGCGCCATCTTTTCCTCGTAGGTAGACTCGGCGATAAACTCCGGGGTCATGTTCCAGATGCGCAAGTAGAGGTCGTTGTAGTGCAGGGCTTCGCGGTCCTCATCGATAACCAGAATGCCCGTTTCGGACAATTCGAAAGTGGTTGTCAGCACCGCGTTGAAGCGCTGCAATTTCTCGCTGATCTGCCGGCGCCGGTACTGTTCGATGGAAAGCGCGGCCAAATCTGCCACTGAGCCGATGAAGTTCTGGTCCTCCAAACTCCAATGGCGGGGCTCCCGGGTTTCCACATTCAGAATTCCAATCAGTTCATCGCCGGCGCGGATCTGGCCATTGCACAGGCTCAGGGCCACCGCGGTGTATTCTCCCCGGGCAAAGTCTGCAATCGAGGAATGCTGGCGCGTATCGGGAACCATAAGGAGCCGATTCCGCATCGTTTCGGCGTAAAACCCGGGGAAATCCCGGAAAGAAATCACCGTTCCCTCGGAGTAGCGGTCTTCCGCGGGCAAATAGCATTTTCGGCTGACCATGCGATTCTGCGCGTGGTCAAGCAACCAGATGGTTACGGAATCCGCCTGCAAAAGCTGGGCGGTATGGCGGACGATGGCGGCAAAAAAGGCGTCCTGATCCCCCGTTTTTACACTGGGATGGGTCGCCATATCGGTCATGAACGCATTGCGCTCCCGGGAGCGCCGTTCCGATTCGATTAAACCCTGCTCGTAGCGCTTGCGCTGCGTGACGTCTTTGAAGAACCACATCCGCCCCATTGCTTCCTCATCCCGAAACACCCAGATGTAGGAAATCTCCAGGATCAGGCCATTCTGCAACTCAAACTCTTCCCCCGCTTCGATGACATCCTTCGAGAAGGGACGGTTCAGAAATCGACCCAGTCGATCCGCATCCACCACCACCCGGCACGCACTCTCAAATGCGGCTTGCTGCATGTTCTGCTGAATGTACACTTCGGGGACATCCATGTATTCGTGAAACAAAGGATTGGCCCGGATGAAATTTCCCTGGGTGTCCACCAGCAGGATACCATCCCGGCTGGCCCCCACCGCAGAATAGTTGATGAAATTCAGCTTTTCGTAGCTCTGGCGCAAAGTATTGATTCGAACGTAGATCGCAATTCCTCCAATGATCAAGGTCGGAACCGTCACCCCAAAGGCAAACACCGAGTCCAGTTGCGGATCCTCAGTAAAGTAGGTCACCAGCCCCAAGCCCACAATGCTGACCGCCGATACCACCAGCAGACTTCGCTGGGTATTGATCACAAACAGCAGAGAAAAGTTGAGCAGCAAGTAGGAAATAAAAGCGTTGGGGTTGAAGTGGCTGCGGTACAAAAGATAGAGCAACCACACCATAACGATGACCAGGGCGTAGTCGGTCAGAATGAACACGCGATTCCGGACCCAAGAAAAAAAGTAGCTCAAAGGCCCAATTGCCAGCAACAGACCGGGAACCCCCAGGCGCATCCACACCGGACTTTCGCTGGGATCACCGGGAAAAATAATCCCAATGGTGAGCAGAAAAACTCCCCCAACAAAAGTCAGAAAACGGTACGCTTCGCGCTTTGAACGCAGGATAGGTCTAAACATCGCACCCAAGTCGGCAACCAATCATTAATGATCCGAAGTAGGATCACTTGATAAATTAATAAATCCCCTGGAAACAATTGTCAGTTACCGCACGTTTTTTCGGTAAATCCCGTCAGCTCCCCGGTCCCACCAAGCGCGAAGGCAGAAATTCAGACGACCCGCGCGGTAAATCGCTTCATTAGAATCGTCTCCACATCCAGGTTGATGTGCCGGGCCAGTTCGATCAGCGCCGCGTTGAACTCTTCCTGTTCCTCGCCCCGTCGAATCTGCTTCAGCCAGTGGAACACAATGTTTTGCACGTCCCCGAGCAGCGGATTGATGCCAATCGGACGCGCCAAATTCAGCACTTTCCGGATGTTGTCGACCGCTTCGGTGCGGTTGGTGCGACCGGGAATCGACTCGGCCAGACGGCGCAGGCGGTGCCCGAGCAGATAGCTGTATTCCTCAGTATCGATGGGAATGTTCCACTTCTTCAGTTCATTGACCCGGGTGGTCAGCTTGCGGGTACTCACCCGCCGGTCCGAATCGGCAAAAAGGTCGCGCAGATCGCGGTTCAGCACCAGTTCCAGATTTTTCCGCAGGGGATCGGGCACTTCCAGGCCACTCGCCCGCATGACATTCATCAAATTGTAGTTCCGGTCGTTGATTTTGCGATAAGAATCGCTCGCCAGTGCCAACTGCTCATCCAGGATGCCTTGCAGCAACCGGATTTGCTCATCTTTGAACATGTCGAAAAAAGAGAACGGCTTCTGGCCAGGAAACTCCTTGAGTTTTTCGATCACCTGCGACAAGTTGGCCTGGTCAAAGGCCGGTTTCAGGCTTTCGCCCAGCAAGCGGTATTCCTCGGTTTCAAGCTGGGCAAAGGTGTGTCCGATCACGTGGTGGTGCCCCAGGTAGAGGATCACAAAGCTGAATTTCGCCTCGGAAAGGGTGATTTTTGACTTGACCTTCGTCAGCCCCATCACCAGGCGATGGCTCCCGGCATTGTAGCGCTCAAATTCTTCGCTTTTGCAGACGTAGTTGAGCACTTCTTGCTTTTCAGGGTCTTCGGTAAAGATGGACCGCACCGCATAGTGCATCCCGACTTGGGTCAAGTCCAGGCGGGCGGGCACGACCCGCTTTTCGTAGACTTCCCGACCGCTCTGGTACTCGGACAAGTTGCTCGGCGCCCGTTCCAGCACCTTGAGGAACTCTTCTTCCAGATCTTCGCCGAAGTAAACCTTGGCGAGCTGAATGCCCCGGTTGGCGTACTGCAAGACCTGCACCGGCTCGATCCCGGAGATTTCATTGAAAAACCAGCCACAACTGGTAAACATATAGAGCGATTGCCGCTGCATCTCCAGCAGTGCCAGCACCCGGTTTTGCTCCCGCGGCTCCAATTTCCGAGGCACAAACGCCCGCAAAAAGGCCTCCGCCCGCTCAACCGAGCGCTTGAGGGGCACCCGGACGTATTCATTGCGCAGCCCCCAGGGATCGTCGTGGAAGCGGTACATTTCCCGCTCGTAAATCTCCGCAAAGCGGTCGCTCAGGTGGTTCAAGGCGTCCCGCAGCGGCGTCCGCCAAGCTTGCTGCCAGTCCAGGTGCCCGCCGGTGTGGCAGCCACAATTGCTCCGCCAGCGCTCGATCCCGTGGGCACAGCTCCACGAGCTGTCCTCAACGATTTCCACCTCGTGGGTCACCTCCACGAGACTCAGGTACTCGCTGTAATTCGTGAGGCGGGCCAGGCCATTCGTCTTGATGTACTGCATGCAGTAGGCCAGCGCCATGTCACCGTTGCGGTGGTGGTGGCCGTAGGTTTCGCCGTCGGTCGCGATGTGAACCAGTTGGTCCTCATCGGTATTCGGGGCAAATCCATTCATGAGCGATTCGGCAAACTTCCGGCCATTTTCCAACAGCCCCCCAAAAGCGACCGCCTGCGAGCGTTCGCCATCGTAAAAAAACAGGTAGATGTGCTTGCCCGAAGGCAGCCGACAGAGGTAAGGCCGGCGTGGATCTACCCCCGGCAGCCATTCTTCGCCCCCGATGCAGCGGTAGCGCTGGGCCTGGCTCGGGGCAAGCACCGTAAATTTGATCCCGTTGTCCACCAATACTTCCAGCGTCTCGGTATCAACTGCGGTTTCCGCCAGCCACATTCCCTCGGCGTCCCGCCCAAAGCGGCGTTCGAAATCACGCAATCCCCACACTACTTGGGTCACCTTGTCCCGGCGGTTGGCCAGGGGCATGATGATGTGGTTGTAGACCTGGGCCATCGCCGAGCCGTGGCCATTGTACAATTCCATACTGGCCGCGTCGGCGGCAATGATGGCTTGGTAGATCTTGGGCTTGTTTTGCTCCATCCAGGTGAGCAAGGTCGGCCCAAAATTGAAGCTCATTCGGGCGTAGTTGTTCGTGATGTCCACGATGCGGCCCTCGTCGTTGAGGATGCGGGACACCGCATTGGGACCGTAGCACTCCTCCGTGATCCGCGCGTTCCAATCGTGGAAGGGACGGGCCGATTCCTGGATTTCGATTTCTTCCAACCAGGCGTTTTCGCGGGGAGGCTGGTAAAAATGTCCGTGGAGGGTGATGTATTTCATAATTGTACCTCAAAGATAATGCCGGGCGGAACGAAACGACGCGGCGCGGGAAGTAAGAACGGAATATTGGGCGGTTTACCGCGTACGGCTACACGACGCAGGAACGGTTCCGCTGGAGAAACCTCCTAAATCTTCTTCCAAACCACTACCGCCAGTGGCGGCAATTTGATCGTGAGCGATTGCGCGTGCCCGTGCGACGGCTCCGCTCGGCTGGTGATGTCGGCGGCGGTGGCGAAGCCCGAACCGAAATATTCTGGCGCATCACTGTTCAAAACTTCCTTCCATTTGCCGCCGAACGGCACCCCAATCCGGTAATTTTCCTGGGGAACGGGGGTCAGGTTGCAAGCTACGAGAAGATTGCTGCGGTTGGTTTTTCCTTGGCGCAAGTAGACGATCACCGAGTTTGCGTGGTCGGAATGGTCGATCCACTGGAAGCCATTTTCGCGGTACTGCTGCTGAAACAGGGCCTTTTCCTTCCGGTAAAACGCGTTGAGGACCTTGACCCACTGTTGCATCCCCTGGTGCGGGACAAACTGCAGGAGATCCCAGTGCAGGCTATCGTCGTTGTCCCATTCGCGGGTCTGCCCGAACTCCCCACCCATGAAAAGCAGCTTAGCGCCCGGGTGCGTATACATGAAGCCGTAGAGCAGGCGCAGGTTCGCAAAGCGTTGCCACTCATCGCCCGGCATCCGCCCGATCAGCGGTCCTTTGCCGTGGACGACCTCGTCGTGGGACAGCGGCAGCATGAAATTTTCCGTGAAGGCATAAGTCATGCTGAAGGTCAAATCGTTCTGGTGGTGCTTGCGGTAGACCGGATCTTTCTTGAAATATTCCAGCGTGTCGTTCATCCAGCCCATCATCCACTTCATTCCGAAGCCCAGCCCCCCGAGGAAAGTGGGACGGGAAACCATGGGCCAAGAAGTCGATTCCTCGGCGATGGTCTGTACATCCGGAAATTCGGCGTAGACGACTTCGTTGAGTTCGCGCATCAGGGAAATGGCTTCCAGGTTCTCGCGGCCGCCGTGCGCATTGGGCACCCACTCGCCGGCCTCCCGGCTGTAGTCGAGGTACAGCATGGACGCCACCGCATCGACCCGCAGCCCATCCGCATGGTAAAGGTCGAGCCAAAACAGGGCGTTGCTGATCAGGAAGGAGCGGACCTCATTGCGGCCGTAGTTAAAAATGTAGCTCTTCCAGTCGGGGTGGAAGCCCTTGCGCGGGTCTTCGTGCTCGTACAGGGCGGTGCCGTCGTAGCGGTAGATTCCGTGGGCATCACCCGGAAAGTGGCTCGGCACCCAATCCAAAAACACCCCAATTCCGGCCTTGTGGAAGGCTTCGACCAGATACATGAAGTCCTGCGGCGTGCCCTGACGGGAAGTCGGCGCGAAATAACCCACAATTTGGTAGCCCCAGGAACCACCAAAGGGGTGCTCCATCACCGGCATGAATTCGACGTGGGTGTAGCCCATTTCCTTAACGTAAGGCACCAGATCGTCCGCCAATTCGCGGTAGCTCAACGAGCGAAAACCTTCATCTACCTTGCGTTTCCAGGAGGCCAGATGTACCTCGTAGACCGAAACTGGGGCTTCGAGAGAATTTTTCTTGCTGCGTCCATTCATCCAGCGCTTGTCCTTCCAGGTGTAGCTGAGGTCCCAGACGATGGAAGCCGTGCGGGGCGGTTCTTCCCAGGCAAATGCAAACAAATCCGCCTTTTCCAGCTCCTGCCCCCCCTCCCGGGAGGTGAGGTGGTACTTATAGACTTCGCCCTGCCCGATGGCGGGGATGAAACCTTCCCAGATGCCGGAGGAATCCCAGCGGTGGTGGAGCGGGTGGGAAGCACGGTCCCAACCGTTGAAATTGCCGATGACGCTCACCCGGGTGGCATTTGGCGCCCACACCGAAAAGTACACCCCCTGCGTTCCCTCAACCTCAAGAATATGACTGCCGAGCTTTTCGTACAAGCGAAAATGCTTGCCCTCCCGGAAAAGATGAATGTCAAATTCGGTCCAGAGGCTGTATTCCCAGACCGGAGTATCGGGTTTAACCGCTTGGGGCTTCTTCAACTCGGTCGAAGCCGAAGCTTTCTTGGTTTTTGTCTTAGTCATTGTTAAGGATCTGGTTGAGTCCTTTGAGCGGGATCACCACCCAATCCGGGCGACTGTTCAGTTCGTACCCCAACTCGTAAATCGCTTTTTCAAAAATGTGGTAACGCAGGAGAAAGTCGATCTCCTTCTTGTAGCCGATGCTCAGGCCATTTTCGTACGCGGTGTTGAGGTAAGTGTGCAAGAACACCGCCACAATGGCCCGGTAATAGCGTCCGCCGGCCTCCATGAGTTCGTTTTCGGACAACTGGTAGGCGTGCTGCGAAAAAATCGTCGCGTAGACCGCGTAGTGAAAAGAGCGGCACATCCCGGCCACATCTTTCAGGGGGGAGTGTTTGACTTTCCGGTCACGGATGGTTGCTTCTGGCTCCCCTTCAAAGTCCAGGATGACATAGTCATTATCGGAGAGCAAGACCTGGCCCAGGTGATAATCGCCGTGGATGCGGATGCGGGCCCCGTTGAGGGCACGGTCATCGAAGTTGACGATGCGGCTTTTGACCTCGGACTTGCGCGCCAGGAATTCCTCGGCGTAGGTGCGTGCTTTCGGGGACAGGGTTTCCAGGATGGATTCCATGGTCGTGATCCGGTGGTCCAGCATGTAGAGAATACGGTTCAACAGCCAGACCTTGTAGTCCTCAGAATAGGGGATGGAGGTAAAGGCAGTTTCGGTCCGCTCCCAGAAAAGGGCCAGGTGCAGTTCGGCCGTCCGCTGGGCGAGCAGCTCGGTCCGCGCCAGTGCTTCCTCACCGATCAGGTCCCAGAAGGGCACCGGCAGATCTTCGGCGGCCAGCGGCTCGTAGAGCGGGATTTTTTCCAATGTATCCACGGGGTGCCCCCCGGCTTCCAGCCGGGAAAAATAGCCCTCCACCTGCTGGAGGAAAAAAGGCCAAGCATCGCCCTGGTTTTCGACTTTTCGCTGCATGAGCCCAAGGGTTACCTTGTAGGCCTCGGAACGGGACCAGTTGATCGCCCCGCAGTAAGCGGGCGTGTACCGGAAGTCGGTCTTCTCGGTGAGAAACCGGCTGACTTCGTAGTCCGGATTCTGCCCGCGGTAGAGCTTTCGGTATATTTTCAGGAAATAACGCTCATTGAAAACGATGGTCGTATTGCTCTGCTCGATGTTGAGCAATCGCGAATGCAGGTCCTGCCCCGGCTGCCAGGTCAATCCCCGGCCGTGGTCCATAATCATCAGGCCGTCCACCACGTTGAGCACCCGGTCGGTGGCGATGCAAGTAAAAAGGCTATCGCGAAAGGCCGCCACGTACAGCGCATCGACCAGCCAGCCCTGGATTCCCCCGACCTCTGCTTCCAGCACCTTGCCTTCCGGTTCCGCAACTTCACCGGTCTCAAAGCTCAGGGGCACGAAGTAGGTGTCGGAATTGGAAGTGATAAAAATGACTTCTACCAGCAGCAAGTGCACCAGCCGGCCATCCGTCTCGTAGCGCAGGTGAGACTCGATCTCATACTTTTTGACCCGCGCCGATTTCGCGCCAAACCAGCGTTTGGATTGCAGGTAGGCGGGAATACCCGCGTCCACGAGTTGCTTTCGGAACTGGGCATCTTCCAGGATATGGGACCAGTCTTGCGGGGTGGCAATGTTCATACTGGGTCAGGGCTTTTCGATGCGGAACAAATGGAAGGGCAGGGCAAATGGATTCAACTCCACGTAATTCCACTCCTGGTTCCAGAGATAGCTGTTTCCGGAGATGAGATCGTGGACGGTAAACTCCTGCCCCGGAGCGATGCCGATGGCCGACAGGGGCGTCTGCACCCAGCCCGATTGGGTGTAGTACGGGTCAATATTCACCACCATGAGGAGGTGATTGTCCGCGGCGGAATCGGATTTGTACCAGGCGAGGATATTTTCGTTCTCGACGGTACAAAACTGCAAGTTGTGCATGGCTTGCAAGGCGGGATTGTCCTTGCGCGCCTGGTTCATACGGGTCATGACGTGGGTGATCTTGTTGCGCTTTTCCCAGTCCCACTGGCGAATTTCGTACTTCTCCGAATCCCAGTATTCCTCCTTTCCGGGCACCGCTTCGTGGACCATGAACTCGTAGACCGGGCCGTAGAGGCCATAGTTGGAGTTGAGGGTGCCGGCCATGAACAGGCGGGTCAGGAAAACCGGTTCTTGCCCGCTTTGCAGGGCCCAGGGCAGGATGTCAGGGGTATTGGGCCAGAAGTTGGCGCGGAAATAATCGCGGCCCGGACCTTGGGTCAACTCGGTCAGGTAAGCGATAAGTTCGGCCTTGGTATTGCGCCAGGTGTAGTAGGAATAGGACTGGCTAAAGCCGACTTTGGCGAGTTGGTGCATGACCGCAGGCCGGGTAAATGCTTCCGAAAGGAAGATCACCCCCGGATCTTTTTTCTTACATTCGGCGATCAGGTGCTCCCAGAAGCGGTAGGGCTTCGTGTGGGGATTGTCGATGCGGAACACCCGCACACCCTGCTCCATCCAGTAGAGTACCACGTCAGTGAGGGCTTGCCAGAGGTTTTTCCAGTCCGGGGTCTCGAAGTAGATCGGCAGGATGTCCTGGTATTTCTTGGGGGGATTTTCCGCGTACTGCACCGAGCCGTCGGGACGCCAGCGGAACCACTCGGGGTGCGCTTTGACCCAGGGGTGATCGGGCGCACACTGAAAAGCGATGTCCATCGCGATTTCGATGTCGTGTTCCAGGGCCTTTTTGATCAGGCGTTTGAAATCTTTCAGCGTACCGAGTTCGGGGAGGAGGGCGGTGTGGCCACCTTCTTTCGCCCCGACGCCCCAGCAGGATCCGGGTTCGCCCGGTTCCGCCGTCACCGAGTTGTTCTTGCCCTTGCGGTGAACCCGCCCAATCGGGTGGATCGGCGGCATGTACAAGGTATCAAACCCAAACTCCGCAATGCGGGGCAACAATTTCTCTACGTCCTTGAAAGACCCGTGCTGGCCTTCCACCGACGAAGCCGAACGGGGAAACAGCTCGTACCACGTACTGAATTCGGCTTTTTTCCGGTCCACAAATACTTTGCGGGCCGGATACTCGACCACAAACCGGCGCTCGGGATGGGCCTGGAACAAGGCGTGCAACTCTTCGGAAACTGCTACCGCGGTTGCTTCCGCATAGCGGGATTCATCGGCGAAGAGGGCCACCCATTCTTTGATTTGCTTTTTATGGCCTTTGGCGACTTTCTTTTGCAAGTAGTCCAGATACTGAACGCCGTCGAGCAACTCGACCGCGACCGTCTGACCGCCCTCAATTTTGCGTTCGATTTCGTGTTGCCAATTGAGGCCGTAATCGACCCAGCCTTCGACTTTGTACTCGTAGGTGCCGGGGCTTTCGAGAGCAAATGCACCGCCCCAGCGGTCATTTCCCCGGTGGGTCATCGCAACCGAACGCCACTTGCGCTGCTTTTCGTGGCGGTAGAGCAGGCGACCGTTGACCACGTCGTGGCCATCACCGTAGAGATCGATGGCTACCGACAGGGTGTCGCCGACGACCCGCTTGATGAAATAGCGCCCGGCGTTGAGTTCAGGGCTGAGATTTTCCAGGATTACACGACTCTGCGACATTGGGTTTCGGACTAAGTGTTATTTTGACGCTAAGGTAAGAAAAAAAATTTCATTTCTCATTTCTAATGGGGACTCCCTAGTTCGTTACCATGGCCCATTTGCTGGTAAAATTCGGAATCCACAAATCGGTCCGGAAGCGGAAGAAATCACTATCTTTGGGTTACCTGCAAAACCAGTATGGACATCCTCAAAATGCTCAGTGTTGCCGGCCTATCTGCCCTCAAGGTCATTCCTGGAGCAGCATTGGCGGTTGCCCGGGAACTCAATCCGGTAGAAATTTTCCTTTCCCTGTTTGTCGGTGGTATGCTGGGAATCATTTTTTTTGCATATTTCGGTACACGCATTCGCAAGTGGCGCAAAGCGCGCCTTAAGAAACGCGGGGTCAACAAGCCGTTTAAAATCCGGCGGATCCGACGCATCATGCGCATCTGGAAGCGATTTGGCCTGGCGGGCGTAGCGGTGCTGACCCCACCGATGATCAGTCCACCGTTTGGGGCCATTATCGCCGTCGCCTTCGGCGAGCGCTTCGAACGCATCCTCGCGTTCATGGCGGTGAGCATGGCCCTCTGGGCGGGAATATTTGCATTGATTGGGAAACAAGTACTGGAATGGATTGGATAGACACTTCAAAAGTAGAATGGCTCTTTTTTGACCTCGACCACACGCTCTGGGATTACCAGCGCAATGCCAACGAGACCATGCGGGAGTTGTTCGTTCACTACGGCCCCAAAATGAGTCGGCAAGTTTCTTTTGAACGGTTCATCCGCACCTACCACGAACACAACTCCCGCCTTTGGAAACGCTACCGAGAGGACAAAATCGACTCGGCGACCCTGCGCCGCCTGCGCTGGGAGATCACCTTCCGAGATCTGGGGGTCGAAGTGGAGGACTGGGTAGAACAAATCAGTGAGGATTACCTGCAGTCCTGTCCCCGGAAGCCCTATCTAATGCCCCATACCGAAGAAGTGCTGACCGCCCTCGGAGCCCGCTTCCCGATGCACATCATCACCAACGGTTTTCTGGAAGTCCAGCAGATCAAGCTGGATGCTTCCGGCCTGACTCCATATTTTGAGCACATGACGACTCCAGATATGGTGGACGTCAAGAAGCCGAATCCTAAGATATTTCACCACGCAATGCAAGCGGTGGGAGCCGATCCGGCACGTTCGCTTCACGTGGGGGACAATTACGAAGCGGATGTATTGGGGGCGAAAGGTATCGGAATGCCGGTGGTCTACTACAATTCCCGCGACGCACACAATCCCGACAATGTCCCCGAAATCCGTGATCTCCGCAAGCTGGCCGAATGGCTACTTTAGTACCCTAAAAACGTTGTTTACTCACGAAATTTCCGGAACTTTTCGTCGAGTTCCCGGCGCACTTCTTCCCGGATTTGCTGAATAACGTCATCTTCCTTTTCGAACAACGCAGCAAAATCCTGATCAAGCTTGACCAGTCCCCGCTTCAGTTCCGTCAGGTCGATGCGCTCCTCTTCTAGCAATTGCTTGACCGAGGTGTTAAAGCCTTGCAATTGAGCGGTGATGCGATCAACCGCGGCCTGCGGGGTTTCCGCCCGGAAATGATCGAGGATTTCCTGCGGAATCTCCTCCGGCAACAGCCCCAGCTCCGCAACATCTTCCGGGCGGATCCGATCCACAAACTGCTGCACTTCCTCGGGCACCGGTTGTTTTCCCTGACCAATCGCAATCACCTCATCGCTGGTCTCAACGATGATGCGCAGCAATTGCAGGACAACCTTCCGCCCCAGGGCCGGGGAATTTTGCAGGGCTTGCGGCGTGATGCCGAGTACGTTGCCCATGAGGTTGAGGCTGGACATGAGTTCCACTTCCTGGGTCGAACTGACTTTGCCTTCTCGCATTGAGGTTTGAAAAAACTCTTTGAGCTGTTCCACCAGGGCTTCCGTGATGCCCTCCGGTGCGTGCATCTTCCCCAATAGTTCGCGGTCGGCCTCCCCTTCAGGACCGTCGTACCAGGTTCGGAACAGTTTTCCGTAGACCAGGTCCCGGGGGTAGTACACATTGTCGGCAAATTCGTGGTCGCGGCCGCCCCGCGCCAGGATGACCAGCGCCAGCGCAAAGCTCCAATAGCCAAAAAAGTCGGCTCCGTGCTTCCGGTGGGACTCGTACCAGGGCAGCCCTTCCAAACCGGCGTAGTACCCAGTGAGAAATTGCTGAATCTCGGGGACGACCGCCGCTTCGGGACCGGTGAGGGCCCGCAGCAGATGGCCATAAGGGGCCGGTGGAGGCGGAAAATCATCTTTTTCGTAGCCAAACAAATGGCTGAAAAACCGATCTGTTTCGGTGGCCGCAATGTCCTGCAAGTACTGATCGGCCTGGTCGGCATCCCAGCGCAGGAGCACCATCAGGCACATCGAATCCATCGCGAGGTGGTAATTTTCTTTTTCCTGGAGGTCCGGCGCCGGATCTCCCGACTCCCGCGCCTGCCGCAGGGCATCTGCGGCTTGGTGCAGGGCCCGAGACACTTCCGCGAGTTCCTGGCCCCGCGAGTACCGGTCAATCGCCAGCACGATATATGCCTTGGCCAGTTCCCAGCCCCGCTTCTCGCCGGATTTTCGCCAATTCCGAATTTGCGCTTCCCGGGTTCCTTTGGGGGCTCCCGTACCGTCGATCATAAATGCTTCTCTCCTCAACATAGCGGCAAAATTAGGATTTAGGGGTCAAGTCGCGCGTTTGCGGTCCTTGCGGGTTTTATAAATCGCGTAGACGATGTATCCCACCACCAATACATCAATAAAAATGATCCAAAAGGGGGCTTCTCCCGGTTTCGAATTCCCAATTATAATCGCCTTTTCGGGATCGTTGGCGTCGTAGCAAATCCGAATCGAATCCCCTTCCTCGTAGCGATCCGCCAGCGAGGACTCCACTTGCTCATCGATGTAGTACCGCTGGCCAAATTCGTTCTCCCCGATCTGAAAGGCGTAGGTGATCTGGTACTTGCTTTGGTATTTGATGTAGAATTCCGCCTTGCGGGTGACCAGGGCCTGGGTGCGAATGCAGTCCTCACTCTCGGCGTCACCGTAAGATGGCCAGAGAAAAACCGAGAGGTTCATGTAGACGAGTAGACCGGGTATCCCTACAAAAAACACGGCTACCAGGGAATAGTAGAGGATTTTTTGCCCGGGGGTACGTTCCTGTGGGCCCGGAGAAGGAGTTTCCGTACTCATTTTCTAACCGGGAAAGAATTGTTCGTACCGTCAAAGGTGCGCGGTGGAATGTTGCCGGCATTCCAGTTCTTCGCCACAGTAAACCGGCCATTGACGAATCGCCAATGGTAGCCCGCCGGCGGCTGGACCGTTGGCTTCCACTTCCCGGCAGCAGCATCGTAACTGATCGGCGGGTGGGTAGCTTTGTTGCCGCCGTTTCGGGCAACGATGTCTTTGCCGTTGACGTTGCGGTAGTGATAGCCGCTGGGCGTATCCGGGCGGGCCTGCTTGACCACTTCTTCGGTGCCTTCCTCAACGACATCTTTCGTCCCTTCTTCAACGACGTCCTTCGTCCCTTCCTCAACGACATCTTTCGTCCCTTCCTCGACAACGTCTTTCGTCCCTTCCTCAACGACGTCCTTCGTCCCTTCCTCAACGACGTCTTTTGTCCCTTCCTCAACGACATCTTTCGTCCCTTCCTCAACGACGTCTTTTGTCCCTTCCTCAACGACATCTTTCGTCCCTTCCTCAACGACATCTTTCGTCCCTTCTTCAACGACATCTTTCGTCCCTTCTTCAACGACATCTTTCGTCCCTTCCTCAACGACGTCCTTCGTCCCTTCCTCAACGACGTCCTTCGTCCCTTCCTCAACGACATCTTTCGTCCCTTCCTCGACAACGTCCTTCGTCCCTTCTTCAACTACATCTTTCGTCCCTTCCTCAACAATTTCCTTGGTGCTTTCTTCGGTAATTTCTTCCGAAGCTTCCTTGGTCAGGGCTTCGGTCGTTTCTTCCAACCCTTCTTTCACCACGGCTTCGGAGCCTTCACTCGTACCTTTTTTGATGGTGGCTTCGCCGATTTCCTGCGTCGCTTCTTTGGTGACGGTCTCTGCACTTTCCTTCATCAATTTCGGGAAAAGGCGCTTGAGCAAATTGTTGAAAGCAGGAACGTCTTTGAGCTTGGCCCCCAGAATCGCGCCAAAGAGATTGCCGGCAAAGTTGATTCCGACGTTGTCCCAGGAGAATCCGTTCTTGAAGTCACCGACGTTGCCCGACTGGATCACCGCATTGATGCCACTGCCGATACAATCGATGAACGTACCCGCAACCACTTCAATCCCGTCCGTGATGAGTTTGACGGTAAATACGCCTCCAATATTCTTGGACAAGGCACCGGTCAAAGCCGATCCGGCCCCGGCACCGAGCGCAGTAATCATGCCGCTGACCGCACCCGCGATTCCTGCCTTGGTAAGTCCCCAACCGCTGAATTCTTTGCCATCCAGCCCGACATCGCACAGCAAGTAAGTGAGCATTCCGCCCAGCGCACCAACCGCGGCACCGACAGCCAGGGCTACCAAAAATCCGCCGGACAAGAAGGCCGCAACCACAATTGTGGTTACCACAATGGCCACTACCACCTTGATTAAGGTGCCGAGCCACCACGCCAAGTCTATCCCAAAGCGGCCTTTGACCGCATCGTGCGCTTTCTGGGCTTTGTCTTTGATATCGGCGGGCAGTTCCCCGACCGTTGCCTTAAAGTTATTGCCCTTGGCCTCGGCGTCCTTTCCGAGCTTGTCCTTCAGCGCCTGGATCTTCGCATCGATCAGGGTGGTCTTGTCGGTCAGCGCTTTTTCAATGTCGCCAACGGCACCCGTTCCCTCTTCGTTGATCGCTTTGACCGTATTGGCATCGGTCTCTTTGATCTCCTTGACCCCGCGGTCTTCAATCCCCTTGGCTTGGGTGACAAAGTCATCGGAAAGCTGCTTCGCTTGCTCCCCGGCCGCCGTCGTAATCGGCTGGAAATGGGTCGGCGCCTTGTTCGCCTGCTTGGTCAACTCCGTTTTGATGTTGGCCAAGCCCGTATTCAGTTCACCCAGGACATTTTTGACCTGGGTCCGGATGCCTTCAAGTTTTTGGTTGAGCTTTGCTTTCAGCTCTTTGCCCTCAGCGAGTCCATTTTCGCGGGCCCACTTGACACCGGCCTCAACCTTGCCGGACATCTCCTTCGAGGCCTTTCCGGCCTCTTCCACGAGGGATCCTTTGAGCTTTTTCGCGGTCTCGTCGATGGCTTCCCCTTCGGCGTCGGCCGCATCCTTCAGATCCTTGAGCTGGTCCTTTTCACCCTTGATCAGGGCCTTTTCCGTCTTTCCCCACTCGGTCTCCAGCAACCCGACTTCGCGGTTCTTCGTCGCCAGCACGGCCGCCAGGGCATCTTTTTCCTGCTTATCGATGAACTCGATGGCCTTTTTCTTCCGCGTAGCGATGCCCTCCTTGCCGAAGCCCGCCTCATCGGTGATGTACTTGTCAGTATCGGGCGTACCGGCCTGGTCGAGGGCCTCGATATCGGCCTTGACCTCGTCGTCAAATTTCTTTTTGTATTCTTTCGCCGTGGCCCGGGCTGCCTCGACGCGCGCAGCGTGACGCTTTTGCTCGAAGTCATCGCCGTTGAGAAACTTGCGCACCCGGTTCATTTCCGGGACCGGCATCTTCTCGTACTCCGCCGCCTTCTGATCCCCGATCGCAATTGCTTTGTCCCCCCAGGTCTTAGCCTTTCCGCGCAGCGCGGTTTTGTGGTCTTCCAGCGCAGTGGCCGCTTCGGCTTTCTTGTCGGTTATGAGCGTATCGAAAGCGGGGTCGGTCTTGTTAAATGCCGCCTCGACCGCTTTGCGCTGCTTATTGGCGGCTCCGGAAATATTGCTGACCGCGGTGTCGTATTCCCCATTGATCGCCCCCAAAGAAGTCTCGTACTGCTTCTTTGCGGTGCGCATGGCCGCGCTGAACTTTTCCTTGATTTTGCCTTCTTCGGTCGAGCGATGCTGCTCGATGAGGGCTTTGGCACCTGTGATGTAGGTGTCTACGGTATCGGGGATGCCTTCCTTGAAATCGTCGATCTTCTTGACTTCGGCCTTTCCATCGCGCTCAAAATCATCGATGTCGCCCTTCATCGTCAACATCTGCTGGGCCAGAATGGCCTCGATCATCGTCGGTGGTATGATGAAGCCTTGCTGCTGGGGATCTGGTTTCATCTGGATCGGGCCACCTGATCCGGCGACCGGGGACGCTGTGTCTCCTCCGCCCGGCACACTCGCCAGGAAAGTACCGTTGCCATAATCGTGTACGATGGACTCCGGCGACAACCCACTGGCCTCCGCCGCAGTCACCACTTTCAGGGAAAGAGAGGCCGCCAATTGGGCGGGATCGGGAGTTTCCCCCCCACTGATCGATTCCCCGCCTCCGCCGGATCCACTCCCCATATTCGTTGCACCGCCGCCGTTCGCCATCGGCGAACCATTGGCTTCGCCGGCGCTGTTCTCGTCCGCTCCGGCGCTGCCCGCGGCGCCATTGCCGCCCACTTCGCCGCCATCAGCGCCATCTGAACCGCCTGCTTCCGCATCGTTCGCCTGATCTTCCGCCACCGCTTCCGGAGCGGGGGTGGCTTCTTCTTCCTTGTCTTCCTGTTCTTCCTCTTTCTCTTCTTCCTGCTCGGCTTCTTCCTCTTCCTTTTCGTCTGCTTCCGGCGATTCTTGCTCGGCCTCGGGCAGCGCTTCGGGTTCTTGCTCGGCTTCTTCCGCGCTCGCCGCTTCCGCCTGCAATTCGCGTTCCGGATCTTCCTCGTCCATCTGATGCAGTTCTTCTGCATCGCCTTCGAAACTCAGCTGTTGGAGGTCCAATTTCTCCGATTCCGCATCTTCTTCCCGGGCCCGACTCGGCTCGGGGGGAGCAATCGGTCCGGCAAAATTTCCGTCAGCATTTTCCGGCTCACTTTCTACGAAACCCGCCAAGCTGTCCGGCGCTTGCTGAAAGTTGATTGCGGGAGGGGCCAAAGTCTGCGCGGGGGAGACTTCCTCCATGCGGTCGACTTGGGGCTTCTTTTTCCGGGTTATCCGTTGAAACTGACGAATTTTGGTCACGAGAAGAAAATTAAATTAGCTGAAGAAATAGATCGAGATTGACAATTCATAAATTTAACGCTTCCTGCCCATGATCGAAAATATAATTGCCCTTACAAGAACTAAAATTTCAATTAAATTACCGCGAACACTCCCGATTTCTGATTTCCGCAAGTCAAAGCACCGCATCCTACCCCACTGGAAGCAACGTGCAGCACCCATGGGAAATTAAAAATTAATCGATTGAAACGTCTCCCGCCAATTGGAAATCGGATCTTGCGTCGCGCGTGATCCCACGCGTTTACGGGATAAAATCGGGGCCTGGCGGTTCATTTTCGTCATTGGTTGCGCGTTCCGAGCGCGCCAATTGGAAAATGGAAATCGATCAATTGGAAATTCTCCCGCGTCCATTGGAAATCTTTAACTTGAGGCGTGTTTTTGCGGAAGCAACATATCGATCCGGAGCAATTTTTGCGGCGGGAAAACAACAATTTTGATCTGATCCGGCTATTAGGCGCCTGCACGGTGATATTTTCCCATACCTACGCCATTGCCTGGGCGGACTTTGCCGCGGAACCATTTGCCCAGATTACCGATGGCAAGTTGGCGGTAGGGGTGCCATTTTTGTATATGTTTTTCTTTCTGAGCGGATTTCTGGTCACGCGGAGTTTTCTCAGCAGCCGCAACGCACGCCACTTCCTGCAAAAACGCATCCTACGCATTTTTCCGGCCCTCGTGGTCATGGTCCTCCTGGTGATGCTGGTACTGGGACCAATGTTCACAGAGTTGAGTTGGGGCGAATATTTCCAACAGCGCCACACCTGGGGCTTTCTGCGCAACATCAGTTTGCTGCGGCTGCAAACGACGCTGCCGGGGGTATTTGCCGACAATCCGGATCCCTACTTCGTGCAAACCAATCTCTGGTCGGTCAGCCTCGAATTTTGTTGGTACCTGCTGACCGCGGTATTTGGGGTACTGGCCCTGTTTCGGCGGCGGTGGTCCTTGGTCGCGCTGTGGGTATTCCTGTATGGATCAATGGCATTTTTCGGTGATTGGATGTTGTCGAAGGACATTCCGCTACTCGACCTCGAACTGAAACCCTTCGTGCGGGTGGGCATCTATTACGTGTCCGGAATGCTGTTTTACCTGTACCGCCAACAATTTTTGCGACTGAATCCCGGGCTGTTGGTGATTATTATCCCGCTGTGGTTTCTGAGTGTGGTCAATGGCCTGTCCGACTGGACCACACCGCTGTTCATTCCCCTTTTTACCCTGCTGTTTGCGACCCTGCGTCTGCGCGGGACCCAAACCCTGGCCCGCCTCGGTGATCCGACCTACGGCATGTACATCTGGGGAGTGCCCGCCCAGCAAGCCATCGTCGCTTGGTTCGGCCCCAACTGGATGGTCGCCTTTGTGGGAGGATTGCTGTTGTCGTACGCCCTGGGCATGCTCTCCTGGCACCTGGTGGAAAAGCGGGCCTTGCGCTGGAAAAAGTCGATCCTCGACGGGCGTGCCCGGTCAACGGGGTAAAATTCCTGCCGACATTTTCTCTCATTGCCGGACAACCGGTGCAAACTTGATTTGTGAAATCTATTACTGCGGGCTTTTTCGTCAATTGCGACCCAAGTTGGCATTCAGGATTTGCGGTGGTGGACGCAAACATCGGGATATTCACCTTGCTTGGCTCGCGGAAGAAGCCCGGCGCGGGTACGCGGAGATTATTCGGCAGGGACTCGTACCGGACAATTCTTAACCGGCGGATTGCCAAATTCCCCGCGCGCCCCGTAACTTTGCCCCAATGGATACCACCCTCCACCCCGATACCTGGGAGCTCGGCGGCAAAACCTTTACCTCCCGCCTCATGATCGGTACCTCGATGTACCCGAATCCCGAACTCATGTTTCGCGCCATCCGGGAGAGCGCGGCCGAAATCGTAACGGTGTCCATCCGGCGCATGGACCTGCGCCATCCCGAGCACACTTTTCTTTCCCACGACTTCATGCAAGGATTCCAGCTCTTGCCCAATACATCGGGTTGCTACACGGCCCGCGAGGCCATTTTCACCGCCGAATTGGCGCGTGAGGCACTCGGTACCAACTGGATCAAGGTTGAGGTGATCGGCGACGAAAAAACCTTATTGCCCGACCCGGTAGAGCTGTTGCAAGCTTGCGAACAACTCGTCGCCAAAGATTTTGTCGTGTTGCCCTATTGCAACGACGATCCCATCCTCTGCAAGCGCCTCGCCGATCTGGGTTGCGCCGCGGTGATGCCACTGGCCGCGCCGATTGGGACCGGCCTGGGCATCCGCAATCCCCACAATCTGCAAATGATCCGGGATGCCGTAAGTTTGCCGCTGATTGTGGATGCGGGCATTGGCACGGCGAGCGATGCCGCCATTGCCCTGGAACTCGGGTACGATGGCATCCTGCTCAATACCGCCATCGCCCAGGCCCAGGATCCGGTACTGATGGCCCGGGCCATGCGCTTGGGCATCGAAGCCGGCCGGGCGGCCTACCGCGCCGGGCGCATCCCCAAATCGTTCCACGCCAAGGCTTCCTCCCCCCAAGAAGGCCGCCTCTTCGGGCCTTGATCAGAAGCGTCCTAAAGCAACCGTCCCTAATTTGACTTTGATCGCGGATTGATTTAGCTTAGTCGTGCAATTTGCAAAATTGGTCGATTGATAGTTTTCCCCTGAATGAGTTGCCTACTTTCCATCCGCCGCAGTTATCGGAACGCGTTGTGCGCGCTTCTCCTTTCGGTAGGTAGCTTAGGTGTGGTCGGGGCACAAACCTCCGGAGAACCATGGCAGATCAAAACCAATTTGACGGGTTTTCTTTCTGACGCTTTGTCCCTGGAAGTGGAACGCAGCCTGGGGCCCCACCTTGCGGTTACATTGCAGGGCGGGGCCATCATCAATCTGCTTGAATTACCGGAAAGCAACCGCTGGGAGGGATTTTTTCTCCGTGCCGGAGCCAAGTGGTACCTGTTGCAAAAAGCGCGCCCAGTACCGCACACCGGACTGGCGGTAAAACTGGAAATGCATTACTCGTACTGGCAGGACTGGTACACAAATCTCCGCGGAAATTTTGGCAACCGTTGGGAAAATTCCCTCGGCGGAATTGCCACCGTGAGCTATACCCAAACACTGGGCCGGGCGATGGTTCTCGAACCGTTTGTGGGCATCGGCTACATTCCGGTTTGGGAGAGTTATCGCTCCGCCAACGATATAGCGCCCTTTAACACCGTTGCGGTCAATTGGTCACTGGTTCCTTCCGTAGCTCGCCGATCAAATTACTTTTCGCATTTTACCTTGTCGGGGGACCTCGTGGTAAGCGCTGGTCTGTCTTTTGGATTTCGTTTTTAATTGAGGCTCAAATGAAAAAGTGGTGGACTACGTTACTGATCCTTGGATCAGCATGCCAATTGCAGGCACAAATTCGATGTGGGAATGATTCAGTTGACCTCACAACCCCTTTCCATACTTGGTTCAATACCATCGCGAAAAAACGCTCAACCGCGAAGACGACCGTTCAGCGAACTGTCCCTACCGTAGTTCACGTAATCTACCGCCGGGAAAATGACGCTCACAACATCTCCGATGCCCAAATCGAGAGCCAATTCCCGATTCTGAACAATGACTTTGCGGGTGTTTTCGGCGGTACCGATACCGAAATTCAATTCTGCTTGGCCGGAATTCGCCGGATCCGCAGCCGCGATCATTACCAAGTCAAGCGCGGTACCAATGATGTTCAGGCCAAAGCTTTGAGCCAGGCGCCCCCACAAAATTATCTGAATATCTGGGTTGTGGATGAGGTCCGGAACGAAAACAATTTGATTTTATTGGGCTTTGCCCAACTTCCGGATCTTCTCGCCGTAAGTCCTCAAACCGACGGGATTATGGTGGCCGATGAATTCTTCGGCGACATAGGAACGGCCGCCGGCAGTGTGCCTTACAATCTGGGGCGCACCACTACGCACGAGGTAGGTCACTGGCTGAATTTATTGCATACCCACGAACCTCCGGGATGCGACAATCCCCAAAACTGTTTCATCACCGCTGACTGCTGTTGCGACACTCCGCCCCAAGCCATGCGCTCAACTGGCTGTGTTGCAAATCTAAATACCTGCAATACCGATCAACCCGATTTTCAGGATCCGGTGGACAATTACATGTCCTATTCCGATGACGCCTGCATGACCAGATTTACCTCCTGTCAATCCGACCGCATGAACCTCTGCTTGGACTCGGTTCGGGTAACCGCCTGGGTTCCCGCTGGCGAAGATTGCCCCGCTTTCAAAATTGCCGCTTCCCCTCAGAACCCCGATCTCCATCCCCGGGTGGCGGTCTACCCCAATCCTGCATCGGGGCCCATGCGCCTGCAAATTATCCTGCCTGAAACCACGCAAGTTTCGATTTTAATGCTCAACCAACGCGGAAAGGTCGTCGCTTCGCTTGCGGAAAGGAAATTGACTCCCTCCGGAACGACCGTTTGGGTGCTCCCCGATGATTTGCCCGCCGGAGTTTACCTGCTCCGAATTACGATGGGGGAACTTCACCAACGAAAATTAATCCGGATCGATTGACCGTTCCGGTGCCATCCACGCGTGCTTCACAATTCTTCCCCCGAGGAAGGCCGCCTCTTCGGGCCTTGATCACAACTGAATCCGCGCCAGCCGCGCCCAAAGCTGCAAATGCGGCGCCTGACTGAGACCGGAAAATTGCGCATCTCCCGTCTCGATTACCCACCAGCGGCCGTCCACTCCCTGCCCGATATCAACCGCGACGTAGGGCGACCCCAAGCGCCGCGCGGCTTCCCGACCGAGTCCCAACACCGCTGCCGCTTCCTCCGCCGTCAAGCCGGCCAATTCATCCGGCTCCTCCCAGTAATAACCCCAAGCCAGTATTTCTTCCCGGTAAATGAACAAGCGGTACTCCCGCCCTTGCGGAAATTGCCCGGCCATCCGGGTGTGGCGCAGCGGTACGTACTCCCGGGCAATGACCCGACCCCGACTGCGATTTTCCAGAGCAAACAAATGCGCAGTCAGCGTGCGCAATTCTGCCCCATTTTCGGCGAGACAGGCTTTGAGTCCCCGCGACTTGCGCGACTGGACCGCTCCCTTCACGAAGATGGGAAAACCCAAAGCCGCAATTGCCGCCTCAATTTCGTCGGGGGCACGGATGACCACACTTTTGGGCGTCAGTTCCACCAAGTGGGGATACATCCGGTCAAATTCTTGGGCCCGCAAATGCGCCTCGGGATCGTTGAGCAAGAAAATATTGCGCCGAGCCGCAGCCGCGTACAGGTCGGCGTACCGTTCCGGTGTGGGAATGAACCCCAACCATACCGCTGGCTGGGGCTGTTCGAACTGCGGTACCCGGTCCAGCGCCCCTTCGGCTCCGCCAGCGGAAGAAAAATCGGCCGGAATGTAATAGATGCGGCAGCCTTGAATGCGGGCCGCTTGGTCACCCTTGTACAGGTCGCGCTGGCTGGCGTTGGTGGCCGCGTCGGGATGGGGGACAGATTCGGAGAAAACGATCATAATGGGGTTTGTTGAACGGAACGGGGCAAAAATAACCTTTTTCGCGACAAAAGGTCTAACTTACCGGGGGACTGCGCCCCGGATTTTTTCCCTGAAGCGCATTGGATTACCACATGATTTTCTTAGTTTTGCCATCCTCCGAAAGGGGATAAAAGAATAGACGAAGATGAAACGTACATTTCAACCCAGCCGCCGGAAGCGCACCAACAAGCATGGATTCCGGACCCGCATGGCCACGAAAAATGGCCAGAGTATCCTGAATGCACGCCGTCGCAAAGGCCGCAAGAAATTGTCCGTCAGTGACGAAAGACGCCACAAACGATAATCCCGAAAATCAGGATCAGACCAAAACTGATTCCGACTTCGCGATTCAACATATCCGCTACACGTTTAGCAAAAAGGAAAGGCTGTGCTCCCGGCGCGGCTTTGATCTTTTATTTGCAGACCTTACCTCGTTTCACGCCGGCCGCCTCTGGGTCGCCTACACCACCGAACTTCCCCCCGATCTCGTCACTGCTCCCCTGATGGTGGCATTTTCCGTCCCCAAACGATCCTTTAAGCGAGCGGTTCACCGCAACCTGCTCAAGCGTCGGATGCGAGAAGCTTTTCGCCTGCACAAACCTCCGGTAGCCACTCATTTTCTAGCCCAAAACCGCCACGCCGCTTTTCTCATCAAATACAATTCCCAGGAAATCCGTAGCTTTAAGGAGATAGACAAAGACATGCGCTACGCATTGCGCCGCATCCGGAAACTGATTTGAAAATACTCTCCTTTATACTGATCGGATTTGTGCGGATCTACCAGGGTCTGATCTCACCGCTGTTTCCCCCCTCTTGCCGCTATACCCCGACCTGCAGTCAGTACGCCATCGAAGCATTCCGCAAACACGGTCCCTTCCGCGGTATGTACCTGACCGTCCGCCGGGTGGGCAGTTGCAATCCCTGGGGCGGCCACGGCCACGATCCCATCCCGTGACGTCGGTAAGCCAGGAAGGCGAATAATTTTTACCGGCGTGGCTCGTTATTGTATCGGACAATGAATATCTTCCATCCGAGGAAAGTAAACGGAGCCGCGGAGCTTTTCTCATTAGACATTTGATCGCAAAAAGTTTCAATTACTCCCACCATGAGGAAAATTTTGCAAAAACCGAGGGCCTGGCTAGTGGTCCTACTTGTTCTGCCTTTAGGGCTAAGTGTCGGATTCTACTCGCGTCCCGCCGGCGACGTGCATTTCGAAATCACCCGCAACATGGACATTTTCGGGAAAATGTACCGGGAAATCCACACCAGTTACGTCGATGATGTAGACCCCACCGACTTTATGCGGACCGGCATCGACGCCATGCTCAAGTCCCTCGACCCCTACACCAACTACATCAGCGCCAGCGAAATCGAGGACTACCGCTTCCAAAGTACCGGACAGTACGGCGGCATCGGTGCGGTGGTCGGGAAAATGGACAAACGCGTCGTGATCACCGAGCCCTACGAAGGCTACCCCGCGGTCAAAGCAGGCTTGCTGGCCGGAGACGAGATCATCCAGATCGACCAAGAGGTCATCAATGAAGACAACGTGGGCGAAATCGATGTCCGCGACCTCTTGCGCGGGCAGCCCAAAACCACTGTCACCCTCAAGATCAAGCGAGTCGGCACCCCCAAACCGTTCGATGTCGAAGTGGAACGCGCTGACATCCGCATCAAAAACGTGCCCTACAAAGGCATGGTGGACGATCAAGTCGGCTATGTTTCCCTGACCGGATTCACCCCGGGCGCCGCCAAAGAGGTCAAATCGGCGATTGAAGAATTGCGCAAAGCGACCCCGGACATGAAAGGACTCATCCTCGATCTGAGGGGCAATCCGGGCGGCCTGCTGTACGAGGCGATTGACATTTCGAATTTATTTGTTCCCCAAGGCGAAAAAATCGTAGAAACCCGGGGAAAAATGGAAAGTTCGCTGAAAAACTATACCGCCCGCAGCAACCCAACCGTGCCCAACATGCCCCTCGCCGTCCTCATCAACCGGCGCTCCGCATCGGCTTCTGAAATTGTCTCCGGCGTGATGCAAGACCTTGATCGAGGCGTCATCGTCGGGCAGCGCAGCTTCGGGAAAGGCTTGGTCCAAACCACGCGTCCCCTGAGCTACAACAGCCAGATCAAAGTCACAACCGCAAAGTACTACACCCCGAGCGGTCGCTGTATCCAGGCCATCGACTACTCCAACCGCAACGAAGACGGCAGTGTCGGCAAGATTCCGGACAGCCTGCAAAATTCCTTCACCACCGCTGCCGGCCGCACAGTGAAAGATGGCGGCGGCGTCGAACCGGATATTGAGGTCGAACTCCCCGAATACCACACCGTGACCCGCGAGTTGCTGCGCCAAAACATCGTCTTTGACTTTGCCAGCCAGTACCGCGTAGATCACGAGTCCATCCCGCCGGCCCGGGAATTCCAGATTACCGATGCGCTCTACGCCGAGTTCATCGCCTACTGTGGCCAGCGTGAATTCACCTTCGAAACCAAAACCGAAAAAGAATTTGCCCGGCTCAAAGAGTTGATGGAGGAGGAGAAATACGCTGAGGCCCTGGACGCAGAGCTGAAAGCCATCGATGCCAAAATCCACACCGAAAAAGGCCAGGACCTCAAAGATTTCCGCAACGAAATCGCCCGGTTGCTGAAGGACGAAATTGTAGGGCGCTACTACCTTCGCGTTGGGAAAATCGAGTCGAGCTTCAACTCCGATCCAGAAGTCCTCGCCGCCGCGAAGATCTTGCAAAATCCCGCGGCCTACCAGAAAACCCTGAGTGTAGAGCAATAAACCATCCCGGAAACAAGATCGATCCGCCGTCGCCCGGTAAATTGGCGGCGGCGGATTTTTCTTTTCCACGAATTTCCCATCTTTGCCCCATGCAAAAGACCATCCTCCCGCTGCTGATCGTATTTTTTGCCTTTGCCGCCTGCAAAGAAACCCAGACCGTCGTATCGGACACCCCGCCAGAAAAGCCCATTTGGACCCCAGCGGCCCTGATCACAAAATACGAACAAGGTGAAGTCAGCCGCTGCAATTTCAATGGGCAGACGGTCTATTTCGGCCAACGCAATGCGCCGGATGGTGGCGCGGAAATCTACGACGACAAAGGCCGGCAAATCGGCGTCTGTTACTACAGCACCAACCGGGTCGATGCCCCTTGCGAGTCCGCGATGGGCTGCGAGGTCATTTACCGCATCAAACCCAATATCTGGGGGAAACCCGGCGTAAAATACAACCCCAAGAAATAGCGCCGGAAGTTCCCCCCCGCTGCCCGCATTCAATCCCGGCCTTTAAAGTTTTCCGCACCTCTCAATTCATCTCAATTGGTGGGCCCTTACATTGCAATTCCTGCACGATTTGGCTAAATTTACTTAACACTGGACTTGATTCGCAAAACTCTCGATCAACAGACCATTTTTTGATGAAACGCTCGTTTACCCTATTCAACCTTGCTATCTTGGTTCTGCTGTTCTCCTCGCCGGGCCACGCCCAAAACGAGGCCAATATCTGGTATTTTGGTACCAATGCCGGCATGGATTTCAATGGCGGGAACCCCGTTCCCCTCACCAATGGCCAACTCAACACCTTTGAAGGCTGCGCTACCATCGCCGACGCTTCCACCGGCCAATTGCTGTTCTACACCGACGGCAGCACGGTCTACAACCGCAACCACATGCTCATGACAAACGGAAACGGCCTTTTGGGCAGCTTTTCCTCCACGCAGTCGTCGATCATCGTCCCGCATCCCGGTCAGACCAATCTGTTTTACATCATTGCCGCGGACGACGTCGCCGGCCCCAATGGGGTGACCTATTCGATCGTGGACATGAACCAAAGCGGCGGCTTTGGCGCAGTTACCGCCACCAAAAACGTCAGCTTGCTCGGCGTCGGCACCGAAAAGCTGACCACCGCCTGCCACGGAAACGGAACCGACTACTGGGTCATCACCCACGGCTGGAACAGTTCCGATTTCTACGCCTGGCAAGTGGGACTTACCGGTCTGAATCCTACGCCGGTCATCTCCACCTCGGGCAGCTTTCATGGCACCAGCAGCTTCAATACCCTCGGCGAACTTGAGGTCTCTCCCGATGCCAGCCGCATTGCCCTGTGTACGTGGTACGGCACCATCAATGAAGTATTTGACTTCAACAACAACACCGGCGTCGTTTCCAATGCGATTTCCCTTACCGCAACCGGCGAAGACTATGGCTGCGCCTTCTCGCCCGATGGCAGCAAGGTCTATTACGTGAGTTGTTGCGCTAGCCCCAACAACGTCGTCCAGTACGACCTGAACGCCGGCACCCCCGCCCAGGTCAATGCCTCGCGTACCGTCATTTCTAGCACCACCCTCGCCCGGGGCCACGCCCAGATCGGACCCGACGGCCGCGTATACATCGCGCGCTACCTGCAGGCCGACATCGCCGTCATCGACAATCCCAATGCCGCCGGCGCAGCCTGCAACTACACCGAAATCGGCTTCAACCTCGGCGGCCGCATTTCTCAATTGGGCTTGCCAAACATGGTCAGTTGCCTGATCATCATTTTTGACCTGGAATTCATCACCTTCCACGGTGAACGGCAGGACCAGGGCGCCATCGACCTGTATTGGGAGGCGGTAGAAGAGCGACAACAAGGCGAATACGTCGTGGAGCGCAGCCCGGATGGCGCCTACTTTTATCCCATCGGAGAAGTGCCATTTCGCGGGAAAGGCGAGGTGGTCGCGGCCCGCACCTATACCGATGCCGATCCCCTGCCCGGCTCCAACTATTACCGCATCCGCTTTGTCAACGCCAATGGCGAAAACTCCGTTTCGGAGGTACTGGAGATACAGCCCGAGCAGGATTTGCACGCCAGCATCACCGTCTCGCCCAATCCAGTGCCGGATCAATTGCAGTTGCAGATCGCGATTCCGGAAACCTCCACCGGCAATTGGGAGGTGGAACTGATCGCCGCCGATGGGAAGTTGGTGCGGCACCTCTCATTGGGCTCCCTCGCGCCCGGTCGATTCCAGCGCCAATTTGACGTGCGGAGACTTAGCCCGGGCTACTACTACCTCCGGGTCCGCAATGGGCAAGCCACCGCGGTTCAGTCCTTGGTCAAGCAGTAAGCCGGTTTATTCCGCTGCCGGACGCATCCGCTCGATGAAATCGGCTTTCACCCAGTAGACATTCCCCAGCCCGTTGTCCATGCTCCGCATTTTTGTGCGCAGCCCGGCCAGGGTCACCGTTTCCGAACCCGGATACGCCGTCTCCGTGCGCATACTCGTAAAAAAGAAGTACTGTCCGTCGGTCGTCACCCACGGACAGTAGTCTTTGCCTCCGGAATTGATCTCCGGCCCCAGGTTCTGCGCTTCGGACCATGCACCATCCACCCGGTAAGAAATGTACAAATCGATGCCGCCGAAACCGGCGTCGGGACGGTAGCCGGCAAAAATAAGGTAGCTTTCGTCCGGCGCAATAAAAGGATCAAACTCGGCGAAGGGGGTATTCACCCCACCCCCGATGTTTTCTCTTTCCAGCCCCTTTTCACTCACCACCACCCGGAAGATATCGTCGGTTTTGCGCTCGTCGTCCCAAGTTGCGTAGTACAAATTGCCACCGGCCGTGCTCGAACAATACCAGTCGTTGCGCTCCGTGTTGACCGTTGCACCGAGCCGCACCGCTTCTCCCCACGACACGGCCTGCCGGTCCACGTACCAAATATCGTAGTCGCGGGGCAGCGTATCACCGGGCGTACGGGGGCGGCGCGAGCAAAAGTAAATCCGCTGGCCATCGGGTGTCATCTGGGGATCGACGTCGCTGTATTTTCCGGAAAAATCGGCCACCCGAGGCTCCGACCAGCGCCCCTCTGCGTCCTGCTGACTCACCGCGATCACCCGAAAATCCCCGCGCGGGGCATCGAGGGAATAGTAAAATTCTTTGCCGTCGGGACTGAACAGGCCGTTGAGTTCATTGTCGAGCGTGGAAATAAAACCGGGAGCAAAAATCGTCGGGGTGTCCCCAGCAGTCTCTCCGAGCAACGGTCCCTCGGGCAAGCTGGTCGGGACAGTGTCCCCACCACTATTTGTCGGAGTTTCACTCGGGGCATTACAACCGATAGCAAAAAGCAGGGACAGGAGAAAAGCAATTTTTTTCATGGCGATTGTACGTTGAAAGCGCGAAGCACCTGATCGGTAAAATTGAAAGGATAGCGGTGCATATTTCCTTCGTTGATGCAAATGATCAACCAGTCCAGCCCGGACAAGGTTTGCCCCAGGTCAAACTGTTGGGGATAGCGAGCGCCTTCCCACTGATCGGAAAAGACCTCGTAATTGTAGTAGCGGTACTGCGATCCCGGCGCAAACACTTTCTTGTGGACATCTTGGTTGTAGACTTTCCACCAAAAACTGTCCCCGATAACCAAGGTTTTCGGGCGAAATATCCCGGGACCATCGTCTTGAAACTGCACGGTATGGTAGTGGATCGAATCTGGCGGGATGTCCCGGATCAAATTCAACAAATCTCCCGCATCCGCGTCGGTGTCACGCATTTGCCCGGAGGGAGTTTGCTCAATTGCACGAAACCGCCGGTAGGTCCGACCATCCCGGCGGTTCATTTCCTGAACGATATGTTGCGCCCCGAGCACCGCCCCAAAATCGGTCCAGTGAGTCCCCGTTTTGGGGAATATTCGGAACGAAAACAACTCCATCCGCGCCTTCAGGATAGCTTCCAGGTCGACGAGGGGAACCCCTTCCCTAAGCAAAGCCGCCCGCATGGCATCGTAATTGTTTGGGTTGCGGCTCGGCAAGACGTACTCCGGCAGCTTTTCCGGCATACAGCGCAGCTTGCTCGGCGTGAAGACGACTAGCAAGCGGGTTCCCCGCGCGGCGAGAAAATCCCGCAAAAGTGCCGTTTTGCGGGCCCGCAAGCGGATCTCTTCCTCACCCAGGTAATTCAGTCCCCGCATGGCCTGCATCGAACCACGGCGGAACAACTCGTCACCTTCCCCGATCATGATCGACCGGTAGACCTCTCCGAAAAGGAAGTAATCCAGTTGGTTGTGCAAGCGCACCATCGCCGGCCGCAAGCCCATCCAGCGGTAGTGGCGCAACTCAAAGTTGTTTTGGAATTGCCCGCTCAACCAAGCGGTATCAGTGGGGGGAATGGTATCGACCACGTTCTCTACTCCCGCCAATTTGCGCAAGCGCACCGCGCCGGTCCATTCCTGCAGCACCGGCAGGAACAGCACGCCCAGTACCAGGCCGAACAGTACCCGACTGAGTACCCGGCTGCGGGGCGGAGGAGTTTTTGCTTCGGCCATCGGTCAGAACATGTAATAGATAAAAGGCGAAAATCCCATTGTGCCCAGTTCGCTCACGCTCAGCACCAACAGCAGCGCCGCCAGCCCCGCCCAGCCGATGCTGCTCCAGTTGCCGGTTTGCAGTTCCGCCGTCCGCGTCTGCCATTTCTCCACTCCCGGAATCAAGGCGTAAAAGCTAAAAAAACTTCCCAGCAGCAGTAAAAACGCAAATTTATTGCCCAGGGCCAGCCCAAAATCTTCGTAAAACGCAGCATTGACCACAAAGTCAAACGCAAACATCTTTCCGATGATCCGCCAAGCCACGTCCATATCTGCGGCCTTGAAAAACACCGTGCCAAGCAAAAAAATGAAGAACGTCCAAGGCACACTCACCAGCTTGGGCAGCCGGTTCAGCCATTTCAGGAGAAAAACCCGTTCCAGCGTGAGCCAGGTACCGTGCCACACCCCAAACACGATGAAGGTCCAAGCCGCCCCGTGCCACAACCCGGCCAGCAGGAATACAATCCAAAGGTTCAGGTACAGGATCCAGCGGCGCACCGCGATCCGCCGCAGCGGGTAGAACAAATAGCTGCGAAACCAGTCGGTCAGGGTCAGGTGCCACCGCTGCCAGAACTCCGTAATCGAGGCCGAAATGTAGGGATTGCGGAAGTTTTCCGGCAGTTTGAAGCCCATCATCCGGCCCAATCCCAGCGCCATGTCTGAATATCCAGCAAAGTCGTGGAAAATCACAATCGAAAACGCAAATGGCCCCAGCCAGGCCAGCATCGTCGTGAGCTGATCTTCCGGCAACGCAAAAATCTTGTCCACTTCCCGCGCCAGGGGATTGGCGATGAGCACCTTGCGCCCCAGCCCGATGGCAAAGCGAAACAGCCCACTCAGCCGAAAATCAATGTTTTCTTGGTGGCGGCGGTCGCGGATCTGATCGGCGACTTGCTTAAAGCGTACGATGGGACCGGCCACCAACTGGGGAAAAAGCACCACGTAGAGGGCGTACTCGTGGCCTTTGTCCAGGGGCGGGCGGGCCGACCGCCGCACGTCAATGAGGTAGCTTAACTTTTGGAAGGTGAAAAATGAAATGCCCAGCGGCAGTGCAACCTTCGTCCACTCCACCCCCACATAACCCAACTCGTCCAACAGCGCGTTGAAGTTGTCCACGAAGAAGTTGGCGTATTTGAAGTAAAGCAGCAGGCCCAAGTTGTACGCAATACCCAGGATAAGCAGGCGATTGGCCTTTTTTGTTGGGGCTTGGTAAAGGGCGCGCGCCAAATAAAAATCTACTGCCGCCGAAGCCATTAGCACAAACACAAACCCCGGTGCCCCCCAGGCATAAAACAACCCACTGCCGATCAGGGCTGTCCAGTTGCGGTACTTCAACGGCGTTACCAAATAAAGCACCATGAAAAATGGCAGGAAATAAAAGCAAAACAGATTCGACGCGAAGATCATTCCCGCTCAAAATGCAACGAATCACTTTCGGATGCAAGGCGGGGATTACTCCACCAATTCCAGCTTGACTTCCCCAAAATCCGTCTCCAGGAGGTGCTCACTCCGAATACGGAAATACCACCGACGCTTTTCGTCTTCCAGCATGCTGTGGCGCCAATTCAGGAAAATGGCATCTTCCAGCAATTCAAAGTCGCCGCATTGGTACTGCAGTTCTTTTTTGTCGTTCAACGGCTCATCGTGGTGGGGATCGGAAATGACTACTGCCAAATCAATCGGGGCGAGAAAATCTTCCACTTCCAATTGTAGGGCATCGATGGTCTGACTCAACCAAATCCCGTCCTCCCGAAAAAAGTAATACAGATAGTAAGGTTCTTCCTTGCGTTCACCATTGATGTAGCGCACGTGGAACTGCTGATCGGAACGGTACAGCGCAGAGAAGCGAATCGGAGCCGCGGACATAAGCATTGATTTATTCGGTAAAATTAGAGAAAGTCAGGGAAAACGGTCGGGCACGCATCGGCCGCTATCCCCGATTTTGCCTTCCGGATTCGGTCAATCGCCGGACCGATGCAAAATTTCATGCCAGGCATTTGCATATTTTGCGTATTTTGAAACTTTAAAATCATTTACCCGGTTGAAGTTTGTGTCTATGTTCACGGCAAAATGCACGTTTTGCACCGTTTTTACATTTGGTTGAAGCTATGGTTCAGATCTATTTGCACGCACGCAAGCGCACTTTGCGCTATTGTTTCGTCCTCTGCCTACTCGGGCTGTTTGGGACGTCCCCCCTTTTCGCCCAGGAAGGCGCCCAAGTCGCCATCGATCACGTCCAAACCACCGCCGAGCAGTACGGCTTGTCGGAAGCGGATGTGCAAGAAATCCTCGTCACCGACAACTATGTTTCCCGTCTGAGCGGAAACCGCCTGGTTTATTTGCGCCAAGCCTACCAAGGCATCGGCATTCACCGAGCGGTAATGAACCTCAGTCTTTCGCCGGAAAACAAAATCTTGACGTTTAATACCGCAGCACTTGCCGGCATTGCCGAGCGGGTCAATACGACCAGTCCGCTGCTCCAGCCCGACGATGCGGTCCGGGCGGCCGCCTTTGCCTACGGTCTTCCTCAACCGCAAGGTTTGCAGGTGATCCAACCGGAAAGTGGTGCGGACCGCGCCACTGTTCTCAGCGGTGGGGGCATTTCCCAGGAAAATATCCCCCTGCGCTTGCTCTACGCAGCGACCGACGACGGCGCCCTGCACCTCGCCTGGGACCTGTCCATCTTTCCGCTGTCCGGCGAGCACTGGTGGAGCATCCGCATCGATGCCCGCGATGGTCAAGTGCTGAACGACAACGACTGGATGCTCTCCTGTCACTTTGGTGAGCCCGAACTGTCCAGTACCGCGCCCGAGCCGGAGCCCCTCAACCTCTCCGCGCGGGTGATGGCTCCGAACAGCTACAATGTGTTTGCCGAGCCGGTCGAAAGTCCCAACCACGGGGGACGCTCCCTGCAAACCGCGCCTTGGGACCTCACCGCTTCCCCCTTCGGCTGGCACGACACCAACGGCGCCAACGGAGCCGAATTTACCATCACCCGGGGCAACAATGTCCTCGCCCAGGAAGATGCCAATGGCAACAACGGCAACGGCTACTCCCCCGACGGCGGTCCCACCCTCGACTTTGACTTCCCGCTGAACCTCAACCAGCAGCCCGTGGGGTACCGCGACGCCGCCATCACGAATCTTTTTTACTGGAACAACCTCATCCACGATGTCTGGTACGCCTCCGGTTTTGACGAGGTGAGCGGCAATTTCCAGGAAAACAATTATGGCAATGGCGGCCAGGGCGGCGATTATGTCCTCGCCGACGCCCAGGACGGCAGCGGCCTCAACAACGCCAACTTTGCCACCCCGCCGGACGGCACCCGCCCACGGATGCAAATGTTCCTGTGGAACGCGGCTGGGGCCACCGTCACCTTTACCGTCAATTCGCCCGGTTCCATCGCCGGAAATTACGGTGCCGTAGCCGCCGGATTTGGGCCCGCTCCCCCCAATACGCCGATTACTGCGGACCTCATCCTCGTCGATGATGGCACCGCCAACGGATCCGAGGGTTGCAATGCCCTCACCAATGGCGGCGCAGTAAACGGAAACATCGCCCTGATCGACCGGGACAATTGCACCTTCGTCAGCAAGGTTCTCAATGCCCAAAACGCCGGTGCCCAGGCCTGTGTGGTCTGCAACAGTGTCGGCGGTGCCCCCATTGTGATGGGGGGCAACAACGGGGCGATCACGATTCCTTCGGTCATGATCTCCCAGGCCGATTGCAACCTGATCAAAGCCCAGCTCGCCGGCGGCGTCAATGCCAGCCTGAGCAGCACCGGCAGCAACTTCAACATCGACGGGGACTTCGACAACGGCATCATCGGGCACGAGTACGCCCACGGCATCTCCAACCGCCTCACCGGTGGCCCCAACAACTCGGGCTGCCTGGGCAATGCCGAGCAGATGGGCGAAGGCTGGAGCGATTACGTCGGGCTGATGCTCACCATTCGCCCGACCGACGTGGCCACCACCGTCCGCGGCATCGGAACGTTTGCCATCGGCCAGCCGATCAATGGCGGCGGCATCCGGCCGGCTCCCTACACGACGGATATGGGCGTGAATCCGTTTACCTACGGCGACATCACCAACGCGGGCGCCATTTCCCAGCCGCACGGCATCGGCTTTTTGTGGTGCAGCATGCTCTGGGAAATGACCTGGGCACTGATCAACCAGTACGGCTACGATGCCGACCTCATCAACGGCACCGGCGGAAACAACATTTCGATGGCCCTGGTCACCGAAGGGATGCGCCTGCAACGCTGCAGTCCGGGATTTGTCGATGGCCGCGATGCCATCCTCGACGCGGATACGGCCCTCTACGGTGGGATCCACAGTTGCCTCATCTGGCAAGCATTCGCCAAGCGCGGTCTCGGCCTCAGTGCCTCCCAGGACAGCCGCTTCAGCCGCAACGATGGATCCGAGGCTTTTGACGTGCCCAACATCTGCACCCTGTTCCCGGTAGAATGGCAATCGGTTACTGCCACTCCGCTCGAACGCGACATCGCGGTAGACTGGACGGTCTCCCAAGAAGTCCAAAACCGCGGCTTCCAGGTGGAACGCAAGGCGGAAGGCGAAGCTGGTTACATCAGCATCGGCTGGGTGGACGGCAAGGGCACTTTTGCTGGCGCTTCCGAATACGACTTTACGGACCGCAACGTAGTCGCCGGCGTGACCTACAATTACCGCATCCGCCAGATCGACCTCGACGGGGCTTTCCGCTTCTCCAAGGTGGTCGCCGCCCGGATCGAACCCAGCGCGGGTCTGTTTGCGGAGATGTTCCCGAATCCGACCACCGGCCAACTCAACATCCAGTTCAACCGCATTCCCGAAGCGGCGCTTGAGGTGGAAGTGTTTGACCTGATGGGCAGCCGCCTGTTGCAGCGTGAATTTAGCGCCGATGCCGCCCGGAGCGTCCTGCAACTGGACCTCGGCGATCTCCCGGCCGGCACTTACCTGATCAAGGTCCGCAGTGGACTCGACCGCCTCGTGGAACGCATCGTGGTCGAGTAATCTGCCACCATTCCACACGCATTGTGAAAAAATAAGCAGCGCCGATTCCGGGCGCTGCTTATTTTTGTGCCATGTACAAAGCGCTCATTCGCCCCCTCCTCTTTCTGTTCGAAGCAGAAAAGGTTCACAACTTCAGTTTCTCGGCGCTCCGCTTCTTGCTGGGCATTCCCGGCATGCGCGGTCTGCTGGACCGGCTCTACCGCCTCCAGGACAAACGCCTGGAACGGGAGCTTTGGGGCCTGCGCTTCCCCAATCCGGTGGGACTTGCGGCCGGATTTGACAAGGACGGCAAGCTCAACCAGGACTGGGAGCATCTGGGATTTGGGTTTGTGGAACTGGGGACGGTGACGCCCCGTCCCCAAAAAGGCAATCCCCAACCGCGCCTCTTTCGCCTGCCCGCCGACCAGGCCGTCGTCAACCGCATGGGCTTCAACAACCGCGGGGTCGCCAACCTGGTCCGAGAACTGAAAGCGATGGGGCCGCGCCAGCTCATCGTCGGCGGCAACATCGGCAAGAACAAGGATACCCCCAATGCGGAGGCGGTCGAGGATTACCGCCAGTGTTTCAATGCGCTGTTCCCCTACGTGGATTATTTCGTCGTCAATGTCAGCTCACCCAATACGCCCGGGCTGCGGGAATTGCAGGAAAAGGAGCCTCTAACTCGGCTGTTGCGGACCTTGCAAGAGATCAACCAAGCCCACGGTTCGCCCAAGCCTTTGCTGCTCAAGATCGCCCCCGATCTCACTTGGTCCCAGGTGGACGACATCCTGGAAATCGTGGAAGCCGTACAGTTGGACGGCTTGGTTGCCACCAATACCACGATCAGCCGGGAGGGCCTGCAAACCCCGGCCGCACGCGTGAACGCCATCGGCGCTGGGGGCCTGAGCGGAGCGCCCCTGACCGAGCGGGCGACCGATTTTGTGCGTTACCTCCGGGAAAAGGCCGGTCCCGAACTTCCCATCATCGCCGTGGGCGGCATCATGACTCCCGAGCAAGCCCACGCACGCCTCGCCGCCGGGGCCACCCTGGTCCAGGTCTATACGGGGTTCGTGTACGCCGGTCCGGGCTTCGCGAAAGCGATTTGTCGGGGGTTGTTGTAGCGGCTCCTCACCCCTCAATCATCTCTGCAAACGCCGGCAAGTCCTCGATCCCGATGAACTTTCCCTCCGCATTGCGCCGGAACTGCAACAGGACCGGGCCATTCGTCAGCAACAGATAAGGCGCGCCGATCTTTTTGTTGTAGGTCGCCAACTGAAAAGCGGCCGCTTCATCGATGGGAATCTGGGGCGCTTTGCATTCGCAGGCCAGCAAGGGCTGTCCCGCCCGGTCAAACACCAGCAGATCGTAGCGCTTCCGCCGCGCATTGTACACCAATCCCCGCTCGATGCTGATCAACCCCCGGGGCACCCCGCGGTCCACCAGCAAGTACTGCACGAGGCATTGCCGCACGTTTTCTTCCGGGGTAAGCAGCAGGTACTTTTTGCGGAGCACACACCAGACATAAGTGGTTCCCGCCTCGGCGCGGGTTTTCAATTCGTATATGGGCAGTTGGGCGGGCATGGTTCATTCGCAATCACGGAACTGAAACAGGTGCAGCACGTGGGGGGGATTGTCAAACGTATAGTGGACCTCGATTTCGGATTCGTTGACCCACTGGCGGAGGGAAATGTAATACGCGCCGCACGCTACCGAGTCGTTGCGCGCCAGGACCGCTTGCCGGTCCCGGGTCACGTAAAACCCAATCATGTGGGAAAACGTGTGCTCGTTGTGATCACCGTACAGGTACAACGGCTGACCGGCGGTGATTTCGGCGATGCGGATGCCGTGTTGCTGCAAGCGGGTGTGCATCCCGGTCACGTCCCGCGCGGGCAGGACCAAGGCGTCGAATCCCAGCCGCCCGGCAATGAGCAGGATGGCCAGCCATTGCAGGAACCAAACACTGTGGTTGGAGGTACCGCGCCGTTGGCGAAGTGTCCAGAAAAACAGCCCCCCCAACAAAACTGCGCCGAACACCACTCCGGCCACCAAACCGGGCAGACTGGCCAGCATCTGGGTATCGGGGACAAAAAACGCAGTCACTGCTCCCAGCACCACCAGGGCCAGCAGGCTGGGAAACACAATCCGCCCCCAGCGCAGGGGCCAGTTTCGGCTTTCCGCCGCCCGGAACCAAATCCGCACCGCAACGATCAGCAGTAAAGGATGCAACATCACGATGTAAGTCAGCTTTGTCCCCGGCGACAGGAAATAGGGCAAAATGTTGAAGGCGTAAATCAATACACAAAACCGATTCAGTGGATCTTCCAGCAAATCCTCGCGGAGGTCTTCGTCAAAGATCAGCCCCAAACCGACCAGACTCAGCGGGGCCAGATCGGCCAGAATCCGAAAGGGAAAACTTACCAAGTGCAAGGGCAGATTTCCCCCCTGGGAAGCAACCGTACGGCCACTCGATTCATTGAAAAGCGTCGCAAAATAGACTTCCAGCGAATGCGATTGGCGGTACAGCCAAAAATATCCGCCCGCTAACGCAGCAAAGACTAAGATTCCGGCCAGGTGTTGCCAACTGAAAAAACGCCGCCAGGCCCGTTGGTAGATGGTCCAGCCGCCCACCGTGGCCGCGATAAATACCGGTGAGGGCAAGCCCTTGGTCAGCAATCCCACTGCACCCAATCCGTAAATCAACACAAACGCCGCCAACCAGCGCCCGTGGGCAGTCAGGTGGTAAAACCCGATGATGCTCAAGTAGGTCAAAGCGGAATAAAACAGATCGATTTCGCCCAGTATCGACAGCCAGAAGAGAATCGTCGGGGTCAGGGCGATGAAAATCGCCGAGAAAAATGCCACCTTTTCACTGGCATGGTGCCGAACAATCGCGTAGTGACCGCCCATCATCACCAGCAGCGACAGCACCGATACCAGCCGCAAAGCAAAATCGGTGGTCCCGAGCAACGCAAAGCTGCCCAGCAGCATCCAGTTGAACACTGGCGGCTTCCGATAGTACAGTTCACCGAAGTAAGTGGGCGCGATGTAGTCTTCATTGACCGCCATTTCCAGCGCAATTTGGCCCCGGCGCGCCTCTTCCATCATCGCCGTATTGCGCCCCAGTTGCAGGAAAAGCGCCACCAGCAACAAGCCCAGAATCAACCAGGACAGGGAGCGTTCATCGAGGGCATTTTTTTGCGGGAAACCATCCATCGCCGCCAATGATAGCAATTTATTTTGAGAGGCGGTTTAAAATTGATGGGGGAAGTTTGTTCTCGCAAACCTTTTCCCTGATTGAAGTGCAGTTGGGCAAGCGCAGCCGAGGCGGGACGGAAGAGATGCCCTAGCAAAATCATAGCATTAATTTAAACAGCCTCTAATGCTTGACCTCCGCCAGAGATTCCGTAACCGCCCGGATGCAAGCTTCCAAGCATTTCATTCCCTCATCCAGTTCTTCTGGGGAAATGGTCAGGGGGGGCGCAATCCGCACCGCGGTATCGCAGTGGAGAAACCAGTCGGTGATCAGTCCTGCTTCCACGCACTGATGAATAACTGCCAGCACCGTTTCGAAGCTGCCGACCTCAACCGCGAAGATCATCCCCCGGCCACGTACTTCCCGGACGCCAGGCAATTCCTGCAACCGGCGAATCCGTGCTTCTTTGGCGGGAATTGCCGCCAGTAAGTCTTCCCCCAATAGCTTTTCGAACGCGGCCAGTCCCGCCGCACAGCACACCGGATGCCCCCCAAAAGTACTGATGTGCCCCAGCACGGGGTCGCGCGTGAGTACCTGCATCATTTCCTTCGACGCAACAAAGGCCCCCATGGGCATCCCTCCACCAAGCGCCTTGCCCAGCAGCAAAATATCGGGTCTTACCCGGTAAGCGTGGTGCGCAAACAGACTTCCGGTCCGCCCAAATCCCACCTGGATTTCGTCAAAAATCAGCATGGCTCCGACCTCAGTGCAGCGTTCCCGCAGCGCCCGCAGGTAGCAAGGATAACCCGCTACGACCCCGGCTTCTCCCCGGACCGGCTCCACGATGACCGCCGCCGTCGCTTCCGTGATCTGGGTAAGGTCCGGTCCCGAGTTAAACTCCAAAAATCGCACACCGGGCAGAAAAGGGCCATAGCCATCTTTCAATCCGGGGGCCCCGGTCACACTCAAGGCACCGTGGGTCGAACCGTGGTAGCTGTCCCGGTAAGCCAGCAGCTCCTGACGACCGGTAAACTTCTTGCTGAGTTTGAGCGCCCCTTCGGCGGCCTCACTGCCACTGTTCACAAAAAATATGTGGTCGAGGCCCGGCCCCAGGTACTCCGCCAGCCGCCGGGCATAACGCACTTGCGGAGAAAGCACAAACTCGCCATAGACCATGGAGTGCATAAAGTTGGCGGCTTGTTGCTGCACCGCGGCGACCACCTCGGGCGCCCCGTGACCGACATTGCTGACCCCGATTCCGGAAATGAGGTCCAAATAGCGCTTTCCATCCGGCCCGTACTGGTAGACTCCCTCCGCGCGGACGACTTCGATCATCATCGGCGCATCGGAAGTTTGGCCCACATAGCGCAAAAATAACTGCCGGTTGGAAATCATTACGTAAAATTACAAAAAACCGCGCACGGAAAACGGATCGGTGGACGGTATGAGTCAACGGTACAAGGAGACGGTACGAAGATACTGTTTCCCCGTACCGCCCACCCGTACCGTTTTCCGGTTTACCCGTTCAGCGGCCTCGCCGCAGTTCGCGGGCTTCTTCGCCAGTTGCCCGCGCGAACATTCGGATTGCTGCCAAAGCGAGACTGGTTTCTCGCAAAAATTGCTGGGCTTTGGGCTGCTCTCCCTCGTGCAACGCGGTCGCTACATCGCGCAAAGCCATGTCCGCAAACTGGGCCTGGGTCATGATTTGCGAAGCACTTTCCCGCAGCCGATCCACCCGAATCCGCGAATCCAGCGTCACCGCATCGTCCAGATAGCGCTCGACCGCGTATGCCTCATCTTCAATGACTTGCAGGTGGGCGTGCAGCTTTTTCAGCAGTTTGCCCTGGTTGCGAAAGTCGCCGTCTTCGCTCGTCTGGCGCAATTCGGTGAGCAGCTTGTCCCCGCGCAACGCCTGTGCACTGACGTCATCGGACTGGTATTCAATCTCCTCCAGCGCCTCCTCAACGCTGTAAAACCGTTGGGCCTGGAGCGGGGCTTTCGTCAGAATGATGGTTTGCGTGATCATCGCCAGGATCACTAGGATGGTGGGTTGGTTTGTCATTTTTCTTCAACATTTTCTTCTTTTTGTTCAACTATAATATAGCCCCAGTCCTTGCCACCTCGTGTCAATCCCACGGGCAAATTTTAGGTAAAATCAGATTTTAGATTATTTTTAAATCATGAAACGAAAAGTGCTTTTCTGGCTCGTGAGCGTATTTTTTCCCGGTTTTTTACTCGGACAAAATGCCGCACCAGTCATCACCAATCTCGCCGTCAACCACAGTCCCGCCAACCAAACGGTAACCTTCGATTTTGACGTGAGCGACGCGGAAGGTGATCCCCTGGACCTCCAACTCCGGCTCTCCGGGGACAGTGGGCGCACCTACGTAGTGACCCTGCTCGATTCCGTCACTGGGGACGTGGGCTTTCCGATTGCCCCCGGTGCCGGCAAGCAGATCGTATGGCACTATTCCCTCGCTTCCCTCGCCGCCGATGGGCTGCTCGGAACGGTCGCCCTGGAGGCCCGCCTCATCGCCGATGACCGCATCCCCATTGACATCCAAACCATTGTGGACCAAGTGGACAGTACCCGGCTGGTGGACCACCTGAAATTCGTCGAAGGTATCCGTCACCGCAACGCCAATCCTCCGCAGTTACAAGTGGTGCGCGACTCGATTGCGAGCCTCATGGCGGCCCGGGGTCTGCAAGATTGGCACCACACCTGGCCCGCCCTCGGGAGCCAGGGCGAAAACTACATCGGGCGGATCGGCGGACTGACCGGCGAGCGGCGCACTTGGTACCTTTCCGGGCACTACGACTCCGTGATCAATTCGCCCGGTGCCGATGACAACGGCACGGCGACCAGCGCGCTGATGGAAGCAGTGGAAATCCTCTCCGCCTACCAATTCCGCCACTCGATCCGCTTTTGTGCTTTTGATCTCGAGGAATCCGGTCTCCTGGGGAGCATCCGCTACGTCAACACCCAAATTCCGACCTGGGAGGATGTCGGCGGCTTGCTCAACCTGGAAATGATCGGCTACAAAGACGAGGCCGTCAATACCCAGAGCCTCCCCAACGGCTTCAACCTCCTGTTTCCGACGGCCTACAATGCGGTCGAAGCCGATTCGTTTCGGGGCAATTTCCTCACCAATGTCGCCAACGTCGCTTCGGACTCCCTCCGGCTCGCCTTTGATTCCTGCGCGGCGGCGTACGTCCCGGACTTAAAGGTCATCTCCCTGGCCGCTCCGGGCAATGCCCAGGTCGCACCCGACCTGCGCCGCAGCGACCACGCCCCCTTTTGGGATGCCGGCTACCGGGCCTTGATGCTGACCGATGCCGCGGATCTGCGCAATCCTTTTTACCACTCGGCGGCCGACACGATTGGCACTCTGGACCTCGCCTTTTACGTCCAAAACGTCAAAGCGGCGGTCGCCACCCTGGCCAAACTCGCCGTACCGATGCACGCAGGACTGGCCAGTGATACCTTGCAAATCAATGTTACCGTCGGAATTGCTCCGCCCCCCGCCGGTATTGCTCTGGCAATCTACCCGAATCCCTCGCCGGGCCACTTCAACTTCAAGTTTGTCCTTCAGGAAGCGGGACCGGTCCGCTTGTCCATCCTCGACCTCCGGGGGCGCACCGTCCGAGACCTTTCGCCGGGCCAATTGCCCTCCGGACCGCACCAACTGGTCTGGGATGGCCGGTCTACCTCCGGAAATGCCCTGCCCAACGGCAGCTATTGGGTGGTGATGCACAACCGCAACGGCCGCATCAGCCAGCAGATTCGGATTCAGCGGTGACCACCTTCGATTTTTCGCGCTAGCTGAAGTGGCGTTGCATGCCAGCGCAACTGCATGTTTTAAGCGGGTAGCGCGCCCGGGATTTCCTGCGCGCCACGGGTACATTAAGTCAATCGGCGAATCACCGCTGCGTGTTCCGGATACGCGGCCAGCAACGCTTCCCGCTCCCCCAATCCGAAATCGGCAAAATCGAAGCCCGGTGCCATCGTGCAGCCTACCAAGCTGTATCCCCCTGACTCAGGATGCGCCCCGAACCAGCACCCCCGCGGCACCACCACCTGAAATGGACCATCCGGTCCCACCAGCAACTCTTCCAAGTGACCAGTGGGGTGAATCAGCCACAGGTGCATGGCCCCACCCGCGTGATAATGCCATACCTCATCCGTCCGTAAGCGGTGCAGTTTGGAGCATTGGCCGGGAGGAACCAGAAAATAAATGCTCGTCCCTAGCGCCCGGGCGCCTCCATAACGGTTCGGCAACGCATCTCCAGGAAGCGATTCGGAACTGCGGTAGGTTTCGGCAAAGTAACCGCCTTCCGGATGCGCTTGCATCCCGAATTTCACAATCCAATGCTCGGCTTGGGGATCCATGGCGCGGGTCAGTTGATAGGTGGGGTCCAGGCAAACAGGCCATCCTCGGTGACCACCCGGGCGTAACTGCCGGGGGCATCCGGCAAATAGGCCGCGGCCAACTCGCTCACTGAGCCCTGGACCAGCAGCAAGCTCAGACCGGTGAATTCGGTTCCCGAATCGTAAGCGGCAAACTTCTTGAGGTCGCTTTTCAGCTTGCGAAAATATTTTTCCGGGGACTGCTCTTCCTTGCACAGGTGAATCTGCACCGCCACCGCCACTGGTTGCTCCCAATAGCGCTGATAGCGCTCCGGACCCATGGTTTCCGTTATCGAAAGCGGGCGCGGAGCTTCGGGATCCAGCACCGCAATGTCAAATTTTTCCTTGATCGGGTAAGCCGTTTTGACCGGAGTAAGGGTGATCTGTCCCCGTTCCGGATAGTAGCCAATGGCCAGATCTTCTTGCGGCAGATTGAACTGTACTCCCGACTGAGAAAAGTGGCGGTAAATCGCCGAGTACAAATCCCGCCGGATATCGGTGTCTTCCGAATAGAACTCCGGATCCCTTTGAAATCCGATGACAAAATCTTCGATCACCGGCAATACATTTTCGTACATCATCAGCGCATCAAAGTAACGTTGAACACCCGCTGCTTGTCTTTGTCCGGAATGGCAAAATCGCCCACGACCCGCACCACCAGGTAGTATACCCCTTCGGGCACCTCTTCTCCGTTGTTGTTGCGCCCGTTCCAGGCGCCGTCGGTGTCGGTCGTGGAGTAAATTTGCTTGCCCCACCGGTCAAAGACGGCGATTTCGTAATCGCCCTCGCCGTAATAATTCAGCAGAAGAACATCGTTGATACCGTCATTGTTCGGCGTAAACACATTCGGGACCAGGAAAGAATCCACCGAGATGACCACCGTCGCCGTACCTCGACAGCCATTCGTATCGGTCCCCACCACCGTGTAATTGGTGCTTTCATTCGGTTTGACCACGGGATCCGGGCAAGTACTGCAATCGATTAAGGTATCCGGCGAACAGACGTAGGTGATGGCTCCGGTCGCCAGCAGCTCGACCCGCTGGCCGGGATTGATCAACTCGCTTTGGGGGAAAGCCATGACGTCCAGTTGGGTCACTTCCAGATTGATGGAAAATTGCGTGTTGCAGCCGCTCACGTTATCGGTGACGAGCACGGTAAACATGCCATCCACCGTGGGGCCCACCAGCGTCGTGCCGGCGGTGTCATTCACCACCGTATCCGAGGTCGTCGACAACCACAGGTAGCTGTAATTGCCCGAGCCCCCGCTCGGCTGGATGTCAAACTCAATCGTGTCCCCGAGGCAGACGGTGCTGTCGGTCCAGTAATTCACCACCAGATCAAACGCATCGATCTGAATGCTGTCGGTGTAACCGCAACCGGTCTGGGAGTTGAGACCGGACAAAAAGTAGGTGGTCGAAGTTGGCGGGGTGATCGTGGAGTTCGGGTCACTGGGATTGCTCACCCCCGTGGTGGGCGACCATTGCCAAGTATCGATGCCCCCGGTATCAAAGGTATTGGTGATGTCGATGCTCCCGCCATTGCAGGTAAAGGTGTCGGGCACGGTGATGTCAATCGAATCCTGGGCGCTGACGATCACGGTGGCAAATGCCTCCCCGGCGCAACCGTTTGCGTCGGTGACGGTGAGCGCATAGCTCGTCGTCGTAAGGGGACTGACGGGTTCATTGGAACCGGTCCCGCCGCTGCTCCAGGCATACAGGTAGCCTCCGGCCCCGCCGGAGACACTGGAAGTCAGGACCGCGGATTGGCCCGCGCAGATCGAGTCGGGTACCGGGGTGACGGAAACGAGGGGGGTATCCTGCACCGTGATGGTAATGTCATCGGTCGCGGAGCAGACTCCGGCGCTGTCCACAGTCAGGGTATAGGTCGTGGTCGCCGTGGGGAAGGCTTGCGGCTGGGCGATGCTTGGATTGCTGAGGCCGGCGGTCGGGGTCCAGGTATAGACAATGTTCGGTCCGGTACTGCTCACCCCGCCGACGGTGATGGTGTCCCCCACGCAGATCGTATCGTTGGCCCCGGCGTCGGCGACCGGCGGCGTCACCCCCAGAATTGTCACCGCAGTCGTATCAGCACAGGCGGCCGGTGTCGAATTGTCGGTCACCGTCACGGTATAGGTTCCGGGATTCGTGACGCTGATCGTGGCCGTGCTCGCGGGGGTGGACCAGGCGTAGTCTCCGCCGCCGGAAGCAGTCAACAGGAGGGTATCACCGGTACACAGCAGGGTATCTCCGGTCGAGGTGCTGATGGCGGCGGTGGGCGGTGGCGTAACCGTAACCAGTACGATGTTTGTGTCGCTGCAGGCGTTGTTGGTAACGGTGAGGGGAAATGGGAAAATTCCCGGGATCGCCGGGGTAAAGGTTGGGTCGGCGATGTTGTTCGCGCTGAGGAGGGTGAGCGGGTCGGTCCAGGCGTAATCGAGTCCGCCACTGGCCTGCAACTGCAAGGTGCTGCCCAGGCAGATCGTGGTGTCCGGGCCCGCATCGGCGAAGTCCGCCGCCGCATTGGCGCAGATGACCATATTTGTAACCGAGCCACCGGTGGAACCGGCAAAGCCCCAAAAAACGTTGGGATTGCCGCCAAAAATGTTTGTGACGAGGTTGTTGGTGCGGGTAAAAAGGGTATTTCCGTCCACTTGCACGGTCATCGTCGTGGGCGGGGTCCAAAGGATGCGCAACTCGTGGCAGACACCGGTGGAAATGTCCCCGCCATTCAAGAGGGCTTGCACCGGACCCGAAATCGCGGTGGGATTGCCATTTTCGTGGAGGGCGACGTGGTCCTGGGGGATGACATTGTCATTGCCAAATCCCCCGTTGGGGCGCAGATCCATCTCCACCCCGATCGAAGGACTGATTCCGGTCAGCATACCGTCGGTGAGGTAGCCGAGCGAGCGGGCCCCGGGGCCAAAGGTCGCCAAGCCCGAATTTTGCAGGATAAAGGCCAGGCCATCCGCACCGAATTGATTGCCGGTCATCGTAACCGTCAGCGTGATGTCAAAGGGGTTATTGAGATTCAGTTGGGTATTGTTCCAGACGACCCCTCGCTGACTCGTCAGGTTGCTGGTCATTTGAAAACAACCATTACCCAGGTCGACGGCCGAGTTGGCGGGCGAAGTCGCCACCGGAATGGTCCACTGCGCCGAAAGAGGAGCGGACAGCAGAAGCGCAAAAATCGCCGGCAAAATGCGGCGCACAATCTTGGTATTCATCACCCACAAAAAAAGGCATTATTTGCGAATAATGAAATTATCGCCTCCCCCTTCTTAACAAAGTTAAATCTTTGAAAATCAACGCTCTGGATCGCCTCCAGGTGGTACTTAGCTACAGAGCATTGATTTTCAATATTTTACCCAATTCAGCATCCTTGTCCTGGGGTCTACTCGGTCAGGGGCGCCGCCGGATCCACCTCCGAAATCGGGAGCGGCGGATCGATCAATCGCAGGTCCACGTGGGCTTGGTAGCCGTAGTGGGGCAGGATGCGCATGAGGCGGGGATACTGCCTACGGCTGAGCTTGCGCTGGCCATTTTTAATCTTTGAAAGGGTGCCGCGGCCCAGGCCAGCCAGTTCCTCCAGGCGGTTGGTGGACAGTGCCGAACGTTGTCTCAGGAAACACTGAATGTTGTTGCCTTCCAGTGCTTCCAGGTAGCGTTCCAGGTTGTAGAGTGTCCACTCCGCATCGTGGGCATTCCGACCAAATTCGATGGCTTCCGGTTCGGTCACAAAAAAGGCCCGGTTAAATTCCCCGTCCTGTTCAAACCATTCATGGCCGGCATTGCGCGCGGCCAGCAACTCTTCGGCCAGGGGCTCCCGGGTCGCTTCCCGACCGGCATAGGAGTGATTTTCCTCCAAAGTGCGCAGCTCCACTTCATTGCCTTCGGTATCCCAGGAGATCAGGTCGAGTTGACTGCAGGGAAACCAGCGGCCGGCGGTTGCGGTACGGGGCCGTTGCAAATCGCGGCGACAGGCTTGGGTCCATTTCCGGACCGCTTGACAGTAAGCTTCCGGCTCAAACAACTCTGCCTGGGGGGCGGCATCGGGGGTGTTCCAGCGCGACAATCGATAATTGCGCCGCGCCATGACGGGGGGTTGGGGAGTGATCGGCAATTCCATGTCGCAATGTTACGACAAAATAATAAATGTCGCAAGATTGCGACACGATTTTTAATTTTGGCCGGGTAGGGTATTTATCGGAGCCCGCGTAACCAAGACAAACGACAAGCTCATGAAACGATCCTATCCTTATTTCATCGCCCTCGCTACCCTTTTTTGGGTAGGCTTCACCACCTCGCTGTCGGGTCAGCGCTGCGAAGACGAGCCCGAAACCGGCGCGTTTGCTGCCCTTGGCTTTGGGGGCGGAGTGGAATTCGGCATCTTTCACCGCCGGGGATTCGACGAAGATGACTGGGAGCGCCGTCCCTACCGGGGCGCAGCGCTGCGCTACCACGGCTTCAGCCTACCGGCCTGCTCGGTGTACGGACAGGAATACCAGGAATGGGAGGAAGAGGAACGCATTGTGGGCATTGACCTGAGCGGAACCGAGCGTTTCTGTGCCGAGTCGGTCTTTGATGAGACGGTTTTTGCCTACAATCAGGCTTTCGGACAACCACTGCGCCAGCACCACGACCGGCATTTTCTCGAAGTAGAGCGGGCAGCTGCCTGGCTGGATGCGGATCAAATTGTGATTGTGCGGTACTTCGCGGAAGGCCGCGAACAAAACCTAGAAGTCATCACCCGATACATCGATGAGGTTGGAGACTGGTAATTGATTTTCATAACCCTTTCGATACTTAGTCAAGTTGTCATCGGCCCGGTGGGCCGGTGGCACTTTTTATGGATTTCCAATGGGCGCGTTTGGAATAGGCAACCGCAATCCTCGGCCAGAAAGCCGAAAAAGCACTACTTTCGCGCCCAGAGGTTGTACTTGAGGATGCAGTAAATCGCCCGAAATCCGTCCCGCCAATTGATTTTTTTCCCCTCTTCATAGGTCCGGCCGTAGTAGGAAATCCCAACCTCATAAATCCGCACTTTGGGGAGGCGGGAAACTTTGGCGGTAACTTCTGGCTCGAAACCAAAGCGCTTCTCTTTCAGTTTTAGTCCTTTGATCAGGGGCGCACGGAACATTTTGTAGCAGGTCTCCATGTCGGTGAGGTTCAGATTGGTGAACATGTTCGACAAGTTGGTGAGGAATTTGTTTCCCCGAGAATGCCAATAGAAGAGGATGCGGTGGGGGTAGCCCCCCATGAACCGCGAGCCGTAAACGACGTCGGCGTGGCCTTCGAGAATGGGGCGCAGCAGCCGGTTCCACTCGTGGGGATCGTACTCGAGGTCAGCGTCCTGAATGATGATGTAATCGCCTTGGGCTTGGGCGATGCCGGTGTGCAGGGCTGCCCCTTTTCCCTGGTTGACCTCGTGGCGGTAGAGTTGCAGATTGTAATCGGGATGATCGGCAATGTACTTTTCAAGCACTTCTTGGGAGCGGTCGCTGGAACAATCATTGACGCAGATGACCTCTTTGGTGACGCCGTGGATCAGTTCGACTTCCGCCATCTTGTCGAGGATAAGGTGAATGGTTTTCTCCTCGTTGTACACCGGAACGACGATGCTCAGTACTTGATTTCCCATAGTGTCCGCAAAGATACCGTGCGGATCGGCAATTTCATAATTCGGGACACTTGCGGAAATTCCGGCGCTTCGGCACGCTGATTCAATTATCGGAGTGGCCGGCGGTGAGGATATTTTCTAATTGATTGGGAATGACAATGGTAAACTGGGTGCCTTCACCCGGCTCCGATTCGAAGGAAATGGTTCCGTCCATCTTCTCAACCGCATTGCGCGTGATGTAGAGTCCGAGCCCCGAACCGAAAGACTGGTTGGTAGCGCGGAAAAACAGCTCAAAAATCCGGTCTTGGTATTCTTTCGGGATGCCCACCCCGTTATCGGTCACGGTGATAACCGCTTCTTTATCGTCCACGGTGACCGCGATGTCCACCTGCGACCGGTCCTTGGCGTGGTCCTGGTACTTAATTGCATTGGAAATGAGGTTGCTCAGGACAATGCCGATGTGGAAACCGTCGGCGAACAGTGGCTTGCCCGGATGCACGGTCACCGAACGCTCCACGCGCTGGGCGTTTTCCATGTAGCGCAGACTTTCGGCGATTTCCTCGACCAACTGGTTAAAATCGACCTTGGTGTACTTGATCTGCAGGCGGTTGATCCGGGAGAAGTCGGTGAGGTTGCGGATAAAGGTATCGAGCTTCACGACGCTTTTGTCCATCAGCCCGAGGTACATCAAAACGTTGCCGTCGGCGGTTTCATTGCGTAGAATGTCGATCAGGCCCATCAATGAATTCAGCGGTGCCTTGAGGTCATGGGAAGCGCGGTAGACGAAGCTGTCCAGCTCGTAGTTCCGCTGCACGAGTTCCTTTTCGGCCCGTTTGCGCTCGGTGATGTCCCGGATGATCAGCAGCACCTCGTAATAGCTCGACGGAACGATGCGCGCTTCGTAATCGCGGTCCTGGCCCACCAGGTTCATCTCGATTTCAAATGCCTGCAACTCGCCCGATTTTTGGGCGATTTCCGCCTGGGCCAAAGCTTGCTCGGCAAAGGCCCGCGGAAAAGTCTCCAGGAAGCTTTTGTCCTGCAAGTCGAGCCCCAAATCGGGGAAGACGTCGCTCTCGGGGGTCTTGAAGTCAAGAATTCGCCCTTCCATGTTCAAGCGCAGCATCAGATCCGGAAGTGCGTTGAGGATCGCCTTGTTGCGTTGTTCCGATTCGCGTAGCTTCTTTTCCGCCTCGATTCGGTCGGTAATGTCCCGGAAAAACCACACCCGACCGATGATCGTTCCTTCGACCTCAAGCACGCTCGTAAACCGCTCCGCCAGCCGCCCGTCGTTGAATTCCAGAAAGTCAAACTGGTCCTGGTCCGGATTCTCCATCAAAAAAGCCATTGATTTCCGGAGTTGGTCGGAGTTGCGGAGCTGGGCCTGGCAAAAGGCAATTACCGTCGCCGGGGAATTTTCCATGTATTCCTCATCCAGGCCCCACAATTCCAAGTAGAGCCGGTTGTAGTTGATGACCCCGCCGGACAAGGTGGTGACGAGAATGCCGAGCCCGCTCAATTCAAAGACTGCCTGCAAAATGGCGAGTGATTTTCCCAATTGAAACTCGGTGGCTTTGCGCTCCGAACTTTCGATGACAACGGCGAGGAAATCACCGATGGAGGCAAGGAAATTCTGCGATTCTACCGACCACTCGTCGATTTTGCGCTGTACGTAAGCCCGCACCATGCCCACGGTCTTGCCCTGCAAGCGCACCGGGACGATCAACGATGCCCCCCGGGGTTCGCCCGCCTCGACCAACGAGACCGTACGGGGATCGACCTGCATATCCACCGCATCGATGACGCGGGTGTATTGCAAAGCGGAAAACAGCGCCGGATGATCGACCCGCACCAAGGTATCGAGGGGCGGATCATCCGGCGCGGTCCGGCCCAAGTGGTAGCGGGCGCGGTGAACCAGGACTTCTTCGGCATCGTCGAACAACCAGATCTCCGCCCCGTCGGTCTGCAAAGTGGTGGCCACGGCCCGGGTGATGTCCTGGCAAGCAATCGCGAGGTCTCCATCATTGATGGCATTGCTACTGGCAAGGTGGACCATGACTTCATTTTGGCGGTACATCTGCTCGCGCGTCTCCACCAACTGCGCCTCTTCCCGCTTGAGTTGGGTGATCTCGTGGTAAAACCAAATTCTACCGATCAGTTGCTCTTGGTGGAGCAGGGGCTCAGAAATCCGGTGGTAAAAGCGCCCGTTTTTCATCTCGATGACGTCGTCGATGACGAGCATAGGGTCTTCAAAGATGCGGTTGGCCACGGCGCGGGCATGGCCCGGTTGTTTGAGGCGCGTCTGGGCAACAACAATCGCCTTTTCGATGCTGTTTCCCAAGATCATATCGTCGGTGATGCCCCAAACTTGCTTCAATTTTTCATTGTAGTTCAGCATCTTATTGTCGGGACTGGTCACCATAATTCCGGCTTGAGACTGGCGAAATGCAGCCGCGTTGATGATCCGCAGCAGGCTTTCCTGGGTTTCCAGCGACTGGGTTTCCCGGTGAGCCATCAACAAACCCGCCAACCCAAATAACATCGAAGAGCCAAAGCCCAAGGCAAATCCCGTAAGCTCCATCTCTGGGTTGTCGATCAGCGGCAACAGAGCCAGCGAAAGGACGAGGTTTGTACTGTAAAGAATCAGGTAAATCCTCACTTCCCGGAACAGCAGTGAGATCCCAAACAACGACAGAAAGTACGAAAAGAAAGTCGCGCGGGCCAGATCGTTGTAAAAGACCAGAAAATTCAGGTAAAGGGTGATGATAATCGCCGTGAGGTGCACCACGGTCCGGTAGTGCCGGCGCACCCAAGCGGAAACAAAGGATCCCACGACATGAGCGAGGATAAATCCCGCAATCACCAAGCGGGTCCACATGGGATCATTCAACTCCTCCGGCACCAAAAAATGGGCCATAGGGATGGCAAATACCGCGATCAATCCCAGGCTGCGAAAGAGCCAAAGGAAGAATTGACTGGGATTTTGGGAGGCGAAGTTGGCCATGTTATCCTGGTGCCTCACCTAAGCGGGCATGAAATTGAGCGCAAGTTGGTGCTTTCTTTTCGTGAGTAAGTTATCGCAGATGATTGACTGAGATCGAAAGGTAGGTAATTTACGAGATTTTTTCGGATTTGCTCAATACTGCATCGCGGCGAAACCGGGTAAAATCTGCCTTTTCGGGTAATTGGCCGGGCTTTGTCGCCTCGGGGGGGCAGCATCTTCCGGAAATGTTTGTTCGAAACCATTCTCCGAAATGATTATCTTTAGGGTATGTTTCGAATTTGGGGTTCCATCCATTTGGTTTTTCTTCTTCTGAGCAGTTCCGCTGCGGGTCAGGGGTTGCGTTTTGCTACCGGCGATTTCGACGCAGCATTGGCCCAAGCCCAAAAAGAAGGCAAAATGCTTCTGCTGATGACCACGGGTTCTTTCTCCGAGGCCAGTACCGTTATGGTGGAAGAGGTCATGGCCTACAAAGAGGTGGGTGACTTTTTCAACCCCCACTTTCTCGGGTGGGTACTGGACGCTGAACCGCTGGCGCCCGACTTTGTCTTTCGGAACTTTCGGCTGCTGAACATTCCGGAGTACATTTTTATCGACGTTCAGGGAGAAGTCCAGTTTCGCGGTTCTGGCTATCTGGAACCCGGGGAAATGATCGCACTCGGCAAGCGGGCCCTCGATGAGGACAACCATGCCTCCCAACTGCAAGCCCTCTACGAAGCCGGCGACCGCTCACCGGGTTTCATGCAGCGCTACATCCTGACCATGGAGGCCAACGGGAAACCGGTCACGGAAATCGGCGAGGCTTACCTGGCGGGCCTGAATCCGGATGATCTTTATCAGGACGCCAACTGGCAGATCCTCAGTGTAATCGCCTTGAAATTTGATGCGCGCGAATGCCGCTACGTCCTCGCCAACTATCGCCAATTTTGTGATCGGATCGGGAAGCCGGCGGTACAGGAGTACCTGCTGCAGGTCTATGACCGGGCCTTTGTGGATGCGGTCCAGAAGCGCGACAAGCCCTATCTGCAGCGGGCCCACCAGATTGCGGAGGTTTTTCTCCCCGATGGCGGAGCCCGCGAAACGACCTTGCAGGTCAACCTGGCCTACGATGCCGCGGTCGAAGATTGGACGACTTACCAAGCGGCCGCACTGGAATGGTTCGGTGAGTTTACCACCGATGACCCAACCGCTTACAACGATGCCGCCTTCAATTTCTACCTCCACGTCGAGGACCGGGCGGCCCTGGAGACGGCACTATCCTGGGCGAACCAAAGCATCGCCCAACAGCGTGCCACCTGGAATCTTCACACCCGGGCGGCTTTGCTGCACAAACTCGGCCGCAAAGCAGAAGCCCAGCGCGTCGCCGAAGAGGCCCTGGAACTGGCCGGCCCGGACCGCAACGCCCTCGAAAAGCAATTTGAATTCCTCAAACAATGATTGATTGCACAAAACTCCTCGTCCGCCGGACGCAATTCCTCCTGTTCTTGGGCCTGCTCATCGGGCTAGTCGGCTGCGGGCAGCCCGCTGAGTCGGAATCGGAGGGCGCCACCACACCCGCAACGGAGTCGACCCCGACCCCTCCGGAAAGCGAAGGTGCCTCCGACTTGATTCCGACCGAAGCCGACAAAGCGGCCTGCAAAGCGGTCGTCAACCAGATTCTGGAGTACGCTCAAAAAGGCGAAAACAAAAAAGCAGCCGATATTTTGGTTTATCGCGGAGACGATGAGGCACGCCGGTGGAAAGACATCTGCCGCTACGATGATCCCCAGGAGCAGGTATTTGTCGACAAGACCCTCGCTACGATTCAGGTCATCGCCGACGGTCTGGCCAGCCACGACTTTACGGAGTTTATCCTCGAAAAGGAGTACGAAGGCGTTTGGTACGTTTGGCTCGTCGACCTGAAATACGACAACGGCAATACCAATAAGCAGGCATTTGCGATGCTCAAAATCGGGGATCGCTTTGCGCTGGGCGACATGGAGTGACGACCGATTAGCGGTGAGGTCGTTTCATACCGGAAATGCACTTCTTTTGGGTTTCAAATGAACGCCCGACCACAACGCAAGGCGTATAAAATCCTCGGGTGCGCACGGCCCTCCGCGCGCGCGCAGCATATCTCTGGGTGACAAATTCTGGGTTTCAGCTCACCTCCCCACCGGGACGCGCTGAGGTTTTCCCCGAACGACAATTACCGGGGCAAACTTACCGTCCGCATGTTTCCGATTGAGCGTTCCGGAATTGTTTATTAAATTACGTTCTCGAAAGGGGACTGCATTATGAAAAAACAATTACTATTCCTGGCAATGGCCATTTTCTTCCTCGCGGGCGTTCCGGCAGCGTTGCTGGCCCAAAATGAGGAAGCGTCGACCACGGGGCAAAACGACGAGCTGGAAGCGGCCATCGCTAAGTCGGCGACGGACAAGCAAAAGCGGGAGGTCGAAGATTCAAAAGCCGCATTGGACCGAATGATGCGTTTTGCCAAAGCGCGGAACTACGACGGTTTCGGCAAGATGATGATCTATTCTGGTCGCGACCCCAACCGAACCATGCGCGTCAAAATGAATCCCAAAGATGCCCACGAGGGGCTGGAAATCGAGAATACGCTGAACTACGTTCACCACTGGTTGTCAAAATCGGCCTTTTACCACGCCAAGCGCTACCGCAAGGTCAAAGGACTCAGTGGCGACCTTTTCTTTTGGGACGTGGAATTCACCACGCTCAAAGGTAAACTCAAAATGTTCAAAGCGGTGATGGCCAAACTCGGCGACGAATACCTTTTTGTCCGCATGGAAAAAGGCTGATCGACGAGGATTTGCACGTCCTGTTTATTGAAGCACCAATTTAGAAGCATGAAGAAACATTTGATCTACGGGCTGGCCGGTGCCATGCTCCTCTCCCTGATCTCGCTTTCCGGCTGTCGCAGCAGCTCTCGGGTCCGGACATTGAATCCCGGTGATCGAAGCGTAACCGTGGTCAAGCGGCCCAAACGCCGCGCCATCAAGGGCCGCACCAAAGCAGTTACCACGCGGAGATACAACCGCGCCCGGTAACGTTTGCCACTACTTTCCCGGAGGATTTCTTGTGCCCACGGCTGGCGCCGATGATTTCATGGGCAAATCGTTCCTCGAATTACTGGTCAAGGGTCCAGCAATGAAGGGGTTGGGCAATGATGTTGTGATTTATAGGACTCAGCCCGCAGCGTGACCATTCCGCACGGCTGCGGAAAAAACGGGTTTTGATCGCTTGGGTTCACGATCCAAACGCCAAAGAAAACCGCAAGCCAACTCTAAGCCCGCCGATTCCGCCATCGGAAATCTTCCCATCAAGAATCAATTTTTCCATTTCACCGAACAACCCACGGCCAGGGTCTCCTGGAGCGGACGGTCCGGCTGGGCCAAGGTGGCTTGGATGGCATCGGCCAGCCAGGTTTCTTTCACGGCGCGGGCGTCTTGGTAGTCGTCGTCAATACCGCCTTGGTAGACTTTGCGGAGCGAACTGTCCGCTTGCCGGGCCAACATGAATACGTGGGGGGTGCGTTGCGCACCGTAAGCCCGGGCGATGTCCTGCGATTCATCGTGCAAGTAGGGGAAATTGAAGCCGCGCTGGGCGTGGCGGTCTTGCATCCGGGCAAATGAGTCTTCGGGATATTTTTGGGCGTCATTCGGATTGATGGCGATGAATTGCACGCCTTGCTCAGCGAATCGCGCTTGCAATTCCACCAAGCGCCGCTCGTAAGCAATCGCATAAGGGCAATGGTTACAGGTAAAGACCACCACGATGATCGCCCGGTCGCGAAAATCGTCTAAACTGACCGTACGCTCGTCGATGTTGCGAAGGGTAAATTCCATATTGTTGCGGCTGAAAAGTGGGCGCGAATCAAAGGCCCAATATGCCGATCCCAGCGTCGGAAATCAAGTCCTGGCCGGATGAAAAAGGGAATGCTGGGCGACCAGCGACCACGAGCGGCCAGCACGGAGTCACTTTACCGGCAGTTCAGTAGAAAGAAATGTTGCAGCAATGATCAGAGGCCGGTCGGAACCGGAGCATATACTTCCGGCACTTCATCTTCTGATTTCGGCGCTTCGAATTTGTATTCGCTCACCGGAGCCTGTCCCGGATAGTCCTTGAGGATAACCTTCGAACTGGCATCGATCTGCTTGAGCCAGGGACCGGAATTGAAACCGAGCCAGAACATGAGCAACACCAGGGGCACCATGACGATGACCTCTGAAGTATTCATGTCGGTCAACTTGCGGTTTTCGTCTTTGTCGAGCGGGCCAAACATAACCCGGCGGAACATCCACAGCAGGTAAACGGCGGCGACGATCACCCCGCTCGCCGCTCCCACGGCCCACCAATCGGAGACCACCGAGGAAGCGAAGGAACCAATCAGCACCATAAATTCACCCACGAATCCGTTCAAACCCGGTAGCCCTACCGAAGCGAGTACCGTGATCATAAAAAACAGGGTAAAGATGGGCACCTGCTTTGCCAATCCTTGAAAATCGGCGATCATCCGGGTGTGGCGACGGTCGTAAATCATCCCTACCATGAGGAAGAGACCACCGGTCGTGATCCCGTGGTTGACCATTTGGATGACCGCTCCGTCCAACGCCTCGGGCGTAAAGGAAAAGATTCCCAGTACGATGAAGCCCAGGTGGCTGACGGAAGAGTAGGCAACCAGCCGCTTGACGTCCGTCTGCACCATGGCCGCCATTCCCCCGTAAATGATGCCCACGACGGCAAACCCGCACATGAGCGGGGCAAAGTAGGCGGAAGCTTCCGGGAAAAAGGGCAAACAGAACCGCACTAAACCGTAGGTTCCCATTTTGAGGAGGACGCCCGCCAGAATGACCGAGCCGGCGGTCGGCGCTTGGGTGTGTGCATCGGGCAACCAGGTGTGCAGGGGAAACAGGGGCACTTTGATCGCAAAACTCACGGCAAAGGCGAGGAAAAGCCAGTTTTGGACGTCGGCCGCAAAACTGGTCCGCAGGATCGCCAAATAGTCGGTGGTAAACACAATGTTGGCCGCTTCCGGGTACAAAGTGTTGGCTTCCCCTACCGCATTGACCCCGGCCCAAATGATCGCAATCAACATGAGCAGCGAGCCCACCAGGGTATACAAGAAGAATTTGATCGAGGCGTAGATCCGCTCTTTGCCGCCCCAGATGCCAATCAGGAAATACATCGGGATCAGCACCATTTCAAAAAATATGTAGAACAGCACCAGATCCAGCGCCAGGAAGAAACCGATCACCCCCACTTCCAGGATGAGCAGGAGGATATAATATGACTTTTCCAGCTTGGTAACTGAGCCCCAACTGAAGTAAATGGTGAGCGGAAAGAGAAATGTCGTCAGCAACAACAAATAAATCGATATGCCGTCCAAACCCGTCATCAGCTTGATGTCGATGCCCGGAATCGTAAACCAGTCTCCGACGGAAAACAGCACAAAGTTGTTGTAGTCGGCGTTCGGCTTGTCGACGATCAGCGAGGCGGTTTCCAGCGTGGCATGGTCGAGGTAATACACGTACACCAGCGCCGAAAGCACCAGCGGAATGGCCGAAGCGACCAGCGCCATGACCTTCGCTTGCTTTTTGTCGGCCATTAAGATGAGCGGCACTCCGATCAGGGGAGCGACGATCATCAGATTCATCAATAGATTCGCGGTTTCCGCAGACATATTTGCTCAGAATTTTTGATGCCTGAGCAAATTAGTCAATGAAACGAGAAATGTGAAATGTGCTCTCCGGGGCAATTTCCGTCGGGGGCAACCCGGGTTTTGCGGCACCTCGCGGCACCAATGATCCCAACTGCCTTATTTCCAGCCCATTGGGAAATCAGATTGTACCAGGCGCGGGGGACCCGCCGCGAAAAAATCCCGGCTCCCCTTTCCAAGGGTCAATCGCCAAAAATCCCTAAATTTGCATGGTAAAATTCCAAACTCCATGAGCGAAGACAGAAAGATCATTTTTTCGATGTCCCGGGTAGGCAAAATTTACCCGCCCAACAAGCAGGTCCTGCGCGATATTTCCCTCGGCTTTTTCCTCGGTGCCAAAATTGGGGTTATCGGGATGAATGGCCAGGGCAAATCTACCCTCCTCAAAATCATCGCCGGTCTCGACAAGGACTACCAAGGCGAGGTTGTGTTTTCTCCCGGCTACTCCGTCGGTTATCTGGAGCAGCATCCGGAACTTGATCCAGAAAAAACGGTCAAGGAAATCGTGCAAGAAGGCGCTTCCGAAACGGCGGATTTGCTCAAGGAATTTGAGGAAATCAGCATGAAGTTCATGGAGGAAATGAGCGCGGAAGACATGCAAAAGCTGATCGACCGGCAGGGCGAACTGCAGGACAAAATCGATGCGGCCGACGGCTGGAACCTGGATCACCGCCTGGAAGTCGCGATGGATGCGCTCCGGACTCCGCCCGCCGAGACCAAGGTGGGACCGCTCTCCGGGGGCGAAAAGCGCCGGGTGGCCCTGTGCCGACTGCTCATCCGCCAGCCGGACATCTTACTGCTGGACGAACCGACCAACCACCTGGACGCCGAATCGGTCCACTGGCTGGAACAGCACTTGCAACAATATCCGGGCACGGTCATTGCGGTGACGCACGACCGGTATTTCCTGGACAATGTAGCGGGCTGGATATTGGAATTGGACCGCGGCCACGGCATCCCCTGGAAAGGCAATTATTCTTCCTGGCTGGACCAAAAGGAAAAGCGCCTCGCCCAGGAAAAAAAGCAGCAAAACAAGCGGCAGCGCACGCTGCAGCGCGAATTGGAGTGGATCCGCATGACCCCCAAGGCGAAGCAAGCCAAAAGCAAAGCGCGCCTGAGCGCCTACGAAAAGTTGGCTTCGGATGATGGCTACCAGCGTGAGCAGGAGCTCGAAATCTACATTCCGCCGGGACCGCGCCTCGGCGATGTCGTCATCAATGCGGCAAATGTCTCGAAGGCCTACGGCGAAAAGTTGCTGTTCGAAGACATGAGTTTTATGATTCCCAAGGGCGCGATTGTGGGGGTGATCGGTCCAAATGGGGCGGGTAAAACGACGCTGTTCCGCATGATCACCCAGCAAGAAACGCCGGACAACGGCACCTTTACCGTAGGTGAGACGGTCAAGCTCGCTTACGTGGACCAGGAACACGAAACCCTGGACCTCGACGCCACGGTCTACGAAGCGATCACCGATGGCTACGAGCACGTCCAATTGGGCACCAAGGAAATGAATGGCCGCGCTTACGTGAGCCGCTTCAATTTCTCGGGCACTTCGCAAAGCAAGAAGGTCAGTCAATTGTCCGGCGGGGAGCGCAACCGGCTGCACCTGGCCCGGATGCTGAAATCGGGGGCCAATGTGCTGTTGCTGGATGAGCCCACGAATGACCTGGACGTGAACACCCTGCGGGCACTGGAAGAGGGCCTGGACAATTTTGCTGGGGCGGCGGTGATCATTTCCCACGACCGCTGGTTCCTGGACCGGATCTGCACCCACATCCTCGCCTACGAAGGGGACTCCAAGGTCTTCTTTTTTGAGGGTTCATACACGGAGTACGAGGACAACAAAAAGCAGCGCCTCGGCGATTCGGGACCGACCCGGATCAAGTACAAGAAGCTGACGCGGTGAGGGGGGATTGGTCTTTTCCAAATTTAAACGGGGGATTTCGGCACAAGAGGATAAACGTACCCTGGCGAAACTATTTCGGGATTCGAAATTTTTCTCATAGTTTTGTCTTCGAGAAAAATACTCACGTTTCGTCAACTTATGCCCTCAACTCATCCTATTCGCATAGATGCGTCGTTTACTTTCAAGGATACCGGTGAATTGCAGCAGTTCCTCGATAAGAAGCATTTTGGTGAACCCATTCCAGATCCGGATTACGGAGAAATCAAAAAGTTTCTTCCCAACAAAAACTCCGCCATTCAAGGCTTCTCACCGGAATATTGGACAATTGGGTCGTCTGCTTACATTTTCCAGGACAAAGTTCCTCGGGTAAATGGTACCATTGTCAACAACCGCATAGAATTGACTTTGCACACGGATAAATCCCATCTGGAAAATACACTTGACCGTCTGGCACTATCTTTAAAGTGTATTGCAAGGGCAAGCTTCGCCGGGTTCGAAAAAAACTATCGATTGCAATTACCCCCCCCGACTGGAAGCCGAAATACGAGATTGAATCGAAATTTGCGATCCGAAAGGCAGTTCTGGGAGACTTTTTGAGTGGGCTAATTTTACCGGCGGTTGCCGTGATCATTTGGCTCGTCTTGACTTTTGGAAACATGATTGCCGATGAGTCTTTGTTGAACAACAAAGTTGAAATCAGCATTATAGGATTTAGCATCGCTTTGCTCTCCAATGGGATTCAAGGTTTGGTTAGTCTCAGAGGCTGTTTAAAATTGGTTTGTGAAATTTGCTATCGCAGATTTTTTTGTCCATCGAAGCTTATTTTGGAGTCCATAGCCAGAGCTATGGGCGAGAAAATAGCGGAAGAGGGGCGGAAAAAGATGCCCTAGCAAAATCGCAGCCCTGATGTTGAAGCTGGACAGCAAAACGATGTCCAGCTTTATTTTGGCCGTTTTTTTGACATGACCTAAGTGAAATCGGACTACATGGACAGTCACAAAGTCCATGTTCAACAGCGTTCGGTTAGAAACTGGTTAGAATTGTCAAATCAAAGAAAACGGTCATGTCAAACCAAATTACACCCAAAGTATTCCCGCACCTGGATTCACACGTCCGCCCGGACGGTCGCTCCAAATTCTTCATTCGTGTAAGCATTGGGAAGGACAAACGGTTATATCCGATCAACCTGAACGGCCAAAAGGAACTCCTTATGAAAAAGGAATTTTGGGCCAATGTAGTTGAGGACGGAAAGAAGACGCGGGAGAAGTATATCAAGGGCGGGAAGGGCAATCCTGACCACCGTAAAATCCAACGTGCCTTAGACGCAGCCATGATCCGCATGGAAACTCTGATTAAAGAATTGGGTGACGCACAAAAGACGATCACGCACAACGTTCTGGAACGGCTCTGGCATCGTCGTAGAATTAAGTTATTCTCGGATTGGGCCTGGGAGTTCATGCAGCAGTATGTAAAGGAAAGATGCCTATCGTCGAAAACGCTCGAACGTTCCGGCCATATTATCCGGGCTGTACGATTCTATGAGGATTACGCTGGTGCCTTACCTCTGCAAGCAATTACTGCCGATTGGTTCAAGGAATTCCAGCGTTGGGTTTATCGGCCAAAGACCAAAAATGACAAAGGCCATTTTGATGGTTTCGGCTGGTCCAGGACGAACGGTTCTCGCGGGATTAGCGTCCTCGGCACGATGTTCAAACACGCGAAGCTGGAGGGAGAGATCGCCGCCAACCCTTACCGTGAATTCGTGGACCGGGGCTGGTACAAGCGGTACGACAAAGAGACATTTACATTTTTGGAAGAGGAGGAAATTGAGCGCATGTATCAGGCTTTCGTGAGCGGCGAATTGAGGGGCTACACCAAAACGACCAAACACGGCCACGTAAGACAGGAAGGAAAGCGGCTGCATGACCGCCTCGGGGTATACCTATTCACGATCTTCACCGGCTTGCGCTACCAGGACGTAAAGAAAGTCGCCGAAGGACACAAGGATGTGACCATAGGCCGTACACACCTTTCGGTGATTATGAGCAAATCCAGGCGCGAAGGTAGCGAAGGAAAAATGGTCCGACTGCTTATCACCGAAAAAATGCGGACGGTCGCCAATCTGAGCGGAGAAGGGCCGGTGTTCAATACCCGCATTCACAATACCTCCAACATCAATATCAACCTCCGCAAAATTCTCGGCCTCCTAGGCATAGACAAGTACATGACGTTTCACGATTTGCGCCGAACCTTCGCAACTTCCCTTCTCAGTAAGGGTGCGCGTATGAAAGTGGTTTCCACGCTGATCGGTCACGAATCCATCACGACCACCGAAAAGCACTACGGCAAGGTCGTGAACAAAATCGCCGATGAAACGATGGGGCTTTGGGATAAGGTTGCTGGAGCCTTCACCGACCCGGCTGTGCGGGGTTTTGTGGAGGACGTGTTTGTTATGCTCCAGGACAACCCGGACGCAACTGTGCGCAAGCGGCTTCTGGACAAGATCGAAGCCCTTTCCGAACTGCTCCAGCTTTCGGACCTGGAAACCGTCGATAACGAAGGAAAAAATCAACTCAAAAAGGTCGCCTAATCCGGCGGGTGCGGGGCTGGTCGCGGTTCCACGCCCCCGGTTTAACCAGGCATATAAATTCAGTTTCAAAATCATACAAATGGAAGCATCTAAGGACCGCCTGAAAAGGCTCAAAATCCGGGACAAGATCAAATTTAAGACCTGCACCCCGCACTCTGAAATGCCAGCGACGCGGATGGTAAATAAAGCCGTATTCCCTGCGATTGGCGGGGCGCATATCGAGGTGGAGTATCACGGCCCTACCGATTTCCGGGTACACCTGGAAGAAGTGAGCAAAGTTTACCCGCGTGTCATCGCCCTGGAAACGCAAGTAGAGTTGGGAATCGTGGAGGGAAATGACTATTGGATCGAAACCGATTTCGGGAACGGCTGGAAACTCCAGGGCATTGTGCAACTTGTGCCGAAATCAGTGGTCAAGTTCCCTGACTGACCACCAACAATGACTTTGTGCGACGGGGCTGCAAAAGCCCCGCCATTTTCTTTCACTTTAAACCCCTTGCCCAATGCCCACCTATCAACAAATCACCAGCAGCTTTTACCGAACCGGCTCCGCCTTCGACGGGCCGGACCTTCGCACCTACGATAAAATCCTGATCGCCTTCTCCGGGGGCAAAGATTCCTGGGCCTCATGGCTTGCGGTACTGGAACAGCTTGTGTCTATCGGCATGACCTGGACCGAAATCTCCCGCCGCGTGGAATTCTGGCATCACCTGATCGACGGGCGTGAAGGCTCAAAGCTGATGGATTGGCCTTGTTCGGAGGACTACGCCCGAAAGTGCGCCCTTGCCTTTGGCATCCCTATTTTCTTTTCATGGAAAACCGGGGGCTTTGAGGGCGAAATGAACCGCGAAAACTCCCCGACCGCCCCGACGAAGTTTGAAACCCCGGAGGGCCACGTAGTTAAGGTCGGCGGGCAAGGCCGACCGGGGACGCGCCTCCAGTTTCCGCAAGTGTCGGCGAACCTTCAAACGCGCTGGTGTTCCAGCTACCTGAAAATCGACGTAATGGCTATTTCGATCCGCAACCAGTACAGGTTCAACAACGCCCGGACGCTGGTAGTGACCGGCGAACGCGGAGAAGAAAGCAGCCAACGCGCCGGGTATGACATTTTCGAACCGCACCGCACCGACAAACGGGACAGCCTGAAGCTGCGCCGCCATGTTGATCATTGGAGGCCGGTGCTGGATTGGTTGGAACTGGAAGTGTGGGCCGTCCTTCAGGAGTATCGCATCCGGGTACATCCGGCCTACTACCTGGGATTTTCCCGCGTGTCTTGCCAAAAGTGCATTTTTGGAAACCGCGACGTGTGGGCGACCAATTACCAACTGGACCCGGAGGGCATTGAAAAAATAGCTCGTGCGGAAGAACGGTTCGGAAAGACGATCAAGCGAAATACCAGCGTTCGGGAAATGATCGGGCGCGGAACGTCCTTCATGGCCGGGACGCTGGAAGACCAGGAGGACGCAATGAGTGAAATCTACACCCGCAAGATATTCATGGATAAGTGGCGGCTACCGGCTGGTGCATTCAAGGGAGGTAGCTGTGGGCCTGTTTAGATCGGTTGTATAGGCGCTATCCGGCCCCACGTCTAGGGCTTTGTATTACAGGCGATTCTCAGGGCGTTAAATCGCGCTGGAATCGCCCTTTTCATTTCAACGCTTCTTAGTTCTCATTCAGCAGCACGTCCAGTTCCCCATCCTTCCAAAGCTGGTACAACTGTTTGCGTCTGGCATTGGCTACGGCAAGTCCGTAACGGTCATTCCACCAGGAGGGGCGAGTCTTGAAAAACAGCATCCAAGTGGCGTCCATCCGGGACTGTTCCAAACCCGGCATGTGGTCGTCGATAACGACCTGTGGGCAATCGTCGGGGGGAACCCAGAGTTCGGTTTCGGGGGAAAGCCCGAATTCCTTCTCCGGGTGTTCACCCTTAGAAGGACCGTTATAATCGGTTTTATCCTGCATTTTCATCTTACAAAAAGGATCACAATAATTATTCTCATGAAATGTTAGTGGTCTATTTGGTGTAGGAGCCTATGGTACCCTCACAAGGAATCGCTATCAACCAGGACGGGAATAGTGGCAAAATCGCCCACTACCGTGTTTTTCCATGAAATCATATAAATTTCCATGTATTCCCATCTTTTTTGATCTTTTTTTCATCTTCTCGTCATTAGTTTTTCATGTCCGGACGAGTTTCTTCATCCCCCTACTATTCAAGGTCAATGCGTTGCTTGATCGCATTGGCCCGGACACCAAAGGCAAGGATCAGGTAGAACTCCGAGGTCATGTGCTTTTTATTGCCCCGGTTCAATCGGCCACCCATGATCCCAGCGTCAATGAGGTAAGATAAGTCTTTCACATCCCACCCGGCACGTTCCAGTACCCAATGCCCTTGGAAGTCATTGACAATTTGCATAGAACGGTCGGCATTCTCCAATTCAAAGTCTTTCTTGTGGTTCATTGGCAATTAGAAATCAGCGTTAAACAAATTCTACACCTATGGTTAGAATTCGGCACATCTATGTTTACCTAACGGGAAAAGATGAATATTGTATGAATAGGCGAAAAATAATAATATCATTATCAATAATTTTAAGGGCTCACAAAGGTAAACTATTGATAGCTAAACGTATATATTGTGGATAAAATTATACGATCAATCGAGCACAAAAAATCGACCAAATAGCGATAGGATTGGAGTTTTGTATAAAAAATTAGAACATACCATGCCGTTATTTACGTCATGTTATCGAACACAGCTTCCGGTTCCTATGGCCCGAAGAATCCGAAGAAAATGACGGAAAGCCGGAAAAACCGCTGAAACGGGACGGAATCGCCGGAAATCGCTTTTTCCGATGTTGCCGACCCTCGTGCTTTGGGGCATAAGTCAACGCTTATGCCCATGACACTCCAGGATTTACAACAGATAGCTACTAAGAGCGACCTGCTCCAGCTTAAAGCCGAGATCGGCGAAATGCTGGACGAACTTCGGACGCTGGTAGCGGTGACCCAAGCCTCCGGGCCGGTCCCGACAAAGAAGCCGTTCTATTCCCCCAAGGAATTCGGCGCGCTGATCGGCGTAAGCCGCCAGACGGTCATGCGTTGGGCGCAAGACGGTACGATCAAGGCCGTGCAAAAGGGCGGTAAGCGTTGCCTGTGGCTAGTCCCGCATAGCGAACTGGAACGGCTCCAGGAAGAAGCCGACGATCTGGAACCCCAAATTCTGAACTGATGGAGACGGTCAACTACCTGGAAAGTTGGGATGCAGCCGCGCAGTACGTGCGCGAATACAACGAGGGGCTTGTGGTCGGGCTTACCAAAGACCTCAAACCCCGCTACGACCTCAAACGCAAGCTGCGTACCGAACACGTCACTCTGCTCCGGCTTATGATCCGGCTTTATTCGGTCCAGCTTCGCGAATGTGACGTGCAGCTACTCGCGATCCGGGGTAAGCTGCCCCCCTTCGAAACCAATTCCGTGTCGCTTGGAAAGGTGCTGGACCTGAACCCGCGCACGATCCGGCTTCACATTGCCCGGCTGATGGATTCGCGGGTAATTACCGAAAAGCAGAGCCGTGGCCGCAAGCACAACTATAAACTGACGTTCCACGCGGACGTGTTACGGCTGTCCAGGGGCATGTTTCGCAAGCAAGACCTGGACCGGATCGAGCGCCAACTCCAAGACGCTGAACGTGAAGATATTGAGAATGAAATCCGACAAGGTTTGCCGGTATTTGTTGCCAGCAAATCCAATAAGAAGAATAATCTGGTTGGTGGAGAAACAAAGGAACCCGCAAGGCCCGTGCGCATTGATTTGACCGGCAACCCGTTTTCCGGCAACCCCGCAAACCAGGAACCCAGCGACCAGGCGGATGAATTTTCCGGCAACACCACAAAGCAGAACCCTTCGGAACTACCGGCTGTTTTTTCCGGCAACACCGGGGGCGGCAGAGTGGCCAAAGAAACCGTAAAGCAGGAAGGGGCCGGGCAACATCCCGCGACCGTTCGGGAACCGGCCCCTCTCCCTGTTCCTGACCCTGCTGTTTGCTCAAATCCGGGCGGCGACCCTGGAAGCGTCCAGGTCGCCGCGCTGGATTGGCGCGAATTTGAGGACTACTATCTCAAACTGCTTTCTCTGATCCAGACGACGCTTTACCCACGGCTGGACTATCTGGCAGAATCGCAGGTGGCGGCGATTCACCGCTATTTCGCCCTGAAATTCGCCCAGACCCCGAAAGACCGCTGGTACTGGATTTATTCCGAGTTCCGCCTTCGCGTCCAGCTTGTGCAGGACTACGTGAATCGCAAGCCGGGCCGCTTCGTGCCGGTCCCCTCGGTCTACTTCGACGAAGAAAACCCGACCGGCTTCGAAGGGACCGCCCGGTGGTACGACCGTATGGGCAAATCGACCAATAAGCGGGAAATGTACGCCAAACGCTACAAGACCGTCATGCGGACGTGGGACGGATTTTGCCAAACGCTGATGCACCACCTGGAGGAACCCAACTGGACGAACTACCGCGAAGGCCACGCCCGCATCAAGCGCGACTATCCCGGCCTCCTCCAGGTATACGACTACGTTGTGCTTGCCAACCTCACCGGGGGCCGCATGGCCCACCACGAATCCACCAATCAAGCCTAAAACATGGGACGCAAATTCATATCGCCCGACAAAGCGGCTTTCAAGCTGTGGGTGTCCTTCAAGGACGGCGGCAAGGCGAATCTGGCAAGCCGCGATTGGAAGGGAAAGAAATACGTTCCGTGGGAGGGGCTGCTGATGCTGGAACGCTATGTAATGAACAAGTCCGACCGCATCAAAACCGCTGTGATCTACGACAAACGCGGTGGCCGTGACTACGTGTGCCGCAAGTATTCGGGCGGCTCCTGGACGGTCTGGACGGACGTTGATTTCACCTAACTAACCTGATACAACCATGAGCGGATTACTCGACAGCTATGCAAGACTGCACAAATTCAAACAGGGCCACGGCCTCAACCGTGGCGTACCGGAAAAAGCATCGGCCTACGTGCTGGAGGCCCGGCTGCTGCGCATCCTGGAATCGGGGATTTCGCGGGACAATATCCGGGCGGTCGCCGCCGATTGCGGAATGACCAAACACCAGTTGGAAGACCTGACCGAAGCCAAAGTGTACCGCCTGGGCCTTTCGGCCTTGCGCGGTACGCTTTCGGCCTACCAAAGCGGCGGCATCGTCGCGGCGATTCAATACCTCGAAAATGCTTAATCAACAATACCATGCTTGAAAATTCCTTCCTCACCTACGACCAGCTTGCCGAACGCTTGCCGGAACTTCGCGCCCTGAACTGGTCGGCCTTGACGCTGGAATCCTTCCACCGTGCGCGGCTGATCCTGGCAATGCCGAACCGGAGCGGCTCCGGGATGCGCTTTCACATCGGGGACGTGCTGATGCTTGCCGGTCAAGCCACCCGTAACGCCGACCTGATCCGGGTGTGACCATGAAGAAACCCCTCTTGCTTTATTCGAACTGGCTACCCGGCAAGCTGCGTGGCATGTGCTTTCCCCCTTTCGTGGTGATCCATCTGGACCAGCACGGGAAGGATTGGTGCAAGCGTCACGAACTGGCTCATTGGGTGCAGTACCGCCGCCGTGGATGGCTCGGCTACGTGTTAGGCTATTTCTTTCGCTGGCTGTGGTACGGCTATGACCGACACCCCTGGGAACTGGAAGCACGGCGGCGCGGATGGCGACCCCGACAACGCCCCGGCTCCCGCCGCCCTGGACCAACCACCAAACGCTGAACACATGCAAGCCTATCAACGATTTTTCGCAATGCTCACACCCAGCCACACCGTCGAAATCATCGGCGGGGCCGGGCAATGTGTCACCCTCAACGAACTTCACCCCGAACTGCTGGTAAGCTTGGACGGTAACGTGCGGATCGTGCGCGGCCTGGATGATTGCGCCCCCGGCCTCCCGGTCGTTCAGGTCGTGGTGCGAACCGGCCCGGAGGACTTCCCCGGAACCCTTCGCCACGGACAGACCACGGCGGACTATCTGGAAATGCTCTGCTGTACCGCCCTGCTCAACGCCGAACGCATCACCTTTTTGCCCTTCGTTCCACATCCAAACTGAATTCTCATGCAGAAAGACAAGTACCTCGTTTGCCAGACCTGCAAAAAAGCCCTTTGCCTGGGAGGGCTACCGCATTCGAACGTGATCCTGCTGTTCCTTTTCGACCACCAGAACCACGCCCTTACCTACGTCCCGGAGGACCACCTCGCCGTGCAGGGCTGTGACGTGTTTCTGGAGTACATCTTCCACGACCCGAAACCCGCATTCCACGTTCTGGCGCAATGAACAGGGGCAAGGCATATCTTTCGCCGGAAGACCTTGCGCGGCTGATGGGAACCGATTCGATGAATACAGCCTATAAGCACCACAAGACCATCCGGGAAGCACTCAAACGGTGTCGTAACCAACGGCGCGGCGGCTGTGCGGACAAATGCCAATGCCCGCCTAAGCGCAACCTGACAATACTGGAGTATTGCCGGTACGTCGATGACGATTTCGAGCACGTGTATTTCCTTCTCCGGGGGGAAATGCCCGACTATCCGCCCTCAAACAAGAATTCCCGTTAAGTCAAGGGTAGGCTTAATGGTCCATACGTCGCGTGAAGCAGCCCGGAGTACGGGCTGTTTCCATTTGCGCGATTCTCAGGGGCTTAACCCGGCCCCCCATAGTAGAAATTTTGGTGGATTTTTCCCATAGTGGAGATTTTAGCCGTCTACCTTTAATCACCCTCAATTACATCGGTGTTTTGCCGCTGGTGGGTATTTCGCCGCGAAAGTCCTTCCTCCTTATCAAGTTGCGGTCATACTAACTAACCAACCCGACCTCCAGTGAGCGCAACCGACCTGCTACTAACCATAAACAGCCTACTGCTCGGCCTGATCTCGATCCTGTTCGTGATTATCGGCTTCTTTCTAAAGGACTTGCACAAGCAATTCAAGACCCTGGTGGACCGTGTGAACAACCTCTACACGCAACTGTCCAGGGAGGCAACCCAAGGCAAGCACCACCGCGAAGTCCACGGAAAGGAAATCGCCGAAATCAAGGATCGAATCAGGCGGCTGGAGGATTGGCGGCTCGACCAAACAGACTAACCGACTATGCCAATTAAACCCAAGTATTTCCTATACGGCGCGGGTGCGCTGATCGTGGCAGGGGTGATTTACGGCGTGTCCCGGACGGTCCACACCGGCAACAACCTCGACGTGAAGCTGATCCCCAGAATCAAGCGCTGGGGCTTCGACACCGTGGACGTGGAACTGGACGCATGGCTCAAAAACCCAACGGGCGGCTCCATCGAGGTTCACGACCTCCAGGTAGGACTTTACCACAACGACCCCAAACGCAAAAACCCGATAACCGCACCGCTGAAAGTACCCGGCACGGTCACAATCCCGGCCAAATTCGAAGGGCCGTTAAGTCACCCGGACGTGTACGGGCGCAAGCTGCTCATTTCCCCGCGCTACGCCGAAGTGCTGGCAATCGCCGGTCCCGTGGTCAATGCCTGGGTAGGCAACGGCCCGGCCACGGCAATCGACGTGGTGGCCCCGATGGAAGTGGAAAGCCCGACGATGCTTCGCGTCCCGTTCACCTTTGAAACCCAAATCCCCATAGGGAAAGCCTGATGGAAGCCGCGACAAAACGAAAAATCCGGGACGGTCGCCGCTTCGACCGCTTCTTTCCGAAGGCGGACGTGACCGACGAGACGATCAAGTCCGGTGCGGTGTTGGAGGACACGCTGGAAAAATTGCCGGAAGTAGTCCGGGATTATAAATGGCAAGCTGCCCGGATCGCCGCCGTGCTGGAAGGAAAGACCCTGCGTGAAACGTGCCGGAACATCTGGAACTTCTGTTACCAGTACATCCAGTACCGCCGCGACAAGCCCGGCACGGAGCAACTTCGCACCCCGGCCCGTTCCTGGCATGACCGCAAGCGGGGAATCGACTGTGATTGTTACACGATCCTGATTTCTTCGATCCTGCACCACGTCCGCACCGGGCGCGGCCTCAAAGGCATCCCCCACACCTTCCGCATCACCGCTTACGAGGATCTGACCGGGGCCAACCCGGACCCCGACTTTCAACATATCTACGTGGTCGTCCCCACGCGCGGCGGTCATATCACGATTGACCCGGTGGCTGACGAATTCGACTACGAAGTACCCTATATCAAAAAACGCGACGTACACATGGAACTACAAGTGTTATCCGGCCTGGGAAATACGGGCCAAAAGTACCCTCCCGGCGCGGTCAACGGTCCGGATTTCGACGACCTCTTTGGCGACGAGGCCGAAAGCCATTTCGGCGTAGCCAGTGGGGCGCTCCCCGACCTTTCCGCTGCACAAAAGGCCGCATTGCGTAGCGGCATGTCCCCGGAGGACTGGCAGCAAAAGAACCGGCTGGAATTCATCCGGCGCAACGGCATGACCCCCGAACAATGGGCCGCGCACGTTCAGGCCAACATGGGCATGGAAGAAGAAGAAGACGAAATGTCCGGCCTCGGCCTTTTCCGCCGCAGCCGCAAAAAGAAGAAAAAGAAGAAGCGCGGCGGAGGGGGCTTGCTCAATGTGGTCAACAAGATCAACAAATTCAACCCGGCCACGGCCCTGCTTCGCGCTGGCATTCTGGTCGCCATGAAGATCAATTTTATGAACCTGGGGCGGCGGCTGCGTTGGGGCGGAATCCCTTACGAGGCGGCAAAGCGTCTGAACCCCCGGAACATGACGAAGGGCAAGTGGACCAAACTCCGCACCGCGCTGGACAAGTTGCGTACCACGCACAAAATCGCCGGTGGCAAGCGCGACAGCCTTCACGGTTCGATTTTTTACGGCAAGGGCAACCTGGGAAAGAAGATCCCGGTAAAGATTCCCGCCAACCTCTTTCCCCGCGACACAAAAAAGCCAAAGCGCCTCGCCGGATTCGGTGGCCTGGGCAACCTGGACGAACTGGACCTGGAAAGCAACATGCTCGAAATCCTCGGTCCCGACATGATCGCCGACGAAGGATTGTCCCACCTTTCGGGAACGGACGGGCTTTCGGGCATCCTCGGCGTAGCACCCGCCGCCGCAATCGCCGCCGCGACCGCCGCACTTACCGCCGTGGCCGCGATCATCAAGGCGATTGGCCCGGTCGAAGACCAGCCCGGCGCACCGGTTCCCGGTGGCCTCCCCGCCGAAACCGGAAACCCGCTGTTGGACAACATCAACAAAATCAGCAATACCGTGACCACCGCCGCCAACACCTTCAGCCAAATCAAGCGCGGATTCCAGAACAATGAGGGCACCAACCAAGGCGGGGAATTCCAGACTGACAATACTGGGACGTTTGACGAAACCGGCGGCGGACTGATCACGATTAAGGACGACACGGCCAAAGCTACGGTGCGAATACCCGACGACGATGGCACCAGCGAGGACAAATCCAAAGGCAAGTTTGCCGAGTTCGTCTCAAAATACAAATGGTGGCTGGTCGGCGGGGGAGCACTCACTGCAACTGGAATTACGCTCATGATCTGGAAGCCTTGGAAGAAGAAGGGCAAAGCGATCAGTGATCGGGGAGGGAAAGCACCGGGCATTGCTACCAGCGACCGAGGCGGAAAAGCACCGGGCAAGGCGGCGCTGGCTGGCACAGAGAGCAAGAGCCTCGGAAAGACGCGAAAACAGCGTTCGGCCTTCACCGGCAAAGTGATACCGGCCTTGCCGAAGGGACCGCTGAAACGCACTGGGCGCAAGCCGTCGAAATCCCACAAAAAGCAGTCCGTTTCGGGAATCAAAGTACCGTAACCACAACCCTCGGCAAGCGTTTTTCCAAAGTTCAAACCTAACTAATCAAGACAAACAAAATGGCCAATAGCAAAGCAGTATCGACCAAAGCCCCAGCTTTCGACGGCAAAGAAGCCGCAAAGCACGTGGCACTTGGAGCGGGGGGCATGATCCTCGGTGCGACACTCGTACCCACGCGGGTTTCCTTTTGGGCCGGGGCAAGCATGATGGCTTATGCCGCCTGGCAGAAAAAGCCGCTGATGTTCACCGCTGGGATGGGGCTGGCAATGGCAATGCCCGCCGACATGATGATGACCGGCGGGGCCAACATGCGCACGCCGAAAGACCCCAACAAATCTTCCTTTTCAAACTTCCTGGACAATGCAAAGAACCGTGCCAAAATGCTCTTTGCCGCCTTCGGCAAAAAGCTGTCCCTCGACCTCGCGAAGAAAGCGATTTCCGGTAATAACAATCAGCCGGACCAGACCCTACTTACGGCTGGATCGGGCGGCGGCGCTGGCAAAGATGGCGGTATGGGCGGACTGGGCCAGAACCCTTTTGATACTCTGGATGAACTGAACAACCGCATGGCCGCTTCGGCCCTGGCATTGCAGGAGCGCAATTCGATTTCCATCGACCTGGACGACGACGAAGACGACGACCTGGACGACCTGGAAATGGCCGGTCTGGCCGGAAGCGATTTCGACGACTTCGCAGACTTAGCCGACCTGGAAAACCCCGACCTGGACGACCTGGAGATGGCTTCGGTCAACGCAAGCGGCGACCTGGAGGGGTTTAGCCTCGACGACATGTAGCCCGGCCACGCAGGACACACAAACGACCTGATACAAATTTTTTAACCACCAAAACTATCTAACCATGTCTTTTCACGACGAACAAGTTTTTGAAGAATCCGTAACGGGTGACTTGATCGGTCTGGATGGCCGGGGCAAGGCCCGATTCAAACACCGCTCCAAAGGTTCACGCGCCGAAATGGAGAAGTTCTTCAAGCAACTTCCCGGACACATCAAGCGCGAACTGCGCGGCTCCAAGCTGCGCCTCGGCGACCACATGATCTATTCGATTAAGCCGGTAGGCACCTCGAAAACGATCAAGATGTTCGAAAGTCAGGACCAAAAAGAGGTCGGGCTGCGCAACGTGTCCAACGCAAAGCTGCCGAAGAACCAGGCGTTGCTCGTTTCGGGAATCTACCTGCTGGCTGGTACGACCGCCGCCGCCGTTCCCGGATCGCCGACCCCGGACGAAGTGAAGTCCACGCATTTCCAAACCATCGAACAGGCGAATTTCGCGGCAATCGCCAACGGTGAATTTAGCCTGGAAAGTAACAAAGTGACCATCGTGCCGGAAACGTCTATGCGGGTTTTCTGCACCGACAATAATGGCATGTGGGCGCAAGGCTTCTACAAGCTTCACAACCCCCGCGTGATCCACGACAACGTGGACATCGAATGCACCCTGGAACTCGGCACTGTGACCGGAATCCCCCAGGACACGCACATCTACGTGGGCCTTTTCGGGACGATCACCACGCCCTGATCGGACTGACGAACGGGAAAACCAAGCCGGACCCGGCCCCGCCACCAGCGCGGGGCCGTGGCCCCGGCAAATTCACCACCAACAAGCCTAATCTGAAATGGGAAAAATCCTGCGTAAACGCTTCGACCTTCCGACCGTCCAAAATGACGGCGACAGCGCCAAAGAGACCTTCGAACTGGACAAGCACACCGAGCGCGTAACGGGAATCATTTTCACCGCTGACCGGGAGGACATGCTTTTCGTTCGCGGAACGGTGGGGGTGCTTATCAACGGGGAGGAAGTGATCCCGGAGGGCTACCATACCAAGCTGCTTATGAGCGGCCTCGGCGTGGCCCCCAAAGACAAGTATCTCCCCCTCGACCTGGACCCCGGAAACGGAATCCTCAAAGTCAGCTACCAGGACGTAAGCACGGCGATTCTGCCTTTCTCGTCCTACACGGTTTCGGTGTACGTGGAGTATGAAATCGACGAAAATGCTGCTTGACCGCAACACCGGAATTATCAGCGACAAAATCCAGGTCAACCTGATCGGCGACCGGGTTAGCTTCGACGTGTTTCTCCCCTGTGACTGCGAAATGGTTACGCACCTCATATTCGTCTGCATTCCGGGCGAAGTGTCGTGGGGCGCGGTCCAGGGAACCAGTTGGCCGGACAGCGTGGCCGGGCATGTCTCGCTTCGCTGGCATTCCCCCGGGGACATTTTTTACCAGGGAACGGTCGATCTGGAGGAAAGTTTCGAAACTGCCTACACGCCCTTTGGCCTTTCGCATCCGGGCGGGAGGTTTCAATCTGAATCTGAATTCGTCATATCGGGCAACCGGATCGAGCCGGTCCCGGTCAAAATCCATGGAGATCTTCGCCACCTGCAAGGCTACTACAAGGACGTGCTGAACGAGCGCGGCATGGTCGATGAACCTTACACCGTGCATTACCACCTGTATTACCAGCGTAAACCATGACAACCAGCTTCATTCAGGAATATATCCCGGTCCGAATGCGGGAAATGGGTTTCGGGCGGAGATTCCGAACGTTGATGCGAACCAAATACATCGGGGGCGGTGCGACCCTTACCCTGAACGCCTGGAACGTGTGGGTGTATTTCCCTTATGAACTGCTCGCAACCGCACCCAACATCACCGTGGAATCCAATTTCGCTTTCATGGACCTATCAGCCGGAAAGCACAACGAACAAGGGTTCGAGCATACCGGCAAAATAACGATCACCAACCGCGACGCGGGGCCGGCCGTGGTGTCCTTCCTCATGGCCGTGCCAGACTACCGTGACCGTAGCCGAACCTCCTAACCTCTCAAACAAGTGACCAATGGGAAAAATCTATGAAAAGCCCTTTTCGAATCACCAGCTTGAAATCCTGGAAAAGAAAATCCAGGACGATTACCTGCGTGACGAACCGTGCCGCTACGAAGTGCGCGTGGACGGGGTGGCCGTGATCGAGGAAACCACCGACCCCGACCGCTTCGGCAACCTTACCGACTTCGTGCAAATGTCCAGCACCCAGGAAGTGCAGGTGAAAATCTGGAAGGGCAAAAGCCAGTACAGCGACATTCACCTGCTGCACTTGGAACGGAACAAGCCCCAAAACGGCGCGTCCGGTTCGCAATCCCTGGAAGGGCTGGAAAACAAGATGCAGCACGATTTCGACCGCAAGCTGCGCATGAAGGAGATGGAATGGGACCACCGGCTGCTGAAAGAAAAGTACGACGACCTCAAAGGCGACCACGACGAACTGCTGGAGTACGCGGACAAGATCGAGGAAGAACTCAAAGACCTGAAAGCCAAAAAGCTGCATGTCGGGGACGTTTCGCTGCTGGAAGTGGGCGGGATCTTCCTGGAGGGTTTCGTGCGGCGCAACCCGCAAATGCTGGCAAGGCTTCCGGGTGGGCAGGCACTTGCCGGTATCATCGAGCACGACAACCGGCAAAGAGCGATGGAAATGCAGCGTCAAATGCACGCCCCGCAATCCCCCGCCCCGGAAATGACCTTTGAACCCGCCGACGAATCCGGCCCCGGAGGCGACCCGGCAAACGCCGACCTGCTTTTCCGTCTGCGTTCGGCATTCCCCACAGAAACAGAATTCAACCAGGTGATGCTCCTGCTCGACGGCCTGGCAGAAAACCCCGAACTGCTCCCGGTCGCAATCGGCCTGATCTGGCAAGGCACGGCCACGGCAACCCCGGCGGATCAAGCCTCACCGATTCACGTGGTCCAGACCGAAGCGGACGGACCCGACGACGAAAACGATAACGACAAACTCACCGGCGATGAAGAATTTTAAGTACAACAACGTCACAATCCAGGCCACCTCCCAGGCCGAAGCCACCCAAAAAATGAAGGCAATCGTTACGCTTGCCGCCGCCCTGGACGGGCGCACCCTTTCGGCCCTGGCCCAGAACGGCCCGGCCATCCTCAACGGCCCGGACGGCGGGATGGTACGCAGCTATCTCGGCGTGTAAGCATCCCGCAACCGACTAACCAACCATGCCCCAAACAACCAACACCCTTGGCAATACCGCCGCCCTTCTCCTGGCCTCGCAGCTTTCCGACAAGCAAGGGGCCGGGGGTGGCGGGGCCATGCCCGGACAGGCTGGGGGCGGAGTGTCCACGGGGGGCGCAACGCCCCAACTGATGCCGGGCGGTGTGGTCGTGCTCAACAACCAGGAGCGGCGCGTCTTCAACAAAGTCCTGGCGGGGCTTGGAATCGCCCTCGGAGCGGGTATCGCCTTTCTCGTTACACGCCGGATCATCCGGGGCTTTTGGTTCAGGAAAACCGTTGACGAGATCGACGACAAGGACAATTCCGCCTATTTCGCTCAACGCCTCGTCAATGCGATGAATCCCGACAGCCCTTTTGGGTGGGGAACCGACGAAGAATTGGTACGGGACACGATCATGGACGTGCCGCATCAAGTCATGTGGCGCAAGGTGAAAGACGCTTACAAGCGGCTTGAAATCGGCGCAACCGGGCGGCTGATGGACGACCTCCGGGGGGAATTATCCCGGCAAATGTTCTCTGAAATCACGGCCATTCTGGACATGCTCCCCGCAAACGCACGAGAGGCAAAGAACCGCGACCCCTTCGCCATCACCAACCGGATGCTGAATAATTGGGCCACGCGGATCAAGGCCGGGGCCGAATATGAATACTGGCCTTTCGGCGGGACCGACGAAGCGGCCATTTACAAGGTGCTGGAAGAAGTCCCGTCCCTGGAAGCCTTCGAATTGCTCAATGAGCGTTACAGGCGGTTCAATACCCCGCGTTACTCGGTCATGCAGGAATTGCAGGACGAAATGAGCGGGGGCGACCTCCAACTAGCCTACGACATTCTAACCGAAAAAGACGATGCCAAAGCAAGCAAACTCCATCAACTTATCGCCCACGGCTAAAGCCGAGGCGAAGGCCCGGCGCAAGCGCACGTTCATCTGGATCGGCGCGGCGGTGCTGGTGATCGGTGGCGGCGTTACCGCCGCGATCCTGCTCAACAAGGCCAAAGCACAAAATCCGCTCGACAGGTTCACCCCGGCGAAGGACGACCCACCGCCGCTTCCCCCGGTGAAGACCACCACAACGACCACCTCCAGCGGCGGGGGATCGGGCGGCGGTTCACGCTGGACTTCCGACCGTTCCTTTCCGCTTCGCAAGATGATGAAGGGCGATCGGGTGAAAGTCCTCCAGCGTGGAATGAACAAGACTTTCGGCTCCGGGCTCAAAGTGGACGGCTATTGGGGAAGTCTCACCCAGGGCGCACTCGATACCAACAACGTAACCACCCCGATTACGGCGGCGGCATGGGGCGGAATGCTCCGGCACATGGGCGCTTCCGACCCCTACGGCTTCCAGCCGGGCGGCACCTCCGGGCAGTCAGCAGGAAGCGGCACCGGACAGGGCGGCGGTTCGAATTCCACCGGCAATTTCTCTCCGGCAGGATTGGCGGCACAAATCAGCGCGGCTACCAACAGCCGGGACGCAAATCGCGTGGTTTCCGCCTTGCGGCTGATGCGAACCGTTCAGGACTATACCAACGTCTCGGATTTACTCAAATCGGTGAACGCCTACGAAACCCGCGACAAGCGGGGAGGAAAGGTAAACCGCAATCTGGTCAATACGCTCATGGCCGACCGGATGCCCTGGAATTTTTCCCACAAGTCCGCGTTCGCAGCCGAACTGCGGCGCATGGGCCTGAAACAAAACCGCGACCGCTGGAGCCTTTCGGGGCTTGGCAGCACCGGGGCCGGTCGCATGGCCGTGACACGCGAGGACACCGTGCTTTGGGGGGAGGGCAACGTCCTCCAGGACGTGCCGGGCGGTGTGCTGGTCGGCACCGTGACCGGACGGCGGGCAGACGTGATCCAACTACTTACCCCCACAGGAAAGACCGCCTTCGCGCAAGCCGGTTCACTTGTGATCGCCTAAGCCATGCTCAACCGGATCAAAACCATTATCAGACAACGCCGCTGGAAGCTATACACCGCTCCCTACCAACTCAACATTGTTGGGGTGCGCTCACCCATAACCAGCGCCAACCAGTTCGACGACCTGATTACGGTTTTCTACCGGGACGAAAAAGGCAAGTGGCGATTCCACGCCTACCCCGCGACGACCGACCCCGGACTGCCTTACCTGCACGTTCCGATTCACAACATGGGCGCGGCCATCCTCGCGATGGGCCAATACACCGACAAGTACATGATCGACCGCCACCGGGGCCGCTATTACGCCTTGTGCCAACGGGGAGGCCCGGTGACGGTCGTGCGGGATTACAACCGCGACAGCACCCTGGACTACAACAACGGGGAACGGATGACCGGCAATTTCGGGATCAACATTCACCGCGCCCTGGCAACCGGCGAAACCCCGACCGTCGAACGGTACTCGGCGGGATGTCAGGTGTTCAAAAACGCCGACGACTTCAACAAGTTCATGCGCCTGTGCGAAACCCACAAGAAGTTGCACGGAAACGTCTTTACCTACTCGCTGGTGGACTTCCGCGCCCTTCGCCGCGCCAACCGGCGTAAGTGGCTGCTGCGTGGCGGTCTGCTCGGCGGCGCGGCCCTTGTGACCCTGCTGGCAATCTCAACCATAAACAACGACTAACCCGACATGGCAAAGACCCTGAAACTGGATATTCCCGGCCCCGCAAACCGCTACCCGCTGGTGCGTCTGGACGACCTGATCGAACGCAGTCACCGCACCGCCCGGCCCTCACCCGGCACGGCCTACGACCTTGTGACCGTCCGCCTCGGCGGCGGGGGCGTGGTAAAGCGCACCAGCAAGGACGGCGCGGAAATCTACCCGCACGACAAAAAGTACGCCGTGGCCGGGCGGCTGATTATCTCCAAGCTGGACCTGAAAGACGGCGCGGCGGGGATCGTACCCCGGCACCTGCATGGCGCGGTCATTTCGGGCGACTTCCCGCAATTCGAAATCGACACCCGGAGCGTCCTTCCCGAATACCTGCTGGCTGTGCTGCTGTCCAAAAGTGGCCGGGCGTGGGCGCGGAAATGCAGCCGGGGAACGACCAAACGCAAGCGCGTTTTCCTTCCGGCCTGGCTGGAGTCAAACGTCCAGCTTCCGCCGATTACCGTCCAGCGCAAGCTGCTCAAACAATTACCGACCCGATAAACCTGACAACATGCGTTTTCTCATTCTGCAATTATTCAAGGACAAGAACGGTGATTTCTCCCTGCGTGAAATCAGCACCGTCCTCTTTGTCCTGATGACTGTTCTTTCATGGTTCGTGGACACGTTTACCCCGCTGGAAACACCCGAATATATGTTTTGGGGCTTCCTGTCATTGGTAGGCGTGGGGAAGTTCGGTTACTCCTTCGAAAAGCGTGGGAGTACACCGGCTCCCCGGATCGTCCGTATCGACCCGCCCGAATTCGCCGGTGAAGCACTCAACGGCCCGGCCCCCCCGGACCTTGCCGACCCGGATTTTCCCAACGACAAAAAGGAGGTGTAACATGGCAAAGCAACGCGATTCCAACACCCGCGTACGGCTCCGCCAAACCCGCGATTCAATGGCCTACGAACGGGGCCGGATGCAGGAAGAACTTTCCAAAATCGGCGTTTCCAAAAAGGACGTGGACATGATCGCCGACAACGCTGAAGTACGGCCCAAAGCGACGATTGAACTCGTCCTGAAATCCTTCGCCGAAGATATGGACAGCCGCATGATTACGGCGGTGAAACGCTGCATCAACAACCTGCACAAGCTGGCAAAGAAAGTCCGCCCCCTTCGCAAGCAACTCAAAATGCCGGTAACGGCCTCGCTCAACGGAACCCGGTGAAAAAGCAGACCTATATCTGGATAAGCCGGGCCACCGGATCGCTAACCGGCTACTTCCTCGCCCAACGGCTAAAGGTGAAAACGTGGTATCCCTACGTGATCCTGGGAGGGCTCGCCGGTGCGGTTCTGGCCGACGCGATTATCGAGGCTACCCGCGACAAGGACGAAATCGTCCTGGAAATGAACCAGGCCAACACAACAAACACTCCGACATGAAGCAACTAATCATTTTCCTGCTGCTGGCAGGCGCAGCGACCGGCGCGTACTTCGCCTTGCGGCCCACGCCCCGCAAAAGGCTGATCGAGCGCACGGCCACGCTGATCGAAGACGAAGGCAAGCGAACCGGCAAGCCGGTCAACCGCGACCACCTGACCCTCGCCCTGGAACGATTCGAAACCGGGACGCTCCGGTTGTTCAGCCAGTACGTCGAAGCCTTCATCCTTCGGGATTTCGAGGAGTTCAAGCGGCTCATACCTGAAATCAAAACCGTGATCCTCCCGGTGCTGAACGACAGCCCCGAATGGCGGCGATACGAAGACCTGATACTCCCTACCTGAAACCATGCCGACGACCAAACAAACCCAAAACGACAAGCTGCTGCAATCCATCACGCGACGATTGGATCATTTCGAGCAGATCATGCGCGACGAAATCCGCCTTACGGAAGCCTGGATAAAGTTCTTTCTGGCAAGCACTCTCCACGACCCGGAGGTGGCCGTCCGCGCCCTAGACGACCGGAAAGAACAACTCCAGGGGAAAGACCGGGGGCGCATGAAACGCTGCATCCGGGGCATTCACGAGTCCTTGAAAGCCTACCGAGGCTAAGACCGAACTACTAACCGACAAGCCGCAAATGCAACTCTTTGGAAACCCCGCCATCCTGGGACGTGTCCCGGTCCAGGTGAATCACAACACCGCCCAAAACGGTATCGAGGTCATTTTTTCAGGTCGTCCCGAATCGGATGTGCTGGAAGACCTTAAAGCCAGGAAATTCCGCTGGTCAAGACGGCAAAAACTTTGGCACAAACGCTATACCGAATCCGATTGGAATTGGGCGAAAGAACTGGCAAACAAAGGCGGTACGATTACCGCCGAGAGCCGGAAGGTAGAACGCCGAAGCGGCAAAGCCGACCGACGCGAAAAGGGCCGCAAAGGCCGGGGCAACGCCTCTGGCCTCAAACCCCTCCAGCAAGCTGCGCTCTGGATCGCCCATGAATACTTCAAGGCCGAAGTCCAGCCGAAAGACTACCGATACCACGACCCCGAATTTCAGGGCTATTCCGACGAAAAGGGCGGCGTGGTCATCACATGGTCCTGGACCGACACACCGCGATATGAAGGGGCGGAACCCGAACGGCTGCAACGGCGGCACAAAATCACCGCATCAGGCTCGGTTGATTCGCTAAGTGATCGCGAAAGCCTGGACGGCCTCAAAGCCGTTCCGGTGCAATCCCGTCCCCACCTTTCAGCCAAAGACCGCAAACCCACATACGACCTTTCCGAAAACCCGAAAATCCGCCGCAATTCCCTGTTACGGGAAATGATCCTGGGAAAGATCGAGGCCATGCGGGTAATGGACTATCGCGGTGACGGCTTCGATTCCTTCCGCACCGGCATTCCCCATGAGGAACGGTACTGGTTCAACCTGTGGGAAAACCCCGGAATGCTGGAAACGATGCTGGACATGTTCCGCTATCCCGATTTCCCGCCAAAAGTTCAACGTGGTCTTATTCGTTTCGAGGACTACGAAATGCGCTATTTCCGGGGCAAGCATTCGGCGACCAAAAAGAAATCCTTTGACCGGGAATTTTCCGAGGGCGAACGCGCCGGGATCGCCGCGAAGCTGCGCGAAAAGGCCGACAACCTAAAAAACAAGATCGAGGCCAAAAGCAACCCGGCCATTGCCCAACAGAACCCCACCGCACTAAGGGCGCGAATCGCTAAGGGCATGGAGCAGGACGGCGACCGGCTGGCTGAATTCCAGGTCAAACTTTACGCCCTGGCAGACCTGTGGGATCAAAACGCCGTGCCGGTGACATTGCGCGGAATCCGTCACCTAAGCGAAATCGAATTCCTGTACTGGAGCCGGGATGAATTCCCCAACCCGAATAAACCCGGCGTGGCGGATTGGTGGAAAGAGGACCGGCGCAAGGATCTCCGAATGCTTGCCCGGATGGGAATTACCGACGCGGCCACCTACACCCGCGCCCTGGAAGACTTCAAACGGCTGGAAGGCTTCAAGCTGTCCCCAGAGCAGGAAGCCGCCCGGATGCAAAAGGAATTGGAAAGCAAGTTCATCGGGCGCAAGATCGACGGATTTTTCCCAACGCCCCGCCCCCTGGCTGAACAGGTCGTTGACCTTGCCGGGATCGAAGACGGAATGCGCGTCCTGGAACCCTCGGCGGGCATGGGCAACCTTGCCGAAGTGGTACGGGACCGACACCCCGGCGCAAAGCTGGAAGTGCTGGAAATCGTGCCGGACCTTGCCGAACTGCTGCGCGTCAAGGGCTTTGAGGTTGTCGGCTCGGATTTCCTTTCCCACACCGGCAGCTATGACCGCATTGTAATGAACCCACCCTTTGAGCGGTCCCAGGACGCGGAGCATGTACGCCATGCCTTCGATCTGCTGGGACCGGGCGGTCGGCTGGTCGCGATTATGGGGGAAGGCGTGTTTTTCCGCAAGCAACGCAAAGACGCGGATTTCCGGGATTGGCTGGACGAAGTGGGTGCAGACAATGAGAAGTTGCCGGAGGATTCCTTTAAGGGCGCGTTCAGGTCCACCGGCGTTCGTACCCGGCTGGTCTGGATCGACAAGCCCGGCCAAACAGCCATGGCCTTCGAGCCGGTCGTCCCCGAAAGGTCCAATAAGAACGAAAGCACGGCCCGGAAAATCGCCGCCATGTTTGCAGGAGCCGACCGCATGGATGATGCCCTCGGACTTGCGCGGCAACTGGTCTTTTTTCATCTGCGCGAAAAAGGCGACACCCTCAACCGTGACAACCTGAAAAAGCTGCTCCCCCGCTGGTCGGAAATCCTCAAGTCCTATGGCGAAAGTTCCCGATATGAAGACATAATCGAATTGGCCATCGAGGATATGATCGACGGGTTCAAGGTCAACCACCCCAAACGCGATACTATTCTCCGGGAATACGAAGGGGAATTCATCGACGAACAGATTGAGGCGGAGATCCGCGCCGAAATCCAGACCGAAGAAAACGGCCCGGAGAAATCGGTTCAGGAAATGTTCGAACAGCGTGTGCGCACCAAGCCCCGGCGCATCCCCAAACAGCGTACCGAAGGCCGGAAAAAGGTCAAGATTCTATTTGCGATTCAGGAAGTGTTCAAACGCCTGGACTTCATCGACCTTGTACCGCTTTCGGTTTCCGGTAAATCCGTCACCTACGGCCACCGCAACGCCGCCGCAAGGGCCGCAAAGGATTGGGCCGACACCACGGCGGCGGAAATTACCTATGCCGAGGCTGTGCGAATTTACCGCGAACGCTTTGGAACGGCGCGGCTGGTTACGATTTACAACATTGCCGAAGCCCTCATTACCAAGCCGGAGGAGTTCAAGCTGATCGAGCATAGCGGCCTTCCCTTCAACCAGGTGTACCGGGGCGACATAGTAAACTGGTTCATCGGTGGGCAAACCCCGACCCACAACCAGCCCCTCCCGGCTTTCTTCGTCCTGGACCTGGACGCCAACACAGACAAGCTGCTATTGATCGCCCAAACCGCCTACGATCTGAAAGGCTTTTGGGCCGAACCCCGCGAAATTTTTCCGCGCTGGTACGACCCTCGCAAGGACGGGACGGTACAGCGTACCCTTTTTGACCAAGATTTCAGCACACCCGCTTCGCCACCTCCTGTAACGCCGCCACCGGCACCGAAACCGCCCCGCCCGAAACCGGCACCGAAAACGACCACAACCAACAAACCGAACATGGCAAAGAAGAAGACCCAAACCAAGGCAAAGGCCAAAATCCAGGACCGGAGCGTGGAACTCAAGCTGATTTCCAGCTTCGTCAATCTGGACCGCAAACGACTCCCCCAACGCCGGAGCGTCAACTTGCTCAAACGCATCCAGCGCGAAATCCGGCGCGGGAACGTGCGAAGCGGAAAGACCAGGGGAACCAAGGCGACCCCGCTTTGGAAGGAAATCGCATGGATGCAGGACAAGCTGGTATGGGCGATTAACAACGCTTTCAAGACCGCCGACCCGCTGGAGGAGGAAACGCTCAAATTCGAACTGGAAACGGTCAAGCGCATGACCGCGATTGTGAAGGGTGTCGAAATCTTCCCTTCCGTCCTGATTGCCCTCCGGTTCATCGGTATGCAGCGCAAGGCCGTCACCAAGGACGCGGCTCGGAAATTCCTGAAATACATCCAGAACGCCGAAAAGAAGGGCCGGATCGAAAAGGGCGACCCCGGCGCAAAAGCCGTCCCGAAAATCCGCAAAGCCCTGGAAACTTTCATCAAGGGCCGAAAAAAGAAGTATATCGCCTTTTCGGAGCGGTCACTGGACGGTCTTAGCCGGACGCTGGAGGGATGCGGCTTCAAGCTGCACGGCCACCACAGCGATCCCTACATTCGAAAAGGGCTGCATGGTTTCGCCAAACATGCCGAGGGAAGTCTCAGCAATGCAAGCCTCAAAACGGTACACACTGCTGGCGGCAATTCCGGAGGGGTGAAGCCGTACCCCAATGGCATCCCTAACAATTCGGCTTCCGATCCCAAGAGTAACGGTGGCACCAACCCGGCCAATGACCAGACCATTTATATTGTCCCGCCGCCGCGTGGATCGCACCCGGTAGCCATCCGGGCCGACCAGCCGCGCCCGGACATGACCCGTCAAAGGCTCAATTTTACCGGAAGGTGGGAGGGGCTGTTTCACCGTCCGGGTCGCGGATTTACCGCCCTGCTTTGGGGAAAGCCCAAAAACGGAAAATCCACCCTGGCAATCGACTTCGCCGACTACCTTTCCCGGAACTTCGGTACGACCCTGTACGCTTCGCTGGAGGAAGACCCCCGCGATATGACTTTTCAGGACCGTAAAGCCCGTATCGGGGCCAACCACCCCGACCTGATCCTCGCCGACCACTTACCCGCCGACCTTTCGGCATACGACTTCGTTTTCGTGGACTCGATTTCGCGGGGAAAGATGGGCGTGGACATGGTTGAACAGCTTGTCACCGCATGGCCGCGCACCAGCTTCATTTTCATTTCTCAGGTCACGAATGAAGGCTTGCCGCGTGGCGGCATGGTCTACCAGCACCTTGTCGATTATCTGGTGAACGTGGACAAGGGCAACGCCACGGCGGACGGGCGGTACGGCCCCGGTGAAATGCCAGTACGATTCGAATAGCGACCCACCCGAAAAAAGACGGCCAAATGGCAAAGAAACCAATTATCTTGATCGACCCCGGCCACGGTGGAATCCACCCCAACACCGGGCAATACGTGACCCCCGGCAAGCGGTCCCCGGTGTGGCCGGACATGGCCCAAATTTTCGAGGGCGTGTATAACCGTGACATTGCCCGGCGATTGGCCCGGCTCCTGGATCGCAGTGGCATTCCCTACCGATTCATCGTCCACCCCGACGATTGGCGGGACGTGCCGCTTTCGGAGCGGTCCAGACGCGCCAATAAGTACGCCTGGACTTTGGGGCGCACGTTCTACCTTTCCATCCACGCCAACGGCCACACCAGCCCCGGCGCAAACGGCCTGGAGACGTTCAGCTATTCAGGCTCCGAGGATTCGGACGTTTACAGCCGGGCATTTTTCGACCAGCTTGCCGCCGCCCTTCCCGAATTGCGAAAGCGCGGGGCGAAAAAAGCCGACTTTCACGTACTCCGGGAGACGGTCATGCCTTCGGTGCTGGTGGAACTCGGATTTATGACCAGCCCCGACGATGCACGGCACATGAACCGGGGGGAATTCCGCCAACGCGCCGCCTCCGCCCTGCACCACACCCTCCGGGCCATCACCGGAACAAGTGGTAGCGGGATCGCCACCGGGGCCGTGGTCGTCGGCCTCCTGGCCCTCACCGGCCTTTCCCTGATTTTTCTTTCCTAACCACCAAACCCGATACGATGAAACGACTAAAGTACATCCTGTTTTGCCTCATGGCCCTGCTTTGCCTTGGCTCATGCACATGCGGCGATATTCCTACGAAGACGGGACTGCCTTTCGCTGCGTCCCTGATCGGAACGCTGGTGCTGCTGCTGCTTTTCATTCTCGCATCCAAACTTTCACAACGATAACAACCCCAACCATGCAACAATCCAAAATCACAAGAACAGTCAACGGCCACCCCGCCGACCCCGCATCCACCCGCGACCTTTCCGGTATCGCAGCCGAAGAAATGGAACACATTCAACTGGCAATCGTCGCCGGAATCCGCGAAGCCGAAGGCTTCCTGGCAATGGAGGACGACCCCATGATTGCCGTGCTCGAAAATGCGCAAGCGGTCAACGAGCAACACGGCATTCCCGGCTTCGATCCGAACGCCATGCAGCTTGACGACCTTCGCGACTATTTCCGCGAAGGACTGCAAGCACTTCGCAGCGTCCAGGTCAAGTTCCGCACGGCCACCGGATTCGCGGCCCGGTCGGTCAAGGGTATCACCCCGAAGGAATACGAACACCTGGTTACGAGCGTCCAGGCCGGTGTCCGGGAGGCCGTGGTGTACCGAAGCATCGATCCCGCCGAAATCCATACTGGAATCGAACACCTGAAAAGCCTTTACCAAGCGTGGGGGCTTGATCCATGGAACCATTACGATCAATACGCCGACCGCTTCACGGAGTTTTTCGAGCAGCGGATGGAAACCCTTACCACCGTCCTCCAGCAAATCAACCAGCCCTATCCCGAATGTGAGTACCCTGATCTGACTGTGGTAAAGTGAACAGTCCCGGTTATTAAGCATACAGGGAAATCCCTTTTCAACAAAGAAGCTCCGGTTTGTCACCGGAGCTTCTTTTTACTTGATTTAGTTCACCTCACGAGCATCAAACCAAATCCTTCGGATAATACTCATTGTCCCGGAAACTGGTGTCATCAATCCCCGCAATCTTTACCACAGCGGCGGCTTCGAAACTCCAATAACCGAAAAAAGTGTCATGCTTACTTTTGTGGTTGTCATGCCAGTAAACACCTTTGTGGCCGGGATACCATTCCTTTTCCAGGTAGTGCTTTACAATTGCGCTACACTTTGCAGGATCGGTTTCTTCAACAGCCTTTTTGAGGCTGGCATAGGGCTTCGGAAAAATCAAAGTGTCAACCTGGGAACGGCCCTGGATTCGAGAGGAAATAAGATATTCTAATAGCCAGTCTTTGGACCTTGCTCCGTCGATAATTCGTACAATCTTGGTAAACTCAGCCATTTCAAAGTCTTGCAATATGGCGACTGAAAGTATCCAATATAACTCTGGAATCGAATCGAAATAAAAGGCGGCTGTTCCTGCTTCTGTCGGGTAAGGCCAATCTAAACCAATCAGGTTTACGGCGGCTGAAATATCTTGCTTCATCGTATTTACGTGCAATCCAGCAGAGAATTTTGCGATTGCCAGTTGTATATGTTGCGTGGCCATCATCCGTTTATAAGAAATTTGCCGGTCTGAAGAAATTTCTCCGGCGTTCAAGGACTGATGATCCTCGATTAAAAACTCTTGCGTTTCTTTGATTCTTTTTTCAAAGTATGCTTCTGATTTAAGATTTGATCGAATAGCCATATTCGTAATTTTTGATTGCCAAAACTAGATTTCAAATGTCCCTACCGTTCTTGCGTTTCGATCCAATAGCTTGAATGAGATAGTTCCATCGCTCTTAATTTTGGAAACTACGGATTGATATCCATCTCTTAAAATTTCGCGGCCACGACGAGGGCCAACGGCATCAAAAATACGATTTCGAATCCATTCCTCACTCATCTGCTTGGTGCCATCAACCAACCTTTTCAACTTCGCAGACCCATATTTCGAATCGGCTACAACATGCATTGGGGGTGGCCCGGGATTTGTAAATACATGATCAATTCCTTGCTCAATCGTCTGATCCAGGGAAGTCACGCGCCTATGCAAGGGCGTCCAGCCAGCTTCTACCATTTCTACATCGGTCAGCATTTCCCCAAAATTACCCTTTTCCTTGTTGGTGGTCAATATAACTTCCCCTCTCTTTACCGCATCTACAATTTCCTTTTGCTGCTGATAGATGTCATCCATCAATCCGGCATTGACGCGTGGTGCAGTTTCGTTTGCTTCGTCGGGCCTCGCTGTGATCTCGTCCTGCCTTCCTGCATTGGGGCCGTCCTCGTCACTGGCAGACTGCATTCCTTCCTCCCCAGGTGCCCCCGGCCTATTTCGCTTTCCGAACCACCGCCGCCAGTGATTTTTAAACGATCTAACTGGCAAGAGGGCTAAAACGCCATCAACGATACTTTGCTCTCCAGCTTGTGCGGAATGGCGGGCTTTGTCTTGCATTGCTTCTCTGGTCCTGGCCGTTGTGGCCTCGCCAAAGGTCACGATCGCATCCATAATTCCAGCCGCTAGTAACAGAATGCCGGAGGCAATAGCGGTAAACATGGCGGTGGTGGCAAGTTCTGGCAAAGCCAGTACCGTCGCCACCAAAAGGGCTGCACCACCGATTACCATCAAACCGGCTTTGAGCCATTCCATTTCATCGGGATTTCGACCGGAAAGCAAGGGATCAAGTATTGTTCCCAGGCCCATTACGATACCCAATACAGCCAGCGTTGGAAGTACGAAGGGAGCAATGGCAGGAACCGAAAGCAGTCCAAAAGCTGCTCCCAATACACCTAAGCCCACGAGGATTCCAGTTCCTACCCGATTCCATGAAAATTCACCTTTAAAGATGGTCCAGGCTTCGCTACGCTTTTCTTCCCTGGTCAATTCGCCCCAAGGTTTTGCTTTCCCCGTTACGGCATCGGCATCCGGTGCGGAATCGATCCTGCTGATTCCTCCGCTTTGCCCAATTACTTCTACTTCCTTTTCACCATCTTCCAAAGGCAATGCTGGCATCAAGGTATTGGCTTTGGCAATTGCGGCATCCAGAAACGCCTCGTTGGGTTGACCGGGCCGCAACAGAATACCTGCAAAGCCACCTTTTTCGGCGCAAGCCGCAATTGGTTCATTAAGGCAATTGCCAGTGGCATGGTAGGCAACATGTTTGGATTGACCGTTTCGGTCGCTGACCATCATTTCAAAGGTAATCATGGATTCGCCCTCGATGTCCATCGAAGGCGGGCCACTTACCGCTTTTGATAGGTTGGTTCGGCCATATACATTGATCCCTATATCACGGCCATCAGTGGTATTTACAATTAGGTGTCGTGAATAGTAAATATGTGAGTCAAAAACCGGGACATCTTTTTCCAGCCCAAGCTGCGTACTATGAGTGGGTAGAGATAGCACATCTTCGATGACCTTTACCAAACCCTTGCCAGGAAAGGCGACCGATTCGGGGACAGATTCCGGCATCTCAACAGTAAGCGGCTCCTGATCAGCGAGGGCGATGTCGCTGTCAGTACCTTCAATGTTAGTGTTTTTGATGACATTCCCGCCGTGCGAATACTCTACCGTTCGCTGTATCTGCTTTCCAGGCAGAGTTTCCTTAGTGATCCGCAAGGAATGGCCATTGCTTATCAACACACGTTCGATCTTGTTCTCGCCGACCTGCATTGAAACACTTTGCGATTGGAAATCCGAAAGAAATACAGCGAGGTCGATTTGTTCCAGTTCACTCAACTGGCTGACCAGTGCCGACAATCCAAAGGATTCAATCAGGGCAAGCTGCTCGGGCGTAAAGCTTTCCTTTCTTTTCTTACCATTGCCCAGCGGATCGGAAGTAAGCTGGAACGGTGGAGGCGGTATGGTGGCACCGCCGCCGCTGTCAAAGCCGGAAGTCCAAATATCTTGAGTAGACAATTCCTCCTCCAGTCCTGTGCGATCTTGCTGAGGCACTTTTTCCTTCTCAGACATCTTTATCACGTGTTTGAATCCAAACGGTCAACGGGATTTCTACTGGAAATTCAACTGCTGTTTGTCAATATCTCTAGGCGATCAACCGTCAACGAAAAATACCGGTGCGTTCCACAAAAGCAAATATGCTGTGGATTGCTTCAATAAATGATGAATAGGGTTGACTTCCTGTTTAAAGGTGACATAAAGATAGGTATTTTTTTAACTAATGAAATACTTTCAACAAGAAAATGGCTATGAGTTAGACGTTGCGGGCCTTGAGCACAAATGCAAATAAGGGCACGTGCAAAAATTCGTATCTTGAAACTGGCTGCGAAGCCTGTTAAAGATAAATACATTTTTTACCTAAAAAACTCGCAATTATGAAGCGTTTATGGCTCTTCTTTGCCCTGCTGGTAGCAGGAGTGGGCGGCTACGCCTATGCCAGTACCACCAATGTCCTGGCAATTGAAAATTTCGAATCCCCAACCAATCCCACAGAAACCGAAAGGGCTATCCTGGAAAGGGCCGCACCTGAATTCGGGATCATGTACTCCGAACTACTGAGCATGTTTCAGTATGGTGAGGCTACGATTACGGACCTGGGTGACGATACGCATGAGGTTGCAGCGATTTCATCCGATGGTGTATTGACTGCTGTAATAATTGAAGGTCTTTAAACAGCACTTGATTGATCATCTTGGTAGAACATGGATGCACGATTGCGAAATATATCCAGCATAGTGCATCCATCCTTTTCACTTTGAAGCCACGCCAATAAATCGAAATATTCATTGTGAACACATCCAAAATGGTTTGCTGTCCAGTCCTGAATCTCTGTAATCCCTCTATTTATTGAACTGAAGGCATCAACTTTGTGTTCGTTTTTGGCAAGGCGACCAATAATTCTTGCTGCCATCGGGAAATATGAATCTGTTTTGAATTCTTTAGTGTTTCTGAAGTTTCTGGACAATCGCAGAACCTCAGAAGAATCTTCCAATTTGTAGGCAATCAAGATTTCGAAGAAACGAATCATTGGCCAAATTAATGAGTTTGTTTTTCCAGGCTTTTGCATTTTTAGTGACCTATTGATCAGTCGATTCGCTTCTTTCCATTTTCCGATTGAAATGAAAAAATACGAACTAAAATATAAGTTTTCCACGATGAACTTCTTTGGAAATATTTCGCTATTCGAGGAGATTAATTCCATGACGTTTGAAACAGCGTTTCTTCCCGTTTCAATATCTCCTACTTCCATCGCGGCCGCGATCTTGTTCGGATAAATTTGCTGCCATTTCAATGCTTCGATCAGTGGTGAAGAAGTATCGATATTGCCTATTCGCATCCATAGCTGATTAACCTCCGCTATTTGATTTGTGAAAAGCAATAACCCCACCAAAACCCGTTGCTCGCGCACTAAAAAAAAATTGTAATCACGTTCAAGCCACGTATTTTCTTTCAAACTGGCAAGCAAGGTGTTTTGCGCTTCAATTGCCTGTAACAACCGCTTTCGAAAGAAATGGACTCGGGACCAGATCCAGTAATAGTGCGCCGTGGCTGACTTTGACAATGCGTTATCAATGGAATTGAGAATTGATAGCGATTCCAGGTCAGACAGAAGTATTTCCCGTTCCGAACCAGAACACGATTTCAACTTACTTGCAAGATTTCGTAATCCAATGAACTGGAGCAGGTTTTGGTGTCTGGCTATGATTTCATCCTTAGTTACGCCGGCATCGGAAAACGGCAACTCGGTCGTTTCTGCAAGTTTGAAGAGGTCGAGTAAAATTTCAAATCTCTCTATTTCCAATGCATCAGAAAAAACACTCTCAATTATTTCATTTGCTGTTTCAAATTCTAGGCGAAAAGCCATTTTCCAAGCCGTAGCAGTACAAATTTCAAGGCGAATATTTTCATCTGGTTTAAAAAGGCCAATTCCTAAAGTGACCTTCTTTGCCAATACCGGTAATAAGTCTCGAACCGCCCATTCTTTTAATCCGCTTTTGTTCGCTAATTTCTTCCGTGCTCCGGTTTTTGTCCGGTAAATGGTACTTAGAAGCAAAAAAAGCCTCTCTCCATCTGAGTCCTTGCGAATCAGGTTAGATACATGCTCAAACTCAGCCACATCCATGCTGATTACCATTCTGACAAGGTTCTTTGTTTTCATATTTTTTGCTATTCTGCCAATTACAAATTAGCTAAAAGTCTGAAGTTCAAAATAATATAGCTAATAGATCGGCACCCGCAATATCCAAACGTAATTTTTTATGTTTTTTTCCCGCGCCTTTACACCATAAATTGCATCAACAATGTCAGACTAACGGACGGTTCTTTAACAGCATGGCATAACTTCACCTTTCCCGAAAACAGGCTTCGCAGCTTCGGGTTTTAGGTCCGCTCTTTGATTCGTCTTTGACGAATATGGTTGACTACTATGATCATGCTTTCAGAATCGATTTACTGTCATTGTACAAGAAATCGCCGCCCCATCGACTAAATGAGGCGGCTTTAGACCGGCCCCCGGTTTTTACCGTGAGACGTTTTACCAGAGGCCGTAACGATCTTTGACAAAGCTACAAAATTTTATTTCCTTTCATTTCGGCAAAAAGATCTCCCTTGGTTCTATTCCATCGGGAAAAACTTTTATTGCGGTGAAATGAAATCAGGCGCGGCAAAATTTGCGACTCTCCTATCCTCGTGGGTTCATTTACGCTGTTGGGAACTTACATTCAGCCGAGGTCCGTATGGCCGTTTGCGCCCGGAGATATCACATAAAATGGTCCGAAAAAGATTTTCAATGCAATTGAGATGAATAGTCTTTTTAAACTGGCTAGGGGAAGGGAAGCCGGCAGCTACGGTTGCCGGCTCACGCTTTCTTTTTGACAAGACCAGTTACAGTCTACATTTCAAGACCTTGCAATTCAAGTTTGCAGTTAGGTTGAGATCGGCGGCGATTGCGTGAGGGTGTATTTATTGATTTCTGCACTTATAGCGTAAAGCACTGCATCGCCGCCGTATTTCGGGCCTTATAAAAAATTATTCTCATTAAAGGTCCAAGGGCGGGTGCGTTGTTTTCTGCATTTAACTCCACTAATGGTCACCCGCCCCTGTTTTTTCCCTTTTGCTGCCATCTGCGAACTAAGCCGACCATGACTGATCGACTGTTCAATCATCGATATAATCAGGAATATGGAACGCACTACAACCTTACTTGCATTGCAATTGATGTTATTGGTATGCACCTTCGCGACCAAAAAGTTGCCGGCACAGAGCAGCCCCGCGCCGGCGTTGCTCAACTTCGCCGAGATGAGCCTTCCCGACACACTTGCGGCGGATTCTGCCTTTTGCAAAGGCGGAGTACTGGTTATCCATGGGCAGTTCTTCCGCCTTGGTCAGGGCGGTGAATCTTGGGATACCACTCAGGTATTCTTTGGGGGATTATCTGGTGTTCCGGGACAAGTGATCGCGCTCTCGTCGGCTCAAAACGGCCAAAACGATACCATAAGGGTACAAATTCCCGACATCTTCCCTACGGATACCTGCCTTACACTTACGCTGGTCAAAACAAC
>JBCCQH010000004.1:0-135681 GCA_039024435.1 Bacteroidota bacterium
CCCGCCCACCGATTTTCGTGTGCCAACTTCGGCTTGTCTACGCTGACAATTCGGTGACAAAACCGCCTTCGATCTAACACTTATGAGATTTTTCCGCCGATTTTTTCTAGGATTTTATAACTTTTTTCCATATTCATTGGTCTAGTAATTGTAATCGTAAGTCGATTTATTTTATCTATTGGTCGAGGATTAGCCGTGCTCAACGACCGATTTCAATATGTTGGTGTCAAGTAGTTTATTGATCATTATGAGATTGTTATTGGTGTTATTTACTGCAATGCTTGCCCAAACCGTCCACAGCCAACAACTGCTGGTTATGGAAGTAGGCGTGGTCAACATTAACCACACGATTACTCGGGTAACTCTGAGTGATACCTTCAAAGAGCCAGTGATCATTGCCCAGCCAGCCAGTTTCAATGGTGGGCAGGAAGTGGCGGTGCGCTTGCAGCAGATCGACAGTACAGGCTTTGACATCTACCTGGACGAGCCGCTCAATCGGGACAACTGGCACCTCGTGGAAGAGGTCCACTACATCGCCGTTGAGAAAGGCAGCTACCTGTTCAATGACGGGACCGTACTCGAAGCGGGCACGGTCAGTGCCACTGGATTCGGCTTTCAAACCATTGGACTTTCCGGGACCTATGCGGCACCGCCGGCCATCATGACCCAAGTCCAGACCACAAATTCAAATACCCGCTACCTCCACACCCGACAGCGCAATGCCACCACCACCAATTTTGAGGCGCGGCTGGAACGGGAGGAATCCCAAGCCACCAATGCGCCCACCACACCGGAATTGGTCGGGTACTTTGCGATCTCCAAAGGTAGTGGCGTGCTCGACGGGGTCATTTACGAAGCCGGTTCATTTGTGACCGATGAGAGCAACTTCAACCAGAATTTCGGAGTGCCCTTCACCGACGATCTACATTACATTTCCTCCATCGCCACCTTCAACGATGCCGAGCCGGTGACACCCCGCTGGCGGATTCTCGACAGCACCTTTGTCCGGTCCTTTGTGCAGGAAGACATATCCAGTGACAGTGAGACGAATCACGCGGACGAAACCTTGGACTACTTCGCCATCGATGACAACCAGGGACAAACGATTTACCTCGACCGCCCCCTGCCCATTGAGTTGTTGAGCTTCGATGCGCGGGTCAATGACCGGGCCGAAGTGGATCTCAAATGGATCACGACCACAGCCATCGTGTCTGGAGATCGCTTTCGGGTGGAGCGCTCGCAAGATGGGCGCAATTGGAAGGATTTGCTGGGCGTGAGTGAACCGAATCGGCGCACCGATGATCGGGTATTTTTCACCAGTCGCGATTTTGATCCTCCTGCCGGCATTGCTTATTACCGCTTGCGACAAATTGAGGTCACCGGTCGCGAGTCCTTCTCCCCGGTACGCCAAGTCAATGTGCGCCCGCAACTGCCCGCGTTGCAATTGTATCCTACGCCGTCCTCGGGGCAGATCACCGTCGAAGGGATCCCCACCGGTAGCGATCCCATTGTCATTGTGGACCTTACCGGGCGCAACCTGAGTCCGCGGGTGCCATTGGCCCGCGCCACCGATAACCGCATTCAGGCAGATGTCTCCGAGTTGAAGAGTGGGATATACTTCCTGCTCGTTGGGGATCTGACTTTGAAGTTCGTGAAGAATTGACTTCCCATCGTTTGCTTCCAAAAAGGAGACAAATTCTCGGGAGGGGGCCGCTGCATCGTGTCGCTACGAACCCCAGGCGGAATTCATATCTAGTCCTCCAGTTTTGTGCGTGGCGGCTGCCGAGGAGTCGGCACCAGGCTGTTTCGGGAGTTCGCCTTGTTCCGTCCCGCCTTCCGGCGCGACCCATGTCCCTTCCATCCTTGCCGCATTAAATTATTTTCAATTTCCAAGGTGAGAATTTCCAAAGAAGTCCCATTTGCTGTGCAAGGGAGTGGACATTGAAAATTGAGCGAAGCGTCCATTGAAAAGCAAGCCATTGGAAGATCATGTCAAAATCTCCTCCGCCGCGCGGTGTTCAAATTGATAAATTTGAATGCGTCTACGGGAAGGATTGGATTTTGGGGGCTTGCATTGTTTGTAGATTGCGCGTTCCAAACACGCCAATTGGAAATTCTCATGCACCAATTGGCAATCCGACGCACTAAAGCCGCTGGGTGACTCTCTTCACCATGGTCGACTTCCAGGTGGCAAAATCGCCAGCAAGGATGTGTTTGCGTGCTTCCCCCACCAGCCAAAGGTAAAAGTGCAGATTGTGCAAGGTGGTGATGATGTAGCCCAGATATTCACTCGACCGAATCAAATGCCGCACGTAAGCTTTGTTGTAGTACTGGTCGGAAGCGAGATCGCTGTCCGGATCCAGTGGGCTAAAGTCGCGCTCGTATTTTTTGTTCCGCATGTTCCGAATACCTTCCCGGGTAAAGATCATCCCGTGCCGGGCATTGCGGGTCGGCATTACACAATCAAACATGTCCACGCCAAGGGCGATGCATTCCAGCAAGTTTTCCGGCGTACCCACCCCCATCAGGTAGCGGGGCTTATCCTCCGGCAATACCCCACAGCAGATTTCGGTATGCTCGTACATCTTTTCGGCGGGCTCCCCGACGCTCAGCCCACCAATCGCATTTCCTGGCAAATCCAGCGACGCCAAATATTCCGCACTGCGCTGGCGGAGTTCGGGATACGTACTGCCCTGGACGATGGGAAACAGGGCCTGCGAATGGCCGTAAAGCCCTTCGGTTTCTTGCCAGCGGTCTTTGCAGCGTTGCGCCCAGCGGTGGGTCATTTCCATCGATTTGCGGGCGTATTCCTCTTCGCAGGGGTAAGCCGGACACTCGTCCAGCACCATCATGATATCAGAACCGATTTGGCGTTGGATATCGACGACATTTTCGGGCGTGAAGAGGTGCTTGGAGCCGTCAATGTGGGATTTGAAGGTCACCCCACGCTCCGTGATCTTGCGTTGGGCGGCGAGGCTGTAGACCTGATATCCCCCGCTGTCCGTGAGGATAGGGCCATCCCAGTGCATGAATTGGTGCAATCCCCCGGCCTGTTGCATCGTTTCCATCCCGGGGCGCAGGTACAGATGGTAGGTATTTCCCAGAATGATCTGGGCGTGGATGCTGTCCCGCAGATGCGTTTGCTCCACCGACTTGACCGTTCCGAGGGTTCCCACCGGCATAAAAATTGGCGTCAAAATCTCCCCGTGGTCGGTCACGATCTTCCCCGCCCGTGCCCGGGTTGCTGAATCGGTATGCTTTAAAGAAAAATTCACGGGATCGATTTTGGAGTTCCGACTTCTGATTTCCAATTGGGTTTTCTCCCAAGATCACTAGAAATCGGAAATCAGGCATCAGAAAATTTACGGGGTAAACCCCCGTTTCAAGGAATCCGGGATCCAGAAACGGAGCTTGTCAAACTGGTGGTCGACCTCGTTCAGGGCATCGCTGACCGGTTCGGAGAAGCCGAAAATCTCAGGATCACCGAGGATGTAGACCACAAAGATCACGTACAGTCCGAAGAGCGCAATCGCTTTGCCGATCCCCATTCCCTTCCCAAAGTAAAACAGGGCCACCGCCGCTACCGTCAAACCGACCAGCAACAGGCGCAACTCGGCGACGTCGGCGACCGTAGCGTCGCTCATCGTAATCGGCTCACCGGTCACCAGGGTGAACAGGAAGAGCGGAAAACCTAGCGCAAAGCAAATGTCAAATATGTTGGAGCCGATGGCATTCGAAACCGCATCGTCGTAGTTACCCTTGCGGGCGTCCCGGATGGACAGAATGGTATCCGGGACACTGGTCGCGGCCGAAGCCAGGACCACCGCCACAAAGTAGATCGGAATTCCGAGTGCCTCGCCGAGCATTTCGCAGGAATACACCAACAAGAAACACGCCGACCCGATCACCGCCGTCGCAACCAGCAGCAGCGACCAAGCCGAAGAAGAAGATATTTTTCCGGGAACAAACAGCGGCCCCAGATTCAGGGTTAGCAGATTGAAAATAAATCCCCGGTCTTCCTCATCCTCCTCCTCTTCTTCTTCCTCCTCTTCCGCTTCGCTCTCGCCGGCCTTGCGTTGGGCCCGTCGCATGGACGTTAGCATGTACACGATGTAGACGACGTAGATCAGCATCAGGATCAAACCTTGCCACCAGTCGAGGCTGCTGCCCCCGATGAAGAGAATCAGCAACAACTCCGCTAGGATCAAGGCGATTCCGTCCCGGGTCACGACCCGCTTCGAAACCGTCACCTGCCGGGCAATCCCATAGCCGACCACCACCAGAATGACCAGCGAAGGAATGATCACCCCGTTGAACACAGCGCTTCCCGCCGTAGTGCCAATCCCCCCGGCAAAGCCGTCTTTGTCCCGCAAGACAAACAGAAAGAAGATTGTAGTAAACAACTCGGGCATCGAACTGCCGATGGCGTTGATCGTAGCTCCACGCACCCCCTCAGACAGATTTCGGCCCACGTATTCGGAGGCCATCTCAAAACCGTCGCTCGCCCGCCAAATGATCAGGCAGGTCACGATGATCAACAAAATCGGTATTAGGATCGACATAATTCGGTACAGTTCAGTATTGTGGGCCGCAAGGGCGTCCGCTAATGGTTTTTCCAGCGCAAAGATGATGATTTTTCTTTTCCCGTCGTACCCCGACCCGGGGAATTCCGAGTTTTGTGGGTGGGGAATCCTGCAAGTCCCTCATTTTCAAGATTCCACCATTTGTACTGCGACGAGCCGGCCTCCGTCAGCCCGGGAAAGCAAAAGCTGTTGCCCATCTTGTAGTTCCACCATCGAGCCGATGGGAATCGGGCGTTGGGTGCCACTTTCGATGGCGGTGAGGTCCGGCATGCGCTGATTCACCAAGACCCATTTCCCCTCGTGCCGCACAAAATAGCCCACCGGTGCCCGCTGTTCCGGCGTGAGTTTTTCGTTGGGAAATACATTGCGGTTGACGTGCCAGGGGTATAGGTATTGCTCATTGTATACCATGAGGCGGTGATCGTCGGGCATGAAGCGTGTGCCACCCCGGGAGGAATACAAATTGAGGACCGGCAGCTTTCCGCGAAAAGGCGTGCCGCAAAAGGGGCAGCGCGGTTGGCGGGTATTGTCAAACACGTACCACTTCTGGATGCAACGGGGATTGACGCAGGGTTGTACCAAATCGTTTGTTTTGACCAGTGCGCGCTCCCATTCGTTGGCACCGGGGCGCCTAGATGGATCGTGGAGACCCGCGATGAAGGCTCGGTCAAACAGCTCTTTCAAATAGGGACCACCAACGGAATAGGGAATCTTGCCGGTGTTTTTCCAGGGAAGTTCGCTCGGGCGAATGTGGTAGGGGAGGACCCGATTCGAATCGTCGGTCGGGTGCTCGATGAACAAAGCTTTTTTGCCCATCGCAAGGACTTCATCCCGCTGTGGATCGACATCGTGGACCTGGCTGCCCCGCAGCGGATGGCGGAACAGCAGGTACATGTAAATGAGTACAGCGAGGGCGTGGCGATCCGTCGCAATGCTGGGCAGGACCCGTTCGGGATCCCCTTTTGCCCGTTGTAAGGACGCCATGACCTCCGGAGCGATGAAATCGGGCGTTCCGACCACGTCCGGCGGAAATTTGCCCGGTACCACCAGTCCGTCGATGTCGATGATACAGGCATTTCCGCCCGCCGGATCGACCAGGACATTCTTGTAAGAAAGGTCAGAGTGGGCGAGTCCGGCCGCGTGCATGCGGCGCACCGCCCGCGCGATTTTGATGTTGATTGCGAGATAGTTGCGCCAATTGCCGCGCTCCCGGATGTCCAGGAACTTGTTTTGATTGGAGGCGGAAGCAAACCACTTCCCCTCTTTTTCCCGCCCTTGGATGCCGAGCATATCATTGTTGACCGAGCCGTGGGCAAAGAAAAAGTGCGCCGGGTAGGTCGGGGCCACCACGCCGAGTCGCCCTTCGAATTCCACCGTGTGGGTGGGCCAGCAGAAGACCGATTCCCAGTAGGAACCACCCGCCTGAGCAAAAATGTTCTGGCGGTATTTGCCGGTGATCATGTTCAGCCGGTCGCGGGAGTTTTGGTCTTGCGGCTGGCGAAAAAATCCCACCACGTAGGACTTGTCCGGACTGAAGAAGACATCTTTCATGCCACCTTGCCCGATCATCTGGGAAGTAAACTCGATGGAGGTGCCGTCGGTGGCCCGGGTTTTGATGATTTCGGCCATGCTCAGTAAAGGATTGAAATGGTGCGGTCGTCGTGGTCGCCCTTCGACCAAAAGTTCAGCCAGTCCAGCAATTTGCGGTGGGCATCCACATCGCCGTTCGGCACCGGTTCCCGGATGGCCGCGAGTTCTCCCCAAAACGCATCCCAGCGCGCCACCTGGCGGAAATTTTGGTCCGTTCCAAATTTGGGATCGCTCACCCCATCGCTCATCAGGGCGAGGGCGGTGAAGTCTTCAACCACCGCGAATTGGGTCCGGTTCCGCAAGGCAACCTCGTCTTCCCAGATCTCCCGAGTGGTCAGAAACCGGGTTTGTCCGGCAAATGTTCCACTGTCCCCTCGGGACATTATCCGCACGGTATGCCCGCGTTGGTACAGCGCGATGCCGCCGTCCCCGGCCGACCAAGTCGCAAAGAACCAGCCTTTCGCGAGTCGTTTCGCCAGCGCCAACAGCAAAGTCGTGTGAAAATCCCGGACTTGGCCACCACTTTGTTCAGCTTCTTGGGCAATGCACGCGTGGGCCTGCCGGGTCGACTGGACCAGGAGATCGGTCACTTGCCCGGTCAAGGCTTCACTTAGGGGCTCCGCCACCGATTCGGGGAAAGACAATTCGTTTTCGAGTGATGCCGCCAACTCGGCCAGTGCGGCCTCGCAGGCAATTTGTGCGCCCCTTCGGGCGTATTTTGCCGATCCTGCTCCGTCGGCAACCGCGATTAGAAACAGTTCGGATTCGGCGAGATACCGCTGGGCAAAATCATCTTCGCGGAAGGTGCCCGCGTGGGCGTGGCCCCGGCCCCGGCGACTCGCGGCGATCAAGCGCCGCCCCGCTCCCGCAAGCAATTCAGACGCCTGGTGGGGCTTGGGAAAGGGGGCACTGGGATCCGGTTCCCGCTCTTTCCACAAGGATTTGGGATCGGGAATTACGTGTAGTTTAGCCGTGTGGATCACCATCGCTTCCCGGGATCGAAAGACGACAAATTTTACCGAGAACTGACCGGCTACCGTGGGCTTGCCCGCCAGCGACAGTTCTGGATCGAGCTGCATCCCTTCTGGGAGCCCGCTGACCACCAGGGTGAATCCCGGATCAAAGCGGTAGCCGGGAAACTCCGGGGCAAGAGAAAGTCGGTAATCGGTTCCGGCCCGGGCATTGGGGAGGGTCAGGACCCGGGGAGGACCGGGGTCGGCACTCCGCGTCGGTGGCCGGCCAAAACCCTCCATTTCCCAAACCTGGAAGATTTCCGTTTCGAGGCGCTGCCATTTGTCGAGCAAAGCGCCCACTGCCGGGGATTTCAGGAACGCGGGGAGGTGTTGGTCAATCAAGTGCGGGTCACCGCCAAAGTGCTTTTGCAGTGCTTTTCGAACGAAGTCGTGCGCAGCTTGGGGGTCGGAAGCGGACGGGGATGGAAGCATAGCCGGGTTCTTCTTGGATTCGGGGTGAAGTCATTGCGGTGGGGGCGGGCAGCTAGGGCTCATTTAGCGCACCAGACTCAACAGAGCGAGCAAGGCCAGGATCGCCATGAGGATCGCTGGCCCCAGGTCGACCTCGGTATTTGGGCCGATTTTGTAGGGTTTTGCCCATCCGCCAGTGAGGCGCAGGAGTGGACCAAAGAGGCGGTCGGCGTTGCCAAAGTACTTCGCGTGTTTTTCGTCGAGTTGGTCCCGGTACGGCCTTATCTGGAGGTAGAGCACCAGGGCAATCATCAGCAGGAGGAGGAGCAAAATAAAGAAGTAGCGCATGGTCGGGCGGACAATTGTTGGGGAAATGCTTACAAGACGACGTTGATTTCGGGGGGCGGCGGTGGCAGGGCGGAATCCCCACCCGTACCCTGACTGCGGTTGCCGGCACTCACTGAGGCCGAGACCCATTTGAAAAAAGATTGGAACACCGCGGCATCAGTGGTATCGAGGGAGACGACGGTGTCGGTGAGTTGCTTCAGGTATTCTTCCTTGGCTTTGGGTCCGGCGGCACAGGCGATGATATTTCCGAAGCTGTAGCGTTTGAATTTGGGAACTGCGGTGCGGAACTCCATGAGGTCGGAAGGGCTGCCATCGGTCATAATGAAGACAAGGGGCATCCAGTCACCTTTGCGCTCGTCACTGGTGGGGATGACTTCGCCTTGGACGCGTTCGAGCAGGGTGGAAAGGGCTTGGCCCAAGTGGGTTGGGCCACTGTCCGGCGTCCCAATCGACGGCAATTGGAATTCCGCCAATTCGGTCAGCGGTACCAGCACCTTTACGTCCCGGTCAAAAGTAATGATGCTGATGTACACGGATTCCAGGGCAAAAGGATCCTGGCGCAGGCTGGCCAGCATCGCTTGCAGCCCCACTTTGACCGATTCAATGGCCTCGCCTTTCATCGATCCAGAAGTATCTAAGAGGAGGTAAACGGGTAATCGACGCATGGATTGATTTTTGATTTCCGATTTTCAATTTCTCGGTTCTTTTGGAATCGGCTCGGGAGCCGAGCATCCGAAATCGAAAATCTGCCGTCTTTAAACGTATTGTTTCAGAAACTCCACGAAGGAATCCGTGGTTTGGGCGTTGCCGGTGGCGCGGAATTTCCAGCCGCCGTCTTTACGGTAGACTTCGCCAAACAGCATCGAGCACTTCTGGTCGTAGGCTGCTTCGGAATCCAGATTGTAACGGGCGATTTCTTCGCCCCGGGCATCCACCGCGCGGATGTAAGCCCCTTCCACCATGCCAAAGTGCTGACTGTTTTTGTGGCCTTGGTAGATCGTCACCAGGAAAAGCAGTTTGTGGTAACGGTCCGGCACCTCGTTGAGCTTGACGATGATCTGTTCGTCGTCGCTGCTACCGGCCCCACCGACGCGCTCATCCCCCGTGTGCCAAACCGTTCCCGAAGTGTGGCGCAGATTGTGGTAAAAAATCACGTCGCCGTCCTGCAAGCCCCGCTGCCGACCCCCACCGATGTCCTTTTTGACGCCGATATTGGCGACTTTGCCCTGCTCATTGAGCAAGAACGCAATTGCATCCAGATCGAATTCGGCTTGCTTGGTGCCGAACATTTTGCCGAAAAAACTGCCGCCTTGTTGCCGCACCTTCCAGCCCAGCCCGATGGTGACCTTCGACAAGTCGTACTTGTCCTTGCTCAGGTTGACGGTTTGACCTTTGGTAAGATTGATAGCCATAGTGGGTATTATTGATAAGTGGCGGAATGGGGCGCCGCAGAGCGCCCATATCCAGTTACCATGCGAAATTAAAGAAAATCCGGCGATTCGGGGATTCTCAAAAAATGTTTAAATTTCACCGGACGCGGCCGGGTTTGCCGTGGCAACTGCTTACTGAATGTTCGGATTAGAGAATATTACTGTCGTCCTCTACCTCCTCGCAAATGTCGTTGCGCTGGGACTGGTGAGTATGGCGTTTTTTGAGATCATAAATGCCCTGCTGCAATTTCGTTCTCGGGCCTTCCTCCGCACGCTGAGTCGGATGCTAAACTCGCGGCAACTTGCCCAGGAGATCAACCGGGTATTTGCCATCCGGATCAAGGGCGGCAAGAACCGGGTGCTTCCGGCGCAACTTGTGGATGGCAGTGCCGAGGAACTGCGCACGGTTTGGTACGCGATCTTTGCCCGGAATTGGGACTTTGCCGGGGCGGGATCCGTCGCTGCCCTGCGCACAGCGGTAGCGGATACATTGGCTGAAAGCTCGGAATACCGCCCAAACGATGTGTTTACCGCCGCCATCGCCGCCGCCACCAACCCTTCCGATCTCGCCTGGACGATCAAAAAGCACCTGCCCACCGGAACGCTCCGCGAAAATTTGCTCACCGCCCTCAGCGATTGGGAAACCGCCCACCGCCCGACCACTTTTCAGGAAAATCTGCAACAACGCATCGCCCGGGAATCCGGCCTCGAAAATCTCCGCCAATTGCTTTTTTCGGACTCGGTCACCGGATTTGATCTGGGCGTCCGGCTGGACCAGTTGTACGCCACCCTGCACACGGAATTCAACCGTTTCTATTTCCGTCAGACCCGCCTCATCGTGACCCTGATTGCTTCCTGTGTGATCCTGATCACCAATTCGGATGCTTTTCGCCTCTATGAGTTCTGGGGCAAATACGAAAGCCGCCGTGCCCTGGTCGACCAGTTTGCCGGGGAGGTGACGAAGCAATTGGCCACCCGCTACTTGGTAAATGAGGAATTGGTAGTAGGAACGGAACCGATCCTCGTCCAAAACTATGCGGTGATCGAGGAATTTCGCAACCTGGAATGGCAAATCGAAAAACTCAACCGGAGCTATCCGACCTGGGCCGAAGAGGAACTGGATCGTGGGATGCCGTTTTGGTTCGGGAAAATTGCCGGGCTGCTGATGATGATCTTGATCGTGAGCCTGACCGCGCAGGTTTTTCGCAGCATACTGATCGCCTCGTTGCGCAAACGATTTGGGCTGAACATCCGATGACGAAAAGGAAAAGTCGAATGGGAGGGGTATAAAAAAATTAGGGGACTCAACCACTATTGTGGGAGTCAACCCTAACCCTTGCTCTTGCTGAAAACAAAGTGCAATGATTAGTTGGGTCTACAAAATGAAAACTCCGGCTTCGATTACGCAGAAAAAGGTACGCAAAAATTGCACTATAAGCCCCGTTTTGCCGGATTTTGCGGTGGAAGTAACAATTATTATTGTTTGCGAATGACATCCTTACAGGAACCGCAGTAAAATCGATGCACTACCCGTGGCACTTTTTGAATTTTTTCTCGCTTCCGCAGGGGCAGCGGTCATTGCGCCCAATCGATTTTCGCCACAAGAAAGTGGGATGAGTGCCGTCCCGGTAGGACCACTGGGAATGTTTTCGGACAAAATTTGAGCGCTCGGCGAGGCAGTGCAGTTGCCGGGAAGCGTCTTCGTACCAGGCCCGAAACTCGACGATTCCCGTCGGATCGGATGCTTGCCCGTCGACAACTTCAATGATTTCCAGCCGCTTCCAGGTTTTTTGGGTCAGCGAATGCTGCAACTCAAAGAGATTCATGTGCCGGGTATGGTAGGAGCTGGCAAGAATGAAGCTCATATCGCCTATGACGTAAGCGGAAAAGCGGGCCCGCATCAGCGCCTCCGCCGTAGGTGGCGCCTCCTTTTGGGACAAGTACCGTCCGCAGCAATCACGGAGCGGGGGTTTGTTGCCGCAGGGGCAGGGGGCATTCTCGTTCATCCAGTTGAAGATAGCTGATAATCCGGGCAAATCCCACTCAGCTTTGCCGGGGGACCGCTCACCGCCGATTCAGCGCATTTGCCGGGGCCGCCGCCGCAGAATGCCCTACCTTTCCGATATTTGCGGCAACCAGCCGGCCCAATTATGATTCAATTGCCCCGATGGAGCGGCAAGGTGGGGCCGACCGGTTGCTGTAACAAATCGGCGACGTTGCATTCGGAAAATGCGGGAAACTTGCTCATGGGGGCAGGATTCGGGCGTCACCCGATGTTGCATTTAGGTATTTTTACCGGGTATACGTTGGTCATCCCGGTACGATTCACGAAATTATCCGGGCAGATTTTTGGCCCGAGTAAAACACAATGAACCTCAAATTTTTCATAGCCGGCTTGTTGAGCGAAGGCGACGGCACTGTCGGTTTTGCCACCGATCCCGATTCCATCACCCAGGAGGACGCCGGGGAGACGCTGCTTTTGCTCCAGGAGTTCTACACCCGGGACCGCGCCGATATGCCCGAGCGCGTGCCCGATTTTCATCCTGAGGCCGCTTTGTGGGGGGGCATATTTGTTTACCGGACAGTACAGTTCATTTTGCTACGCAACCTGGAAGCGGCGCTCATTGCAAGCTTGTTGCCGCGGTGGGGTGGGGAAATGACCCCTGCGGTGGTGTACGGGGCTGATCTGTGCTTGCGCCACCTCACCGAATTGCATCATTTGGCGCGGGGGCTGGCTCCGGGGGATCCCTTGGTGGAACGCCTCAATCTAGCCGCCCAAAACTGGCCATTTTCGTCGGTTGGGCTGCCGCTCACAGGCGAAGCAAACTTGTTGCCGATTCTGGACCACACTTCCTTGCGGATGGCCTACGTGGACCGAATCATCGCCGCGCGTGACCGCCGGCGGGTCCGCATTCCCCGCATCAATGCGCTGGTCTATGCGGCCCTGGGCGCTTACCGAGATCCGGCCTGGTCAGATTTTGAACCATTGGAAATCAACGAGATATCATGAACCAAGTGCTTGCTGAAAACTTCAGCAAAATCGATCAGCTCAACCGAGTTCTGCATCGCCTCAAGGAGATGTTTGTGGGCAAAGACACCATCATCGACTTAATGGGCATCTGTCTGGTGGGGCGAGAGAACCTGTTTTTGCTGGGCCCCCCGGGAACGGCAAAATCGGCGATGGTGAGTGGCCTGGGACGCTTGCTGGAGGGGCGGACCTTTGAGTATTTGCTGACCCGCTTCACCGAACCCAACGAGTTGTTCGGGCCCTTTGACATCCGGAAACTGCGGGAGGGCGACTTGGTCACGAATACCGAAGGCATGTTACCGGAAGCCAATTTGATTTTCCTGGACGAGCTTCTGAACGCCAACTCGGCGATTCTGAACTCGCTGTTGATGGTGCTCAATGAACGGGTATTCCGGCGTGGACGTGAGACACGCGATCTTCCCGCCCTGATGATCGTCGGCGCAAGCAACCATTTGCCCGAAGACGAGGCTCTGCAAGCCCTTTTTGACCGCTTTCTCATCCGGGTACGCTGCGACAATGTAGCCCCGGATGAACTGGAGCGGGTCCTGGATGCCGGCTGGAAGCTGGAAGAGCGCAAAGCGGAATCCTGCCCCGGAATCGAGGCGGGTGACATCAAAACCCTGCAAGGCTTGATCGCCGGCGTGGACCTCAGCGGTATTCGGGAAGTGTATCTGGACCTCGTCCAAAAGCTGCGCAATGCTGGAGTGGCCGTCTCCGACCGGCGCGCGGTAAAATTGCAGCGCCTGATTGCGGCAAGTGCCCTCCTCTGCAAACGCGACCGCGCCGTCCCAAGCGACCTCTGGGTCCTGCGCTACATTTGGGACACCGACGAACAAGTAGAAGTGATCGCTGGTATCGTGAATTCCGTCGTAGAAGCCGATCCGGAAAAGGAAGGCCAGCACCCCCAGGCCAGCAAAAGCGCCGCGCCCGATCCCGACGCCCTTTTCCGCGAGGTCCAAAAGCTTACTCAGAAATGGGGAAATCCCGAAACCAGTGCCGCGGAACGCACCGTCATCAAGGACCGCTTGCGCTACTTGAATGGCCGTTGCGAATGGATCAGCAATGAGGTGCAACGCAACTACGTCCAAGGCCCGATTGAGGCGCTGTGGAAGAAAATCCTGCAAACCGCATGAGTGAAACCGTCATGGTGCTGTCCCTGTCTGATCGTCCGGCGCTCGGGGCGGTCCGAAGCGAACCCCAACTGCGGGTGGCCGAGCACGGGGGAAAGATTTGGTTGCGCGGCCTACCCCCTTTGGCGAAGGTGCCGGCGCATCTGCGGAGTCTGCCCGCTCAAACTACCTATCGCCTGGTCGAGGGAGATTTGCTCTTTGCGGTGGGGGCACTCACCCCGGTCGGAACGGTGCCCGATGGTCCCTGGAAAACCCTCCCGGACTATCTGCCGGTAGAACGGCCGGTGGCCGCAATGCCGGGCAAAATCCAACAAAAATTGCCGTTTCGCTTGCGTGAATCGGATATGCCCCGGAAAGGCGAGGGGATCGTGCTGTCCCTGACGGCCCTGAAAGCCTGGATTGAGCAAACCCCAGCCCACCGCCTGCGGGACCTCAAATATGCGGTGTCAGCTCACGGTGAAGCCCTCGTGCTCGGTCAACCCTTGCCAGCGCAGCCGGGAGCGGAACTCTGGAGGGACGGATGGTTGCTGCTGCCGGCCGGTTACGAACTGGAATATCCGGCCCTGGCTGCGCTGATCAGCCAGCGCCTCAATCCGATGCGGGACGGTGTGGTCCGGCTGCATCCCGACGGAACCTGGGAAAAGATCCCCTGGACGTTTTTACAAGCGGTTTCCCGCAGCGGGGTGCGGGCCGCCTTCGATCAGATGAACCATGGAAGCCGGGAATAAGCCATACGAAGACTTGGTCGCGAAGGAAACCTTGCGCGCTTATGCGGACTATTACTCCCCGCCCGAAGGCGGATTCTGGAGGTGGGCCGAGGATGCGCGGGTCCTGGAATGGGAAAATGGGCTGACGGTGGCCTACCGCGCCTACGTCGAAAAGCTACTCGCTGAGTTGACACCGGCCAACTGGCCTTCCCTCAGCAGTGTGGTGTTGATCGTGGCTGCGACCCGGGACTGGTGGTTCAATCCTACCGATACCGAGCAGGTTTTCGGGACGACGTTCGCCCATTTCGATGATTTCGACGACCTCTACAGGATCGATACTACCGAAGCCCGTGACAAAGCTACCGGAGCCCTGGTTTTCCTTAATTTACTCCGCACCTTGCCGGAAGAGTTGCGCTATTTGAGCAGTTTACCGCAATTGCTGAATACTTTGTTTGCGCCGGTGGACCTGCCGGACTGGTACCGTGGGGATACCTTTGCCCACTTTAAGCGGGGCGATCTGGACGAAGTACTGCTGCGCCCCAACGAGGAGTTTGAGATTGAAGATTTTGTCGAGGTGCTCGATGAAATTCGAGCGTTGGCGGTCCATTTCCCGGATGTCGCGTCCATCGTGGAAGCCTTTGGGACAGGGTTGAAGGCCTTGCCCGAGCCGGTTGAGGTTCAGTTGCCGGAGCCGGTGGGGGGCAATGTGCTGAAAGAATTGGAGGAGGACAATGCGACTTACGGGTTGGCCCAACTTACACGGCGGCTACAAGCGGCCATTCGCATCCCACTGCACACGCAGGGGAGTTCCGATCTGCCTTTTGGTGGAGTTTCCGATATCACGAACCGAGGTGATTTTGACCGGCTTTTGTTGAGCGAACTGGCCTACGACGATGCCACGCTGATGGCCCGCCTCGCCAACAATGAGGCGTTGTATCTGCGGCGGGAAGAGCCACCGCAGAATCTGGTCGAGCAGCGGACGGTCCTGGTGGACAGCACCCTGCGCATGTGGGGCATGCCCCGCTTGTACGCAATTGCGGCTGCGCTGGCCTGCATTGTTCTGGACCGGGAAGAGTTGACCATTTCTGCTTATGCACTCGCGGGAAGCGCGCCGCTGCCCATCGACCTTCAGAGCAAGGCGGGGGTGGTCGAGGCGATGGGGATTCTCCGGCCGGACCTCGATTGCACCGGGGGAATGCAGCTTTGGTACGAAGAGCTTTATTGCGGCGAGACCGAGGAAGTGATCTTGGTGACCCATGCCCGGATGCTGAAAAGGGCTGACTTCCTGGGGCGACTGGCGGAAATTCGGGCGGCTATTGGCTACCTGATTTTGGTCAATCGCGAGGGAAAGTTGCAGTTTTATCAGCTTTCCGGAGGGCGGCGCAAGCTGCTGAACCAGGCCAAACTGAATCTGGAGGCGCTGCTGTTTGCCCGTCCCCGGCGAAAACATCGGCCCCAAGGCATCCCGGTGAGCGAGGCCATGCCGGCATTTTACCCAAAAGATCCCTCTGCGCGTCCCAAACGGATGCTGTTCCCCGCGCCACCCATGCGAATGAACGCGAAGAATACCTTTGCCCCGGAAGGCTGGGGGATCATTTCTGTCACCCAGAATCGCCGCGCACTCTATTGGGACCGCTATTCGGGACGCGCGGCCCGGGAGGTCGTAGCGGCCCTACCGGAGGGCGATTGTCGGTTTGCGCTCATCGACCGGCGCTATTACGTACTGTTGATATTGGAGGAAACCCGGAGTTATCCCGTCCGCAAGTGGCTCTTCATCTTTGATCCTGCTACCGACGCGGTTCAAGAAATGGATTTGACCGAGGACAAGGGAGTTTGGGTGCGGATCGATTTCCACCAGGAATTCCTCTACGTGCGCTCTTTTCACAACGACGTGCCCCAGGGACGGGAAACATTTCACCGGATCGACTTGGTCAAGCAAGAAATGGTCGACTTACCCGATGGCCCTGAGGTGCGCCGGATGCTTTACCGCCGGAGTGAGGCGCCCCCGCAGTTGCCGTTTCAGCAAATCAAGATGGCCGTCAACCAGGGCTACAGTACCGTCAAAACTGCCCGGCGGGTGTCGATTGACCGGCAGGGATACCTGCGCCTGGACCGCCGCCGCTTGGTAGAAGACACCTCCCAGGAAGTCCAATGGCGCGAGGTAAACGACTCAGGTTCGGATGGTGCCCTGTCTGTTCCGACAGATCGGGGCGAAAACATCTTTGCCGCGCAGTTGAGGGGATCAGGGCAGGTGGATGCGCGGAATCCCCGGATGCGGTTCCAATACTGGACTTGGCCAGACGGGAGTGTCCTGATTGTGGATACCCGGGGGCTGTTGCACCTGCGCAGTTCCGATCCCGACATTCCGGAAATCGCGGTTCCTTACATTGTAGGGATGGCCACGGCAAAATGGGACCCTGAGGACGGATTTGCCGGAAATATCGCCTTTGCTCCGCCCAGCTTGCATCCCGATTACAAAGCGCGTCCCATGAAAAATATTCAGCGATTCATCGACCACATTATTGCCCAATGCTCCTGAAACTCATCTACAACGACCAGATTCGCCGTCCTTTGCGGGGGGCTTTCCTGCGGGGCTCGGACCCGGGGGAATGGCTCCGGGAAGTTTGTGGCTGGGGGATTCCGGCGGACACTTTGGAATGCTACGTGGTGCCGGAATCGATCCGCTCGGTGGCTCCGGTCGGCCTCTTCGTTGTGTTTGGCCGACAAGCCCCGGATACGAGTGCGGTGTTGCAACCCTACGGCAGCATCGGGGAGCGGCTGTTCCTTCCGCTGGCCAGTGATATATTTCCCGCCTTGTTGCCGCAGGAGATTGAGCGGAACTTTGTCTGGGAGCGGCAGTTGTTCCATCCGGTGATCGGCCTGGTGGGCTTTGGCACAGAGGATCGCCTGGATCCGGCGGCATTGCTGGAGTTTCCCGCTTCTCCCAAGCGCGATTGGAGCCGAGCGCTGCCCGGCAATGCTCCGGCTCCGCCGTTGCGCAATATTTCGGTGCTACGTCCTCCCGTGGAGCACCTCATTCAGGACGTCACCGGTATTGGGGACAAATCGTTGGAGGAGATGTTCGGGAAAAGTTCGGATTCTGGAGGCCAGAGCGGAAGCGGCGGTGGTATCTGGGGGGCGCTGAACCGGGCACTTGAAGGTTTTGCCGGGCAGGATGCGGGTGAGGAAGAGAGCAGCGGCTTCCTGGGCAAGGTACAGGGCTGGCTCAAGAAAAAAGCCGATGACCTGGAAGATCGGCGCCGGCAGGAATTGGACCGCTTGATGGACCTCTTTGAGCGGGATCCGGAAGCAGCACTGCGGTATGCCATTCCCCTGGGGGGTAAATACCGCAACCGGGGCCAGGCGTCGCCTTCCGACACCTTGGGCCCACGCAGCCCGAACTTCGATCTGGGGTCCATCAAAGGGGGAGAAGCGGAGGATTTCTGGAACGTCACGGGGTACTACGAAAAGCTCCGGCAGCGCTACCTGGAAGCGGCCAATGCGGAGCTGGCGGCGGGCAAATACCGCCGGGCCGCTTACATCCACGCGCAACTGCTGGGCGATTTGCCCACCGCCGCCAATATCCTAGAGCAAGGGAAATTCTTCCGGGAAGCGGCGGCAATTTACCGGGAACATCTGAATGACAAGCCCCGGGCGGCTCGCTGTCTGGAGGAAGGGGGCTTATTGCTGGAGGCGATTGACCTGTATATCGAGCTCAAGCAGCGGGAAAAAGCGGCCGACCTCTACGGGGTACTTTGCCAGCAGGACAAAGCGGACGTGCTCTACCAAACTTGCGCGGACCTGGCAGTTCAGCGGCGTGATTACCTGGATGCAGGGCGGCTGTACCGCAATAAAATGGAACGTCCGGAGAAGGCCTTGGAGGTACTTTGGCGCGGTTGGGAGTTGGATCAGCAATCTGAGCGCTGCCTGGACCAGTACCTCGATCTGTACGAAGTGCTGGAAAAAGGCCCCCTGGGCCAGCGCTTGGAAAAAATCTACCGGACCGGATTACCGCCGACGCGGGAAGATGCTTTTTTCCGGATTTTGGTGCAGCGGCGAGGACAAGTTGCGGGCAAAAACGCTGCGGATGACCGGGAGCGCATGAATGACGTTGCGCTGGAAATCATGAGCCAACAAGCGGAACGCGGAAAGTTTGACGCCCTGAAACGCATGGCCCATTTTGTCACTGGGGATCGCTTGGTGGAGCCGGACACCCGTCGGTACCGCAATTGGTACCAAAATCGGCCCCGAGCGGGGGGGAATCACGAAACAATCACGGTGGGCGAGCGGCGGAGCATTCAGTTGGACGCGCGGGTGCGCTGGCACGATGCGGTAGGCTTTCGGGATGGATTTCTGGCGATTGGAACCCGGAGCCACGGCAAGGAACTGTACCTGTGCCGGGTGTCTTGGGACGGATACGCCGAGAAGCGGGTGCTCCAGCAAAACTTCAATTGGGAAGATTGCCGGCTGATTTATCGCTACGGTTCGGAGGCCGTCTACCTGGACCTTAGGGGCAATGCGCTGGCGGAACCGGTGGTTTTCCGGCCGGCCGGCGACTTTGCCGGACAGCTTCTGGTGACCAACTGCCCGGGGGCAGGGGATGCTCTGGCCGGTGGGGTGATGCCGGACGGTAGCTACCGTGAGCTCACCAATGATGGGCCGGTTTCCATGCTGAAACGCTACGATTACCGGGGCGTCCACCGGGATGCCCACCCGATTTGCTGGCATGCGACTTTTCAGCAGTTCCAAGTCGCCACCTACGTTGCAGAACGCCGCCTGCACGGCTGGCGGGACAAGGTGGTTTTTGCGAGTGGCCCGTTTGTTTTACACGGAGGGCACCGCTCCGGATCGATTGGGTTGCATTGCGAAGCGCTCGATTTGCAGGAAGCGGGGGAGGAATCTCCGACCTTTGCCCTCGCCTATTTTCCCGCGGCCGGTGAACGAAGCGTGGAAAAATCGGACTCTCCGCAGAGTCGAATCATGGCGGTAAATCCGTACTGCAAGCGAATGCAAATTGCGGTGGTCACCGAGGAAGGCGATCTGCTGGTCCGGGACGCAGCGCAGATGGAACTGGAAGGCACGGTAGCTCATGAATGGACAGAAACGAAGCTTGCGGTTACGGACCTGATCTTTCTGCCGGGGGATTTTCTGCTGGTGGCCAGCGAGCACACCGTGCAGGTATACGATTTGAAGCCAGAGTACCCGAATCTGGTGCTTGCGGAGACCCTGGAAGGAAAGATTGCGGCGGTCATGCCCACCGATTTTCGCTGCCAGATTGCCGCCCTGCTGATGGATGGGGAACTGAAAGTATGGGATTTTGACCGATATTGAAGAATTATCTACAATCTGTCGTCGCCGAATAATATTTCCCTGCATATTGTGATTTGGCTCGGATCATGGGAAAATGCAGGAATTTAGATCGGTTTCTGGGTTCGAAGAGAGATTCCGCAAAAAGAAGCCCCGGTGGAGGGGCAGTTCTATCTTGCAGTACTGGGTTTTCTTTTTGCCGCTATCGGCCTATTTTTGCACTGACCGAAAAGAAATATGAAAGTATCTGAACACCTGGACCGCGCTAAGAATCCCATGATTTCCGTCGAAATCATTCCGCCGAAGCGGGGGAGAAGTGCGCAAAAGATCCACGATGCCATTGAGTCGATCAAGCCTTACAATCCACCCTTCGTCGACGTGACCAGCCACAGTGCCGAGGTAATTTGGGAGGAAATGAAAGACGGTACCTGGAAACGCCGGGTCAAACGCAAAAGCCCCGGTACATTCGGCCTTTGTGCTGCGATCAAATACAAATTTGAGATTGATCCCGTTCCCCATATCCTCTGCAATGGATTTACCCGGGAAGAAACGGAAGATGCCCTCATTGAGCTGAATTACCTCGGAATCGAAAATATTCTCGCGATCCGCGGCGATGCCAAAATGAAAAAGCCGGTGGCAGAGGGTCGCTCCGTTAACAATTACGCCGGGGATTTGGTCCAGCAGATCCGGGACATGAACCAGGGCAAATACCTCGGGGATATGATCGATGCGGCGCCCACAAATTTCTGCGTCGGGGTGTCATATTATCCGGAGAAGCATTTCGAAGCACCGAACCTCAAGTTTGACATGCAGATCCTCAAGCAAAAGCAGGATCACGGTGCAGAGTACGGCGTTTCGCAGATGTTTTTCAACAATCAGGTCTATCACGATTTCTCCGCCAACGCCAAAGAAATGGGCATCACGCTTCCGCTGATTCCCGGTTTGAAAATCCTGACCACTCGGCGGCATTTAACGGTGATTCCGAGTATCTTCCACGTCGATCTGCCGGAAGAATTGACCGAGCGCCTTATGAAGGCGGACACCCGGGAAAAGGCCATCGATGTGGGGGTAGATTGGGCCTATCGACAAACCCTCGACCTTCTGGACAAGGGTGCTCCGCTGGTGCATTTCTACATCATGCAGAACACCAGCCCTTTTATCAAGCTGATGAAAAAACTGAAGAAGCACCTGTGAGGTAAGGGCGTTCCACCATTTGAACGTTAACGTATTGTAAACCAGCATGTGACGGCTATTCCCGGGTGGATAGCCGGGCGTATCTTCGTACGAGTTGGCGTGAATTTTAATTGAACGCCGAACTTTTGTTTGGATATGTCGCGATTGTTCTGATTCTTTCCATTGGAATCAACACCCTTAAATCAATTATCGCATGCTTAACAATTTAGGATTACTCCCTTCGTGGATGCGCACGCCTTCACGGAGCATTTGTCTCGGTTTACTTGCCGCTTGCATTTTGTGGTGGCCGACGGTTCAAGCCGCCAATCGAACTGCTGCTCCCCTGGGCGGAACCCCTTATCTGCTGCCTGGCGGGGATTTTGAGACGCCGGCTCTGCCTGCCTCCCCCGGCTTTCAGTACGGACCCTCCGGTTCCGCCTGGACCTTTTACAGTGGCGCTGGCTTTACCCGCAACAGTACCGGGTTTACCGCCAGCAATCCGCCCGCGCCGCAGGGCGCGCAGGTTCTGTTTCTGCAAAATTACGGCCGCGCCAGTCAGTCGATTGACTTTGTTGCGGGCACTTACACCTTTGAACTGAAAGCGGCCCAGCGGGGCAACTGGCAGAGTGCCAGTCAGACAATCGAATTGCGGATCGACGGGGCAACTGTGCAGAGCATCACCCCCGCGGGAACCGCGTACCAGACCTTTGTTTCCGGCTCGGTGAACCTCAGCTCAGGGGCGCATACTGTGGAATTGCGGGGCATGGCGCCCTTCGGTTCGGACAACACCATATTCGTGGACGAATTTCGGGCCACCCGGGTGCGGGAGGTCCTGGTGAGCGGCTTCGAATCACCGGTGATCACGGCCCCGGGCGGCTTTCAGTACCAGCCTACGGGCGGTCCCTGGACCTTTACCAGCGGGAGCGGCCTGTCCAAGAATAGCACCGGGTTTACGGCGGCGAATCCACCCGCCCCCCAAGGCCAGCAGGTTCTTTTCCTGCAAGGGGGCGGAACCGCATCCCGGTCCGTCACCATTGCCCAAACGGGATTCTACCGGATCCGCTTCCAGGCGGCATTGCGGGGCAATAACCTGCCCGAAGTGAAAAACATCCGTGTGACATTTGCGGGCACGAAGGTGGGCGAATTCTCGCTGCCAAATTCGAATTACAACGAAATGGTGGCCCTGCCGCTGTACTTGAATCCGGGAACTTATACGCTGACCTTTACTGGGGTCAACCCCGTGGCGGGGGACCACACCGGACTGGTCGACGATGTGCGACTGGAAATGATCCACGACTGGCAGGATGCCCAAGTATGGGGCGGATCGGTGCCCGGACCAAACGACGACGCTACGATTCCCAGCGGAAGTGCGGTCGGGTTGCGGGGCAATCTGAATCCGCGCAACCTCACGGTCGGAGGCGAACTGGTTGCGGCCCAGAACCAGGATGTGGACATTTCCACGAAATACATCATGGTTATGGGCACAGGATCGCGCCTGGACATCGGTCAGGACCTGGCACCTTACGAAAAGCAAGCCGATATCAGCCTGACGGGTACCCCCGCTGATCCTCAGATCGGGATGATGGGCAGTAAGTTCATCGGGGCGATGGGCAACGCGCTGCTGAACCTGCACGGAGCGGAAAAGATCAGTTGGTCACGCCTCGGTGCCAACGCCTCGGCGGGGGCGAATTCGATCACCATGATGGAAGCAGTCGATTGGGAAGTGGGGGATGAAATTCTCATCGTTTCGAGCCGCAAGAATTGGAATGAGGCCGAAAAGCGGACCATCACCGCCGTCAGCGCAGGCGGGACGGTTCTGACCTTGAACCTGGCGCTGAACTATCCGCACATGGGAACGGTGAAGAATTACAGCGATGGCACCCGCAACTGGACGGCGGACCTGCGGGCGGAAGTCGGGCTGTTAAGCCACAACATCCGCGTAGAAGGCGACAACCCAGGTGCCGCCGGATACGGTGGGCACATCATGATCATGACCGGCTCCCGCGCCTACGTGGGCGGCATCGAGCTTTACAACATGGGCCAGAAAGCAATCCTCGGACGCTACCCCTTCCATTGGCACTTGCTGGGAAACGTGGGCCAGGGCCAATATTTCAAGAATAGCTCGGTCCACCAGTCTTACAACCGCGCGGTGACCATTCACGGAACCGAAAGTGCTCTCGTCGAGAACAATTTTCTCTACGACCACATCGGGCACGGGGTCTTCCTGGAAGACGGCAGTGAGCGCTTCAACGTGATCCGCAAGAATGTGGGCTTGTTGAGCAAGCGTCCTGCGCCGGGGGAGGAGTTGACCCCTTCTGACAACCAGTTTAACCAGGTGCAAAACCGCACGCCTTCGACCTACTGGATTACCAATCCCCAGAATACCTTTGAGGACAATGTGGCGGCCGGAACTCAAGGAACGGCCTATTGGTTTGCCTTTCCCACCAGCCCAATGGGGGCCTCGGCATCCGATCCCCGATTTTCGGGCTTGCAACCGCACAAACTGCCGCTGATCTCCTTCAAAGGCAATTCCGCCCACAGTTGCATGAGCGGGTTTGACATTTTCGACCAGCTCAATCCCGATCACTCGATCAAGACGAATTGGGGCTGGGATGAAGCAAGCGATCACCTCATGGAAAACTGCCTCTGGTACGCAAACGACCTCGCGCTTTACACCGGGATCGGCATAGGTGGCCCCGTCGAAAATCTCAAGTTCCGCAACAATGTCTTCGTCGACAACAAGGTGGGCACCATGTTTGCCAGCTATTCCATCACCGAGAATTCAGTTTTCGTCGCCAATTCGGGGGAAAATCTGTTTTCGGGCACGCGCTACGCCTACCGCGTCTACGACGGAGCGGGCCAGTCCATCAACAACCACTTTGTCGGTTGGGATGCTTCGAATGCCAGCTTCCTGCTCAATACCGGAGCGGCAATCAAACACCCGAATCACTACATGAACGGCAACACCTTTGATCCCGCGGGTCGGCCGCGCTGTGTCTTGCCCGACTTTGATGTCCCGCCCGGCTACGCCGGCGCGAATGATCCCACCCACCCGCGTTTCTGGTCCATCGTGCTGCGCGACGTGGACGGCGGCATCAGTGGCACCGCAAATTCTTCCATTGTTTCAAACCAGCCCTGGCTGCTGGTGGGGGATGAAGAGCAGCCCGCAAACTGGACGCGAACCTACCGAAGCGATCACCAGTTTGCCTTGTCGCTGCTGAACTACAATTTGTCGCCCAATCAGAATCCAAACATCGTCGCGACCCGCAGTAAGCCCGGCACCGCGACCGAGCGCGTATACTACATCAATGGCTTCAAGGAGCACCACCAATTGCCGGTCATCGTCAATGAGGGTTTCCAGTACAGCTACGAATACGAAGCACTGCCTTCCTCCCGGCGAGTGAATATGTACATGCGCGACGCTTTGCCGGGGGACGATTTTGTGGCCCGCTACGTCGATTTTGGCAAGCTGGGCGGGCTTTCGGTCTCTTCCTCGCTGGGTAGTATGACGGTTTACAGCTCGCTGGCGGCCTTGGAGTCGGGCAGCGCCCGCGGCTACTACCGGCAACCGAACGGCGATCTTTACATCAAGGCAGTGGCCAACCAGCGTGACCAGGCATTTTACATCCAGTGGTCAAGCAATTTCAGCGTGGCCGCGATTGACTCGGACGGCGATGAAATGCCCGACGGCGACGAAATGCTGGCTGCACGCAATCCCTTTGAAGCCAGCGATCTGGCGGCGGAGTTTAGCACAAATGGTGATTTTGAAAGCTGGACGGGCATTTCCAATATTTCGGGCGCCAGTGTAAGCGGGGGTTCGTTTTCGGGCACGGCGATCAACAACGGTGATGCCATTGTCACGAACAGCGCCTTCAACTTCAATTCGGATGAGGTCCCGCACCTGTTTGTGCGGATGCGGGCCTCCCGCAACACGACGGTTGAGTTTTTCTTTGCCACGGCGACCCAGCCGGGCTATTCGGGATCGCGCCGGGTTTCCGCGAGCTACACCGGCGGGGGAAACTGGCAGACCTTGACCTTCAACATGGATGCCCATGCGGACTGGAATGATACGGTCACCGACCTGCGCCTGGACCCGGTATCCGGATTGAGCATCAACTTTGACGTGGACTGGATCCGCGCCGATTGCCAGGCGGCGGATGCGGACGGGGATGGGGTCTGCGACTTTACCGATATCTGTCCTGCGCTGGACGATCACCTGATCGGCACCGCGTGCAATGATGGCAATGCCTTCACGAGCAACGACACCTGGCGCTCAAATTGCACCTGTATGGGCGTCATGGGAATAGCCAAGGCGGCAGCGGGTGTTCAAACGGACCTCACGGAGCCGGGCATCCGCGTCTATCCCAATCCGGTGCGCGACCGTTTGTTCATTGAATTGCCGGCCGAGGGAGATTGGGAATTGATCCGCCTGGTGGACCTACAGGGACGGATCCTGCGCACGGTGGATCTGGCATCCACCGTGCGGAAAGTCGAAATGGACCTTTCGGCCGGGGACATTGTCGCTGGCATCTACTTCCTGCAGATTCAAGGTGGGGGGGCGATGCAGCAAGTCAAGCTGGTCCGGATGTGATCTGGCTGGCGTCTACAAAAAAAATCCACGGGGGAGCCCCGTGGATTTTTTTATGATCGAGAGTGGCAATCAGAGGTTGCCCCGCAGTTCTTGCTCCCGTTCAATCGCTTCGAACAATGCCTTGAAATTGCCCTTGCCGAAAGACTGAGCGCCTTTGCGCTGAATGATTTCGAAGAACAGGGTGGGGCGGTCCTCCACCGGCTTGGTGAACAACTGCAACAGGTAGCCGTCCTCGTCCCGGTCGACCAAGATTCGGAGGTTGCGCAGGTCTTCCATGCGCTCTTCGATGTCCCCGACGCGCTCCAAAAGTGAGTCTCCGTAATAGCTGTCCGGGACTTCAAGAAATTCTATGCCCCGGCGGCGCAACTCGCTCACCGTAAATATAATATCGTCGGTCGCAATGGCCACGTGCTGCACTCCGGCACCCTGGTAAAACTTGAGATATTCTTCGATCTGGCTTTGCTTGCGCCCCTCTGCCGGCTCATTGATCGGGAACTTGACCCGCATGTTGCCGTTGCTCATGACCTTGCTCATCAGGGCAGTGTACTCGGTGCTGATATCCTGGTCGTCGAAGGAGATCAACTGCTCGAAGCCCATGACATTTTTGTAGAAGTTGCACCACTCGTCCATTTCGCCCCAGCCGACATTGCCCACGCAGTGATCGACGTATTTCAGGCCGACTTGGGTTGGGTTATAATTGCTCTCCCATTTTTTGAAGCCGGGCATGAATGGGCCGTGGTAATTGCTGCGATCAACAAATAGGTGTACCGTATCGCCGTAGGTGTGGATTCCCGATAGGGTGACGCTGCCGTGTTCGTCGGTGATGGTCTTGGGTTCCAGATAAGGCTTTGCGCCGCGCTGGGTGGTTTCTTGAAAGGCCGATTCCGCATCTTCGACCATCAGAGCGAGCACTTTTATTCCGTCGCCGTGCTGTCGCAGGTGGTCGTTGATCTCGTGATCGGGGTAAAGCGGGGTGGTGAGCACGATGCGGACCCGGTCCTGAACGAGTGCATAGGAAGCGCGGTCGCGGACGCCGGTTTCGGGGCCCGCGTACGCCAGAGTTTGAAATCCAAAGGCGGTGCGGTAAAAGTGAGCGGCTTGTTTGGCATTGCCCACCCAGAATTCAATGTAATCGGTGCCGTACAGCGGCAAGAAATCCTTGGTTTCCTGGGGGCGGTCGTAGGTATTGGTTCCAGTAGACATGGTATTGTGTGGTTGAGTGGTGGAATGGAAAAAGGCAAGCGAGGCGGTGCGCAGTCAACTAGCGGACGGGCGTTACGGCGCACCTTTTCCAAACACCCACAGCCAGCAAACCGGGCCGGAAGTCAAGGAGGGATAGTATTGAATTTTGTGTTTCATCGAGAAATTACAGCCAGGATTTCCAGTAATTCGGATCTTCCATCGCGAGTGCGGCCTGGGTGAGCTTGAGCGGTTTAAAAGTATCGACCATGACCGCCAGTTCATGGGTTGCCTTGGCTCCAATGGATTTTTCCGCGGTTCCCGGATGCGGGCCGTGCGGAATGCCCATGGGGTGGAGCGACATCATCCCGCGCTCGACGTGCTTGCGGCTCATGAACTCGCCATCCACATAATACAGAATTTCATCGGAATCTAGGTTGCTGTGGGCGTACGGGGCGGGAATGGCTTGGGGATGGTAATCAAATAACCGGGGCACGAAGCTGCAAATCACGAAGCCCGCAGCGGCAAATGTCTGGTGGACGGGAGGCGGCTGGTGCACCCGACCGGTGATCGGTTCGAAGTCGTGAATCGAAAATGCGTAGGGAAAATAAAACCCATCCCAGCCAATGTAATCAAATGGATGGCTGCCGTACAAAAAGGGGTACAGCCGGTCTTGCTTTTTGATGCGGACCTCAAATTCGCCCCGCTCATCGTGGGTAATCAGGTTACTTGGCTTGCGGAAATCTCGCTCACAAAACGGTGCATGCTCGGCCATTTGGCCGAATCCATTGCGGTAGCGCTTGGGCGTCACAATTGGAGAAAACGACTCCACAAAAAAGATGCGATTTTCCTCGCTTTCAAACTCGATCTGGTAAATGACGCCGCGTGGAATCACGAGGTAGTCGCCGTACCCAAACGGAATCTGCCCAAATGCCGTCTTGAGTCGCCCCTTGCCTTCGTGGATAAAGATCACTTCGTCGGCGGAAGCATTTTTGTAAAAGTAGTCCCGCATCGACTGGCGGGGAGCCGCCACGCCCACGTGGCAATCCGAATTCGTGAAGAGGATCTGGCGGCTTTCAAGAAAGTCATCCACTGGTTCGGCGCGGAACCCCAGGAAGGAACGGTGCTGCAAGTTGTGGATTTGGGCAACCGCCGGAGAAAGGTCGGTGGCCTCACCGATTGACGTCACCATCGTCGGAGCGTGGACGTGGTAGACATTGGAGTAGACATTCGAAAATCCTTCGGTGCTCACGAGTTCTTCGCGGTACAGCGTCCCGTCCGGTTTGCGGAACTGCGTGTGTCGCTTGGGTGGAATCTGACCGAGGCGAAAGTAATGGGGCATAAGCGTAATTTTTGCAAAAATAAAAAAGTCTTGCCGTTCGGTAAAATGCCGGGAGCTGGTTCTACCGGTTCAGGAACAAAATTCATTGGGGATGGGCCTGATCTGGCCGTCCATTGCGGGCTTTCCACATCGATTCGCTCAGAAAAGCAATTGATTGAATCATTGAAAATAAAGATTTACAATCAACTACTTGTGATTGTAGCGGTAGTCCATGGACCAATGCTACGGTCACAAGAAGCCCCAACTTTAAACCCTAAATCTGCGATTTGCTGGCGTCGGTCAGGGTAGGAGCGGGGTCTTTTTCCAGATCCAACCAGTTGATCGGCTTGAGCCAGCCCATGGTTTGCGCCTCTGCGCTGCCCGGTTCTGGTTGGTGGGCGTAAATCCAGTTGGCGGTCGGGGGAAGGGACATGAGAATGGATTCGGTGCGTCCGCCCGTGTCCACCCCAAACTTAGTGCCCTTGTCCCAGAGCAGATTGAACTCCACGTAGCGTCCGCGCCGGTAGAATTGCCACTGCCGGTGGGACTCGGAAAATTCCCGCTGGCGGTTTGGCTCGGCAAGCTGCGTGTAGGCCGGGACAAAAAACTTTCCCACTGCTTGCACAAATGCCCAGTTCTGGACCTTTTCTTCCGAGGACTTTGCCGCAAGGTGATCAAAAAAGATTCCCCCGATGCCCCGGGTCTCATCGCGGTGCGGCAAGAAAAAGTAGCGGTCGCACCACTGTTTAAATTCCAGGTAGCTACCGGTGCGGTACCCGTCGCAGATGACTTTAAGGTCGCCGTGAAACTGGCGGGCTTGTTCGGGAATGATGTAGGCGGGGGTCACATCAATCCCCCCCCCGAACCAGTGGTGCCCCCGGTAGGTTTCAAAGTAGCGGATGTTCAGGTGAATCGTGGGCACAAATGGGTGGGACGAGTGAAGCACAATGGACACACCAGTCGCGTGAAACTGAGTTCCTTCGGGCAGGGACAAGCGTTGGCTGATTTTGGCCGGCATGGGCCCGTGCACGTGGGAAAAGTTAACCCCGCCTTTTTCGATCAGTTTACCGCCGGTAAATACGCGCGTACGCCCTCCACCACCGGATGGACGTTTCCAGGTGTCTTCCTGGAATACGCGACCGCTGCCATCCAGGACTTCAAGCCCCCGGCAAATCTCGTCTTGCAAAGACTGGAAAGTTGCGGTGATCTCACTCAGTTGCGCCATGGCCCAGGATTATTGTATGCATTGGCGCAAAACTAGGAAAGTTCCGCCAAAAAAGAGATCACCACGTTTCAAGTGAAACGTGGTGAAATTTCGTTACTAGCCTGCTAAATGAAAGTAACCAGGAATTAAAAATAGGCACATTTTGCATCCTGTTGCATAAATATACGAAATAATTGCGGAAAATGTTATTCTACCGGTTTAACGGGGAGAATGCTGGACTGTGTGGATGAGGGCGTGGTCCAAATGGCAATTCAGTTGCGAAGTCGGTACCACTTGTTGGGAAAAGATCAAGTGCAATAAAAAATAGGGGACTCAAGCACATAGTGCGAGTCACCCTACCCCTTGCTCTGTAAGTGCCAAGAATGTTCTTGACACGCCACAATAATAGCAATGGAATCGGAGAAATCCTAATATAATTCCGTCGAAGGCGTCTCATTGAGGTGCATGCATTGCAATTGTTTCGCGCTCAGAAGGGATTTCCGAAGAATCTCTTCAGCCCGTAACTCGATTTAGAAGCCCCCTAAATCGTTTTGGCCGATAAGTGTTAATCGCCAGAGCCTGATCGCGATATTTTTCAAAAAAAATGAAAAAAATTATTTCGCCCGGACAATCGTCGCTCCGATTTTCAAAATGCGAATCGGATGATTGGGGTCCGAACTGATCAGGACCACTTCTTTTTCTTCCCGTCCTACCCGACCTTGGGTTGCGAAAATGACCCGCATTTCTGTGGATTCCCCGGGCGAGACCACTTCGGCCAGGGGCTCAATTTCGATGCAGGTACACCCAGAACTTGCTTTCCGCAGGTGCAGATCCCCCTTGCCGTTGTTGGTGAGCCGAAAGGTGGTGATTGCGGGTTCCCCTTCCGCCAACCTACCAAAATCGTGGGTTGCCCGGTCGAGCAAGAGGTGGCCCATCTGTGCCCGCTCCCCACTATTCTTAGGGAAGCGTTCCCGGAGGTCCACGCTGACATTGAGCCGCTTCATGGGCCGGTCGCGGTCATCGGTGGCGAGGAAAATATTTTCAAAACAGAAGCCCCAATCGTCCTTTTTCGCCGCATCGTAGGTCAGCCGCAGATGGACCGTATCCCCGGGGGCGATTTTTCCCGTGGTAATCTCCGGTTTCAAGTGGCGCGGGATTACCGATTTCCCCCGATTGAAGCGAATGGGGCGATCCCCATCGTTGTACATCACGGTGCTCAGGGTTGCCGATTGGTCTTTGTAGAGCCGGCCGTAGGTAAAGTGGTTCGTTTTGAAGCGCAGATTGCCTTCGGCAAAGGGGTAAAAATCTTGCGGGCCCTTGGGGCGGGGGATGACCTTGCCTGAGATGGTAAGGGAATGGTACTTGGTCGTACCGTTGGTGGTCACGACGATCTGCTTCTTGAAGGCGCCCGGTCGCCCGAGAGGATTGAAAACGACCTTGACGAAGCCTTGGGAGCCGGCTGCGACGGTATCGCGGGTGTAAATCGGAGAAGTACAGCCGCAGGAAGCTTTTACTTGTTCAAGTACAACCGGTCCGCGCCCGATGTTTTCAAATGGAAAAATGGCCTCCACTTTGCCGTCGGCTTCGTTGATATCGCCGAGGTACTTGGACTTTTCCGGAAAGCGCACCTTGCCCTGGGTCCAGGCAAATGGGCCACTGAGCATTCCCAGAGCAGTCATGAACAGCAGTATTCGCCACCATTTTGCGCCTCGTGCCGGGCAGGCGTAGGATCCTGGCTGCCTTTCGCCAATCTTTTTTCTAACTTGTGCTTCCTTTTTCAAACCAAGATCAAATTACGCAACGCAGCATGAATCTTAAAATCGATCTGCAGGATTTCTACTTTAATCCCGAGCAACCCGGGACCGTTACCGAGCTTCCCAATGCCGTGGATCCTCTTTACGACGGCAAAAAAGCCTACCGCAAATTGCTTGCCGAGTACAAGGATGAAATCAAGGACTTGCAAAACATGATGTTTGCCCATGATCGATACAGTATGTTGCTCATATTTCAGGGCATGGATACTGCCGGTAAGGGGGGCGCCATCCGCCACGTCATGAGTGGAATCAGCGCCGCCGGGGTCCAGGTCAGTGCCTTTAAACGTCCTTCCAGCCTGGAATTGGACCACGACTGGATGTGGCGCTCCACCACCCGCTTGCCCGAACGGGGCCGCATCGGGATTTTCGACCGTTCGTACTACGAAGAAGTTTTGGTGGTCAAGGTTCATCCCAGCATCTTGCACGACGTGCAGCGCATCCCCCAGGAGCACACCCGCACAGAGGCGAGCGTATGGGAAAGCCGTTACGGGGATATCCGCAACTTTGAAGATTTCCTTCACCGCAACGGTACCCAGGTGGTGAAATTTTTTATCAATATTTCCAAGGACGAACAGAAAAAGCGCTTGCTGGACCGGATCGACCGACCAGAGAAAAACTGGAAGATGAGCCTGAGCGATGTAAAAGAGCGCGGCCACTGGGATGCCTACATGCAGGCATATCAGGACTTGTTGGCGGCCACCAGTCGTCCCCAAGCGCCGTGGTACGTCATTCCGGGAAACGACAAAAAGAATGCTCGTCTGATTATTTCTCAAATTGTGCTGCATCATCTCCGTGGATTCGAGATGCATTATCCACAACCCACCGATGAGTTTCGTCAAAAGCTGCTCGGAGTTCGCAAGGCGCTGGAAAACAGTTAATTATCCGAAATATGACTGTCCACTAATGGTGCAGGTTGCCGGAAGTTGGTGATTGGGAAAATGCGCCAGGGCGAAAAAATTGGCGGCATATCCTGACCACGGAGTGTGCAAAACCGGATGCACGCTTACTTCGCCTAAACCTTAGGGTCTGGCTTTTCGTTATAACAACGTTTTACATTAACTTTAACCTTATTTTCTTACGAAAAATAAGCTGTAACAATAAGGATAACTTTTTGAATGGCTGGAAAACCAGATAATCAGAACAACTCCCAAGGCTCAAAAGGGCCCGGGTTCCCGAGAGGATCGGGCAATATCTATTGGATATATGCTCTGATTCTGCTCTTTATCATCTTCGCGACCTATTTCTTCCCCTCCGGAAGCAATAAAAAGGAGATTACGTCTACCAAGTTCAAGTCGGAGCTTGTTCCGAAAGGATACGTGGACAGTGTGGTCATCATCAACCAGAAGGACTTTGAGATCTGGTTGACCGATGAAGCCCTCAACCGTCCCGAATACGCCGAGCTATTTCCTGCAAATACCCCCGCCGCCCGCGGTCCTCACTTCGCTTTCGATGGCGGAAGAGGTACCGAAACCATCCAGGAATTTGTGGAAGAAAATAAAATCCCGCTGCGCAACCTGGAAAAGCCAGATTACTTTGGCACCATCCTGCAATTCTTATTGCCGATCGCAATCCTGATTGCTTTGTGGGTCTTTTTTATGCGCCGCATCGGTGGCGCGGGTCCCGGTGGCCAAATCTTCAACATCGGAAAAAGCAAAGCCTCCCTCTACGATAAGGAAAACAAAGTCGAAGTCACTTTTGACGATGTGGCGGGCCTGGAAGAGGCCAAAGAAGAGGTGGTCGAAGTGGTCGACTTCCTGAAAGATCCCAGCCGATTCACGCGGCTCGGAGGCCACATCCCCAAAGGGGTGCTGCTGGTCGGCCCTCCCGGAACCGGTAAAACGCTGCTGGCCAAAGCGGTCGCCGGCGAGGCCAAAGTGCCATTCTTCTCCCTGAGTGGCTCCGACTTTGTGGAAATGTTTGTGGGGGTAGGTGCAGCCCGGGTTCGGGACCTCTTTAAGCAAGCCAAAGACAAGGCACCCTGTATCGTATTCATCGATGAGATCGATGCGATTGGGCGCGCCCGGGGCCGCAACAACATCACCGGCGGCAATGACGAACGGGAAAACACCCTGAATCAATTGCTCGTGGAAATGGACGGCTTCAACTCGGATACGGGGGTCATTTTGATGGCGGCCACCAACCGCCCCGATGTGCTCGACTCCGCTTTGCTACGTCCAGGACGTTTTGACCGGCAAATCGGCATTGACCGACCGGATCTCAAGGGGCGCGAAGCGATCTTCAAAGTACACTTGAAAAAGATCAAGCTCGGCAATGATGTCGAAGCAGCAAAACTCGCCGCGCAAACTCCGGGATTTGTCGGAGCCGACATCATGAATGTTTGCAACGAGGCGGCCCTCATCGCCGCCCGGAAAAACAAAGACTTCGTCACCATGGACGATTTCCAAGACGCGGTCGACCGGGTGATCGGTGGATTGGAGAAAAAAAACAAGATCATTTCTCCGGAAGAAAAGCGGGTCATCGCCTACCACGAAGCGGGCCACGCCGTGGCCGGCTGGTTCCTGGAGCACGCTTATCCGCTCGTCAAGGTAACCATTGTGCCGCGCGGTTTGGCCGCGCTCGGCTACGCCCAGTATTTGCCCAAAGAGCAATACCTGTACTCTACCGAGCAGATGCTCGACCAGATGTGCGTTTCCCTCGGTGGACGGGTTGCCGAAGACTTGGTTTTCGGTCGGATCACGACCGGTGCGCAGAATGACTTGGAGCGAGTTACCAAATCGGCTTACGAAATGATCACCGTCTACGGCATGAACGATAAGATCGGCAACGTGTCTTTCGTGGACCGCGACGGCGAATTCAGCTTCAGCAAGCCGTATTCGGAAAAGACCGCCCACGAAATCGACATGGAAGTCCGCAACATCATTGATGAATCGTATGATCGCACCCGGCAGTTGTTGGTCGATCACCGTGACGCCCTGGAGAAGGTTGCGCAAGAGTTGCTTTCCAAGGAAGTGCTTTTCATGGACGATTTGAAGCGCCTCATCGGGCCACGGCCCTTCGGTGATGGCGGCAGTGCGACCCTGAGTGGGAGTGCGCCGGCAAAAGACGAAGAAGCAACTGAGTCTGAAACCGAAGCCAAGGTCGACTTAGACAAGAAACCCTCCGATGAATCGAGCGACGAGACCTCGGTCATCGCTTAAATCCCACAGAGTAGGAATGGAATTGCGGGGCAACGTGTACAGCACGTTGCCCCGCTTGCGTTTAGCCGCTTGCCCATCCGTCCGCGACCCGTGCATCCTCCACGAGTTGCCCATCCTGCAAGACCAAAACCCGCTCGGCCAACCGTCGGACCTCGTCCTTGCGGTGGCTAACCATAATCGTGATGGGAGTGTATTCGGCGTGAAAATCGGCGACGACCCGGTACATCCGCTCCCGTGTAGCATCGTCCAGGGCGGCAAATGCCTCATCCAGCAACAGCAATTGGGGCTGGCGGGCCAGGGCCCGCATCAGGGCGACCCGCTGGGCTTGCCCCCCGGACAGTTCAGGCGGTCGCCGGGAAGCAAGGTCCTCCAAGCCGGCCATCTCCAGCAGCCGACTGATCGCGGCGGGATCGCGCAGGGATTTGGGCTGGGCGAATTCCAGGTTTTGCCGCACGCTCATATTCGGGAAGAGGGCATAATCTTGGAATACAAGCCCCACTGAGCGTTTTCCCGGGGGTAAATGTTGGTGCTTTGCGGCATCGTTCCACCGGGTGTCACCTAAGGCAATCGTCCCTTCACTGGGCCGATCAAGCCCGGCCAGCAGGCGCAGCAGGGTTGATTTTCCCGAACCCGAGGGACCGTAAAGTGCGGTGAAAGTACCTGCCATGAGGCGGGCTTGCACCCGCAATTGAAAGGCGGGGCTCCGGGACCGAAAGCGGTGTACGATGTCGAGTTGCAACTGCATTCAGAAGAGGGTTTGGGCGCGGTGGCGGTTGAGGGTATACACTGCGACCAGGATCACAAAGGAAAATAGCAGGAGTACGAGGGCGTAACGGTTGGCCGCCGCGTAGTTGAGCGACTCTACCTCGTCGTATACCGCGATGGAGGCCACCCGGGTCCGTCCGGGCAGACTGCCCCCGATCATGAGCACCACCCCAAATTCCCCAATGGTATGGGCGAAACTCAGCACCAAAGCGGTCAACACACTGCTTTTCATATTGGGCAGAAGGACATGCCGCAGGATTTCGAAGCGGCTTTTGCCCAGCGTTTCCGCCGCCTCCCGCAGATTGCGCGGAACCGATTGAAAGCCCGCTTGCAGGGGTTGAACCATAAAAGGAAAGCTGTAGATGACCGAGGCGACCACCAGGCCCGCAAAGGAAAAGACCAAGCGCAAGCCGAAAGTGTCCCGCAGAAACGCACCGAAGCTGTTTTCGGGGCTGAAGGCCACCAAGAGATAGAAGCCGAGCACCGAAGGCGGCAGGACCAGGGGCAAACTGACCACGGCTTCGATGACCGGCTTGCCGGGAAAACGGGTACGGGACAGCCACCAGGCCAGCGGCAGACCGATCACAAACAGGATCAGCGTTGTCACGACGGCCAATTTGAGGGTCAACAGCAAAGGAGTCCAGTCCATGCGGTGAAGATATTCATTTCCCGCGCCGGAAACACGCAAAATAGCGGGCAAATGATCGGAGAACACGCACTGCTGAAACGCAGAGTGAGGCGAGGAAAAAGGAACAATTGGTGGCGAAAGTGCTTACTGGATGACCGCCCGAAACGGTCCCCGAATCACGTAATCACTGGGAACGTAATCTTCTTTGCTGTCCCATTCACCAAAAGCATTGGGTTCGAGCAGACCGGTTCCCCGAAAATTGATGAATCCCCGGATTTCCTCCCCAATGGCAAATTTACGGCGGTTGAGCACCAGCAATTGATCGGTGGGGTAGACCAGATAGGCCTCATCAGATTCGGGATAGGCAAACGAGTAGACGGTATTGAAGCTTTGGTCGGTGACCATCAACTTCAATTCGTAAAAGGAGGAGGGAGCCTTGTCTGCAATGCGGATGAATAAGGTGTCACCGACGATCTGCGCCCGGCAAAGCTGCATGGACACTTTGCGGTTGACCTTGCAGTCCGCAAGAATGGGGTATTTTCCCGGTGGATAACCATAATTTTCCTCTTCACTGACATTCGGATTTGGGACAATGGTCAATGAATCGTTTACACCGTAAAGCGGATAATCGAGCTTTTCGAAAACGGAAAACGTTTTGGTTTTGGGATTGCCGGGTTGCGCGTATGTAGCCTGCATAAGGAACATTGCCAAAATGAAAAATATCGTGGCGCGCAAGGTTGGCATGGTGGATATAAACCGTTTGTGAGGCAATTTACGCTGATTTTGTTCCAAATCAAATTTGCACACGGCTTCTCCGACCGCATGATTTTTCCATTCCTGCGGGAGAGTACAGTGCAGAATTTGTTCGCGTCCCTGTGGGTTCACAGATAATTTTCAGTTCCCGTATACGCTCAACCCGGGCAAAAAATGGTGATCGTTCGTTTGTGTGCCCGGCACATCGATGCCTCAAGGTACACATTCGTGCGCAACAATGAAATCGACCCACTCGGTCGCAGTTCAAGCATCCATAAGGCTCCGCCACAGAAAAAAGGTGACGTAGCCTTCCCAGCCTTTCCAACCCTGTGCGAGATTCCGAATTGCATCTACCCTTGGTTTCTCTTTGCTTACGAGGAGGTGGCGCAGCGCGTTGTGCAATCCCACGTCAGTGATGGGAAATCCAGAGGGGTCGCCGAGGCACTTGAGCAGGACGTACTCAGCGCTCCAATCGCCGATTCCGCGCAGTGAAAGCAGTTTTTCCTTGCGCAAGGTCCGTTCGGGCAAGGCTTCAAGCTGAGGGCGGCTGAGTTTACCCAGGGCCATCGTTTCGGCCAGGCGCAGCAGATAATCGATTTTTTGCCGGGAAAATTGGAAGGCGCGCAGCTCTTCGGGGCGGAGGCGAAGGGTGGCCTCCGGACTGGGAAAAAGGTAGAGGGAGTGGCCCTCTGCCCGGATCGGCGTCCCCACCGCCTCCACAAGCCGCGCTTTGAGCGTGTAGGCAAATGCCAGATTTATCTGCTGCCCGATGATGGTCCAGGCCAGTGCCTGGAACAAGTCCGGAATCCGCACCAGCCGCAGCCCCCGGTATGCGGTGTAGAGCGGCGACAAGAGCGGATCCCTCGCCAAAAGCGCCCCCAACGGTCGCAAATCTCGGTCCAGATCGAGGGTTTCCCGGATAAAGGCCCGGGCACCGGCCGGAAGGAGTGCACCGGAGAGAAGATCCCGGACCACAAGTTGCGTGGCGTCTGTCGCCCGCACTGCAAGCAGGTAGTGCCGGTCCGCCTCCGCGTAGGGGAGCAGGAGCACATCGTCCACGACCGCGTGCAGCACCTCGCGGTCACTGCGGTTAAGGAAGATCAGCGACTCACGGAAAGAATAGTCGCTCGGCAACGCGATGGATTGGGGGGAACTCATGGGGGAGAAGCAGTGGGGGAAAAGGAAGCCGGTGCGCCCAGCAATTGGGCGTTGGCGGAAAAATGTTCGGCGGCGGCCCAATCTCCCGCTTGGGCGTAGAGCTGGGCGGCGAGTTGGTGGGGCAGCGGATTCAGCGGATCCAGTTCGAGCGCTTTTTTGAGGTCTTCGCCGGCCGGACCGGCCTGGTCAGTGAGAAAATGCGCCCAGGCCCGATTTGAGTAAGCAGCGGAAAATTCCGGATCTGAGCGGATGGCCCGGTCCAAATCCCGAAGTGCGGCGGCGGCATTGCCCCGCTTTAACCGCAGCCAGGCCCGCTGGTTGAGCGCCAAATGGAAACCAGGGGCCCGCCGCAGAACCGCATCCACCGTAGCCAGCGCTGCATCGGCATCCCCGGCCAGTGCTTGCAGGTAGCTCAGGATGACCAAGTCAGTGGGCTGAACCGGGCCGCGGTCCGCAAAATCTTGGTGCACCGCGATGGCGCGGACAAAATCCTGCTGGGAGAGGAGTGCGTAGATGGCATATTCGAACAGCTCCGGGTGGTGCTCTCCGGTTTGCAGCAGCGGCCGCAATTCCGCCAGGACCTTGCGGTAGTCATCCTTCACCCAATGCCAGAGCACGCGCTGAACCTGAGGGGCCTGCCCCCGGTGCCGCAACAGCAACCGCAGCCGTTCGCCATCCCCCATGACTAGGCCGTAGCCCGCCCAGGTCTGCGGATCCATCGTCGTCACCAAGGCCCGGATCAGGTGCAGCACACTCAAAGCAATAAAAATCGCCGCGATGAAGCGCATGATGCCCCAATCCCCCTGGGTAAGCAGCAGCGCCACCGCCCCACCGATCAGCGCCAGCAGCAGCATTGGGCCCGCCAGCAGAATCAGCATCTGCCGACCAAACGGGACCAGTGGTCCCGTCTGAAAATCAACTGAGGAGATCGGCAGCAACAAAATGCGGGCGTGAAAGTAGACCTGCAAACGCCGCGCGGACCAGAAAAAATGCGGTTGAGTGCGTCCGTAATTGCCCCCAAATGCCCGAACGAGATTTTGGGGCGCCAATAACCGCGCCAGCCCCACTTGCGCCAATCCGTACAGCACGGCAATCAGAGGCCGCATCAGCAGGAGACTCAAAAACAGGAAAATTAGCAATCCAGCCCGCGGCATTTCAGAAGAGGATTAAAATGATTTGGTGGAATCGGCTTCGCAAAATCGCAGGATAAAAGGTCAATGCCCAATCAGGACAAGTGGAGATCACGCTTTTCTGCCCGGGCCTTCACGGCCGCTTCAATGGCGGCCAGATCTCCCCGCGGAATCGAGTTGATCAAGGTCTGGGTGTAGGTATTGGCCGGTTGGGCGTAAATGTCCTCGGCCGGTCCTATTTCCTCGATTTTACCTTTGTTCATGACGATCATGCGGTCACTCATAAACTTTACCACCGAGAGGTCGTGCGAGATGAAAATGTAGGTCAGCCCGTATTCTTCCCGCAGTTCCAGGAGTAGATTCAGCACCTGGGCCTGCACCGAAACGTCCAGCGCTGAGACGGATTCGTCACAGATGATGAAGCGGGGATTCACCGCAAGGGCCCGCGCGATGCAGATCCGTTGCCGCTGCCCCCCGGAAAATTCGTGGGGATAGCGGTGGAAGTGCTCTGGCTTCAGATTCACGCGGTGAAGCAGTTCGTGGACCCGGGCATTGCGCTCTTTGTCCGAGCCGTAGAGTTTGTGGACCTTCATGGGCTCCAGGATGGCATTGCCGACGGTGATTCGCGGATTCAGGGAAGAATAGGGGTCTTGGAAGATGATTTGGATGTCCTTGCGCATCTCCCTAAGTTGCTTTTCGTTCATCGCGGTGATGTCCTTGCCTTCGAATCCGACCTTGCCCCCCGTCGGTTCCTGTAGGCGCAAGATGCTGCGGCCCAAGGTGGTTTTGCCGCACCCGGATTCTCCCACCAGTCCCAGGGTCTCGCCGGGGTAGACGGAGAAACTCACGTCATCGACCGCCTTGACGTGGTCTTTGACTTTGCCAAAGAAGGTTTTGTTTAGGGGAAACCAGGTCCGCAAGTTCTTTACCGTTAAGATGGGTTCCTGGGCCTGTAATTTTTCCAGGCGGGCGCGGTAATCCTCCGTGGTGATCACCCGCGATTTGACCATGTCTTCTACGGAAGTGGTTTCGTCGAGATCCGCCTTGGGGGCATCGCTTTGCATAAAGTCAGCAATCGTGGGCAGGGTTTGCAGCCGCACGTCCATGCGCGGTCGACAGGCCAAGAGCCCTTTGGTATAAGGATGTTGGGGTGCCCGAAAGATGTCCATCACCGGTCCCTGTTCCACGATTTCGCCCTGGTACATGACCAAAACCCGATCCGCAATTTCAGCCACTACGCCCAGGTCATGGGTGATGAATATGATCGCCATCCCAAACTTTTCCTGGAGGCCTTGCATCAGTTGCAGAATGGTTTTTTGCACAGTGACGTCGAGCGCAGTGGTGGGCTCGTCTGCGATCAAAATCGAAGGATTGCAAGACATCGCCATGGCGATCATGACCCGCTGCTTTTGGCCCCCCGAGATCTGGTGGGGGTAGGCGTTAAAGATCGACTCGGGACGGGGCAGATCGACCTGCCGGAACAATTCGATGGTGCGCGCTTTGGCGGCTTCCTTGTCGAGCTTTTCGTGCAATTGCAGCGCTTCCATGACCTGGGAACCACAGGTAAAAACTGGGTTGAGCGAGGTCATGGGCTCCTGAAAAATCATCGAAATTTCGTTTCCGCGAATGGCGCGCAGTTCCTGATTGGTGAGCTGAGTAAGATCGGTCCAGCCCTTGGTGGGGGAGTTAAAGCGAATTTCGCCGGCGCTGATCCGGCCCGGAGGTGAAGGAATAAGGTTCATGATCGACAGTGCACTGACCGATTTGCCACTGCCCGATTCTCCAACGATGCCCAGGGTCTCACCCCGCGCCAGGTCAAATGTCGATCCTTTGACCGCGGTGACGGTGCGGTTTTCCGTTTTGAAAGTCGTAACGAGATTGCGGACTTGCAACAGGACATTGGGATCAGTGGACTCCTTCATGGTCTGAATTTAGAACATTTTGGGGAGTTTTGAGCGAAAAAGCCGGGACAACCGGGCGGATCGGGGGATACAAAAATCGCAGCGGGCCAATCATCTGGTGCCCGCTGCGATTTTAATGGGGAATGGACCATGCCTTGCTTCGGCGATCAATTGCCGCCGGCCTTCACTACCTTGAGGGTGATGGCGCTCTGTTCGCTCTGGCCCCGGAGGAGATAAATGCCGTTGGGCAGGGTGGCCACCAAGGATTCCGGAACCGCAAACGCATGGTTACCGGGTGCGAGGCGTTGGGTATTTTCCCGCAACAGTTCTCGTCCGGCGATGTCGTAGAGCGAAAAGGTCATCGCTGTCTTTTCTTGCAGCGTGTAATTGACCTCAAGCTGGTCACGGAAAGGATTGGGCAGGGCATCCATGGACCAGTTCAAGCCCGCCGAGGGGTCCGTAGTGCTCACGATTCCGCTCAGATTGATGTTGTCAATGTAGAGCGACTGCCCGTTGTAGCCGCGGTTTTCGAAGCGCACCTTGACGCCATCGGAACCGAGATAGCTGGTCAGATCGAGTGCGACATTGTCCCATTCGGAGGTATCCGTCGGCACAAAACGGCTGAAGAAATTGGTGCCCACGACGGTGCTGAGATCCGCCCCACCTTTGGTCCATTCCAGGTTCCAGGTTGCCCCGCAGTCGGGCGAAATGTAGACATTGAGGGTGTCGAGCTTGAAAGAGCCGCGCTGGTAGGAGTAGTCAAAGGTGAAATCCGCCGCCGAAAAGGTACTCAGGTCGATGATGCGGGTGCTCAACTCATCGGTGGTGCCGCCCGCCGGGAAGCTCCAGTTGTCCATGGTGATGCACTGGGTGCCGGTATGGGCGGTAGTATCGGTAATCGTCCAGGTGCCGCCGCCGTCGGCATTGGCGATGGCCCAGTCGGAGGGCAGTACGGTTTCGAAGCCTTCGGCAACTGGGGGCGGCAAGGCGTCTACGACGGTAATGTAAGCGATTTCTGTCCGCGAATCATTGCCCGCGCCATTGAAAATGGTCAGCGAGACTTCGTACGCGCCGGGATTGGCGTAGGTGACGGCGGGATTTTGTACCGTAGCGGTAGAAGGCGATCCCCCCTGGAACACCCAGGTCCAGCTCGCCGCCGGTCCGACCGAAAGGTCACTGAAATTTACCGTTTGCCCGGGGCAGATGAATACGTTGTCCGCCTGGAAACGCGCGACTGGGGTACAAGGAAGCGCCAACTCACACTGGCACCCGGTTTCGGCGAGGTTCTGCGGGGTGATGAGGCTGGCCCGGATACCAGTGAGGGCGTTTACCATGACGACTTTTTGGCCCTCGGTGAATGCTTCCATGCAGCTTTGGGGCGTATAGTCCATGTAAGCGGAGGTGAGGTCATCCTGATCGCCCAAGCCGCCCAGCGCAACCGGGCGGAAGGGATTGTTCGGCGAGGTGTCGTCTTCGTCGGTGGTGCAGGTATTGGCCCCGGTACATGCGCCGAACTGCTCGTCGTCCGGAGGGGTATCGCAGATGCCGTCGCCTTGGGTGAGGCAGTCATTGTTGGGGCAACCGCCGGACCAGGTGTGGGGCAAGCCCAGATAGTGGCCCATCTCGTGGGTGGTCACTTTGATGCCGTCCACGTTGCCGATCATGTAGCTGGATTCAACCACGATGCCGTCGACGTTGCTGCCGTGGGAGCTGGGGAAATAGGCGTAGCCGGCAACTCCCCCCTGGATATTGGCAACGGTGTAAATATTGACGTAGCGGGTCGGATCCCAGCGGCTCATATTCTTGAGGGTGAGGTCGTCGTTGTCCTTGTTGAAGGTGCTGGAAAGGGGATCGTCGACCCGAACCACCCCGGTAGATGGATTGCCGTTGGGATCGCGCTCGGCCAGACAAAATTCGATGCCCACATCCACGCCAACGGCAGGGTTGAAGTTGGCCCCGTTGGCGAATGATTCATTCAGGAGATCGACTCCCGCCTGGACATCGGCATCGCTGATCAATCCGGCATTGCCGTTGTGGATCACGTGGACCACCAGGGGTACGCGGTACACCGCGGTGGCTTGGAGACGCGCGAGTTGGTTATTGGGGTTGGTGACGTCCCGGGCCGCCCGCGATTCCTGGAGCCAGGCGGTATGGCGGCGGCGCAGTTCGGGCACAGCTTGAAAAAGGGCCTCTTGCATCGCATCTGAGGCACAGTAGTGGTGACCGACCGGTTCAGCAGCAGTAGTGGATGGTTGAGCAAATGAAAAATTGGCAAGGAAAATAAACAGCAGAAAAAGAGAGCGTTGGAGGTGCTTCATAATTGCGAGTTAGAAATTTTTCTGACCAATTACCGTCCTGCGTCGGCAATTGGTAAATTTTTCCGGATGGACGGGAGGCTGTCTCCCCGGAATGGTTCCGGCCGGGTCACGCATCGGTGCAACGTAAAGCAGGGCAATGATCGGGTGGGTCAGGGTACTCGGCAAACCAGTGCCGATCAACTCAATATTCGGGGCGGTCGATGATTTCGCGGAGGATGACCGCATTGCGGATGCCTTTTTTTCCGCGCATCAACTTGGCCATGGGGTGGGTTTTGGCCCGTCGCATTTCGCGTCGCCCCTTAAGTTTGTCGGTGTTCGGATCGAAGTAGTCGTGGGTGTAGTGCCGGATGGAGCGGCCTTCGGCCCGGGCCTGTTCAAATTCCACGATGAGTCGATCTTCGGAAAAATGATTGGCTTCCGAGGCATCGTGCTCCAAGTCCGATTCAGGGTGACGTTGCTCCACGAATGGATCGTAGGTCATCGTCTGCGGGGTCGGTGGGGGAGGGCTTGATTGGGTTTCGGGGCGCCCCTCGATCTCATCCCGCAAAATGTCAAATACACTGCGCCGACCGCCCGCTTTGGGTGCCGGATCGGCGGTTTGGGGACGTTTGGCATCCGGGCGGTTTACCGGCCGGTTGTCCTTCGCATTTTTTCCAATGGTGCGCAGTACGTAAAAAATCACGTAAACGACGACCAGGATGATATACAAGTAATTGTCCAAGGGATATAAAAGTACTAAGAATTTTCAATTTCCAATTCTCAATTTCCGATTTCCATTGGGGCGCGTTCGGAACGCACCCAATGAAAATCGGAATTCAGACAATTGGAAATTCAGCGAAGCGCCAATTGGAAATTGGAAATCGAGCAATTGGAAATTAATTTAGAGATCGATACGGAATTCAATGCAGCTAACCAGCCTCGAAATACAAGGCTTCAAAAGTTTTGCCGACAAGACCAAGTTCCTCTTTGACAAGGGGATAACGGGGGTCGTCGGGCCTAATGGGTGCGGAAAATCCAATATCGTGGATTCCATTCGCTGGGTGTTGGGGGAGCAAAAGACCCGGAAGCTGCGCTCGGAAAAGATGCAAAATGTCATCTTCAACGGCACCTCGAAGCGGAAGCGGGGCAACTATGCCATGGTTACGCTGACCTTCGAAAACACCAAGAATATTCTGCCTACGGAATACACCACGGTGGCGGTCACCCGCAAGCTTTACCGCAATGGAGACAGTGATTATTTGATCAATGACATCCCTTGCCGCCTCAAGGACATCCACAATCTGTTTTTAGATACCGGAATTGGGCCGGATTCGTACGCCATTATCGAACTCAAGATGGTGGATGACATCCTCAACGACAAAGAAAATTCCCGGCGGCTCCTCTTCGAAGAAGCTGCAGGAATCTCGAAGTACAAGATCCGCAAGCGGGAGACGCTGCGGCGGCTGAACGCCACTCAGAGCGACCTGGACCGGGTGGAGGATGTGCTGTTTGAGATCCAAAAACAGTTGAAATCACTGGAATCGCAGGCCCGCAAGGCCCGGCGCTACTTTGAACTGAAGGCCAAATACAAGTTGCTCAGTTCCCAGCATGCATTCTTTACGATTCGGGAACTGCGGGGCCGCTACGAGGCCATCGAGCGTGAGGAAAAGGGCGTTGCCGACCGACTGACCGCGCTTCAGTCGGGTATCGCGAAGCGGGAAGCTCGTGTACAGGAGTTGCGCAAGGAACAATTGGACCAGGAAAATCAGTTGTCGGCCGCGCAGAAAGACCTCAATGCCCACAATGCGCGCATCCTGGAGATCGAGAAAGAAAAATCGATCAAAAATGAACGCCTCAAATACCTGCAACAGCGGGAGTTTGCCATCGGCGATCAACTGGAAAAGGAAAAACGACAGGCGGAGCGCACCCAGGAAGAATTGGGGCAGATCCGGGACAAGGCGGAAGCGGTCCGCAAAGATTTTACCGAGCACGGGGCGGTGCTGGAAGCGCTGCGCCACGAATTGGCGGAAGCGAAATCTCTCCAGGAAGAGCAGAAATTCCAGGTCGAAGGCTACGCCAGTGAGCACCGCGAACTGGAAATGGATCTGAACCGCCTGGCAAAGGAAAAAGAGATCAAACAGATCCAGATCGAAGGGTTTCGCAAGGAAATCGAGCGCAATGAAGCCGACCGGACGAGCAAGAAGGACGAGTTGGATTCATTTGCGCAAGCCCTGCAAACGCTCGAAGTGGAAGTGGCCGGCCTGGATCAGCGGGTCACCGAACTGCGCCAAAAGAAGACAGCAAACGACGCCGCCCGTGAAGAATCTACCCGGATCCTGGACGAATTGCGCGATCAAATCTACCGCACCAGCCGGGGGCTTGATGCCCGCATGAACGAATACAACCTCACCAAAAGCTTGGTCGAAAATCTGGAAGGCTTTCCGGAAAGCGTAAAATTCCTCAAGAAAGAGGCTTCTTGGGTGAAAGACGCCCCCTTGCTGTCGGACATTTTTGCCACCGATGAGGTCTACAAGGTAGCCTTGGAGAATCTGCTTGACCCTTACCTGAGCTATTACATCGTCGAGACGCGTGCGGATGCAATGCAAGCGGTGCGCCTTCTTTCCGATGCGGCGAAGGGACGGGCCAACTTTTTCATTCTGGAAGAGCTGGCCGACTACTCCGCGAATCCTCGGATGGCGCATCCGGGAGCCTCACCGGCCTTGGCGTTGGTGGAGGTCAATGAGAAATACCGCAAACTGGCCGAATACCTGCTGGACCGGGTCTACATCGTGAACGATGAGTCGGAAATCCCCGAAGTGTTGCCCGCTGGTGCACTGTTTCTCACCAAGAATGGGGGGCTGCAACGGCGTCCTTACAGTTTGAGTGGGGGATCCATTGGCTTGTTCCAGGGCAAACGGCTGGGACGGGCGAAAAATCTGGAAAAACTGCGCAAAGAAATCAAGCAGCTCGAAAAGGAGCTGAATCAACGCAAAACGGATCGGGATGCGCAAGAAAAGCGCCACCAGAAACTCAAAGAAAACAATTTCGGCAAGGAACTCGACCGGGAAAATCAAATTTTTCAGACCAAGAAGCGAGATCTCAGCGTCCTGCAAGCACGGGAAACCGAGTACAAGGACTTCATTGCGCAAGCGGGGGAACGTTCGGAGGTAATCGTGGTGCAGGTGGAGACCTTGGAGAGAGAAATCGCCGCAGTGAGTCCCCGCATCGTCCAGTTGCAAGCCACTTTTGTGGAGCGCTCGCGAATCCTGGAAGAAGCCCGCCGGATGCTGGACAACAGTACCGAGGAAGCAAGCGAAAAAAGCCAGTCCTTCAACCAGCAAAATATCCGGTACATCCAGGCCAAGAACCATCTGGAAATGCTGGAACGGGAAGCCGTGCAGAAGTCGGAGCAGTTGGCAGCATTCGCCCGAAACGATAAAATGAACAAAGCAGATCTGGAAGAAACGAAGAAAAATATCCACGAACTCGTTCAGACCAATCTGCAAAATGACGATCAGATGATTGCGCTTTACGAGGAAAAAAAGCGCAAAGAGGACCAGACCGGCAAACTGGAGCATATCGTCGCCACCAAGCGGATGAACATCCAGGAGTTTGAGGATGATGTCCGCAAGGAGCGCCGCAAAAAGGACGAACTAGAGGCACAGCGAAATGCGACCCGGGAGCGCGTGACCGAAATCCGGATCGAACTGAACGGCCTGAAAGAGCGGATGCAGGTCGAATTTGAGGTTGACATATCCGATTTGGATGAAGCCGATCTTTTTGCGGGCAAGCGGGAAGAGGTTGACCCGGCAGAGATCGAGACGCAAATGTTAAAGCTCCGGCAGCGCTTGCAGAAGTACGGCGAGATCAATCCGATGGCGGTGGAGGCATTCGATGAGATGAAGGAGCGCCACGACTTCATCGATGGACAACGCAATGACTTGGTGGAAGCCAAGCAGACACTTTTGGATACGATTGCCGAAATAGATGAGACGGCAACCGAGAAGTTTCGGGAGTCTTTTGTGCAGATCCGCACGAACTTCAAGCGGGTATTTCAGCATCTTTTCCAGCCAGGGGACACCTGCGATTTGACTTTGGTGGATCCGAGCGATCCTTTGGACAGCAGCATCGACATCATGGCCAAACCCAAGGGTAAGCGGCCGCTCACGATCAATCAGCTCTCGGGCGGAGAGAAGACCTTGACCGCGGTGGCGCTGCTGTTTGCGATTTACCTGCTAAAGCCGGCACCCTTCTGTATTTTTGACGAGGTGGACGCCCCCCTCGACGACGCCAACATCGATAAATTCAACAATATCATCCGGGAATTCAGCAAGGATTCGCAGTTCATTATCGTAACCCACAACAAGCGGACGATGGCGGCTACGAACGTCATGTACGGCGTGACCATGCAGGAACAGGGAGTCAGCAAGGTCTTGCCGGTAGACTTGGTTTCCCTAAACCTGGACTTGGAATAGGGCGGGATGCCAAAAATCACGGCGGGAGTGATGAATGTCGGAAGCAGTTTAAAATTGATTTGGGAATCTGCCGGAGCAAAACCGCTGGATTCAATGTAAACTGGTCCCCGAGCAAAAAACCGCGGGAAAACTTGAAAAAAAATCTACGATTGTGCTATCTTTGTTGCCCAATTGACACGGTGATTGTAGCTCAGTAGGTTAGAGCGCCAGATTGTGGCTCTGGAGGCCGCCGGTTCGAATCCGGTCTTTCACCCGAAAAACATCCATTGATTCATTCATTGGATGTTTTATTTTTTAGCCCGATTCATACGTGATATTTCCGAATCTCCAAAGATTATTTTGTGGCGAGTTGCTTGGAAATCGGCGATTTTTCCCATTCAAGTGGGATTCAAATTGCAGCCATTGATTGTAAACCCCGCTTGATTTACCGTATGGGGTGCAAGAAAATTGAACAAAAAGGGCCTAACATTATGGTGCTGAATGCGTTTAACAATTTAAGTGTCAAAAACTGCGTCGCGCACAACCAAAAAATCGTGCGTTTTTCCGTTACCATAGCAAATTTTTTTCCATTGCATTGTGTGGTTGAGTTTGTTCATTTGTAACATCATACAACCGCCGCAAAACAAGCTGAACTGATGATCCAATTTAATATTCAATGGTCTAAAGCCCTGCTCTCTGAACTGGACCGAGAAATTTACGCCCACTTCTTCGCCGTCGTGCGGGGGCAAAAGATAGTCTACATTGGCAATGCCAATGGCGAAACACTGCGTACTTTGTTGGAATCTACGTTGGCCAGCCCCGATTTCCACGGAGGGAAAACCGAAATTTATTTGGGACGCATCCGGGAATACGGCACGCGTCGCATTCCCGCCGAAACGATTGAAGGCTTGCACCAACTTCTCGTGTACGCGCGCAAGCCGCGCCTGAACCGCCGGGGGAAGCTGCGCTACAACGGACTCGCCAATTTGCGCGTCACCAATTCCGGCTGTGAATTGTTGCCGTACAATGTTCGCGCCGAAAATAGAATTGTTTTCCTGAGCATGAAAAATGCCGCGAAGATGCGCTATCAGCCGGGAATCGCGGGCTGATGCTTTGTTTGATCTGACTTTTGGTGTTGATTAAGCATGAAAAAGGGACCACGCGTGGTCCCTTTTTCATTTACGGGTACTTTTTTTGGCTCAACGATAAGCTTCTTCCAAAATTTCTACGACGCGGAATGCCGCGGGACAAACCAAGGTGTTCTTCTTCGTGATCGCGATGTGCAGGTGAAACTTTCGTTTCCCCGTGTGGGGATAATCCCGACAAGCCCGAGGACGGTCCTCGTAGATGCGGCACCGGTTATCGCTTTCGAGGAAAGGGCAGGGGGTTTGCTGTAAGACAAAATCATCGTCTTCGTCCACGTAAAGGTATTTTTCTACAAATTCTCCGGGCCGCATTCGCAGCCGCTTGGCGATCCGCTCGATGTCCTTTTGGGTAAATGTTGGGGAGATGGTTTTGCAGCAGTTTGCACAACTGAGGCAATCGATCTCTTCCCAGACCTGACCGTCGGCGTCCAGGACTTGCTGGTCCAGGTCTTTGGGGGGACGGGCCTTGAGCCGGGCGAGAAATTTGCGCTGGCGCTTCTTTGCTTTGCGGGCCGCTTCCTGGTGCGGCAAGCCTGCCTGAGCCATGCTTACATGAATTCTATTTTGCAGTTTGGCGTCATGGGATGGGCCATGCAGGTCAGGATATAACCATCGGCAATCTCGCTGTCACTCAGCCCTTCATCCTCTTCCATCTCCACGGTCCCCACGTGGGTTTTGGCGCGGCAGGTCGTGCATACTCCCATTTGGCAGGCGTAGGGCGGGTCCATGCCCGCGTCGAGAACCGCTTCGAGGATGGTGACGCTTTGCTTGACCTCGACGGTCTTCTCGTCGCCGTCTAGCATTACCAAGATCGAATAATCGCCCGGCTTGCCTTCGACCTCACCATTGTCGGTCGCGGCCGGAGCAACTGCCGATTCCGCTTCCGCAGTTTTCTGCGGGGCGGTGAACAGTTCACGCTTGATTTGGTCCGGCGAAACGCCCATGAAACTCAGGGCCGCCTGGGCTTCTTCCATCATGCCCAGGGGACCGCACATGTAAAATACTTTGGGGAGGTTGTCACGGTCGATGATGTCCTGCATCACCGGAAAGAGTTGCATGCGGTTGGGAACCCCCGTGAGCCCGGTCCAGTCGGCCGGGGCTGTGTCCAGGTTGTGAACGACTTTGATGCGGTCCGCGTAGGTTGCTTCCATTTCCATCAACTCCTTGCGGAAGATGATGCTCTCCACGTCGCGGTTGGCGTAAAACAAGCTCACCTTGCTGTACGGCTCTTCCTGAAGTACCGACTTAGCAATCGACATGAGCGGCGTAATTCCGCTGCCGCCGGCGATCAGCACGTAATGTTGAAATTTACCGGCATCCAGTTCGACGACGAAATTTCCCATGGGGGGCAACACTTCCATCACATCGCCCACCTTCAAGTGGTCGGGCAGGTAGTTTGACATGACTCCACCTTCTACGCGTTTGACCGTTACGGCGAGGGCCGGATCGGTAATGGGGGAGGAGCACAGCGAGTAGGCGCGTCGGGTGCTCTCGCCATTGATATCGGCTTTCAAAGTAAGGTATTGGCCGGGCTTGTATTCAAAATCGGCTCCCGCCGGCTTTTCGAATACAATGGTGTTGGCGTCCGCCGTTTCGCGGATGATGTTGCTTACTTTCAAGGGAAAAAACTTGCTCATAGTGGATCTGTGAGTTCCTTTTTGGGGAAATAACCACGCGGCGCGGCAATTGTTGCCGCGAATTCGAAGGGGAAAAGATAAAAATGCTTTGGGTCGGCCTATTTGCTGGACAGCCAAATTTTCCTGATTGACTTGTCACCGGAGAACTAAGTGCGCTCCGCCAGGGCCAACTGCCACTTCCAGGCATCCCGGAGAGCATCTTCTAGGCTGAATTTTGCTTTCCAGCCGAGGACATTGGCTTCAGAGGCGGCCCAGACGGCTTCGACATCGCCGGGACGCCGCGGCCCAATGCGAAATTTCAAGGGAACTTGGGTCACCCGTTGAAAAGCGTGCACCACTTCGAGGACGCTGCTGCCGGCACCGGTGCCGATGTTGACCGTGGTGTTGAAGGTTGCGGCGGGATGGACCGCCAGGTGTTCGAGGGCTTTCACGTGCGCCCGCGCGAGGTCCACCACGTGGATGTAGTCCCGGATGCAGGTGCCGTCCGGCGTGTTGTAGTCCTGGCCGAACACCACGAGTTCCGGGCGGATACCGGCCGCCGTTTGGGTGATGAATGGCACCAGGTTGTTCGGTGGGCCCAAAGGCAACTCCCCGATGAGACCGCTGGGATGGGCCCCAATGGGGTTGAAATACCGTAGTGTCACCGCTTTCAGACCTTTCTCCGCAGTGACGGTATCCCGAATCAACTGCTCACCCACTTGCTTGGTAAATCCGTAAGGCGAACTGGCGGGCTTCACCGGAGAGGATTCCGTCACCGGAAGCGCATCCGGCTCGCCGTACACGGTGCAGGATGAAGAAAACACCAACCCCGGCATCTGGTGGTGGGCCATGACCCGCAGCAAGGTGGCCAGCGATCCGATATTGTTTTCGTAGTACATTTCCGGATGCGCTACCGATTCCCCAACCGCTTTGTGGGCCGCAAAGTGGATCACCGCAAACACGTCACCTTCCTGGCGAAAGACGTCTTCGAGGGCTGCTTCATCCCGGCAGTCTACCTCATAGCGCGGGATCAACTCTCCGCAAAGCTCACTCACCCGGGCGGGAACGCTTTGTTCGGAATTGCTGTAGTTGTCGAGGATGACGGGCAAATAGCCCGCTTGGTGCAGTTCCACTGCGGTGTGCGACCCGATGTAGCCCGCGCCGCCGGTTACGATGACCTTTTTCCTTTGCTTGCTCATGCGAACACCAATATTAGGAAATTTCCCGATGCGCCGGACAGGCGAGGTGGTTTTGTCACTCGGAGGATTTCAGCGACGGGCCTGCCCACCACGGGCAGACGACAAAAATGTCAAGCTACTCTTGGTTAAATAGGGGCGGAAAAAGATGCCACAGCAAAATCGGAGTATTAAATTTAAACCGCCTCTCAGACGTGCGGGGCACGCAAGAAAATATGCGAGGGAGCGCAGCATATTTATTGCTTTGCCAATGAATTACAATGTCAAGTGGACCCGGCGGTTGTTGCGCAAAAGTTGCATCGAGCCCATCTACCCGAGCCAAACTTGAGGAGAGTGTTTATAAAAGGGAGTCAATTGAAGGTCAAACCTCCATCAACAGTCAAATTTTGCCCAGTGATCGACCTCGAATTCTCAGAAGCAAAAAATAGGGTCGCATCGGCAAAATCTTCAACCGTAGTAATTTTTTGTAAGGGCGTCATTCCTGCAATGGCTTCAAAAACTGCATCGGGAGTGGCAGCACTTGCATCAGTAACCTTCAATAGTCCGCCTGAAACCATATTTACCGTAATGCCCATTGGCCCTAAATCTTTCGCAAAGGTTCTGGTTAATCCTAACAGCGCAGCCTTGGCAATGGTGTAATCGTGATAAGGGACTACAGGATTTTGGACCAAATTGGTACCAACATTAATTATCCTTCCGTAATGTGCAGCCTTCATCGACGGTACAATAGACTGGATTAGGTTGAGTGACCCTTTTAACGTGACATCCAGGTGATTGGAAATTTCTTCCCAGGTAATGGTCTCAGCGGTTTTTCTCCCATCTCCATTGAAAGAATAATCAGTCATAGCATTATTGACCAGGACCGAGGGGAATTCCCCGAATTCTTTTTCGATGGCGGAAAGCATGCCCTTTACTTGTTCCACATCACTGACATCTGCGTGAAAAGCCTTGGCTGCATCCCCCAATTCCGCAACTAAGCGATTGGCTTTTTCCTCACTTTTAAAATAGTTTATCGCAACTTTGTATCCGTTTTTTGCAAACGATTTGGCAATGGATGCACCTAAACCACGGCTAGATCCAGAAACAACTACTATTTTATTCATATTTATATATTCATTTAAACTCAACTATCCCCATCTGTCGAATCATTCTTTAGGATAAATTTCGGAGCGAAAATGCATTTTTGGCGGACCTCATTTGGTGTGAGGTCCCCTAAAGAACGATGAGTTTGGAAGTGGTTGGAAGCTGCTTGTAGATCGCTTCTTCCCATCTCCATTTCTCGATGATATTCCGGGCATCTTCCAGGCTTATGAAATAGTTTCTGTCCGGGCATTCACCGCTGAAATTTCCCTCACAAGGGCCAATATAAGGATTGTTGGTCGGTTTCCCAGGCCTTGAAAATCCGGGATTACTTTGTTCTGGTAGCCCCAATTACCCAGCTCGTTCGCGATGAACCCGCTACCATTGTCCACCTGAATTCGATCCGGAATCCGATTGTAATACTCCCCAAAAATGGAACCATCGGTTAAGTTGAAATAGTCGCATCACAACCGATGAAATTATGAAGCAAAGCAGAAGAAAATTCAGAGCCAAATTCAAGGCCCGGTTGGCCATTGAAGCCGGGAAAGAACGTGAGACGCTTTCGGAGCTCTCCAAGTGTTTTGAAGCCCATCCCAATCAGCTCTCCAAGTGGAAGGGGAGTCCATCAGGTGAGCCTTTAAGAACGGACACAAAACCGAAGAACCCAAGGTAGCTCCCGATCAACTCTACCGACAGATTGGGGAGTTGAAGGGGCGGACGAAACAATTGCAACTGCGATCATCCAACGCCTGCTACAAATTTCTGGATTATCCCCATCCCGAAACAAACAAAAGGTGGAGATCCAGAGGAATCTTTTGGGCTATTGCACCCTCCCCCCACAAAGCGCACGAAATCATTGGTACAACGACAAAGGGTAGCTTGACATTTTTGTCGTTGGCCGGTCCATAACCCTTCCATGTGCAGTCTTCGCGGTTTTGTGTATATTTATTCTATGTCAGAATCTATGACGGTAGACAATCGCTTTCGGCCGGTGATGGCCCAACACAGCGATGAGGAATTGCACCGGGTCATGCGGCAGCGACGCGACTACGTACCCGAAGCCTTGACCGCTTGTGTGCAGGAATTGCGCGAACGGGGGATCTCTGAGGCAGAATTGGAAGCCCTGGAAGCGGAGGGACGGGCGCATGAGGCGGCGGCAGATGCATTGGCGGAGTTGCCCCTGGAATCGCGGGAAAAACAGCTCTATTTTCTGTTTTCCTTCCTGATGTTTACCCCGTTGGTGGCATTTTTTTACCGAAAATATGCAGAAAAAGGCGAGGAGCGGCGCAGTTGGGAGTCCATCACGATGGTCTTGCTCGGGGTTCTTTTTTACCTGGCACTGTACGGGGTGTTGCAGCGGTTCGGTTGGCAGATTTGGTGAGCGCGCTCACTGCGACGGCCAAGGGTTTACTGCAGGATTTTCCGAGGCCTGGGCAATTGCTTTGTATTTGGCGATCTGCTGCTTGCTGACCTCCCCGGCGATTGACACCAAGTGGTTGAGCAAGAAGAAGACAAAACCCATAAACGCCATCGCCAACAAAAAGTGGACTTTGGTCACTGATTCGCCTGTTGTCACCCAATTGAGCACCCGGTAAATCAGCAGAAAAAAGCACAATTGCAGGCTGATCCACCACATGAGCAGGCTTCCGGGAGCGGGATTGAAGTGCCAGGGAAATTTCCGCCCCGGCACATCGGCGACGGGATCACTGGCCCGGACCACTTCCGAAAGAATGAAGTAGGGCATCACAATATTGGCAATCGGGACGAAAAACCAGATCACGGAAAAATGGGGCTTGTAACTGAGATTGGGCAGGTGCAGGGCGTGGAGATTGGTTGCTGCTTGGTGCAACCAAAGAAAGAAAAATGCAAAGTAGGCCACCAGGGCACCAAGCATCACAATCGGAACTACGAACGTGAATACCCGGTAAAGGCCGAAAAATTCCGGATTGCGCCGCAAGACAAAGCCAAACACAATCGGCAAGATGAAGTACAGCAAACAGACTACGGCAAAAGCGGTCATGCTTTTGTTCATCCATTGGGCAAATCGAAAGGGATCGCGCAGTACGTAGTTCATGCCGGGTTTGTAGAGAGCAGAGGCAAGATTGGTATTTTGTTGGAGAATTAGAAATAAATCTGGGGAGGTTTTGCTCGCATCGGCAGTCCGGGGACTGCCGATGCGAATAAAAGATTCGTACTCAGAGGCGGTTTAAAATTGGTTGGTGAAATTTGCGAGTGCAGGTTTTTTTGTCCATCAAAGCCCATGGTGGAGTCCATAGCCCGAGCTATGGGCGAGAAAATAGCGGAAGAGAAGCGGAAAAAGATGCCGTAGCAAAATCGCAGGATTAAATTTAAACCGCTTCTCAGGTCGTCGATCCCAATTACAAGGGCTTACTCGTCGAAATGACCACCTGAGATTGGCATCGTTGGTGTCAGGTGCCTTCCCGGCGGGGCCATGTTAGCGCCACTGCGGTCTGATTTCCGGATTGCGCAAAATCTTCTGTAATTTGCCGGCATGAAAGACAAGGTTGTGATCATCACCGGGGCTTCGAGTGGGATTGGGGCGGCATTGGCAGAGGCTTACGTCGCCCACGGAGCCAAAGTGATGCTGGCCGCGCGGAGGGCGGACAAGTTGAAAGAGATGGCGCAAAAGCTGCAGGACAAGGGGGGAGAGGCGCATTGGTGGGTGACTGACGTAGCGGACCGGACGGCTTGTGAGGCAATGGTGGCGGCAACGGTGGAGCATTTTGGTCAAATCGACGTATTGATCAACAATGCCGGGATTTCTATGCGGGCCTTGGCGACCGGGCTGGACGCATCGGTGATCGAAAAGGTGGTTCGGGTCAATTTTTTCGGCACCGTGTACTGCACCCAGGCCGCTTTGCCGCATCTCATCCTGAGCAAAGGCAGCATCATCGGGGTATCTTCAATCGCTGGTTTTCGCGGCCTTCCGGGGAGGACGGGGTATTCGGCCTCAAAATTTGCGATGCACGGGTACTTGGAATCGCTGCGCACCGAGTTGCTGAAAACCGGGGTCCACGTGCTGGTGGCCTGCCCGGGATTCACCGCTTCGAACATCCGCAAAGCTGCCCTTGTCTCGGATGGTTCCGCTCAGGGCGACACCCCGCTCAAGGAGGATCAGCTCATGACGGCGGAGGAAGTCGCCGGATGCATCTACCGCGCCCAAGTCAGGCGGAAGCGGACCTTGGTGCTCACCCGGCAAGGAAAAATGACCGTACTCCTCAACAAGCTCTTCCCTGGCTTCATGGACAAAATGGTTTACAACCACTTCGCAAAGGAGCCCGACTCGCCGCTCAAGTAGATGGCCAATAGCCGATATAGTGCGATCAAAGCTCCCAACATTGTGTACTGGTTGGGCGCCTTGGTGCTGTTGATGCACTATTACTTTTTGCTGTCCGCCTTCCTCGAACAGAGCCACCTGACCGATGATTCGATCCAGTACCTCACTCTGGCCGACAATCTGATGGAACACGGCGTTTTTAGTCAGAGCTATACGGCTCCGCTGGCGCCGGATGTGCAGCGGACCCCGGGCTACCCACTCTTTTTGGTGCTGATGGGGCGATTCATTCCCCTGGTGCTGGTGGTGCAACACTTGCTGGTGCTGTGGACGGGCTATTTGTTGTACCGCTTGCTGCGGCGCTACATGCGGGAGCGGGTAGCGCGGACCGGTGCCTGGCTGTACCTCCTCCAGCCGTATCCCATGATTTTTGCCTCGATGGTCCTCAGCGAAACCCTGTTCATCTTTTTGCTGGTAGGGGCACTGAGTTTTTTTCTGCGCTGGTACGCCCGGGTGCGGTTGCTAGATCTGGTGTTGAGCCTGGGGCTGTTGGGATTGGCGGCGTACGTGCGGCCCCTGGCGTATCCCTTGCTGCTGGCGGGAGGATTGCTGGCGGTGCTGAAGTTGTTTTTTCGGCGCCGCTGGCAAATGATCCCCGGGCTGGCGGTGCTGCTTTTACTGCCGAGTTTGCTGCTCGGGCCCTGGCTGGTGCGGAACCACAATCTCACTGGACGCTACGTGCTGACGAGCATGGGGGATATGGGGATGGTCCACGGGCGTTTGGGGGGATTGGAAGCCTGGCGGCAGCAGTTGCCGGTGGAGGAGCACTACTTTTACATGGCCGGCGACAGCATTGCTGCACAGAAGATTGGATTGCCGGCGATCCGGGAGTATCCTTCCGGGGTGCGGACCCACGAGACCGAAACCTACGATCCGCGGCTCAAAGGCATCACCTTGGCGTATTTCTGGAGCCATCCGCTCGACGGATTGCGTTTCACCGCGCGTAACCTTGGGGCGATGCTGACTGGGGTAGGGTACGGTTGGGCCCAAGGGCTCACCCACTCGGAAACCGGGGCGCGGATCAGCGCGGGCTTGCAGTTGGGCCTCAATGTGCTGATGTACCTGGGACTGTTGATCGCCTTGCGCTGGCTGCGCCAATGGCGACCCGTCCACTGGATTGCCCTTGTGACCGTAGGACTGACCCTGCTGATCTCGGCGGCGGGATGGGCCGACGGTCGCTACCGGGTGGTGATCGACCCTTTGCTGATCATCTTTGTCGCCTACGTGCTGGAAAGGCGGTTGTTGTACCTGGAATACCGGGAAGAGCGGGCGGGCGAAGTGTAATTCGGAGGTCGTGCCCGTCGTTTGGTCGGGGTGTACATTTCAATTGCTCGGTTGATTCTGTACATTTGTGGCGCAAACGAAGAAACTTTCTGAATGAAGCGATACCGGCTCTCCATTTTTTTCTTCCTCCTTTGCTTGACGCTCGTCCTCAGTACCTCCCTGAGGGCGCAGGATACCCTGTACTTCGAGTTGCGGGACGCGCAGGACGTGAGCCCGGTCATAGACTTTTCGTTAAATCTTTTCATTTATGGGGCCGGACCAGAGGTAGAAAGCAGCCTCGACAACATCGGCAATGGTCGGATGCGCTTCATTGATCGGCGCAACGACCGGGTTGAAAAGTTGAAGATCACCGCGGGAGGATACATTCCCCTGGAACTTTCCCTGGAAGAGTTGCGCGTGGCCGATTCGGTCCTCTACCTGACCCCAACCAGTTTTGAACTTGACGGGATCGAGCTGACCTCGGACCGCTACGGGGAGCAAATGAAGCGCAGTCCGCACGTGGTCAAACCGATCAAGGCCCGCGAAATCCGCTTTCGCAATCCCCAGACTTCAGCCGATGTCCTGCAAGGCTCGGGGGAGGTGTTTGTGCAAAAAAGCCAGATGGGAGGCGGGAGCCCGGTCATTCGCGGATTTGAAGCCAACAAGGTTCTGATCGTGGTGGATGGCGTGCGGTTGAACAATGCGATTTACCGCGGGGGGCACCTGCAAAATGTCATCACCATCGACCCCAACATGCTCAACCGGGTCGAGGTGCTCATGGGGCCGGGATCGCTCATGTACGGTTCCGACGCGCTCGGCGGCGTGATGCATTTTGTGACCCGCAATCCCACTCTGCAAGTAGAGCAGGACAAGCCTTTGGTTACCGGAAATTATTTCATGCGTACCGCCACCGCCAATTTTGAGACAACGGCCCACCTGGACCTGAATCTGGGATTTCGGCGGTTTGGGATGCTGACCAGCGCGACCTTCTCGAATTTTGGGGATTTGAGGACGGGTGCCAACCATCCGGAGGATTATCCTGACTTTGGGAAGCGGTTCTTTTTTGCGGATCGGGTTGCGGGACGGGACACTGTGGTTCCGAACGGTGAGGTCCACCTCCAGAAATTTTCCGGTTACAAGCAGTGGGACCTGATGCAAAAGTTCTACTACTACCACAAAGATATCCCATTGAGCCATTCGCTGAACATTCAGTTCAGCAATACGGGGGATGTCCCGCGCTATGATCGCTTGTCGGAAATCCGGGGCGGTTCCTTGCGCTACGCTGACTGGCACTACGGACCGCAGCGCCGCTTGATGGGGATCTTCAATACTTCCCTGGGGGAGTTGGAAGGGGTATCATTTTACAATTTTGCCCGCCTGACCCTGAGCTACCAGGCCATCGAGGAGAGCCGGATCAATCGGCGCTTTGGGGATGCGCAGGAGCGCAGCCGGATCGAAAATGTACAGGTGGTAACCGCCAATCTCGATTTTGAAAAGATTTTTCGGGACCGCTACAAGTTAGATTATGGGGCGGAGTTCACCACGAACGATGTGCAATCGGACGCTTTTCAGACGAATATCAACAGCGGTGCGGTATCGCCCCTGGATACGCGCTATCCGGATGGCGGTTCGGCAATGCGTACCGCGTCGGTTTACTTGTATTCAAAGTTGCCGCTAAATTCCCGCCAGAATTTGATTTTGAGCGGCGGAGCACGGCTCAACCAGGTGTACCTGCGGTCCCGCTTCATCTCGAAGGAGTTTTTCCCCTTCCTGGCCGACGAGGTGGAACAAAATTATCTAGTACCGACGGGCTCGATGGGGCTGGTGTGGCTTCCGGGCAAAGACTGGAAGTTTTCGGTGCTGGGATCAACCGGATTTCGCGCACCGAATGTGGATGACGTGGGGAAAGTGTTTGACTCCGAACCCGGCTCAGTTATCGTCCCCAATCCCGAGGTGAGTGCCGAGTACACCTACAATGGCGAGATCAATGTTTCGAAGGTCTTTGCCGAGCGCTTGCAAGTTGGGGTGGCGGCTTGGTACACCTGGTACGACGATGCGCTGGTGGTACGCAACGCTACGCTGAACGGGCGGGACAGCATTCTTTTCGACGGGGAACTTAGCCGGGTAAAGACGATGGTCAATGCGCGGCAGGCCAACATTCGCGGGATCCACTTCAACCTCAATCTGCGGATTCTACCCGGGCTGGAATTGACGCATACGCTGACGTATACCCGGGGCAATGACGTTTCGCTGGACTCGATTCAGCCTTTGGACCACATTCCACCGCTGTACGGGCGGACGGGACTGCAGTACAACCGGAAGCGCCTGCGCCTGGAAGCTTACACCTTGTACAATGGGTGGAAGCGCATCGAGGACTACCAAATTGATGGGGAGGACAATGAACAATACGCCACGCCGGAGGGAATGCCGGCTTGGTGGACCCTGAACTTCAAGTCTTCATTTGTGGTCAATGAGAACTTCCGCATCCAATTGGGGTTGGAAAACATCCTGGACCGGCACTACCGCTTCTTTGCCTCGGGGATATCGGCACCGGGCAGGAACCTGATCATCGCTTTGCGGAGCCATTTTTGATCGGCGGGTTCCGCCTAAACCACCATTTAAACAACATTTGATTCTTTGCGGTGGCGACTGATGTAGCGGTCACCGACCACCAGGGCGGCGAGCACGCCGAGCAGGGGGCCGATGATCAGGACTTCTGTCTGTAGGATCTCCGGAAAAAAGGTGAGCTGAATCTGTTCCAGCAGAATGAAGGGGACAAAGATGGCCAGAGCGATCTGGAAAAACAGTTTGAGATTGCGAAGCATGGTCAAGTCAAAAGTTGGTTGTTTAAACATCGTTGGTTCAAGAGCAAGATGCGCGATGCAGCAATATTCCACAGAAAATTTGGTGATTTAAGGTAAACGTAATGAAGCCGGCGAATCCGTGTCCGAAAGCCGGAAATGGAGGCAAGAAAGCATTGGTACTTTCGAGAAATATATCGAACTTACTCTCTTTGGGGCGCTACCGTGCCCGCATTGGTATGAGACTATTATTGGCTATGAGTATACATTTGAAATCCGCAATGGCGATTGCGCTTTTGCTGGTTGCGGCGTGGTTGCCCTCGGGGGCATCGGCTCAGTGTACGCCGGACTTGAATTTTGTGTCGGCCGATCAGCGGCCCAAAACCTGGAAAACGGGCTGTGTGGGCCAGCCGTACGACGAAACGGTATTCATCACCTTTCCGATTGATTCGGTGATCAATGGGATCAACGTGGTGTTCGACCACTTCGAGGTGCTATCTACGACGCTGCCCGCGGGATTGAACTATACCTGCAACGTCACGAACTGCAAGTGGGACCCCACCAATACCCCAACAAGCCAAGAATTGATGTTTGGGTGCATTCAGATCAGCGGGACGCCGACGGCGCCTTTTAATGGGCAGGTGACCTTTGACATTGAAGGTTGCGTCACCGTGATCATTGTGACCCAGTGCGAAACGGAGATTATCCCCTTCGATTTGACCATTGTTGATCCCCCGAACGCTTTGTTCGATGCTGCGGTGAATATGAATACGGTGATGTTTTCCGACCAGACGACCGGCGGTCCCATCACCACCTGGAATTGGGATTTTGCCGATGGCGGTACCTCGTCCCTGCAAAACCCCAGCCACGTTTACGCAAATCCGGGCACCTACGATGTCTGCTTGGACGTGGTGAGCGCTGACGGCTGTACGCGGACCTATTGCAAGGAAGTGGAAATCATCACGGTGAGTGCCGACCCGGCCGAAGTATTTGCCTCGGCCATTGACATGTATCCAAATCCGGCGGCGGGCCGCGTGCAGTTAAAAATGGACGGTGTGACCCGTCCGGTGATCGAATTGCGGAGCTTGGACGGTCGCAAAGTCCGAGAATGGAATTTTGCTGGTGGGCCGAGCCTCTCGGAAGAGACGCTGGACCTGGAAGGAATCGCCGGCGGCCTGTATTTTCTCAACATTCAGGCAAAAGAAGGCAGCCTTGTCCGCCGCCTGGCAATTGGGACGAAATAAAGTTCAGTTTTCGAAACACTTGGCACGGAATTTGAGTAAAGTAGGTACTTATCAACCCTAATGAAACGCCCATGAAGCAAAGATTACGCTATTCTATTTGTACACTACGTGCTTTTACGATTGCTTCCATCCTCTTTGTGGCGAGTGCACTGTCGGTGCAAGCCCAAGGAGTAGTAAATATGTACGGTCAGGTAGGCATCCCGGTCGATCAATTTGCCGAAAGCCTACAAGGTGACTTTGGCTACGGATTTAAGTTTGACTACTTGCGCCGAGTAGGCGTGGGGCCACTTTACCTCGGGGCCAGTTTCGGCATGCTGAACTACGGTGGAGAGCGCTGGAATGAAAACTGGGCGCTCAACGAGAACGTCTACGATTCAGAATACGCCATCGAGAACACCATCCATGATTTCGAGGTGAAAGCGCGCATTCAGCCGGATATCAATTCGCTGGTCATGCCGTATTTGGAGGGGTTTGCTGGCTTGAGTAAAATGTCAACCCGCTTCACGATCACGGACGAGAGCCAGATTTACGACTGCGATGTGGAAACGCTCTACGACGAGTTGTTGAGCCGTGATTTCGGATACACCTACGGAGCCGGATTTGGGCTGTTAATTTCCCTGTGCCCCAGCGAAACGGTATTCATGGACGTGGGAGCGACCTACCGCAATTCTTCGCAGATGGAATACATGAACGATGATTTTGATCAGGTGTTCCGCTCCCGAACCGACATGTGGCTCGTGCGAGTGGGGGTCAGTTTCCGGGCTTGGGACTGATCCTACCGACAACGCCGATCATTTTCCCCCGATAAAAAATAGACTCCGATCTCACTGAGGTCGGAGTCATGTTTTTATTAGCCGTTTTAATTTTCCGGAGTGCGATTATTTCCCGGTCATCACCAGTACCAGAATCATGGGCAGAAACAGGCAAAAGGCGATGACAGCGAAGAACATCAATGCGCTGCGATAGCGGTGGTTCTCCACGTGGAAATAGCAAGTGAGCAAGAAAGATACGGAGGCCAGAATCGCGGAAATCCAAGTGAGTTCCCGGGTATCAGGGAGAACATTGGGTTGTACCGCGAGCACGATGGCGACCGTACCGAACATAAGGGTTGAGGCGAGGGAAATCGCCGTGCGATGAATAGTTAGTATTTTCATGCATTTACAAAATTCTCTATTGTTTTTACGTTGCTGGACGGGCGAAGTTGTCAATCGACCGCCGTTTTGGGCGAACGGTGCAAGATTTTCGTTAAGATTGGGGTTTCGTTTGCTGAATGGTAAATTGCCGGGGATGGACGGAAAATCCCATTTTGGCTTACCAGGATAAAGGCTTCTTTTGGGGAATTTTGACTTTGTTTTAGCGGGAGGTGGGCGACAAGTGCGCACCGGAAATTGTGGTGCGGAAAAATCCGCAGACCGCCCTGGGGTCAGGTGGCGTCCGCGCCCTTTGCTCTACCGTGGTGTCCGGTAGCGGCCCGCCTATTAGAGGCGGTTTAAATTTGATTTGTGAAATTTGTTATCGCAGATTTTTTGTCAATCAAAGCTCATTTTGGAGTGCGCAGCCCAATCTGCGGTGCGGCGCGTAACTTTTCAGGAAATAGTCAGCGCAGATAATTTGGGAAGCGGCGATTGTTCAGCAGCAAAACCGAAGATTTGTTGGCAAATGGCTAAGTTTTGTAAACAAATAATGGGAAACTTTATTTATATTATACCAGGAATTTAGAAATCAACATGACTACCTCGAAGCGCTTTTTTTACCTGAAAACGTCTGTCTTGCTTGTTTGCCTCGGTTTGGGATCGTTTTTGTTTGGTCAAACATCAACGAGCTTTAAAGTCACTGGTCCCTGCGTCAACTGTGGGGCGGCTTACTTGGAAAATGCGGTCCTCAAGATTACGGGTGTGAAATCGGCCCACTACGATGCGGACAATTTCATGCTCTCCTTACAATACGATGCGGCTTCCGCTTCGGAAATCGACATCCAACTTGAACTTTCGGGTCAGGGATTTGATGCGGGCGATTTTGCCCACGACGACAACGCCCAGCTTCCCGCATGTGCCCGTTTGGGGAGCACGCGAGGCGATCTTGAAGCCCTCGGTATGAACGACGTGGAGCGGGATGATGCCGCCAATTGGGAAAATCCTCAGAATCTTGCCGAATTGGAGGTGCTGGGACAGCGCGGCGACGACGACGCTGACATTGGTGACGAAGTGCTGTTCGAGGAAGAATCGGAAAATGAAGAGGAACTGATCAACTGGGAGCCGGTCAACATCGAAGACGAAGAAGACGGCAATCTCTGATCGCACGATACGCGCGCCTTGGCGCAAATAAAAACGCTATTCTCAACGGAGAATAGCGTTTTTTAATTCTGAAGGCCGGGTGATTAGCGCTTTTGGTCGAAGAGGCGCTCGGCCATCAGCAAATCTTCCGGTGTGGTAATTTTGATGTTGTCGTAGCTACCGTGGTAGAGGTGAATGCTCAGTCCTTGGTCTTCCGCCAGGCTGGCATCGTCGGTGTAAGGCCCGGAGCCGCGCTGGGCGTAACACTCTGCAATTGCGGTCAATTGGAAGATCTGGGGCGTCTGCACGTGAAAGAATTTGCTGCGGTCAATGGCGGTTGAAGAGCCTGAGTCGGTGAGCATCCGGAGGGAAGATTTTACCGGCACTCCCGCCACCGCGTTGCCTTTTTCCACCGCGATGTCGAATCCGTCCGCCAGCATGCGCCGGTCGACAAAGGGCCGCACCCCGTCGTGGATCGCGACCAGGGCGGGAGAGGAGCCGTTCAATTCCTGGAGTTGCCGCAAGCCATTGGCGACCGAAGCGGTTCGGTCACTGCCTCCGGCGCAGGCGCTGAGGCGTGGGTGGATCTCGGTGGGAAAGTTAATGCTGAGAAAGTCCGGCCACTCGTCCAGAAGCGAAGCGTGGAGAACGGTACAGATTTTTACCTCGGGGGCGAAGTCCAGGAATACCTGTAATGTATGCGCCAAAATGGGCCTTCCGCGGAGTGGCAGCATTTGTTTGGGTATGCTTGCCCCTAGTCGCTTGCCGGTTCCCCCGGCCACAACCAAGCCCAATAAGTTGTAATCGTAGGTCATAGACGCAATCAGAGGATCAGCATCGCATCGCCGTAGCTGAACATGCGGTACTTTTCCTTTACGGCTTGCTCGTAGGCCTCCAGCATGAAGTCATACCCCATGAATGCGGCTACCATCATCAAAAGCGTCGACTTGGGACGGTGGAAGTTGGTGAGCATGCAGTTGGCGATGTTGAAGACGTAGGGCGGATAGATAAAGCGGTCGGTCCAGCCCGACTGCGGCTTGAGCGTGCGGCTCGCGGAAACGGCCGATTCCAAGGCCCGCATACTGGTCGTTCCCACGGCGAGCACCCGGTTTTTGTCGGTTTTGGCCCCGTTGACCCAATCGCAGGTCTCTTGGGTGATTTCGTAATATTCCGAGTCCATTCGGTGCTTGCTCAGGTCTTCTACCTCGACCGGCTGAAAAGTGCCGAGCCCCGTATGCAACGTCAGGTGGACTTGCTCCACTCCGTTCAACTCAAAGCGCTTCAGCAGCTCCCGGGTGAAGTGCAGACCGGCGGTGGGAGCGGCCACCGCGCCCACGCGCTTGGCGTAAATGGTCTGGTAGTCTTGTCGATCCTGATCGGTGACTTCCCGTTTGATGTAGGGCGGAATGGGCGTCTTGCCCAGGGTGTCGATCAGTTTGTGGAGGGCGTCGTCATCGCCATCGAACAAGAAGCGAATCGTCCGTCCGCGCGAAGTGGTGTTATCCACGACTTCGGCGACGAGTTCATTGTTACCAAAGAACAGTTTGTTCCCCACGCGGATCTTGCGTGCGGGATCGACCAGGACATCCCACAATTTGGCCTTCTTATTGAGTTCACGCAGCAAAAAGACTTCGATGGCAGCGCCGGTCTTTTCCTTGTTGCCCAGAAGGCGGGCGGGAAAGACCTTGGTGTCGTTGAGGACTACAACATCACCTTCACCGAAATATTCCAAAACGTCGGTAAACACCCGGTGCTCAATCTTGCGTTCCTTGCGGTGGCAAACCATGAGGCGGCAGCTATCGCGGGGATCGGCAGGGTGCTCAGCAACAAGTTCTTCGGGAATCTCGATGTTGAATTCAGACAGCTTCATGTTCTTGGTTTTTGTCGGAAAAGGCAAAGATATACGCAGATGCCCGGATCCGCAAGGAAAAGCCGGGGATCAAATCATTTTTTATCGGTGCGCTGCGCGCTGATTTTGCTTCATCTCGATGCAATTACCCGCGCAGATTCCCTCATTCAATTTTAAACCTCCGTCGGTTCCTCGATAAATGCGTAACTTTCGCTTATGCGGCGGCTCAATTTGCTATGGGAAGGGATTCGGATCGGGATCAGTTCTTTGCTGGCCCACCGCTTGCGGACGCTGTTGACCACCCTCAGCGTGGCGATTGGCATATTTGCCATCACCATCATTTTCACCCTCGTCAATTCCCTCAATTACACGATCAACCGCAACCTCTCGGAGCTGGGCAATACGACTTTGTTTGTGCTGCACGTACCCTGGACCAACGAGGCGATGAATTGGCAGAAATATTACAAGCGCCCCAAGGTCAGCTACCGCGAGTTTCTCCGCCTCAAGAAAAACCTTGACCATGTAGATGGGGTCGCCTACGATGTGGACCTGCGGCGGCAATCCCTGAAGTACGGGAAAGGTTCGATCAGCGGGGTGAGTACGCACGCCGTTACCAGCGATTTTATGTTTTTGAGCAGCTTCGAATTTGGGGCGGGACGGCCATTCACCGAAATCGAGGTCGACGCCGGACGCCCGGTCTGTGTTATTGGCTCGAATGTGGAAAAAGAACTGTTCGGGGAGGGCATCAATGCGATCGGCAAATTCCTGCGGGTCCGAGGAAAAAAGCTGAAGGTAGTCGGAGTGATCGACCAATCGGGGGCAGGTGTATTCGGCAGTGGGCCGGACGATCAGATATTTCTGCCCTACGCAACCGCTTCGCGCATCTTTCGGATGAACAGTCTCAGTATCGAACGCTTCATCCGGGTACAGGTCAGTTCGCAGAAGTGGATGGCGCAGGTGGAGAGCGACATTGTGGGGCTGATGCGCGCCGAGCGCGGCTTGCGCCCCAAAGTGGAGAATGATTTTGAGATCAATCGGCCGGAAATGCTCATGAACTTGTTCAGCGATGCGACCGGCTATCTGCAGATCGGCGGAATTGTGATCAGCCTGTTTTCAATCATTGTGGGGGGATTTGGGATCGGGAACATCATGTTTTCGACGGTAAAGGAGCGGACCTTCGAAATCGGGCTGCAAAAGGCGCTGGGGGCGCCGAAAGGTTTCATTCTGTTTCAGTTTTTGATGGAGTCGGTCCTGCTGTGCTTGGTCGGAGGGATCATCGGGTTGGGACTTAATTTTGGACTGACCGCGCTCATGCAGGCGGTGATCAACCGGATGGAAATCGACTTTGTCATGGTGGTCTCCACCGAAAGCATCTTGACTGGCCTGGTCTTGTCGATCATGATCGGCCTGACTTCCGGCTACATTCCGAGTTCGATTGCGGCCCGGATGGAGCCGATTGAGTCGATGCGGCGTTGACCCCCCCGGAGCTGTAATCAAGTAGCTTTACTGACCTTTGCGCAATTTCTTCAGGAGCTTTCCCGCGCGGTTTTTGAACCCGGCACTGCCATCTTCATAGTGCGATTCGAGAATGCTCACCAATTCGGGCCGGACATCGGGTTCCAGTTGAGCGATGTTAAACGCGATCTGCATGCAATGCACGCGGATTGCCACCGTTTCTTCCGGTCGGTTCAGCCATTCCAGTACGAGGTCGAGCAGGAAGCCCAGGTTGTTCTCGGGATACCGCGGGCACATCGCGAGCATGCGCACCGCGGATCGCCTCTCCCAATCGGTCTCCATCTGCTCCAGGTGGCCAATCACCCGGGACAAATAAGGCTCCATGCGCTGGCCGGCGAGATCGGTCGCTTTTTCCAGCACCCAGCCCGCCCGCTTCGAAACCTGATCGAAATTGCCGAGGTACAGACGAAAGACTTCCTCCAACCTTTCCGGTTCCTGCAGGGCCCAGTCGGCGACGGTATCCCGAAATTCCTTGTGGCACTTTTCTTCCAGCAATTCGGCGAGTTGGGGAATCGACAGGGCAGGCGCTTTTTCCATCCGGATAATATATTGATCGCCGCTCAGGAAACCAATTGGTGAGGAGAGGGTTAAACGGAAAGAAAAGATTTTAACCCTCCACCCAATCACACGCACGCTCATGAGCCTTCTTTCCATCCCCGGTGAACTGAAAATTCAAAAAACGGAAAAGCGCTTCGAAACCATTATTGAAGACCATGCGGCGTTCATTGACTACCTGGAGCGGGGCGAGGATCCGATCAAGATGTATCTGACCCACACCGAAGTCGCGCCGGAACTGGGGGGACGCGGTCTTGCGGCAAAGCTTGTGTTGCAGGTATTGACCTGGATCAAGGATCAAGGCTATATCCTGTACCCATATTGTCCCTACATCGCCAAGTACATCCGCCGCCATCCAGAATGGAAGGCCATCGTCGCCAAGAATTTCCCCCTGGAAAAGTATTGATTGATCACTTGACTATTAACCAAAGAGCAGGATGGCCAGCAGCAAATTGATGCCGATCCCGATGATCGCGGTCAGGACCCATTGTCCCAGATTGCGCATGCTCTGGCGGTGACGTTGGTAGCGCGCCTTTTCCCGGGCGGGTGAGCGGGGATCATCGACGGCTTGCGCGTCTTCATTCGCAGAGCCATCGGTGTAATCCGACTCATTTTCGTAAGTCTGATCCGATTGCTGGACGGTCCGCCAGGAGCGGGCCTTGGAAGAATTGCCGCAACCGCTTCCCAAGACCGCAACCAGGCCGAGGAGCAGGAGCCAGGGGGCGATATTGCATACTCGAATCATGCACGGCAATGATAATGAATTTCGCGGTAGACCGAGCGGATAAGTGGGGGCAGATCGGCAGAAGTAACGGTTCGACTTAATCCGCCTAAGGTGCTGAACAATAGTACATTAATCCGAGGCAATAATAATCTTTCAAAAAAAGTCTCTATGGACCAAACAAAATTGCTTCAAATTTCGTACTTTTTAAAGGCAATAGTAGTAAATTTTTTTCTCATACTCAGACTTGTCCCCCGACCATGGGACCTAAGAAAAAGCCACAAGGCTACCCCCGCAAGAGATTGCGGGGTTTTTTTGTAGCCTCGTGGGAGTATTGAGAATTGGTCAATCTTTGCCGCTTATTCCCAAGGATCATAGGCCGCGCGGCTCTTCTTAGGTTTCTTGTCCTTTTTGGAGGCTTTTTTCTCCTTTTTCGTTGGTTTCTTGACCGCTTGTTGCCGCCCGTCAATTTCTTCCCGCGGAATCCAGCTATCATCTTGGGTTTCCGGGTCATCCAGGAAGTTCTCTCGCTTGCGTCCGTCGTAGCCATGCCGCAGGAAGTACAGGTCGAAATGGTGGGCTTGATCGGCTTTTTGGTACTGATTGCCGGTATTGATGCGGAGTTTGGAGATGAATACCCGCCGGTGCTCGTGCACAAAATAGTCCTGCAATGGGTTGAGCGGGCTGCGCGCCGATTCCTCCCAAGCGACCTCAATCGGAGTCCCGTTGTAGTACTTGCGCAGTTCGTATTCGAGCTTCTTGCGCATGGCGTACAGCTTGAGGCAGGCCAATTCGAGTTCGGTCATCACTTCACCGGTTGCGTGGGGATGAATCACAATCGTGGTGTCCAGTTCATCCAGCGTCACCAATACGAGCACCGAATCTGCACGCCGGCCATTTTGGTGGAGGAGATCCCCTCGGTAGCGCTTTTCCCGCGAGATGCCCAAGTTCATCCCGACATCGTCGGTCCGCAGGTTTGTGGTGATTTCAATGCCAATGAAATACTTCAAGCTGTCCAGTTCCTTGGTTTCCTTGTAGAGAGTTGTGTCTGGATGCAACGCGTGGTTGATGACGTCGGTGGTGAGCTTTTCCAGGAAATTGTCCACACCCGGCCATTCTGCCCCGATGCTTTTCAGAAGGGAATCACGGAAGAATCGTGGACTCTCGCCCAGATAGTCCAGGTAGGGATCGGGGAAGGAGTACTGCAGCACAATCTTGTCTTCGTAGCTCAAGGTGTCCGTCTCGGCGCGCAATCCTTTGGGGCAGAGGTGCGCCATGTAGAGGTCCATGTGCTTGTCCATCTGTCCATTGGTCTTCCAAAACGAGCCAAAGTCCAGTACGGTATCGATGACCGTAATCTGGTTTTTGCGACTCGGCAGCATGAGGAAAAGCCCCGCTTCCACCTGTGACCCAAAACTATTGTTCATCCCGATTTGGTGGGTAAAGCCCAGATTGAAGCCCCAAGCGGTATGGCTAGAATTGGTAAGGGTGTCGATTCGGGCCTCACCGAACTGCATCCCGAATCCCAGGCGCACCGACTCTGCATTGAGGCGATAGCCGCCGGACAACCAAAATCTTTGCTGGCGAAAATCGGCGCGCATCCCGACGTCGACCACCGGCTGGACTGAGTCGTTTCCACTCGGGTAAAGGGAAAACGGTTGGTAATAGAATCCCCGGGGACCAATCAGGATGTTTTCCCCCGCGCCAAACTGGATTCCGCCGGCTGCGATCAGCGAGGGCACCAACGGGGCGTCTCCTTCGAGAAAAGGATTGTTATCGGTGGTAGCCGGATTCGGAAGCTGAAGGCTCCCGTTTCCGAGGACCGCCGGCGCAAATTCACCGACCATGAGGTGCCCGTCTACCCGAACCGCCGGGACTTGGTACAAAAACTCAAGTCCGGCGGAAAGGTCGGGGTAGACAAAGCGTGATTCCTGACTCAATACGGGATCGCCCGGCCGTCCGACGGGAACTTTGCCCTGGTAGGAGCCATTCAGGGAGACCAGCCCGATGGAAATCCCGGTGGATACGCGCAAGGCGGGGGTTTCCAGCAAGCGCACGGCCATCCCGGGCCGGATCATAAGGCGGGTTTCGGTGTGCTCGGTATCAAAATAGCCGGTAAAGCCCCAGCCGAAGTTCCGCCGCTTGCCCGTGCGGGGGCTGACGTAATTCAGCCGTTGGGTGGAGATGCCCACGTCACCCAGGCCGGGAATGAGGTGGTTCTGGTGCATCAGGTCCAGGCGGTGGTAGTCGGTGGTCCCGTAGGTGGCGGGATTGAAGAGCCAGGGCGCGTAGGCCCGCTGGAGCGTAAGTGGCACGACTTGCCCACGAAGGCCTTGGTGCGTCCCCGTGAGCAGGACCAGCAGAACGATAAAAGGAAGGTAAATGTAGCAATGGGTGCGCATGATTATCGTCTTTTGAGGGTGAGCCCGCCTTTGTGCAATGGTTCTCCGATTTCGTTGCGAACGACGTACCAATAGACGCCATCGGGATAGCCGAAGCCATTAAATCCGCGGGTACGGCCCATGCTCTCCACCGAGCGTGTAAACAGCTTGTGCCCCGTGCGATTGTACAATTCGACCGTTTTGCCGACGTAGTCGTAAGTGCTTTCCCAGAGGAAGACCCAGTGGTCGTTGAAGCCATCGCCATTGGGAGAGAAGGCCTCGGGAATGAAGAGTTCGCCCTCGCCCGGAAGGATCATGATCTGGACGGTGACGGTGTCGCTCTTGCAGGTTTTGGATTCGGCGGCGAACTGGTAGTCGATGTAAATGGGCAGGAGGGGGGCGGTCAGTTCCGCCCGTTGGGGAAGAAAGCCGGGGTCGGTGGCACTTTCCGCAACTTCATCCAGTGGGGCATCCGCGTCGTTGGGGATCAAAAGCTGGACCCAGTTCTCGTCGGTGGACTGAGAAAAAGTAAATTCTGTACTGTTTTGGTCACTGGACAACCAAAATCCGAAGGCTTCCGGATGGTTGACCACAATGGTATCCGGATTGTGGTGATCGGGATTCCAGGCGGGAGGATCGCCCCGGCTTCCGTCGACGGGAAATAATTTCGGCACGGGACTGGCGTGGACGGTCTGCGGAAGGCTGACGTCCAGGTGGCATTGGTTTTCGTCGAAGTAGCGGATGTGGAAGTTGTATTCGCCCGCCGGCAAGGTATCGTTCAAGGAAAATTCCCGATCAAAGAGGTCCACCGGTTTGGTGGTGTCAATCGAGAACTGGTGGTCGCGCAGGACCGCTCCGCTTCCGCGGTAGGTGGCGGTCAACGCAAAATCAATGCCCTCGCACAGGTATTCCTGGCTGAACTGGTAATCGGTGCGCTCGAAGTCCGGCACGGGGAAAATCCGCACAGAATCCCGGTAGGCGTCTTCGCAGGCCGGATTGCTGTGGGACAGGTAGCGTTCCAGGTAATACCAGCCGGGGGTGCTCGCCTGGGGATCGATCAAGGGGCTGCCGCCATTGGGGTCGATGACCAGGCCGTCGCTGGGGTCGATGTTGATCGGGGCGGAGGACTGCTTGAGGTCGATCCGCCAGTGGCTGGTGTCACTTTTGCAGTACTGGGTCAGTTGTGGACTCCGCACTAGGTCGCGTTCCAGGGTAAAAAATGCGTTCTGGCTGCGGACCACCTCGATTTTGGCGCGGTCCCGGTTGAAGCACAGCGAGTCATTGGTCAGGAAGGTGATGGTGAAGCGGCCTTCTTGGGCGGCTTCCCCCAAGGTGATGACCCCCAACTCGGGGTGGAGGGCCAGCGGAACGCTGTCTCCGGGCGGGCCGTCCCAGCGGTAGGTATAGCTGCCCTGGGTGTAGTTGGTGCGGTAAAGTGGCAGGGCGGTCGTATCTCCGGTGCAAAGCTGGATGTGACCACTGCTGATGGTGTCGCCCGGGTAGTAGAAGTCGGGCTGGGCCCGGGGGAGCACCTCGATTTCCAGCCAGGTGGAATTGGGGCAATTGCCGGTATTTTCGTAGGTGATGGTGTAGGTGAGGGGTTCCATCTGACCGGGATTGAACTTGCCGCTGGTGGGGTCAAAGGAGCCATTTGTGCCGGACACGGGGAAGATGGAATACTGGTTGCCGCCAATTGCGCCGCTGGGGGCAATGCTCACCAGGCTGTCTTCGCAGAATTTGTATTGGGGGTAGTTGAAGCTGATTGGGTTGGGCGGGACAATGGTGATCCGGGCGCTGTCCAGGAGCTCGTCACAATCGCCGTCCTGGAAGCGGTAGTACACGGTGTAGGTGCCGGGATCGCTTTGGTTAGGGGCAAATTTTCCGCTGATGCTGTCCAGGGCGAGGAGGTCATTGGCGGCGTCGGGTACGGCGGAAAAGTGTCCCCCGGCGGCGCCGGTCATGGCGGTGAGCCCCACAGTGTCCGCGGTGGTGCAAAACGGTCCCGAGGGGTAGGCGATAGTGGCCGCGTTTTTAATCACCGTGAGGGAAACACTGCCCGGCAAGCCGCACTGGCTTTGGGCGGGGGTATAGGTGACGTGGTAGGTTCCGGGAAGCGTATTTTGCAGGTTGATTGCGCCGGTCAATGGATGCAGGTCGATGTCCGCTGAATCGGTGGAGGTGAAGCGCCCGCCGGCAACGAGGCCCGGGTCGGGATTGAGGATACCTCCCGAGTGGCCACAAAAAGTGGTCTGCCCACTGGCGTAGCTGAGTGAGTTGAGGACGGGCATGGTGACGGTGAGCGTGTTGGTGTCCAGTGGGACACTGGCGCAGACCCCGGCCGCGGCGGTGGCGATCACCTCGTAGCTGGAATTCTGGGTCACAAAGTTGAGGTCCACGCTGCCGGTGGTGGAGTTGAGTTTGCTGGCCGGTATGGTGGGGGAAGAAAAGCTCAGGGCCACGGTGCTGGTCAGACTCGGGGTCACGGTGAGATCGGTTTGGCAGACGGGGTTGGGGTAGCTGAGGTCGGCGGAGTCGCGGGTGATGGTGATGATGGCGGAACCAGTAGCCCAACAACTGAGGTTGGGATCGTAGGTCACAATATAATTCCCGGGGGGTGATGCGCTGGGATCGACAATGATCTGGGCTCCGCCGATTGGGCTATAGTCAAGGCCGAAGGGAGTACTGGAAAAGGTTCCTGAAGCATTGGTAAGGGCCGAGTTTGCGATCACAAATGGTGCCGGATTTGTGGTAAATCCACAATACTCTTTGGTGGGGACACTAAACATCGGAGTGTCCGGCGGTATGACTCTGACCAGCAGCGTATCTTTCCAATCGCATCCCCCAGGATTCTCTTGGTAGGGGAAATAGTGGGTCCCCGGCTGAGGGTCGAAAGGGATGTACGGGCCATTGGGCGGTCCTGGGAAGTCCCCGGGGCTCAAGGCGCTGAAGGTAACGGGGACTGCCCCTTGCGAAATGGTGATCGGATTGGTGTGGTCGGTACAGATCAGCGTATCGGATAGGTTAGGATTGGGGATCGGAGGCGGGGAAATGGGGTAGGTTGCGGAAGTTTGCGTCAGCGTGCAGCTTGGGCATGCGGCTCGACGAAGTTGTACGGGTAGACTTCCACTATTGGCGGTCGCGTATTGGGCCATCTCCTCGGTAAATACGAATTTGATTTGTCCGAGTGTCTGAGACGTGATTCCTGAACTGTCAGTTAATGGACTGATCGGTGTTCCGGGAAACTCAACGCTGCTTTTCCTGGAAGGTGGCCCACAGGGTATTACGTTCCCACTGCAGGCGATGGTCAAGGTGTCTCCGGGACAAATCTGCTGATTCATCGGCGTGATGGAATCAATGGTAACCTGAATATTATTTTGAGCGGAGGCACACTGCCCCCAAACACTCCCCAAGCCAATCCCCCACACAAACAAGAAAAAAATGATAAATCGCGGCACACACGGTCTGCACCGCGTACGAACGGCTGCTGTTTTCATAGCGTTATTTGATTTATTCTCAATACAAATCCCGCCCACCGAGGCTTCCGGTAGGAAAAAGGGACGCAATAGCTTCAGACCAAATAGTTCATCTGGACCCAGAGCTTCCGGGTTAGCAACAAACTGTACGTATCAAAAGCGTTGTCTTTCAATCAATTCGAAGGTTCAGCTCTTTCATTGCTTTTATGGTTTACTTTGTAGCCCGATCTCCCAACTTAGAGAAAGTGACCAATTTTCAATCACAAGTTAGAAAAAATATGTTACGATATGCAGGTAATTTGTGAAAGTAGACAAAATGTTGAAAACTTCCGGAAAATTTACCGCTTCGAGCTGCGGCCGGCAGGGGAAAAAGTAAAATGCCGCTGCTGCTTTTGTCTGATAACCAGCAATTTATCCCGTTTGCCATTCCTGCCAATCTTCCCTAACATTGCAGGATGCGATTGCCCGCCTCCATCCACGTGCGTGAACTGCTGCTCCTCGTCGGGGTAGGGCTGATCTCATTTTTGCCCTTTTTGGGGGCGGCACCGCTGTTTGACTGGGACGAGATCAACTTCGCTGAGAGCGCCCGGGAGATGATCGTCAGCGGAAACTACTTCCAGGTTCAGATCGATTTTGCTCCTTTCTGGGAGAAGCCACCCTTGTTTATCTGGCTGCAAGTGATCTGCATGAAGCTGCTGGGAATCAACGAATTTGCCGCCCGTCTCCCCAATGCCATCATCGGGGTCTTTACCCTGGTGATGCTCTTCATCGAAGGCACGCGAATGCGGGACAAGTGGTTCGGCTGGCTGGTCACGGGCTTTTTCTTTGCCACGATTCTGCCTTTTGCCTACTTTAAGTCGGGCATCATCGACCCCACCTTCAATTTTTTCATCTTTCTCGGGATCATGCAGATCATCCGCTACGAAAAATCCCGCGCGGCAGGGGAGAATCGCTGGCCGCGCGCGCCCCACTGGGCAGGATTTTGGATCGGGATCGCGACCCTCACCAAGGGACCGGTCGCCCTGCTGGTCACGCTGCTGGTGTACCTGAGCTACAAATTGATCTGGGACCGGCGGGGCATCGCCTGGGGCGCCATGCTCCGCTTCGCGGCGGTGTTCCTGTTGGTGATCGTAACCTGGTTTGGCGGGATCATCCTGCTGACCGCGGATGGCTTGCAAACGGTGGGCAAGTTCATCGTCTACCAAGCCGAACTGTTTTCTCAGGACGTGGCCGGCCACGCGCGGCCATTTTACTACCACCCGCTGGTGTTTACCTTTGGCTGCTTTCCGATGGCGGCCTTTGCCTACCGGGGCATGGGCTTGCGCGCCTCAACTGCCGGTGAGCGCTTGGACAAGCGGTTTATGCTGGCCTGGTTCTGGGTGGTGATGGTTTTGTTCAGCATTGTGACGACAAAGATCGTACACTATTCCAGTCTGCTGTATTTTCCCGGAGCCTTTCTCGCCGCCCGCTACTTTGCCGCGATGCTGGACGGCAAGCGCAAAGCTACCTGGGACATCTACGCCCTGTACGGGTTCGGCATGCTGGTGTTTGGGTTGCTGATGGGCAGCCTGCCGTGGATCATTGCCCAGTTGCAATCGGGTCTGGCCACCACCGGCAACCATCCCCCGACCGACCCGAACAATCTGGGGTATTTCTGGGGGGCGATCAATGCGGATGTCACTTGGACCGGCTGGGAAGCTCTGCCCGGTTACCTCTTTTTCTTGGTACTCGCGGTCAATCTGTACTACCTGGTCCAGCGCCGCTACCGGACCTGGCTGCTCGTTCAGGTGGTGGCCCTGCCGATCTACCTCAACGCGGTCAACGTCCTGGTGCTGCCCCGCATCGCCGACCATACGCAAAACACGGCGGTGAACTTTTTCCGGGAAAAAGCCGACGAAGATGTCTACCTGATGGTGGACGGCTACAAGACTTACGCCCACTTTTTCTACGGGCGCCGGCGGCCCTTTCCCCATCCCGAGATTCCGGTGGCGGAACGCGGAGCCTGGCTGGCCCGTGGCCCCATCGACAAGCCGGTGTACCTCGTGACCAAAACCCTCCGGGGCGACATCGAAGGATTTTCTGAGCTGTGGTTCCCGGAATTTGTGCAGATCGGCCGAGAAGGCGGATTTGATTTTTATCTTCGCAAGGCTCCGGCGGCGGTGCCATCGCCCTAATCTTTTACCATGATCGAAACCCAGTTTTTCTCGACTTATTTCCTGCCGAGCGTCTTGGCGCTGATCATGTTTGGCATGGGGATGTCGCTGACGGCGGGGGACTTTCGCAATATCTTCTTGCAGCCTCGGGCGGTTGTCATCGGGCTATTCTGCCAAATGCTGGTCTTGCCGCTGATGGCGCTGGGGATCGCGCTGGTGAGTGGATTACCGCCCGAGTACCAGGTGGGGATTGTGCTCATTGCGGCCTGTCCCGGGGGGGCAATATCGAATCTGCTGTCTTACTTGCTCCGCGGCAACGTGGCGCTGTCGGTTTCGATGACGGTGCTCAACAGTTTCATCACGATCATCACCATTCCCCTGGTCGTCAACGTGGCGTTGAGCGCGTTCATGGGGACCACGCGGCCCCTCTCCATGCCGGTCCTGCAAACGGTCACCCAAATCCTGCTCATCACGGTGATTCCCTGTGTTGCGGGCATCCTGGTGCGGCGGTGGAAGCCCCAATTTGCGGCGGGAACCCAGCGACCGCTCAAGATTGCCATGCCGGTGCTCCTGGCGATTGCGATGCTGGCGGCCATTTTCCTGGAAAAGAAACCGGGCATCCGGATCACCGCCCAACAGTACGTTCAGGTATTGCCCTGGGCCTTGCTGCTCAATGTGACCGGGATGGTATTTGGCTGGCTCGTGGCGGGCTGGCTGCGCCTCGGCCGCCCGAATCAATTGACCATCGGGCTGGAAGTGGGGCTGCAAAATTCGGGACTTGCGATTGCGGTGGCGACCAGTGCCTTTCTGCTCAATGACCCCCGCCTGGCGGTGCCAGCTTCGACTTACGCGCTGTTCAGTTTCTTTACCGCGGTGATTTTTGGTCTCTTGATCAACCGGCAAGAAGTACGGTTGCGGGATCTATTTCGCCGCCGCTCCAAGGATTCCGTCACAAAATGATTAGATTTCCGCGTTGAAAATTCAAACGATCATATTGCAGCGCTGGCGGCTGTTTCTGTGGCTCGTGATTCCCCTGGTGAGCCTGCTGATGCACGGCCCGCTTTTCAATGATGACTTGTCCGGGGTTCATATGTGGCGGCAGACTGAGACCGCTTCGAATGTCTACAATTTTTACCGGCTCGACGATCCGATTACCGATCCTCGGGTGTTTCACTTGGATTTTCAGCCGAATGGCCGCAAGCGCATGGAGTTTCCGGTGATGCAGTACGCGATGGCCGTCGGATACCGGATCTTCGGGGAGGAAGTGTGGGTGCTGCGGGGCATCAGTTGGGGGCTGGCGATTTTGGGGATTTGGGGCGTGTTTTTCCTGATTTTGGCCCTGTTTCGGGACCGGTGGACGGCGCTGCTGGGCGCCTGGTGCTACGCGTTTTCCCCGGTATTGTTCTACTATGCGATCAACCCCTTGCCGGACAATCTTTCCTTGACGGCGGGGGTTTGGGGCCTAGCTTTTTTCCTGCGCTGGTACCGGACCCGGGGTTACGGCTGGCTTTGGCTTTCGGCGGTGGCCCTGATGTTCAGCACTTTGGCGAAGCTTCCCTTCATTGTGTTTTACATGCTGCCGCTGGCCTTCATCGTGCAAGATGCGTTGCGCACGCGCTTCGGCAACGTACTCAACAATTTCAAATGGGGCCTCCCGTACCTCCTGTTGGCGGCGCCGGCGCTTGCCTGGTACCTGTGGGTCATCCCGACCTGGAACAATGGGGTGACGTCCGGGATCCTGTCGGCGACCGGAGAAGACTGGGTGGAAATCGGGAAAATCCTGTTTTACACGGTGGTCTCGACGTTGCCGGAGCTGCTGATCAACTATGCGGCGCTGCCGTTTTTCCTGGTGGGGATGATGTGGATGTGGAACCCGGGATTCCGGCGGCACCGGCTGTTTGTTCCGCTGGTGGCCTGGGCGGGGTTGATCTTTGCCTATTACCTCTTTGAGGTCAATATGATCGCGACGGCACACGACTACTACTTGTTTCCCTTTCTGCCCGGGATCTTTTTGATCGTGGCTGCCGGGCTGGCCAAGTTGATGGAAAGTCAGGAGGTCTGGGTGCGGCGAATGGTGCTTCTCATCATGCTGGTTTTGCCGGCGACCTGCGGGATCCGGACCTATTATCGCTGGCAGTCACCGGACAAGATCAAAGCGTTGTACGCCCACCGGGAGGCCTTGCGGGTGGCGGTACCGGAAGATGCGCGCCTGATCGTGGGCCACGATCTGTCGCCGCACATTTATCTGTATACTTTGCGGCATTTTGGCTGGAACTTTAACAAGGACGTCTTGCAGCCGGATCACGTGCAGCGGGCCCTGAAGGGGGGAGCGGAATACTACATCAGCGATGACCGGGAACTGGATGCGCATCCTTTGGTGGTGCCGATTCTTGGGGAAATGGTGGCGGAGATGGGCCCCTGGCGGGTGTACGGGGTGAGGCAGTGAGGAGTTGATTCGCGCAAAAAACGCTTAAATTGCGTTCAATTGCCTTTGTCTACCTTATTCACGAGATTAGGGGCTGAAATAGGTTTGTAATTTGCCAGGAAATAAAGTGGAGGACAAGCGGGAAATTATCCGTTTGTATTTTCGGCTAATGGCCACTTTGCCCATATTCGTAACCAATGTCGTAATCGACAAACAGAATGTGAAATCCGCTCATTATCAAGTTCTGAAGGAAGCATTTGGCTATAACTTATTGCGCATCCACAACACGCTGCAAAATTACGCAGCCAACCTTTCCGGGGACAAACGATTTCTCGTCATCACTGACGAAGGACGGGTTGGGAAAATGAGGAGGATTGCGCGCAAGATGGAAAAGGACAACGAAATTCCGTCTCGTTTTCACCACGGAAACTATCAATATCCCATCGATACAATCGTAGAGGATGTCATTTCGAAGGACAGTCGCCAATCGCAGTTTATTCAAGTAGCAGACTTGGTCGGTTATTTCATCTCGCTCCACGTCAAAACCATCGTGGAACCGAGTATCCCTTGGAATAGCCGCATGAGCAAGATATTAAAGCCGGGAGATGAAGTAGAATTCCTGGAATTGGGGAAAGGGGCTTTGAATTTGAGGGCATCGCCTTTGCCGTACGGGATTGTTTATTACCCAAAGCCCTAAAAAAGAAACACCACCTACGCTGCCGGTGCAGTTTCAGTGGTTCATTACAAAGATAGCAATCATTTCTAATTTTTGTATCATTTTTTGCAATAAAATGGATAATTATCCCGGGTGAAATCTTGTAGGGGGGCTTATTTGTTCTCTTTTGAGTGTCAAGTTGTTGATTTACAGCTAGCTACAAATTGCTAAAAAAACAGGGCTTTCCGATTGCGACTACATCGCCCCAAACAGCCCGAAAAGCTCGGCTTTCACCCGGTTGATGATAATGCCGAGGTGTTCCGGATTGTCCCGGAAATTCAACTCGTCGATGACCACTTCCATCTTTTTGCCCAGGTTGTAGCCCTCGTACCAGGCCTCGTAGCGTTCGTTTAGGCGGCGCAGGTAATCGAGACGGATGGAATCTTCGTACTCACGGCCCCGGCGCTGAATTTGGTCGACCAGCGTGGGAATCGAACCCCGCAGGTAGATCAGGAGATCGGGGGCCGGAATCAAATCGAGAAGGTTTTCAAAAAGGGAACGGTACGTCTCGTAATCGCGCTTGGGCAGGAGTCCCATCGCGTGCAAGTTCGGGGCGAAAATCTGCGCATCTTCGTAAATCGTGCGGTCCTGCACGACATTTTTGCCTTCGTTGTGGAAGTCGATGATACGCTTGAAGCGGGTGTTAAGGAAATAGATTTGCAGATTGAAGGACCAGCGCTGCATGTCTTGGTAGAAGTCAAACAGGTACGGATTGCTGTCCGCATCCTCGTAATAAACTTCAAAACCAAGATACTTGGAAAGGTGGGTCGCGAGCGTGGTCTTGCCCGAGCCAATGTTACCGGCTATGGCGATGTGCATGGTTCCTAAATTAGTCTAGTAGCTATAATTCCGCAAATAAGTTCGAACTTTTGTGCAAGATAGGAATTTGGTTGTGAATTCATTGGTATTTGCCGAATCCGACCGCTTTTTTCAAAGAATCAGCCAGATAAGCTTGGGTAAGTCCGCGCGTTAGCGCCGCGGACCCAACCCCCAAAACATGCAATCTGCACCGATTGGAATTCTTCTGGATTGCCCATCAGTGCTTGACCAGTCGGAACGTCCGCCATTCACCTTCCGATTCCACTTGAACAAAATAGATCCCCCCCGCCCCGGGTAACTCCACTTCGACGCGGGTTTGGGACTGAAAGTCGATGACCCGCAAAGCGCGCCCCCATGCATCTCGGACAATAATCCGGCCATCAACCGACGGTCCGTCTGTAGCGAAGGCGGCCCGTCCGGTACTGGGATTGGGAAAGAGCCGCCAGGTAGCGGTGGGTTCCATCCGGCCGACAACCATGACATTGTAGCAAGCGGATGAGCTGGAACAGCCACTTTGGGTGACAGCTACTGCGTAATTTCCGGTCACTGTGGGGGTAAAGGTCGCTTGAGTAGCCCCCGGGATCGGCGCGAGGTTGCTGTCACAGTCAAGCCATTGATAGAGGGCGCCGGTGGCATTGGCTTGTAGCTGCGGGAAGGCCACGGTAACACTGGTGTCGACGGTGACGACGGTGAGACTGATGGTCAGGAGACTGTCGCAGCCCCGGGCATTGAGGAGGGTATCGAGGTAGGTGCCGGAAGTGGTGACCACAAAATTCCCACTCGGTGCCGTGTAGGGACCGCAGGAGATCGGGATGATCGCGGCGGAAGTGGGGATACACTCGGAAAATCGGGCCAGGAAGAAGTCGCCGGCAACATCGGCGGTAAGGGTTTGGCTGCCGGATCCCGGATCAAAGTCCACCGTAAGGTTGAAATCACCTCCGGAAATGATCGCACCATCGTCCTGCAAGTAGATCGTACGATTGACTTCATTTCCCGAGTCCCCGGCCACGATCAGTTCTTGGAGTACTCCTGCGGTATCGAGTTCCCACCAAAATAGATCGGCCATGCCCACACTCGTTGCGTTGAGGGTGCCCGGACCGGGATCCAGATCTGTGGTGAGCCAGAAGGCGCCGCAAACCGCGATGTTGCCCGAACTGTCGGTCGCTACGGCCTGGACATCGTCGTCATCGGCCCCACCCGCAGTTCGCGCCCACAAAAAATTCCCCGCCGCATCCAGTTTCTGGACGTAGAAGTCGCCGGAGCCATTTGCCGTGACGTTGTTGGTGCCCGATCCCGGATCAAGGTCGGTGGTTCCGTAAAAGGTACCGACGGTCACGGCAGTTTTGTTTTCTCCCCAGGCAATGTCGCGGGTTGTGCCGAGGGTATTGCTGTTGATCGGGCCACCCCACTGAAAGGCGCCACTGCTGTCGTAGCGCGCGATGAAGCCATTGACCGACGCAGCATTGGGCAAAGAGACCGCGCCGGGTCCGGGATCGAGGTCGAGTCCGCTTCCGTAGAGTCCGCACACCAAGATATCGCCGTCCGGGTGGATGTCCATACCCGATACCGCGTCGGTGCCGTTGCCGTTGATTTGCCAGGCCCAGACAAAATTACCGGCGGAATTGAGCTTCAAGAGCAGGATGTCGCCATCGGTACCGCCGTCGCCCAGGTTGAAAGTGCCCGGTCCGGGATCAGCGTCGACCACCCCGGTAATTGAGGCCGCCAGGTAATAATTGCCGTTGCGGTCCCGGCCTACCTGGGAAAATGAATTGTTGGTCATTCCGGTAAACTGCCGCACCCAAACGAAATTGCCGTTGGGATCGTAGCGGGCAATGTACCCGTCCTGGCCTCCCGAAGAAGTCAGCGTGCTTACCCCGGGTCCCGGATCAAAGTCCAGCGTAGAATTGAATACGCCGACGATGGTCACGTAGCCCGAATCGTCCACGTGGAGGTCGGCCGCAGTCTCGGTGGCACTGCTGCCCAGGGAAAATGCCCACTGGTGATCGCCGGCAGCGTCGTATTTTCCTACCCAGATGTCAAACGCCCCGGCGGATACCTGGAGGTTGGTCCCGGTCCCCGGATCAAAATCGCAAGAATCCTGAAAAAAGCCGGCGGCATAGATGTTGCCTATACTGTCGACTCCGAGCGATCGGGAGCGTACCGTATTGCTATTATCGTAAGAAAACACCCAATCAAGGTCGCGATTCTGGGCGGGGAGGAGGGAGGCAAGGCCGATGAGTGCCAACAGCACCGGAAATAGCCGAAATCGATAAAACATGGTCAAATGGGATTCAAGGTTCTGGTAAAATGATTTTGGGGAGTGCCGAGACTCCAGGGTACAAAAGTAACCATGCGGTACCAGAAAGAAAACGAATTTTATCGGATTGAGGAGGCGGTGCGTGCATTGCAGGTCAACTGCCACCAGCATACCTCAATAAGCATACCTCTTGTAGCCCATTTTTTCGCGGATCCGGCTCAGAACTTCATAAGCGACCGGGCCGGCTTTTTCCGCACCTTCGCGCAGCTTTTCCTCGATTAGATTCTTGTTCTGCATGTAGTAGTCGTACTTTTCCCGGGCCTCGCCAAATTTGTCCCGCAAGGCTTCAAAGAGCAGTTGCTTGGCGGTGCCGTATCCCATGCCGCCTCGGAGGTATGCGTCCCGCAATTCGGCGACCTGCTCCTCGGAGGCCACTAGCTTATAAAGGGCGTAAACGATGTCGGAATCGGGATTTTTGGGGTCTTCCACCGGCGTGCTGTCGGTTTCGATCTTCATGACGCGCTTGCGCAACTTCTTTTCCGGCTGGAACAGGATGATTTCGTTGCCGTAAGACTTGCTCATTTTGGTGAATCCGCCAGTTTCATTTTTGTTGATGCCGGGAACCGTTTTGACTTCGTCGCGGATGATGGGGTCGGGAACGACCAGCAGTTCCTCGCCGTACTGGCGATTGATTTTTTCCGCTACCTCCCGGGTAAATTCCAGGTGTTGCTTCTGGTCCTTGCCTACCGGAACCATTTCCGCGTCGTAGAGCAATATGTCGGCCGCCATGAGCATCGGGTAGAAAAACAATCCACCGCTCACCGAATCCAGTTTGCCGGACTTGTCTTTAAAAGAATGCGCCCGGGTAAGCCGCATGTAGGGAAAATGACAAGTGAGGTACCAGGTCAGTTCGGTGACCTCGGGGATGTCACTTTGCCGGTAAAAGTATCCGGTTTCCGTATCGAAGCCACATGCCAACCAGCCAGCGGCGGTAGCGTAGGTATTTTCCCGAATGATGTCCGCATCGTGAATCGTGGTCAACGAATGCAAGTCGGCGATGAAAAAGAATGCTTCATTTCCGGGCTGGTTCGCCAGTTCGATTCCGGGAAGAATGGCGCCCAAAAGGTTGCCCAGATGGGGGACGCCAGTGCTTTGAATGCCGGTAAGTACCCTTGACATAGTGTGTAGATTTGGTCGCAAAGATAGGAAGTTCGCCGGCAATTGCGATGCGGGATGGGCAAATCATCAAATTATCTCCGTGGTTTTCCGATGGGTAGAGGCGGATGGGCTTGAGTTGCCTTGCTACAGAATTGTTTATGTATTGATATTCATTGTTTTATGCGCTTTCAGCTCTACAAAATTCCGGTACTGATTGCCAAGTCTAGGGACGTGACGGCGTCTTTTTCGATTTTGAAGCGGTTCGCTTTGCGGTTTTCCGCTTTGGGGCCATTTTGCGTAAAGATGACGTATTCCCCTACGGGCAAAGTCAGTTGGTAAGTGCCGAGGCCATTCGTGGTGGTGGTCACGACCGGTGACTCCAAATCATCGGGATCAAATACCGCCAATTCATAGCTGGGAAACGGTCCGGTGCAAGGAGGAACCCGGTAATCGGGCTGTCCCGGTTGACAAGGAAGACCCTGGAAACTGACCTTGCCGCGGAGGATACCTTGCTCGTCCCCGCAGCCACACAAGGCCAATAAAGGAATCAGCAGCAGGACGGAATACAGCCAGTTTTTCATGGAAGTTGGGGTTTACGCGGACGAGTGAATGGAAGGCGAGCCGCGCTGATTATCCGCCATTTTGTTTATCTGCTCGCAGAAAACGGGTTTAAATTTGTCTGACACAATTCCACGTAAGAAGAAGCATTTCCGGCAATGCGCCAAACGAAACTATCCACAAATCACTGGCACTGCACCGTTGCATTTTACGGTGAGGGGCTTGAATGTCAGCTACAACTGCAGTGGTCACCCTTGCCCAGCCGGATGACCGTCACGATGATGTGTTGCCCCTCGTCGTCTTCCACAATCACCCGGATTTTGTCGCCGCGGTCGTCTCGCTTTTCTAAGGCATAACGGGGTTTTCCGTCCTTGTAGTTGCTTTTGCGGCAATTGACCACACCATCGCGGTAGACCCTTTCTACGGTCCGCTGGTCTACGCTGCGGCACCGCATCCGGCAACGGGCGTGGTCCACATACACCAATTCGTCGACGTCACCCCGCTGGGTGAAGCGGCAGATATTGGGTTCTTCGCTGGCTTGATCGGCAATGCGGTAGAGAATGAGGACCGCAAGGCCCAACATCGCAATCGATTGCAGTAGTCGTCGGTTGATCCGCATGGTCAAAGTGATTCACGAATTTGTTGAATGCCCGAGATGGCTTCGGAAAATATTTTCATGGCGATGGGGGTAGTGATCAGAGCGAAAAATATGCCCCGCCAATCTACCCAAAGCATTCCGGCCACCGGCAGGGTCAGAATGAAGAACCCCATCAAGATCATCGCGCCCATGATCAAAAATTGGAGGTAGAGGAAGACCGTTTCTTCGGCCCGGTCAAACCGGGAGCGCTTGAAATCGTCGTAGCTCATGCGCGCACTTTGGCGGGCGCGCGCATTGGCCTGGGCAACCCAATCGCGGTAGGTGGCGTCGCGACGGGCTTTTGCGGTGGCATCCGAGGCCGCACGGACCCGCCCGTTGAGGCGGTGGTCGTACACATTCCGCTTGTCGGGATCGCTGAGGATTTCGTAGGCTTCATTGATGCGCAAAAAAGTAGCGGTCGCTCCGGGCGTATCGTTGACGTCGGGATGCGAAGCCATGGCTTTCTTGCGATAAGCCCGCTTAATCTCATCTTGACTGGCTTTTTGCGAGACCCCTAGCGTGTGATAGTAATTTGCCGCCATGCAAGGTTAAAAATCGCACATTTAATGCAGTAAAGCAACCTGGAGACGGTCGAAGTGGGCTTTGGTCGGTACAGGACTCGGCGGCGAGGAAGGCGAGAACCGGATTTTTGTGTGGTTGGCTGGGGATAGGGCTGGCAGAATCGCAACGGCCTCTTTAATTTTGCGGTCTACCTACGATCTTAAATCACTCATGAACGCAATTTTACCGGTAAAGTTCCCGTTTTTTCTCTTGGTCACCGCCAGCCTGATCTATTCTGCCTGTGGTCCCGGGGGGGCAGAACGTGAATACCCCGCCCAGGGCACAGCCCCGGCAAACGCCGATCCCCACGGGGTGCAATCGCTGGACGATCTCCGCCTGACCTATTGTCGCTTCATGAAGATTCTCTACGGAGGAAACATCAAATGCCTGGACGGGGGCCGAGCTTTCCTCGACGATGATCTAAACACGGTGGTGGGGGTCGTATTCGATGGAGATTTTGCCATGAGCAACCCACCCCGACGGCACCTCCTTTGCTTACAGGAGTCGGCGACCGCCGAGGGAGGAAGCGCGCCGCAACTCGATGCGATCAGTTTTGTCTACGACGCAGGCAACTGGAAAGAAGTCACCCGCAAAGAGCACATCATCAAAACCTCGCTGTTGGAATCGATTCGCACCCTCGGCACCGATGCCAGTGCGGTCGCCCAGGTAATGTTTCTCACCCCCGAAGGCAACCGGGACTCGGTCTGTGTGGATTTTCGCCCCTCCGAAATTGTGGTGAAACAAGACATCCCGGTGGAACCGGTATTTGTATCGCCCACCTGCCTCGGGGCACAGGAAGGCATGGATTACACCAGGTACCGCAAGCGCCTCACCGCCAGCAAAGCGTTTTTCATGACCGGTGTCGAGCAATATCTAGCGGACAATTTCGAGTTGATGAAAGAAAAGCAAAGGCCGGTACAGCTCTCGGAGGACAGCATCGCCCGCACCTACCAGCTCGGGTCGATGGTCGTAGACCTCGTGCAGTTGATCGCCCCGATGGGGGAGCAGACCTCGATCCGATTCCGGAATCACGATTGCCCCAATGGCCTGACCGATCTGTACGCCCTGGTGCGGCAGGTAGAGCCTCGGTTGCGGCCCTTTAGTTTGAATCTTAGGGGAACTTTTGGGGTGGTAGTGGACCACGAGGATTTTCGGGTCGTGCGCAAACGCGAGGAAATCATCAACATCCGCTACGACAGTTTTATGCGTGGAGAGCAGGTGACAATTGAAATGAAGCAACTGGGTGATGATCTCTTGCTGGAGCTTTCAAATTACTACATCTAATCGCCCCGCTTTCGACTCTCAACCGTCCATTGCCCATGAAAACCCACACATTTCGTTTGGAACCGGAAGAAGATCTGCGCCAAAGTCTGGAGCAATTCCTGGCGCAACGAAAGATCGATGCCGCAGCGATGGTGACCTGTGTGGGGAGCCTGAGCCAGGTGGCCCTGCGGCTAGCCGGGGCGGCCGGACCGACCTTTCGGGAAGGGGACTTTGAGATTGTATCGCTCGTGGGCACCCTTTCGCGCCACGGCGTTCACCTGCATTTGGCCGTTGCCGATGCCCGCGGGGCGATGTTCGGGGGGCACCTGGTGGAAGGCTGCTCGGTGCGGACTACCGCAGAAATAGTCCTGCTGGAATTGCCCGGGACCACGTTTCGGCGGGTACTGGATGCATCTACGGGCTATCGGGAATTGCGGGTCGATTACAAAAATTCCGGCGCTTGATACTCATTTCGGCAAGAAAAAGCGCCATGATCCGTCGGACCATGGCGCAGGTAGGTTTTCACAGCGCGCTTTGCACGGTGAACCAGAGGCCAGGGCGAAAAGCGCTTTGGGGCGACATCCACCGGATCGCGGCTAAGCTGGGTTTTGCTGTTTTATAAAGCTATCGATCCTTGATCACGGTAACGGCGGGTCCACCACAAGTGGAGAGGCCCATCCGAAACTTCTTGGGGATTGCTTTAGCAATTCAATGGCGTACTATTTCCCGTAATTGCGCGCATTCACTGAGCGAAGGCCTTCTGCAAAACAAATTTGGGGATTTTTCCCGCTACCGGTAAGACGCGAAAGGTGTATTTTCTCCTACCGGAAAAAGCGGATTTTGCCTACCCTTTAATACGTACTCTGTGCATGGTTTCGCCCGGGTTATCCCACGATGATGCCTTCCCGCAAGGCAAACCGAATCAATCCCGCCGTATTTCGAACCCCGATTTTCTGCAGGAGATTCTTGCGGTGGGTGTCGACGGTTCGGCGGCTGATGTTCAGGCGTTCGGCGATTTCTGGGTTGGTGTATTCCTCGCAGATCAGCAACAGCACTTCCTTTTCCCGGTTGGTAATGAGGCTGGGACCGGTCTTCCGACTGGTTGTAGGCGGAACGGTGGGCTGTACAATCCGATTGAGCAGTTGCGAGGAGACCTCCGGGCTGAAATAGCTCTGCCCGTTGCCCACAGCAGTGGCGGCCTGAAGCAGACGGTCCGGTGAGGTCGTTTTCAGGACGTAGCCTTTGGCCCCGGCCTGTAAACCCCGCAGGATATTTTCCTCGGCATCTTCGCCGGAAAGGATGAGGATGGGCATGTCCGCGTACCCCCGGGCAATCTGTTCGATGAGTTGGATGCCGCTGGCATCGGGATACCAAATTTCCATGAGCAGCAGGTCCGCCGAAGTAGAAGGAACGATCTCGGCCAGTTCGGCCCCGGTACCGGCTTCACCGACGATCCGAAAACCGTTGCTTTGGGCAAATATGGTTTTTAAGCCGATGCGGACTACCGGTTGTGGGTCGGCCAGCAATACGTTGAGCCGGTTGTTTTCCATGGGTAGGGTTTATTTTCGGAAGCTACAAAATTATCGAAGCGCCCCCGGGGTCATGTAACACTTAGACCGATTCTGCGCATTGGATGAGGTTTTCGTCCTGGTTCCGACGCAAAACGGTTGAACTGGGCCGCAGGGCGGCCGCAACGGCTGGCACACATCTGTTTTATTCCTTGATGAAAACGCAAGTTTTCAAATTCAGAAGATTTTTTCCTAATTTTGGTTAGTGTCAATCTGACACAATTTGGGCCGAAAATTCCGTTCAGGTACATTTTGCGGGCCTGCTTCCAAGACTTGTCTATTTTCCTACTTATGAAATTTCAACATCTACTCATTGCTTGTGTTTTTGGTCTTTCTGCTTTTGTCGTGCCCGCGCAAATGACTCAGCTCAATCTGACCCTGGACGTCGCCCAGATGGCAAATCCGGATTGCTGGCTGAATCAAGGGACCGTCACGGGAAACAAAGTGTATTTCCATTCCGGGCTTTGCACCTCGAATCCCACCACCTGCGACAGCATCGGCCCCGGCGGCACTCCGATTTTTCAGCACGTGGTCGGCAACTGGGGCATGGACGACGGGGTAGGCCTGATGGCTTTCCAAAGCGGTTCTACATGGACCTTTAGCTTCATCATCGAGAACTACTACAGCAACAACATTTCCGCAGGCAGCACCGCGATGCCTCCGGGAGCCACACCCTACACCATCGGCCTGGTTTTCCGCGATCTGGACGGAACATTTGAAGGCAAAGACGACCAGTGCGGAGACATCTTTATTCGCAATATCCAGGGCACGCCCGAAGCGGTCAATGGTTCCACGGGCTTGCCGTTTTTTCCGCTGACGGTCACCAAGACCAGCGTGGGTGTGGAAACTCCCGGCGTATTCGACTATTTTCGAGTCGGTCCCAATCCTTTCTCGGAGGTGCTGCGGATGGAATATTATCTGCGCGATGACGTGGATAACTTTTCGGCAAAAGTTTTCAACAATAGCGGTCAGGAAGTGGTCACGCTTACGGAAGGAACCGGAGTTTCCGGGGCCCACCAGATCACTTGGCAAGGCAACGACAACGCCGGGCAGCAACTCGCCAATGGTGTCTACTACCTCAGCCTGTGGTCCGGTGACGAGCGCCTCGCCTCGGAAAAAGTACTCTTGTTTCGCTAAATTGACGTTCAACTCCTCCTCAATATGCCTCTGAATACGCTCCGATTTCTGCTGCTGCTCGTGTGCTTGGTTCCCGTGGCGGGTAGGGCGCAAGTGACCGTTTCGCCACCGTATCCCACGATTGACGATGCGGTCACGATCACCTACAACACCACCCAGGGCAATGCGGCTCTAGTTGGCGTCTCGCCGGTATTTGCCCATACAGGGGTGCTGACCTCGACCGCAACCGATCCGGGGGACTGGACCTTCCAGATTAGCGATTGGTTTTCCGGGTTTGATTCTACGATTCTGATGACGCCCGGCGCCGGGCCGTTGCACAGCATCAGTTTCACGCCGCGCAACTTCTACGGCATCGGCGGCAACGTTGAACCCAAAGCCCTGGCCTTTGTCTTTCGGAACGAAACGGGAACCCTTGCGGGCAAAAATGCCGATAACTCGGACATCCTGGTCCCGATTTACCCCGACAGCGCTTTTTGTGGCGTATTTGCCTCGCATCCGGTCAGTCCGAGCTACTACAGCCCCGGCGATTCGGTGAATCCCGAAGTGCGCACCAATGCCGTTTCCAGCATATCGGTGTTCCGCGACGGAGTATTCCAGGGGCAAGCCAGCACATCCCAGTCATTCATCGTGGGGATGGCGGCCGGTGCTCCCGGAAAGTACGAGTTGACTTTTCAGGCGACGCAAGGGGCCAATACCTACACCGACACTGCCTACTACGTGGTGGAAGCCCCAGTAGCCATCGGCCCGATTCCCACGGGAATGCGCGATGGGATCAACTACACCAGCAACACGACCGCGACGCTAGTGCTGCAAGCGCCGAACAAAGACCGCGTCTACGCAATCGGTGACTTCAACGATTGGGAAGTAGATCCGGCCTACCAAATGAACCGCACTCCCGATGGGGAGCGCTACTGGCTGGAGCTGACTGGTCTTACCCCGGGCCAGGAATACCGCTTCCAATACCTGATTGACCGCCAAACTCGGGTGGGGGATCCCTGGGCGGAAAAGGTCCTCGACCCCTTCAACGACGGCGGCATCAATAATTTTGTCTACCCGAACCTGATCGATTACCCGGAAAGCAAGACCGAAGAGTTTGTGGCGGTGTTGCAAACCGCCCAGGCACCCTACAACTGGCAAGTCAATAATTTTTCGGCTCCCGACAACCGGGACCTGGTGATCTACGAATTGTTGGTGCGCGATTTTGTCATTCGCCACGATTGGCAGACGGTGATGGATTCACTGGACTATCTGGAAAGCCTCGGCATCAATGCCATCGAGCTGATGCCTTTCAATGAATTTGATGGGAATTCGAGCTGGGGTTACGGCCCGGCGTTCTTCGCTGCCCCGGACAAGTACTACGGCACCAAGGACAAACTCAAAGAATTCATTGACGCCTGTCACGCCCGCGGGATTGCGGTGATTCAGGACGTCGTGTTCAACCACGCTTTTGGGCAGAGTCCGCGTGTGCGGATGTACCAGGACCGCAATACGCTGGAAATATTCACCAACAGCCCCTGGTTCAATCAAACCGCTCCGCATCCGCTCGGTTTGGGATACGATTTCAATCACCAGAGCAGCTACGTCCACGAGTTTGTGGACAGCGTGCTGTCTTTCTGGGTCCACGAGTACAAAGTCGACGGATTCCGGTTTGACTTATCGAAGGGCTTCACCCAGACCTTTACCGGCCAGGACATCGGGGCCTGGAGCCAGTACGACCTCAGCCGGGTGAACAGCATCAAGCGGATTGCCAGTCGCCTTTGGCAGTACCACCCCGGCAAGTGGGTGATCCTCGAGCATTTTGCCAACAACAACGAGGAAACCGAACTCGCCAACTTTGGCTGCATGTTCTGGGGCAAGGCTTCCGATCCTTACTACCAGTCGGCGATGGGGTACGAACAGAATTCCGATTTTGAATTTGCGATGTCGTACCAAGCCCGTGGCTGGTCCTTCCACAACCTGATCGGCTTTATGGAGAGCCATGACGAAGAACGCCTGATGTACGAAAATGTCAACTTTGGCAATTCCTGGTCGGGTTACGACACCCGGGACACGACCACCGCCCTGGAACGGATGGGCTTGGTCGCGACCTTCTTTTTCACGATTCCGGGACCCAAGCTGCTCTGGCAGTTCGGTGAGTACGGTTACGATTTTTCCATCAATTTTGGCTGCCGGACCTGCCCGAAACCCGTGGTGTGGTTTTATCTGAACGATCCGCGACGCTTGCGGCTGAAAAAGATCTACGCGGCCCTGATCAAGCTCAAAACCAACTACCCGAACACGTTTCGAACCAACAGTTACAACCTCTCCGCCTGGGGCAAGCAGAAGCAGATCCACCTGAATGCCCCCATGAATGCCACCATCATCGGCAACTTTGACGTGGTGGACCAGTGGACCTGGACCGGCTTCCAGAATACCGGCTGGTGGTACGAGTACTTCACCGGTGATTCGATCAATGTCACCGACGTCAACATGAACATTCTCCTGGGCCCGGGAGAGTACCGCCTCTTTACCGACCAGCGCCTGCCAGTGCCGGACCTCGATGTGTCGTTCCTGACCGAAGTGGCAGCGCCGGAACTGATCCAAGCGTCTTTCGTGGAGACTTGGCCGAATCCGACCACCGCCCGCGTCAACTTCGGCATCGATCTGGAGGAGTCGGGGGAAGCGCATCTGCGGGTTGCCGATCTGCAGGGGAGGATAGTGGCTAGGGTGCAGAAGGGCTGGCTGAATGCCGGCCACCACGAACTCACCTGGGATGGCCGCAACGATGCGGGACAGGAACTGAGTTCCGGCACCTACCTGTACCATTTTGAAGGCGCCGGGAAAACCAGTTCGGGGCGCATCATTATCGCGAAATAGCCCGCTTAACTGCGAGCTTCACCCCGCTCGACCGCTCGGCTGAAGGGCAAACAAAAAATTACCCACAAAACGCTGGTGATAACTCCGCGCGAGAATCACCGGCTTTTTTTCGGGCGATCTTGACAAAGTGTTATAATGACACTAACTTAGCTCTACCTGATACCTGCGCACCATGAAAAGAGAAATCGAAAGAATCGGAGTCCTGACCTCCGGCGGCGACGCGCCCGGAATGAATGCTTGTATCCGAGCCGTAGTGCGCTCCGGTGTCTACTATCGCAAGGAAGTGGTGGGAATTTACCGCGGTTATGAAGGCATGATCGAAGGGGATTTCAAGCGGTTGCGGGCGCGGGACGTGGGAAAAATCATTCACCGCGGGGGTACAATTCTGAAATCAGCGCGTAGCGAGACTTTCCGGACGCCGGAAGGCCGCAAGCAAGCGTTTGAAAATCTACAAAGCGAGGGCATCGATGGACTAGTGGCCATTGGGGGAAACGGTACGTTTACCGGGTTGCACCTCCTGCACGAAGAATTCGGGATGCCAGTAATGGGCATTCCGGGCACCATCGACAATGACCTCTACGGGACCGACTTTACGATTGGGTTTGACACCGCGACCAATACCGTAGTGCAAGCGGTCGACCAGATTCGGGATACTGCCGCTTCCCACGGGCGTTTGTTCTTTGTGGAAGTCATGGGGCGGAACTCTGGTTTCATCGCGATGCATTCCGGACTCTCGGTCGGAGCGGAAGCGATGCTGGTTCCCGAGCGGAAAATGAACACCGATGAACTGGTTCGGATTCTGGACCGGAACTGGAAAAGCACGAAATCATTCAGTTTGGTCATGGTTGCCGAAGGCGGTGAGCAGGGCCACACGTTTAAACTGGCGGAAGAAGTCGGGCGCCGGCTCGACTACTACGATATAAAAGTTACAATCCTGGGCCATCTGCAGCGGGGAGGGCGTCCTTCTTGCTTGGATCGGCTCCTATCGGCTCGTTTGGGGGTAGCCGCCGTAGAAGGCTTGTTGGAAGGCAAGAAAGATGTCATGGCGGGCATTGTGAGCGACGATATAGTGTACACTCCCCTTGTTGAAGCAATCAAGCGGGGCCATCATTTTGCCGATGACCTCAGCCGAATTGCTCATATTCTATCCATTTAATTCTTATGACATGATCCTCATTGCCGACAGCGGTTCGACCAAATGCGACTGGATTCTCCTGGAAAACTGGAAGCCAGTCGTGGAATGCAGTACGATGGGATTCAATCCATACTTTCACGATACGGACACCATTGCGGGCGAGATTCGCAAGAAGGAAGAACTGATTGCCCATAAGCATGCCGTCCACCACGTGTACTTCTACGGGGCGGGTGCATCTTCACCCAAACTCAATCAAACCGTGGTCAATGCCCTGGCTTCCTTGTTTCCCAAGGCAAAGATTCATGTGAGCCATGACCTGGACGGCGCTGCCCTCGCTACTTACGAAGGCACCCCGCACATCGCCGGGATTCTGGGAACCGGTTCGAATTCCTGTTTCTTTGACGGGGAAGCGATCCACGAGCAAGTTCCCGCCCTCGCTTACATCCTTGGGGACGAAAGCAGCGGCAGTTACTACGGCAAGCGGCTGCTGGCGGATTTCCTTTACCAACGGATGCCGGAACACCTCTACGAACAATTTGCTGAGACCTACGGCCTGACCAAGGACATCGTCATGACGAATGTCTACATGCGGCCCCACGCCAATGTCTACCTGGCTTCATTCATGCGCTTCTGTTCTTCGCACCGCCACGAACCCTATATCGAGGACATGATCCGCAAAGGCATTCGGGAGTTCCTGGAGACCCACATCGCCTGCTACGCCAATCACAAAGAAGTCCCGGTGAACTTTGTGGGTTCGATTGCGCACTACTTCGAAAAGATACTGCGCGAAGAAGCCGATCAGATGGGCATTCGCATCATGAAAATCGTCAAAAAACCGATTCACGGATTGGTGGAATACCACCGGAAATACACCTTTTCAGGGGTCTCCCAAGGATGAAACAACCCAAGAACCTCAGCCAACGCATCGGCGCTTTGGTGCGGATGGAGGAAAGCGAACACGGTTGGCGATTGATCGCAGAAAATGCAGTTTTGGAAATTGCGTTTTGGCGTGAGACGATGGTGCGGGTGCGCGCGCAAAAGCGAGACCGGGCCTTCGATGAGATCAGCTACGCGGTGGTGGCCGAGCCGGAAGCGGTTTCTGCACTGCCGGAAGAAACCCAGAATCTCATCACCTTTGCCACGGACAAGCTGCGCCTGGAAGTTGACAAATCTGCGCTGGGCCTGAAGTTTTTTGATCGGGAAGCGCGCCTGCTAAATGCAGACGATCCGGCATTTGGCATCTCCTGGATGGGCACCGAGGTCACCAATTACAAAGTCCTGCAGGATGGCGAGCGGTTCATTGGGATGGGGGAGAAGAATGGAGGCCTGGACCGGCGGGGTTCGGCCTACGTGCATTGGAATACAGACGCATTTGCCTACGATGGCGAAACCGATCCGCTTTACACGACGACGCCGTTTTACATTGGGGTGCAGGAAGACCGGATGTACGGCATCTTTCTGGACAATTCCTACCGCTCGACCTTCAACTTTGGGGCTTCCAATGAGCGCTTCGCTTCCTTTTCCGCGGACGACGGCGACCTCAATTATTACTTCATCGCCGGCGATACAGTGGCAGAGATCGTCTCTGGGTATACCTGGCTGACCGGTCGCATGGAATTGCCGCCGCTGTGGAGCCTGGGTTATCAGCAGTGCCGCTACAGCTATTATCCCGACCACAAAGTCCTCAACGTAGCGCGCAGCTTCCGGGAAAAGTCGATTCCCGCCGACGTGATCTATCTGGACATCCACTACATGGATGCCTTCAAGATATTTACCTGGCATCCGGAGCACTTCCCGGAACCGAAAAAAATGATTTCCGAGTTGCGGGAAATGGGGTTTCACGTGGTCATCATCGTGGACCCGGGCATCAAGCGGGAGGAAGGCTACTCGGCCTACGAATCCGGTCAGCAGGAAGGACAATTTGTGACCTATCCCGACGGTACGACGTTCCACGGGCAAGTCTGGCCCGGGTGGAGTGCCTTTCCCGATTTTACCCGCGCCGAAGCCCGGGAATGGTGGGGCAAGCAGTTTTCGATCTATGTAGACGCCGGAGTGGAAGGATTCTGGAACGACATGAACGAGCCGACCGCTTGGGGGCACAGCATTCCCGACCTGATCGAATTTCACTACGAAGGGGATCGCGCTACGCTCAAGCAAGCGCGCAATGTCTACGGCATGCAAATGTCCCGGGCGACGGCGGAAGGGGTGAAGCAACTCATGGGCGGGCAGCGCCCGTTTGTCTTGACCCGGGCGGCGTACTCCGGGATTCAGCGCTATTCTGCGGTCTGGACCGGGGACAATGTCGCCACCGACGAGCACATGCTGGTCGGCGTGCGGTTGGTGAACAGCCTCGGACTGGCCGGGGTGGCTTTTTCTGGCTACGATTTGAGTGGATTCCTGGGCGATTGCACCCCGGAACTGTTTTCCCGCTGGGTGGCAATTGCTGCGTTCAGCCCCTTTTTCCGGGGCCACAGCATGGTCAATTCCCGGGACAGTGAGCCGTGGTCCTTCGGGGAAGTCACCGAAACCATTGCCCGCAACTACATCGCATTGCGCTACCGCTTGCTGCCCTACATCTACAGCGCTTTTTACGAAGCCACCCAGACCGGAATGCCGGTGGCGCGTAGCCTCGCCTTCAATACACCCTTCGATCCCAAGATCTACGCCTACCCCAATGAATACCGTTTCGGAGCTTCCATCCTGGTGGCGGCGGTTGACAGCAAGCACCATCTGCACAAGATCTACTTGCCGGAAGGTGAGTGGTACGATTTGCTAACCGATGAATATTACCCAGGCGGACAGGAGCTGGTCGTGGAAGCCAACCTGGAAAAGCTCCCGCTGTTTGTTGCCGCGGGGGCGGTTCTGCCGATGCAATCGCTTGTGCAGCACACCGACGAATCGCCCGACGCGACCCTCGAACTGCACGTCTACGCGGGCGGTCCCGTGACCGAATACATCCACTACGAGGATGATGGCCAAACCGAGGACCATCTCGGGGGCAACTACCACCGGCGCGAAATCCGGCACGATCCCCGAGCGCGGCAGATTGCATTTGCCCCGGCAGCCGGCGAATATCCCAGCCACTTCTCGCAGGTCAAAGTCTGCTGGCACGGTTTGAACGCTGCCCCTACAGTCAGCGTAAATGGAGCCTCGGTGGGCCTTGGGTCGGCGGAAGACATCAAATTCATCGAACCGATTCCCAAATTCGATCCTTTGGGCGCGCCGATGGGGCCGCCCCTGATCATTTCAGTCTACACTCTCACCGTGCCATTGGTAAGTCGAGACCTATTGTTCCAGTACTGATTCACGGATAACCGGACCAAAATGAACGCAGGAGCGCAATTTTGCGCCCCTGCGATGCGTTATCCACGCGATTTCGTCTTGTGTAAAATAGAGGAGTGGTAAAGAAGCAAAAGCCAGTGGTTTGGTTCAGGGTTGGTCAGAGGTCGTTTCTTCCTCTTCAATGGGTCGAAAAACAATAAATTGCAGGGATTCAGGGGGTGATTTTAAATTCTGAGGGTGAAGCATAATTGGAGCAGTTGTTGGTTGGTATCCAGATGTACCGGGTGAGCGGTAGCGATCTGACGAATCGATTTACCGCATCCAATTGGCTTGCGTAGACAAATTTGGGTGCAGTTCTGAAAAACTGCTGGATTGAATTGCGAATCACAATTTTAGCGCGGCCCTTTGGGAGAAGAATAGCGAGCAAGGGAGACCACTCAAGCTTTGTATTTCCGTACTCAACATGAGAATTTACGCAAAAACGGCCGAAGTAGTTTGGCGTTTTGCCGATATTTTCCGGTAAAAAGTGGAATGGGCAAACCCGATAACGAAAATGGAATTTGCGTGGTGCGTAATCCAAGTTACATTGGCTTCCTTGTACGCTTGTTCTGATTTCTTTATCATTGATTCCGGGAAAGGTCGTGCCAAATTCCCTCCGCTACTGGCAACAAAACGCGCCAAATGACGTCTTCATTACAACGATGGGCCCGGCAATGCGGTGCTTACATAGTTAATTGTATCCGTAGTCAATGTTCCGGATGAAGCAAGAAAAGAAATGCACTTAAACGAGCGTATTCTGCGATTCTTTAGGCAGTGGTTCCTGCCGATGGGGCTGGCACTGGGACTCCTGCTCGGCTTAGGGCAACTCGGATTCGGTCAGGTCGCCGACACCACTGCGGTTGCCCCGGCGAGTCCGAAAGGTGAGGCTGCCCATTCGAAATATGTCGAAATCGTAGAAAATAGTTATTCCGGATTTTGGCGCTACCTGGTGGATGAAGTCACCTTTAATTACGATTACAAGCCGATCTGGCTGAATTTCTTTTATGGCTTGATTGCAATTTCGCTGTTTTTCTTCGTATTGGAACTGCTGCGGCCCTGGCGGCCCGAGCAACCCCGCTTCCGCCAAGACTTCTGGCTGGACGCTTTTTACATGTTTTTCAACGTATTTTTGTTTGGCTTGATCATTTTTGCCGCGGTCGAAAACGTTTTCACCCAACTTTTCAACGATTTTCTAGGTCTGTTTGGGGTGGAAAACATCGTCGCGGTGCAGATCGATCAGCTTCCGGTACTCGGATACTTCGGGGTTTTGTTCCTGGCGGCGGATTTCCTGCAGTGGTGGGTCCATCGCCTGTTGCACCGGGTGCCTTGGCTATGGGAATTTCACAAAGTCCACCACTCGGTCGAGCAGATGGGCTTTGCTGCTCATCTGCGGTACCATTGGATGGAAAATGTGGTTTACCGGGGCCTCACCGCCATCCCGCTGACCATGCTGGGCTACAATCTCGTGGACTTGGGAATTTTGCACCTGTTTACCCTCGCTTGGGGCCACTACAACCATTCAAATATCCACGTGTCCTCGAAAGTGACCGGAGCGGTGTTTGGCGGTCTGCTGGCCTTTGGGCTTTCGAACCTGTACCTCAATGAATTGGCGTTGGGGTTGGGACTCCCGCTCGGTTCGCTGGTGATGTACGCGGTACTGTTGGGCATTGTCGCCGTTGGGGTGGCGATAGGTTACTTTCTCCTGCGCTACATCATGCGCTACCTTTTCAATAGTCCGGAGATGCACCTGTGGCACCATGCGCACGACTTGCCCGAAGAAAAGCAGTACGGGGTCAATTTTGGCTTGACCCTGTCCATTTGGGACTGGATTTTCGGCACCGTGCATTGGCCGCACGACGAGGGGGACATCCGTCTGGGATTCCCGGGATTGGCAAAGTTTCCCAAGACCTTCTGGGGACAAGTATTGCATGGGGTGGTGCCGGGCCGCAAAAACAAGCCTTGATCATTGCCGGACAATCCGCCGTGCAGTGAATTGGGCGCCAGCTTCGAGCCGCAATAAGTACATTCCCGCTGGAACGTTTGCCAAGTCCACCCGCAACTCCTGGTTTCCCGCGGCGATTTCTTCCGCATAAATTTCTTTTCCGGACAAATCGATCAGCCGCGCGTAGCCGCCTTTAGGCAGGCGGTCAAACCTGAGGTACAACCCTTCGTGAACCGGATTCGGACCGATTTGCAACCCAAGTGGGGCCGCCGGTGCCGGCGTGTTGACCGGTCCGGAGAGCGACCACTGCCGAAAAAAATTCCAGATTTCCACGCTGGATGGAAGGTCGAGGTTGACCACGCCGCCATTGAGCAAATTGCAATTGTGGCCCGGCCAGGTAAATCCGCCGTTGACGACCTCGTACAAAACCACCTCGCTGGCGCTGTTGCAGGCGTAGTGGTGCCGATTCACGGTTGAGTTGTCGGCCACGACCGTATTTGGGTAAGCGGTTGTGGTCCGAACGCTGTTTGGACAGCCGTTTTTGTCCAGCCAAAAATCGACCAGGGCATCCACCCCCGGCCAGAAGCCGGGGTTCCCCGCGTAGGGAATGACCGAATCTGCCGTGCCGTGAATCAGCATAACTGGTACGGGCCGGATCGGCGCACAGTAAAAGGCAGCACTGTCGGTTATTGAGGCTCCGACAGCCGCCATTGCCGCGATTTTGCCACTCAATTCACACGCCAGTCGGTGGGCCATGAAGCCGCCTTGCCCCATGCCCGTCACGTAAATCCGCTGCCGGTCCACCCCAAATTCGGCATCAATCGAGTCGATTACCGCCGAAATAAAGCCCACGTCGCGGTCACCGGAAGTGTAGGGCGCATTGAAACCCACGTTCCAGTTCGTGCTTTGGCCCCAAGGATGGCAGATGATAAAGTTGGCCGTGTCCGCCACCAGGAAAAAGTCGGTGAGGGTGTCTTGTCCGCGCCCATCCTGGCCGAGGTAGTGCAGATCCAGTACCAAAGGCAGCCGATCCCCGGGCGCATAACTCGTCGGCAGCTCCAGATCGTAAATGCGGTTGTAGCTATTGAAGAGGAAGTTGCGGGTGATCAATTGGGCCGCAAGCGGGAGGGAAGTCACCGCAAAAACGAGAAGAAGAAGTAGACGCATAGCCATAAATCAGGGGTTGATCCGGGAAAATACAAAATTGCTCCCCAATCGTCCAATTCGCAATCTCAAACTTTTTACCGGCGATTTAAATTCAATCCGGTGATTTTGCGGTGGCATCTTTTTCCGCCCCTCTTCCGCTATTTTCTCGCCCTTAGCTTTGGCTATGGACGCCAAAATGAGCTTCGATGGACAAAAAAATCTGCACTAGCAAATTTCACAAACCAATTTTTAAACCGCCGCTTAGACTATTGAAAATGGCATCTCATGACATTAGTTTTGCGTCGTCGAACACATCCACCGCCGCCGAGGTTAATTGCAAGTGGGAAAACAGTTGACAATGACATCCAGTAAATTAACGGATATCCTCCGTCTGTACCGCGAACACGCCGAACTGTCGGAGTTTGCCCGAACACTAAAAGACAGTGAGAAGCAGCGCTTCCAGATCAAAGGCACCGTGGGTAGCCAGGTGGCGCTCCTCATGGCGGCGATCTACCAGGAAAGCCAGCGCAATACCCTCATCGTCCTCAATGACAAAGAGGACGCGCTGTACTTCCTGAACGACCTGCAAAACCTCATGCCGCAGAAGGACATCCTGTATTTTCCGGCGTCTTACAAGCGGCCCTACCAAATCGAGGAAATCGACAATGCCAATGTCCTCCAGCGTGCCGAAGTTTTGAATCAATTGAACCACAAAGGCAGCGGCCGCCAGTTCATCGTTACCTTTGCCGAGGCACTCTCGGAGAAAGTGATCAACAAGCGTTCTCTGGTCAAAAACACCCTCGACGTCAAGATGGGTGACAATTGCGGGATGGATTTCATCGTCGACGTCCTGGACGAGTACGGATTTGAGATGACCGATTTTGTCTGGGAACCCGGCACTTACTCCAAGCGCGGCGGCATCCTCGACGTATTTTCCTTCGCCAATGAGTACCCCTACCGCATCGAGTTCTTCGGGGAAGATGTCGATACGATCCGCTCCTTTGACCCGGTGGACCAGATGTCGCGGGAAAAATACAACAAGGTTTCGCTCATCCCAAACATCCAGAAAAACCTCCTCCACGAAGAGAAAATCGATTTTCTCGACTACTTGAGTGACCGGACCCTGGTATTTCTTCAGAGTGTGGATTTTGTGCAGGCAGACTTGGATCGCCAGTTTACCCGCGCGGAAAAGTATTGGATGGGCCTGCAAGAAAAAAGCGGCGGAGCGGCCACCAGCATCGCGCCCGACGAAATGTACACCGACGGGAAGTCCTTTATGAAAAGCCTCGATCAGTTTTCCCTCATCGAGTATGGCACCCGCTTTCACTACCGCAAGATCCACGGCACCCTGGAATGGCCCGCGACGCCTCAGCCCCAGTTCAAGAAGGAATTCAAGCTGCTGGGCGATCACCTGGAGCAAAACCGAAAAGCGGGCATCGATAATTACCTCCTTTCCGATAACGAGAAGCAATTTCTCCGGCTGAAGGAGATCTTTGCCGAGACCAATCCCCACGAAGCGAGCCATTTCACTGGGGTCAACGGGGTGTTGCACAGCGGTTTCCTCGACAAAAAGCTGAAAATCTGCTGCTACACCGATCACCAGGTTTTCGGTCGTTACCACAAGTACCGCAGCCGCGCCCAGGTGGGGCGCAGCCAAGCGATCACGCTCAAGGAACTCAAGGACCTCGCCCCGGGCGACTACGTGACCCACATCAACCACGGCATCGGGCAGTTCGCGGGGCTGCACCGCATCCGCACCGGCGCCCACGAGCAGGAAGCGGTCAAAATCATCTACCAGGGCGGCGACGAAATCTACGTCAACGTCAACTCGCTCTACAAAATCTCCAAGTACGCGTCCTCGGACAGCAATCCGCCCAAACTGAGCAAGCTGGGATCGGGCGAGTGGGCGCGCAAAAAGGCCAAAACCAAGCGCCGGATCAAAGAATTGGCGTTTGATCTAATCTCGCTTTACGCTAAGCGCAAGGCGCAGCAGGGATTTGCCCACGAGCCGGACGGCTACATGCAACAGGAACTGGAAGCCTCGTTCATGTTTGAGGATACGCCGGATCAGGAAAAGACAACCGAAGAAGTCAAGCGCGACATGGAAAGTCCTACACCGATGGACCGCCTGGTGTGTGGCGACGTAGGCTTCGGCAAGACGGAAATCGCGGTTCGGGCGGCCTTCAAAGCGGCCGTGAACGGTAAGCAGACGGCCATTCTGGTCCCGACCACCATCCTCGCTCTGCAGCACTACAACACCTTCCGGGAACGGCTGGCGGATTTTCCGGTGAAGGTCGACTACCTCAACCGCTACAAAACCACCAAGGAGGCAAAAAAGACGCTCAAAGAGGTCGCCGAGGGCAAGGTCGACATCCTCATCGGCACCCACCGCATCGTGAGCAAAGACGTCAAATTCAGCGATCTGGGCCTGCTGATCATTGACGAAGAACAAAAGTTCGGGGTTGGGGTAAAGGACAAGCTCAAGATGATGAAGGTGAATGTCGACACACTGACCCTTACCGCGACGCCGATTCCCCGTACGCTGCAATTTTCCCTGCTGGGCGTGCGCGACCTGAGCGTCTTGCAGACCCCGCCGCCCAACCGGCAGCCGGTGGAAACGATTGTGAGCAGCTTTGACCAGGGACAGATCCGCGACGCCGTCGCCTACGAAATGAAGCGTGGTGGCCAGGTCTTTTTTGTCCACAACCGGGTCGCCGAACTAGAGGAGATGGGCAGCATTGTTCGGAGGATGGTTCCCGATGCCCGGATCGGGGTCGCCCACGGCCAGCTCACCGCGACGAAAATGGAAAAGGTCATGGCCGATTTCATCGAGGGTGCTTTTGACGTGCTGATCTGTACCACAATTGTCGAGTCCGGACTCGATATCCCCAACGCAAACACGATCATCATCAACCAGGCGCACAATTACGGCCTGAGCGACCTGCACCAGATGCGCGGTCGGGTGGGGCGTTCCAACCGAAAAGCGTTTTGCTACCTCTTTGCGCCTCACGATACGCTGCTCAGTCGGGATGCCCGCAAGCGGCTCAAGGCGATTGAAGAATTTACCGATCTCGGCAGTGGCTTCCACATCGCACTCAAGGACCTCGATATCCGGGGAGCGGGCGATCTCCTCGGGGCGGAACAAAGCGGCTTCATCAACGAGGTCGGCTACGAGATGTACCAGAAAATCCTCGAAGAAGCAGTCAACGAGATCAAGGACGAGCAGTTCCCCGAACTTTTCGCGGAAGAGCGGGCAAAAAAGACCGAGGCGGCGTCCTTTGTCGAAGATACCATCGTCGAAACCGACCTCAACATCCTCATTCCGGAAAAATACCTGCCCATCGTCTCCGAGCGCCTCAACTTCTACAACCGCATCGCTTACTCCAAAGACGAAGCCGAACTGCGCGAAATCAGCCGGCAACTCATCGACCGTTTTGGTCCGATTCCGCCCCAGGTACTCGGGCTGTTCGACACGGTGCGGATCCGGCGGATCGGCCGGAAACTGGGTTTCGAAAAGGTCGTACTAAAGCAGAACACGTTGCGCTTGTATTTTCCTTCGGACAAGGCTTCGAAGTACTACAGCTCACCGACCTTCCCGCTACTGCTGTCCTGGGTCCAGGCCAATTCCGGCAAGGGCCGCTTCAAGGAGTCCCCCAAGTACCTTTCGCTCGTGATCAACGGGGTGGAAGGGCTGAAAGGCGTCTGGGCCCAGTTGCGCGAATTTGAAGCCTACATCAAAGAACTGAGTCCCGCATGAGCACCGATGCCCCCGATAAGGACGACATTCGCTACCTGCAACTCCGGTGGTCGCGGCTGGTGGTGGCGCTAAAAGGGCAATTCGGCAAGGAGCCCGACCTAGAAGGCATCCTATTTTTGATCGGATTGCGTGAATTGGGAGTGGGGCCCCGGGGCTTCACCAAAGAACAGAAAGTCGACCTGATGCACATCGCGATCTGTGCGATTTTTGCTCCGGCCGGCTACTTCAGGCTCAGTCACCTGGACCAGGAGGGATGGCCGCATTGGGAAGCGGTCAAACCCTTGCCGTACATCGATATTTTTTCCCAGGAAATCTTCCTGAAATCTCACATAGTTGATTATTTTGCGGATATCTATGAAATCTGACCTGAATCTATCGGTTCGCCGCACGGCGCTTTTTCTTTTGTTGACCTGGCTGCTGGTCCCGGCCTGGGGGATGTCCCAGGGCAAAAAGAAGAAGGTAAAGCCGGACGCAATCATCAGCACGAATTACGGCGACATCAAAATCAAGCTGTACGAAGAAACACCGACCCACCGCAACAATTTCCTCAAACTGGCGAAAGATGGGTTCTACGACGGTACTACCTTTCACCGGGTGATCAAAAAATTCATGATCCAGGGTGGCGATCCCAATACCAAAGATCCGGCCAAGGTAAATCTGGCGGGCCAGGGTGGCCCCGGTTACACACTGCCGGCCGAGATATTGCCCGGCTACATCCACAAGAAAGGCGTCCTTTCCGCCGCCCGGCTCGGTGATCAAGTCAATCCCCAACGCGAATCCTCCGGGTCCCAGTTTTACATCGTTCAGGGCCAAACCTTTACCGCCGCGCAACTCGACCAAGCCGAGAAGCGGATTGGCATGTCCTTGGGACGAGAATTTAGCTACACGCCCGAGCAGCGGGCCGCTTACATCAATGAGGGGGGCTCTCCCTGGCTGGACCAGCAGTACACGATTTTTGGGGAAGTGATCGAAGGCATCGAAGTGATTGACAAAATTGCCGCTGTCGAAACCCTACCCGGGGACCGGCCCAAAATCGAAGTGACCATGACCGTCGTCGCAAAGGCCAAGCCCAAAAAGCTCAAGAAACCCAAGAAGAAAAAAGAAAAATCCTGATCCGGAATTCCAGTCCTTTTATCTGAGCAATCGCAATCCAAAACCCATGAAACGCATCCTCTTCGCTTTGATCGCGCTGGCCATTGGGGCCGCATTTCCCAGTTGTAAGAGTGCCCCCGAAGGCGCCGACGCCAAAATCGTGACCGAATACGGCGATATCTACGTGAAACTGTACGACGACACGCCCGAGCACAAGAAAAATTTCCTCAAGCTCGCCGAAGAAGGTTTTTACGACGGCACGACCTTTCACCGGGTCATGAAAGAATTCATGATCCAAGGCGGTGATCCCAATACCAAAGAAGGGGGTACCGGTCAGCCGGGTACGGGCGGACCAGGCTACACACTCGACCGTGAGATCACGCCCAAGCATTTTCATAAAAAAGGCGCCTTAGCGGCGGCCCGGTTGGACGATCAGGTCAATCCGCAGTGGGAGTCCTCCGGCAGCCAGTTTTACCTCGTTCAAGGCAAGAAGTGGAGCGATGCCGAACTGGACCAGATGCAAGCCCAGATGAACATGATGATCGACGCCCACGTTCGGCGACTCTTCGACGAGGACGCCAAAAACGCTTGGATGCGTACGGTGGACCTGGAGGGCCTGCGGGAGAACAATCCCGACTCGTTTGCGATCATGAATGACCAGATCAACACCGAGTACACTGCCTTCCGCACCAACTGGCCCAAAGTCAATTTCAGCCCGGAAGTCCGCGAGATCTACAAAAACAAAGGTGGCTTCGCGCCGCTGGACGGCATGTACACCGTATTCGGGGAAGTGGTCGAGGGCGAAGAGTTGATCGACGTGATCGCCGGCGTACAAACCGGCCCCGGCGATGTACCCGCCAAAGATGTACGCATCACCGTCGAAGTCTTGAAATAGCCGGGCATGGAGAATCCCCTGGTCACCGGCCTGCACCACGTCACCGCACTGGCTTCCGATCCCCAAAGCAACATCGATTTCTACACCGGAATGATGGGGCTACGGCTGGTCAAGCAAACCGTGAACTACGACGGACCGGAGGTGTACCACTTCTTTTACGGCAACGGGCTTGGAGATCCCGGAACGCTGATTACTTTTTTCCCTTATCCCAGCATGTCCCGGGGCAAGAAAGGGTCCGAACAAACCACCGAAACCGCTTTTTCGATTCCGGACGGCTCAATGGGGTACTGGCTTGCCCGGCTGAATGAATACCGCATTCCCTTCCAGGGGCCCCACCAGCGCTTTGCGGAGACTTGGGTGCGCTTCGAAGATCCGGATGGTTTGCAGATTGAACTGATCGAAAATGCCCGTGACAAGCGGGAAGGTTGGGAAAATGGCGATGTACCGGCGGACAAATGTATCCTGGGGCTGCACTCGGTGACGATTACCGAAGAAGGCTACGAGGATACCGCCCGCCTGCTTAAGCAACAGTTGGGGTACGAGTATGCGGCGCAGACGGGAAACCGCTTTCGATTTTCTCAGGCGGGCAAGCCGGGCAGCATTGTGGATGTCATTTGCCGTCCCGAAGCCGAGCACGGGGTCAAAGGAGCCGGTACCGTCCACCACCTCGCGTTTGGCACTGAGAGCATGGACAACTTGGGAAAATTGCGGAAAAACATTGCTGACCTCGGTTACAACGTGACCCCCGTGCTGGCGCGCAAATACTTCAATGCCATCTATTTCCGGGAGCCGGGCAATGTCTTGCTCGAAGTCGCTACTCAGGGGCCGGGATTCTGTGTCGATGAAACCCCGCGCGATTTGGGTGGCCGGCTGCAATTGCCGCAGTCGTTTGAAGTACAGCGGGAATTCATCGAAGAGCATTTGCCGGCGGTTTTGGTACCCAAGACGAGTTGAGTGGGCACCGAGGGGGGCGACCACAATCGACTTGCCGGTTTTCCCCACCCTTTGCCAGAAGCGACTTAGGAAATAATCTGCTTTATAATCCGTTGCAATACCGGTAGTTCACCTTTGTAATTGGGCTTTTTTGATTAATTTTGACCGGCAAGCATGATATTCACCAATCCTATATTTCTCTGGGCAAGTCTGGCCATCGCCATCCCGATCATCGTCCACCTGTTCAATTTTCGCCGTCCGAAACGCATTGAGTTTTCGGACATTTCTTTGGTCCAAGAGGTAAAAAAGTCAGTGGTGAAGCGGATGCGGTTGCGCCAATGGTTGCTCCTCGCCGCTCGTTGTCTTGCCTTGCTGGCCTTGGTCGCAGTGTTTGCCAATCCAGTGATCCGCAGGGATGACGGCCCGGTCAAGACGGGAAATACTTCAGTGGCCATCGTCCTCGACAATTCCTACAGCATGGAGGGCACCAACGACAAGGGGGCCTACTGGCAGCAAGCCCAGCAACTGGCGCGGGAAGTCGTAGAAGCCTACGGGCGCGCGGACGAGTTTTTGGTGATGACCAATGATGAACCGCGCATCAATTACAACTTTGGAGAGCAGCAGGCTTCAGTAAAGGAGTTGCGCAACCTTAGCGTCCGGCAAAACACCAATTCCCTGGCCGACCTCTTGGCGGTGTCGGAAGACATATTTGCCAATGCTTCCAACGCCAACCGGGTGCTGTACTTCATCAGTGATTTCCAAAAGTCCACCATTCTGCCGGACAGCCTCCTGAGCTTCAAGCGCGGGGAAGGCATCGACATCAATCTGGTGCCACTCACCACCCGCAAATTGCGCAATGCCTACATCGCCGATCACCGCATCGAAACCCAGATTGTCGAAAAAGACAAACCCGTGGAGTTGCAACTGACCCTGGTAAACGACGCCCCCGAGCCCGTGAACAAGATCAACCTGCGGGTGGTCGTCGGCAACGACAATCGGCCGGTCGCCACCGAAAACCTCGACGCGAATCAGGAATCCGAACTCAAGGTCAACCTGATCCCGAAGTCTTCGGGTTGGCAGTCCGGTTACATCGAAATCGACGACTATCCCATCGAATACGACAATCGCCGCTATTTCTCTTATTACGTACCGTTTCGGGAGAAAATGCTGGTGGTCGAAGAATCCCCGGCCCCCAATTTGCGCCTCATGTTCGGGGGTGAAGTCCTGGACCAGTTCGACGTCAAGTTCATTTCCTTCCGGGATCTGGCGGCAGAAAATCTGGACGAATACAAATCTATTTTGCTGTTCGGCTTGACCGACATTTCTACCGGGCTGCAAGAAAAGCTGCGCGCCCACCTTGGGGAGGGCAATAGCATTCTCTATTTTCCCGGTGCCAACCTGAAATCAAGCGGCATCAACGGCTTTTTCAGCAGCTTGGGCATTGGAACCTTTGGGGATTACATCGAAAAAGAAACCGGTGACTTCGCCTCGGGCGCGGACCTTGACCACCCGGTGTTTGAAGGGGTATTTGCCTCGGACACGCGTTCGCGGAAGTTTGATTCGCCGACGGTTTACAAATACTACCGCTTCCGCCCTTCGAATGCGGTGATCCAGAACGTGATCCTCCGCATGGGCAACCAGGATCCGATCTTGCTGGAATCGCGGCCCGAGGGTGGGGGACTGGTCTACACCTTTACCACCTTTCCGGGAGAAAGCTGGACCGACCTGACGCTGAAGAGCAGCGGCCTGGCCATCATGGTGCAGCTTGCGCGGATCATGAACCAGACCCAGCAAGTCCAGCAGAATGAAGATCTGGGTGGTGCGGGGTACAAGCGCGTCAAAACCCGCGAACAGGATGTCGTACGGATGCTGGACAGCGAAGGAACCGAAATCATTCCTGAGCAGTTTGTACAGAGCGGTTACATCGTATTGAAATTTGACCAGCAAAAACTCAAAGAGGGCAATTACGCCCTTGTCCAGCAGGAACGCCAGCTTGAAGAAATCTCCTTCAATGTCCCGGACGCCGAGTCGCAACTGGCCGCGCGCAGCGAGCAGGAATTGCGCGACTTCCTCAATGAGCAAGGGATCGAAGGTTTGCAGGTAACCCCGGCAGTACGGGGCGGTTTTGCCCAGGAAATCCGCATCGCCAGCGAAGGCGTTCCGCTGTGGAAGTATTTTTTGGCCCTGGCGGCCCTTTTCCTCTTTGCTGAGTTCCTGATCCTGCGGCTCGGCACCAAACCCGCTACTGCATAACCCAAATGGATACCGTCATCTTTCGGAACGTCACGATTCAGGACCCGAAAGGGCCCCATCATCAGCACCAGGCCGATGTTGTCGTCCTGAATGGTACGATTGCCTCGGTGGACGGGCCGGAACAAGCTCAGGCGGAAGGGGCAGTGGTGATTGAAGGGGGACACCTGTCGCCCGGCTGGCTCGACCTGCGGGTCCACCTTACCGACCCGGGATGTGAGTGGAAAGAAGATTTAGATAGCCTGAGCCAGGCCGCGATTGCCGGTGGTTTTACCCGTGTGGTAACCTTGCCCAACACCGACCCGGTCATTGACAACCGCGGATTGATCAAATCGTTGATTTTTCGGGCCGAACACCTGCCGATTGATGTGCTTCCTTGTGGAGCACTGAGTACGGGAGCGGCCGGAAGTGAGCTGGCCGAACTGTACGACATGGCCCAGGCGGGAGCGGTGGCCTTCACCGATGGATTGCGCTCCGTGAATTCGCCCGGGCTTCTATTGCGGGCATTGCAGTACTTGAAGCCCTTTGACGGGGTGCTGTTTAATACACCGCTGGAAAGCAGCCTCGCGCCCCACGCGGAGATTGGCGAAAGCCCCACCTCGATGCGCATGGGTCTGAAGGGGATCCCGGCGATTGCCGAAGAAATGATGCTGGAGCGGGATCTGAAGTTGCTCCATTATTTCCCCCATCGCCTGCACGTGGGACCGATTACCACTGCCGGGGGCATCGAAATTTTGCGTCGGACCAAGGCCGACCATCCTCAATTGACGATTGAGACTTCGGCGCTGTACTTGCTGCTTGACGACCGCGAAAACACCGCCTTTCATTCGTATACCAAAGTCTATCCCCCGCTGCGGGAGAAGGCGGCAGTGAACGCGTTGCGGGCGGCCGTTGCCGATGGCCTGATCGACGCGATTTCTTCTTCGCACCATCCCCAAAGCATTGAGGAAAAAAAGCACGACTTCCCGACAGCAGAGTTTGGGGCGGAAACCCTGGAAGTGGCGTTTGCGGCGGCGTGGACGGGGTTGCGGCAAGCGGCGGTCCCCCTGGAACGTTTGATCGCCGCTTTGACTTCGGGGCCACGCAAGGTGCTGAAGTTACCGGTCCAGTCGATTGTCCCGGGCGCTCCTGCAGATCTGACCCATTTTGATCCGGAAGCCGAGTGGGCCGTCGCAAAATCTGATTTGCGCTCAAAATCGCGCAACAATCCGCTGATTGGCCGGACGCTGACGGGACGCCCGCAGCACGTCGTGGCCAAAGGTCGCTTGCACGTCTGCCATTGATCACTGATGGATTTGCCGGAGAATGTCCTTTTTTCTTGCATTCTGCAACAAAACGGACTCCCAAACAGTCTGAATTATTAGAGACAGTCGGATGCACCCAAGCAAAATTGAAAGATAGAGAAGGCCCATTCTTGCGATTTTGGGCCGTTTTTGCGAGATTTAGATGAAACCACAAAGAAGTTGAATATGATCAATACCGTCACCGGAGTCAGCACCCAAGTAGCCATCGCCCTCGAACACAAGTACGGCGCCCACAACTACCACCCTTTGCCAGTCGTACTCAGTCGGGGAGAACGCGTCTATTTGTGGGATCCGGAGGGCAATCGCTATTTCGACTTTCTGTCCGCTTATTCGGCGGTGAATCAGGGACATTGCCACCCCCGGATTGTCGGGGCCATGATTGAGCAGGCCCAAAGGTTGACCCTGACTTCGCGGGCCTTTCACAGCGATAAATTGGGACTGGCGGAAAAGTTCATGGCCGAATTTTTTGGGTTTGATAAGGTCTTGATGATGAATTCGGGCGCGGAAGCCGTAGAGACTGCACTCAAGATCGCTCGGAAGTGGGGCTACGAAAAGAAAGGGATCGCGCCCAATCAAGCAAAAGTCATCGTCGCCCACGAAAACTTCCACGGCCGCACGATCGGGGTGATTTCGTTTTCTACTGATCCGGTGACCCGGAAGAATTTTGGACCTTTCCTGCCCGGCTTCGAGGTGATTCCCTACGATGACCTGGAAGCCCTGGGAAGCGCGCTGGCCGATCCGAATGTGGTAGGCTACCTAGTAGAACCAATTCAGGGCGAAGCGGGCATCAATGTCCCCAGCAAAGGCTACTTGCGCAGTGCCCGGGAACTTTGTCACCAACACAACGCCCTTTTCATCGCTGACGAAATTCAAACCGGAATTGCACGGACCGGGCAATTGCTGGCCGTTTGCGAGGGTTGCGACTGTGATTCCCCCAATAATTGCAGCACCCAAACGTACGCCCGCCCGGACATCCTCATCCTCGGGAAAGCGCTTTCGGGCGGCACGATGCCCGTCTCCGCCGTCCTCGCCGACGACGAGATCATGGACGTTATCCGTCCGGGAGAGCACGGCTCGACCTACGGGGGCAATCCGCTGGCCTGCGCGGTAGCGATGGAAGCCCTCAAAGTGATCCGGGACGAAAACTTGATCGAAAACTCCCGGGAAATGGGAAAAATCTTCCGGGCGCGAATGCGGGCCATCGATCACCCCATGGTTGAATTTGTGCGCGGTCGCGGCCTGCTGAACGCCGTGGGCATCAAGCCGATGAATGGCTTCAAGGCCTGGGATGTCTGTCTCAAGATGAAGGACAATGGTCTGCTCGCAAAGCCGACCCACGAGCACATCATCCGCTTCGCCCCGCCCCTGGTCATCACCGAGGAGGAGATCCAGGAATGCTGCGATATCATCGAAGCCAGCATTCGCTCATTTCCCGCCTAAATCGGGCCTGACGCGCTCCATTAGAATGAAATTTTCCTAGTCGGGAACCAAGTTGTTTCGAAATCCGGAATTTACCCAATTGGGGATAACTTCACGGCTTGTTCTCTTGCTTCTTGGACCCCTTTTCCTTAATTTCAATGATGAATTGAAGGTAGAGCTATCGTGAATTCCCAAAACAAAAATATTCGGTAAATGATTTTCTGCCGGCACCTACATAACCATGTTGGGATCGGCGCTCGCCGAATTATAAAGTATGTTTTGTCTCGCCTGGGAATCGCCGCATTTCAATTCAAGCAGTACAATTTTAGTCTTAGACGTACCGAACCCGTACCGGTTGCCAGTGGGGCAACGGGTCAATCCCTATTTGGGACCAATAAAACTTAGATCGTTAATCATTAAAGTACAAGGAATATGGATACCATCACCTCCAAATTGGAAGACGCACACCGCAACTGGCTGGACCAGATTCGTGCTTGGGAGCGCGAGCTTACTGAGATGGAAGAGGTCAACGGCCACATCGTAGAAAAAACGGATTCCAAGGACGCCCACAAGAAAGTAGAACACTTTCAGAACCAGATCCTTATTCAAAAACAACGCCTTGATCAGATGAAGCACAACATCAAGGTTTTTGGTGGAAACGTTGAAAAAGGCCAGCAGGAGTTGGACGATTACCGTACCTTTTATGAAGGTTTCCGGGACGATTTCAGCGGATTCTCAAATCAGTACAACTGAGAAGAGCCACCCCGAAACAATACTGCCCCGCTCCACGCGGGGTTTTTTTTATGCCCGGCAAGTAACCGCCAAGTACCGTTCAACTTGAAGGCCACCAACGCCATACTTCCGATGTTCCAAGAGAATTCTGCGAAACAGCTTGCGGAAGGGAAGAGATTGCACGGTCAGTTCCCGGAGTAGGGTCCGTTCGACCGTATTTAACCCATCCGCGGGAGCCGGAAAGCGGTACAAGTGAGCCATTACCGCGGCGGGAAGGTGGCGCAAATGGTTGGGTACTCTTTTGGGCAAAGGCCAGGAGGGCTTCCGGGTCCGCCTGGGCATAGGCGGTCCAAACCGCCCGGCCCTCGGCGATCACTTCGGGCGTAATCGGCACGCGTTCGGCAAAGAAACCCATGAGTTGATGCGGGGAAAGCTGGCCCATTCCGTAGAAGGGTTCGATTCCCGCTCCCGAGCCAGGGGAGACCAGGGACAGGCGCACCTGGGGCGGTGCGGCAGCAAGCTTGTGGAGCAGGAACCACAAATTGGTTTGGCAGAACTGGTCAAATTCAAACCACAACACGACCTCGTCGTATTCCGCGAGGGTGGCCACTTTTGGTATTCGAGCAGGAAGGTGGTGCGGTAATGTGCCGGGCTTTCCCCAAAGGCTTCGGCGATGTAATGCGCACGTTGGGACCAGAATTGGGATGCGTCGGGCCGGAGGGAGGCGGCTACGGGGCCCTCGATCAGGATCTCGTTCCACACCAGGTGGTCGCCGGCAACTGCGCTGGCCTTGAGTACGGCGGCGGTGCCTTGGCCATTGAGCAGGTGGAGCAACTTCATTCCATTTTGCCCGCATTGAGGTTCATTTTCCGGCGCATGAGGTCGGATCGCAGGGCTTTTTCCAGGGATTGTTGAAGCTGCGTACCCTGGTCGGCGGACAATTGTTGCCGAGAATTGTGGCGGGTACGGTTTACCGATTCAGCCATGAGCGCAAGGTTGCGCAGCAATTCAGCATCATAAGAGACCGGCACGCGGGTAGACGAAGAACTGTTGATGCCGGAAATCAGCGATTCGAGATCGGGTTCTAGGAGGCGCATGGCCTCGTTGAGCACCGATTCGACGTAGATGTCGGGATCATTGGACGCCAGCAGCTCCAGGCTGATTTTGTTGCGTACGAAATCCAGGTAGCGATCTTCCATGCGTTGCAGGACCTTGACCAGGCGTTTTCCCATCCGCCGGCTGTCCCAACTCGCAAAGGCGATCACCGCCAGTGATACCACTCCTGCGCCCGCGAGTCCGTACAAAAGCAACCGAATCAGGTTCATGGTGTGTGATTTTTCCGCATCTCGCCGCAATTTACGGAAACGGATATTGTAATGAGAAGTGGTTGGGTGTCCGTTTTTTGCCGGATCCCAATTCATTTTGTGTACTTATCTGGGAAAAGCGCGCAGCTTTGGGCAAGTATCTTACGCCGGACTTATCCACATCCCATCCACAAATCGCCGCTGTCCCCATCAGGGACCGGTGCGTTTGACATTTCCCGAAAAACCTTGCATTGGAATTCACAAATCGTTAGCAAACAGCGCATAGTGTGAGAGTGTACTTATAATTACCTTGTTTTTCCTTCGATCAATCACGTATTTGGATGGGTAAATAAGAAACACTCAAACATCACGCTTGAATCCAATGAAAACTATCCGCGATATCATCTTGTCTACGTGCTTCTTGCTGGTCCTTTCCGGTGGATTTACTTGGGCAGTGAATCCCGGTAGTGGAGCGGGCGGTGATACCCGGGACACACGTGACCGTCAGGCCGCCGAACGCGCCCAAGCTGCCCCGGCGGACCTCTCCGTTCAAGAGGCTCTCGCTGGCGAAGAAGCGGCGCTGGCCGCTCCGACAAAGACCATCGCCCCGGCGAAAAAGAACCGCGCGATGAAGATGCATCCACGCACGTCCAAACGGAAGTCAATGCTGGATCCGCAAGAGGCAGAAGGTGCGGCTAAAAACAAGATTGATTTGCAGGAGGAGTTGATGCGGGAGGCGAAATCGGCCAGGCTCTCCCTGACCGATGTCCAACGCGCCGCCGATCAGATCCTGCTGCGGCTGACCACCGTGGACCGCACCGAAATGCCGGTCTCCGATACGGCAGTGGCAATATTCCTATTGCTCTTATTTGTGGTGCCCCCCACCGCCGTTTTTGCCTCGACCCGAGAGTTCAAAACTGAGTTTTGGTTCAATGTGGTGCTCACTTGCCTCTTCTGGCTACCTGGTATGATCCACGCCGGACTGATGATCGAGCGGAAAAGCGGTCCCGAGCAAGATTGAGTACCAATCCTTCTGCTTCCCCAATCCTTTACGACTTACATATCGGTTCTTTCGAGGACCGCTCCTGGTAACCAATCACAATGAACTCGAATGGTGGACGTCCTTTGTGGCGTCCATTCGAGTTTTGTAGGGCTTAGGTGGTGCCTTCAATCCGGCTCGTTGCGGAAACCGCGCAGTTTTTCATTTGCAAGGTATGCCGCATCCTGTTCAATTTGCTCTTCCAGGGTTTGCCCATTGCCGGCCGCTTTTTCCTGCAGCGATTCTTGCCAGGTGGTATTGTTGCGGATGGTGTTGCGAAATGCCGTGATTTGGCTTTCAAAATACCGAGGGTTCAGGCTGTCCCGCTGGTAGCCGGTGGGCCAGGGGCGCCGTGCGGCCGTCCGGGCGATCTCGGCGGAAATCAGCGTGTTGTACAGCGTCGTCGGGTGGCCATTGCCCGGAATAATGTAGGCATCGTGGGAGTTTTCCGGATGCGCCTGGCGGTGTTTCCGTATGATCCCCTTTGTCCAGATGTAGGGAATATCATTTTCCGCCAGTACCCGTTTGAAGAATTGGTCCCGCCAATTGTCTTCGCTATTTGGGGACATCATATCGTCCTCAAAATGGAACACCATGAACACAAAATCGATTTCCGCGGCCCGGAGATCTTCTGCGACCCGCTTGATCAAGGCTTCATTGACGGCTTGTTTTTTCTCGATCCAGTAGTCCTTACCGGTCATGCGCTTGCGGATCCGGTAGGGCAGCACGTTCAGGTCGGAATAGACAAAGCGCCGGTACAAATAGGAAGTGATTTCCGGCGGATGCTCGGCAAAATACTGTTCAGCATCTTCATAAATCGGGTAGCCCCGCAGCTTGAGCGTATCCGCTTCCAGCGCGAAGTAGGGCTTTTGCCCGGTGCGTACCGAGAGAATCGTCCGGTCAATGTCCGTAGTCAGCATACTGAATACCACCAATGGCCGGTCGTAGCGAGGCGCAGTGGCGGCACACAACAGCGCCGCTTGCCCCACGCCGTAACCGCCCACGCCATAGTTCAAAAGGTAATTTGCCCGGGTAAAAGCCGTGTCCTGATTCAAGATGTCCTCAAAACAGTCAACTTCGTTCACGCACATCGCAAAGGAATCGCCGTAGAGCAGCACGGGGCGCCGCTTGCCCAGGTGCTTGGCGTCCCGGTGCAGATAGGTCTCCGGATCAAAGTAGCCAACCCATCCCAGCAGGGGATGGGGATCTTCGGGGGGCTTAAACGCTCCGCCAAACTCGTGGTAGAGCTTCCAGTAGGCATCTTCGGAGACATTGGTGTAGGCTTCCGGGCGGCGAAGGCCCGCCAATCCTTCACTGCCGCTGAAAATCAGCGCCCGCAGGATGAATTCGCCGACAATCAAAGCAATCGACCCAGAGATCAGGGTCAGCAACAGGTTTTGTCGCCGTTTTTTGCGGCGTTGAGCTTTGGTGAGCTTTGTTTTGGCTGCCATGCGCGAATAGACCCATAAAAAAGCTGGCAACTTCAACTTCCTACGGGAAGCGGGGTTGCCAGCCGGTGTTTTTCAATTGTTTCTCAGCCCATGCGGCCTTTCTTCCAGCGGCGGCGCTGCCGCTTGCTGCGAAAGTTGACCGGCTTGCCGTACTTCCGGTTGAACATGTTGTGGAAGAAGTTGCGCACTTTTGCCCGTCCCTGGACTTGAGATTCCTTGAGGCGCATGGCGCGGCGGGCGTCCTTAGCCGAAGCCCGGGCCTTTTTGTAGGGCTTGGTGGTCGATTTGCGTTGTTTTTCTTTGCCGCCTTCCATCTCTACCTGCGGAGTAGCATTTGCGGTGGTGATGGCTTTGACGCCAGAGCCGGTGCTGAGAAATATCAGCAGAAGCAGACTGCCGAGCAGTTGGGAAAACCTAAGGCGGAGTAAGAGTGCTTTCATGGGGGCAAAATAATAAAAAATGCGCTGCGTTCCGAAGGGGATTCTGGGACCAGGAGATTTTGGGGTAGTTTGCCCTTGGGACATGAACCTGGCCCCGTTTCAAGCCCGCAAAAGTTCCCGGGGTGACATGCCGTAGTACTTTTTGAAGGCGGTAGAAAAATGCTGCGGGTGCTTGTAGCCCACTTCGCCAGAGACTGCTTTGATGGACATCGCGGAATCGAGCAGCAAGCGCCGCGCGTATTCCATTTTGAGCCGGGTCCAGTAACCGTGGATCGTTTCCCCAAAAAGGCCCTTAAAACCATTTTGCAGCGTGAAGGCATTGGTACCTACTTCCCGGGCGAGGGACTGAATCGTAAAATTTTCGTCTAAGTGACTGGCCAGCAGATCTTTCACCGCATGGAGTTTTTCTTCGATTCCGGGCGGAAGTGCTGACTTATCCGCTGGGCGGGGACCGGGAAGTTGCTCAAATTGTAACATCAACAGTTCTATGACCCGCGATTCTACCAGCAAGGGACGGAAAGGCCGACTCCCCCCAAAACGCATCAGATCGGCCAATAGCATGCGGATTCGGGCATTGATCGGACGGTTTTGGGGCGCCAAAAATCCGGGATCCCCCCCGTCTTCAATCCGCCGCCGAAAAGCGTCAAACCCGGGCTCATTTTTGGGGAGATAGCGCAGCAACCACTGCGGTTCCATGTTGATTTCAAGAAACTCGGAATGGCCTTCAGCAACCATTTTGGTGGTCCCCCGCAACCCCGACGCGAACAGCATATTTTGCTGATTGGAGCCAAATTCAAAGACTTTGCGCCGGTGGAAGTCCTGGGTTTGCGTTCGGCCGGATAGGCGAAAGTGCATCTCAACCGTCGAGACATCACTGTCAAAATCGATCTGAATGGGGTCCGCGTGGCGGAAACATCCGTGACCGATCATCAGTCCATTTTCGCAGTAGGAAGAGAAAGCCCCCTCGACCTCGGGGGTATTGAGCCGAACATTGAAATCATCGGGGGCCAGCTCCAGGGGCCAACCCAGATCGAATTGGTCTTCGAAGAGCATTTGCCCGGAGCCGGTCGTGATTCGCAGATCCATTTTTTGTAATGCGTAGGTTTTTCTTTGATTCGCGTAGGCAAGCCAAACGCCAAAAGCATTATCTTCATCAAAATTTAAGGCTTATTTAGAATGATTCCAAATAGGCTTTGCCCACCAAAGGCAAAAGAAATATGCCCAGACTCGCAAAATGGTTGGCCGACGGCACCGAAAAAATCTTTCAGTCCATGCTGCACCCCGTGGAGGTGGAGGCAGTCGAAATGCTGCAAACCGATTTGAAGCGGGTGCGCTTTGTCGGCGATCTCGCTCGGACGAAGCACCGTCCCGGTCAGGTCATCGAGTTCCGCATCAATGCCAATGACTTCCGCCACTACACGCCTTCCCACTACGATTCCAAAGCTGGGGTCTGCGAAGTGTTGTTCTACCTCCACGGCAAAGGCCCGGGCAGTCGATGGGCTCGAGAATTGCGGCCCGGCAATGCCCTCAAACTCATGGGCCCCGGTGGAAAACTGCGGTTTCAGACGGAAGCTTCCCACCATTTTTTCTTCGGGGATGAATCGTCACTCGGCCTTTACGCTCAACTCAAGGACATCGCGAATCGGTACGAAACTGAATACCTCTGCCTTCTGGAACTCGATGCGGCCCACACTGCCTGGCCGCAATTGCTGGAACTGGAAGCCGACGTAATCGGGAAGTCGGTGGCCCAGCCCGCTGAAGCGGCCATTGATTGGCTAAAGGGACTGGATGCGCAGGTCTGGAGGAATTGGCGGGGGGCAAGTTTTTACCTGACGGGACGGGCGGCCTCGATCAAACATCTGCGCAAAGCCTTGCGGGCCCGTGGGGTAGGACCACGGCAAATTCTCGCCCAACCGTACTGGGCCGATCACAAACGGGGACTTTGATATGGAAAAAACTGACACCGCGAAAAAGCCCAACGGCATCGGGCGCTTGCTTCAGATTGCCGGGCCAAAGAAATTTCAACTGTTCCTGGCTGGCGTCCTGGCCCTGGTACATGCGGGCCTGGCACTGGTGCCTTACATCCTTGTATTTCAGGTGATGGCAGAAATGCTGGAACCGGCCCCGGACTACGCAACGCTTCGGGAAACTTTGATTTTGGCGGGGGTGGCGGGTCTACTCAGTTACGCGGTGCTGTACGCCTCCGGGATGCTTTCCCATCTCGCGGCCTTTGACATTCTCTACCAATTGCGCCGCTACGCCGCCGAAAAGATCGGGAAGTTGTCGCTGGGCGAACTGGAGAAATACAACTCCGGGGCGCTGAAAAAAATCCTCATCGATGACATTGAGCGCATCGAACACTTCCTCGCCCACCAAATCCCCGATTTCTTCAAGGGGTTGACGCTACCGCTGCTCACGGTGGTGTACCTGTTCTACGTGGATTGGCGGCTGGCCCTGGTAAGCTTATTGCCGCTCTTGTTTATGGTGATTTGGTTTCCTTACGTGATGAACCGTGCCGATACCCGCTCGATGCTCAAATTCTATCACCAAGCCTTGGAAGACATGAATTCGGGGATTGTCGAATACATCCGCGCGATGCCGGTGATGAAAATATTTCGCCAGACCGCGGACCGCTTCCACAAGTACTCAGGAACGGTCCATGGCTACGACGAGATGGCCATTTCCTGGACGGCAAAAGGCGCCCCCTCGTTTGCGATATTCATGAGCTTCATGAGCAACGCGCTGTTGCCGATTTTGATCTTTGGCACCTGGCTATACCTGCAAAATGGGCTCGAACTGGCGACTTTTTTTCTGTTTTTGATTTTGGGGACGGGTTACATCAAACCGGTTTTTTCCCTTTCGAATATGGCTGTGCAAATTTCCATGATCAACCGTGGCGTGCAACGCATGGATGACATTTTGAACCGCCCTTTGCAGCCGGTGCCTCCCTTTGTGGGCAAGCAGAACGGCCACGACGTGGTTTTTGCTGGGGTGGAGTTTGCCTACGTCCCCGGTACTCCGGTGCTGGAAGAGGTAGGATTTTCTGTTTCTGAGGGAAGCTTGACCGCTTTGGTAGGCCCCTCCGGTGCCGGCAAATCCACGGTGGCCCAACTGATTGCGCGCTTCTGGGATGTCAGCCAAGGTGAAATTCGGATTGGAGGCCGCCCCCTGATGACCTTTTCGACCGAGGAACTGGCAGAAAAGGTGTCCTACGTTTTCCAGGACAATTTCATGTTTCACCTGAGCCTGTACGACAACATTCGCATGGGGATGGACCGCAGCCGGGAACAGATTGAAGCTGCATCCCGGGCCGCGCAGTGCCATGCCTTTATCGAGCAGCTCCCCGAGGGATACGACACCATATTCGGTGCCGAAGGCGTCCATTTGAGTGGGGGAGAGCAACAGCGCATCCAGATTGCCCGGGCCATCCTAAAAGATGCCCCGATTTTGATCCTCGATGAAGCGACCTCCTACAGCGATCCGGAAAATGAATTCCTCATCCAGCAGGCCATCGGGCACTTGATCCAGGAAAAAACGGTCATTCTGATCGCCCACCGTCTGAACACCGTAGTCAACGCCGATCAAATTATCGTCTTTGACACGGGACGGATCGTCGGCCGGGGCAAGCACGCCGAAATTTTGGAAAGCTGCCCCTTGTACGCGCAAATGTGGCAAGCTCACCGCCGCACCCAGTCTTTCAGTATTCGCTAATCACCAGTATTTTATGATTCGCAATCTCATATTTTGCTTTAAGTTTTATCCCAAGGGTATGCTGCGGGCGATGCTCTGGGAAATGTTCCACGCATTTCTGCTGGCGGCCCCCAGTGGCATCCTCCTTGCGATCATCTGGGAACTGTTTCGGGAATCGCCGCGGGAGGCATTTATCTGGCAAGTGATCGCCGCCATGGGCGCAATGTTCATCCTGCAACTTTACGTGGCCCAAAAGGCGATGGTCCAATCCCAAATTGGGGTCATTCGCATCGCCACGGCTTTGCGGGTCGCGGTGGGGAACAAGTTGCAGCGCTTGTCGCTGGGCTATTATAAAAAGCGCGATCCGGGCGAACTGGCCTCGGTCGCGCTGCAGGATGTGAACAATTTTGAGCAAATCTTTGGCCACAGCCTCAGTAACCTGGCTACGGCGGTGTTTGGCACCGTGGTGTTGGCGGTCTTTCTGGTGGTGCTAGACTGGAGGCTGGGGTTGACCTTGCTGGGGGCGCTGCTGTTTGTCCTGCCACTGGCACAATTTGGCCAATGGCTGGTGCGCAAGTACGGTGCCCGGGCCATCGGAGCCCGCACCGATACAAATGCCCGCCTGCTGGAATATTTTCAGGGCATGCCCCACCTCAAGTCGTTTGGAATGATCGGCGCTAGCTTTGGAACACTCGACGACGCCTTGCGCAACCTCCGCACCACCAGCATCCGGACGGAGGCGATTCCCGGTCCGGTCATCCTGACGGCGGGGGTCGTTTTGGAGCTGTTTTTTGTGCTGATGGTCTGGTTGGGATTGTTTCTTCTTTCCGGTGGCGAACTCAAAATTCCGGTAATGGTCGCCTTTCTGATCCTGGGCTACCGGCTATACGAGCCACTGAAGATCAGCATGGTGGAGTACGGCGTACTCAGCTATATGAATGTCAGCCTGGAACGCATCATTTCCCTATTGAAAGCCGAAGAACAATCTGCGGGTCAGGATGCCCATCCGTCCACCTACGATGTCGAACTGGACAGAGTGACCTTTGGCTATGCCCCCGAGCGCAATGTTTTGGAGAATGTATCGCTCACCGCGAGGGCTGGAGAAATGACGGCATTGGTTGGCCCCTCGGGTTCGGGAAAAACCACGATCACCTCGCTGATCGCCCGTTTTTGGGACATTGAAGAGGGGGCGATTCGGATTGGAGGCGTCGATCTTCGGAATATGTCCACCGATACGGTTTACGGAATCATCAGTGAAGTATTCCAGGAGGTCTACCTGTTTGACGGGACGATTTACGAAAACATCCTGGTGGGCAATCCCGATGCAAGCCCGGAGCGGGTGCGCTGGGCGGCGGAGAAAGCCCAGTTGACCGAATTTACGGATCGCATGGAAGGCGGCCTGCAGACGCGGGTAGGCGAGGGGGGCAATCGACTCTCTGGGGGACAAAAGCAACGGGTCAGCATTGCCCGGGCTTTGTTGAAAGATGCGCCCATCGTGCTGCTGGATGAAGCCACTTCGTCCCTGGATCCCGAAAATGAGATTTACATCCAGCGGGCCATTCAGTCGCTGGTCAAAAACAAAACTGTGATTGTGATTGCCCACCGCTTATCCACGATCAGCAATGCCGACCAGATTGTTGTGCTGCAAGATAAAGCGGTCGCAGAAGCCGGCTCCCATGCGGATTTGATGTCACGGGAGGGGATTTACCACCGGATGTGGACCTTGCAGGATCAGGCTTCCGCTTGGGAGGTGGGAGCGGCGAAGTCCGGGGAGCATGAGGATTCGGTCGAAGCGGGCAAGCTGCATTGAGCCACGCCATTTCGCATTCAGTCTTCTATCCGGGTGCCCACGGCAAGTGATTTTTTTGTCCCTTTGTCCACAAGGAGGTCCTGGTAGTGCATGGTGACCGAATCGCTGAGGTTTTCGATGGCAGTGGTACTGACCGTTTGGACCATGCCCCGGCGATTCATGCGGATGTCGTTGTAAATGTCACCTTCCCCGCCGAATTGGTGGAAGCGCTGGATATCCGCGAGTTGGTAGTTCGGGTGGGCGGTCAGCCAGGTCTGGAACCAGGACTTGCGTTTCTCCACGATATCGGCCTTGTACAACTGGGCGGAAGACCAAATCTGGGGCTTCGCGGCATCATAGGTAGCGCGGTACATCTGGATCCCGTCCCAGCGCAATTCAGCGATCTGGGTTGCATGTTCTCTCTGGGCAAAATCCACGTACGTAAACGGCTCGATGCCGCCGAAATCGTAGTTATCTACGAAGGCTTCGATGTCGGGAAAGGCAAAGGATTCCAGTACCATCACCCCGCGGCTCAGGCGGTAGGTGCCCCCGAGCGGATGCGGACCAAAAGCCCCGTTGAGGAGACAGACCGTGCGGCGATCATTGGCGGTGGCCAGCCAGGTGCCGCCCGCTTTGCCGTCTACCGGGAAGAGAACGGATCGTGGGCCGATCCGGCGCACTTCCGGAGTCCGGGCCGGGGCGCGCAGGGGACTCTCGTCCCGGTTGGAGGTCAGGAGATACTGGGCGTCATTCAGCGGAAGGTAGGTTAGCGTACACATAGATTTCTCGATTCTTCGCGGTAGGCGACAAATATCCGCATTTTTTGTCGTTTCTGCGGAGGAGTATCTTCCCCCGGAAGTAGGTGTACTGCACCAATTGCAAAGCTCCCAGGGAGTTTGTAGATTGATTCATTAATCGATCAACAAGGTGATCAAAACAGTATTTTATGAAAACACGTGTACTTTCCCTCATCGCTCTGCTAATTTTTGGTGGTAGTGCCGCTTTCGCGCAAATTACCGGGGTCAGCCTAATGCCACAAAACAAGGAGGCCATCATGGAAGAATTCTCCGGCGTGCGCTGCGTTAATTGTCCGGCGGGTCATCAGGTCATCGACCAGATTTTTGCCACGAACCCAACTGGTTTTCACATTGTGACCTTTATGCCGAACAATTCGAGCTATACCCCACCTTACGCCGGTGATCCCGATCTGCAACGTTCCTATCCTGCGGCCTATTACAGTACTCCGTATTGCGGTAATTCACGCTTCATGCCGAGTGCATTTATCAACCGCCGTGAGTGGAGCTCGGGAGCCAAACTCTCCTCTCGCACCCTCTGGGCCAATGCCGTAAACACGATCATCAACGAGCCTTCCCCTCTGAATGTAGGCGTCTACGGTTATTACAATGAAACTACGATGATGCTGGAAATCACAGTTGAAGTCTACTATACCAGCACGGTGACCGATCAGCACTCGCTTTACGTGACCCTGGCGGAAAGTGGAATCATGACGCAGCAGTCCGGAGCCTCAGGCCAGTACGAACAGAAGCATGTCTTCCGCGAAGCCTTCACCGGCCAGTGGGGCGACGCCATCGCAACGACGGTTCAGGGTGATCTGCATACCTATACCTTCACCTTCGACAATTCCACCACGAATTACGACATGAGCCAAGCAGAAGTCATGGCCTACGTGGAGAACAAAACCAACGAAGAAATTGTCTCCGGTTTCGGCAATGACGTTTCTTCCGCGCCGCCAGTTGCGGTTGCTCCGGCGCAGGACTTGAATGTAGGTGTCTTCCCGAATCCTTTCTCGGATGCGACGGCGATTGTCTACAATCTGAACAACACCAGCGAAGTCAGCCTTTCTCTGACGGACCTCACCGGAAAGCAAGTCACCAACATTGATTTGGGTGAGCAAGCGACCGGCGAGCACCGTTTTGACCTCAATGTTTCCGAGCAAGGACTTGCCTCGGGAATTTACATTATGCAATTGCGGGCCGGTGAGCAAGTCGCCACCCAGCGCCTGGCGGTTCAGTAAACACAGGGAATTTGTTTGCTGATTTGAATCCTGAAGGACCTTGCATGGGCCCTTCAGGATTTTTTGGATTCAGGGGAATTCAGATTGCAGATCGTAGAAGCGATCTACGGACTACTTCTACGATCCATGGTGGTCGTTGCGACCAAATGCGGGTGGGCGGAAACGCCCCAAACGTTACCCCAGCGCATCCTCTCCTTTACCCACCGCCTCATCTTCAATTTCTGCGGGAGAGCGATCCACCGGGGCCGGAGCTTCCGCAGTCCCGGCATACAGATCATAATTGTAGTAACGGCACTCCAAGGGACCATTGTAGAGCGTCTTTTTGATGCTGGCCCGCAAACCAACCGCCTTCATGCCTTCCTTGCTGCCACTCAGAATCCAGGCTTTCCACCCTGTATAATGCTGCTTGAGCGTGTCCCCCATGCGGCGGTACAAACCGACCAAGTCTTCTTCCTTCAAACGTTCGCCGTAGGGAGGATTCGTGACAATGAGGCCGGAACCTTCGGGAGCCATTTTTTTGGAAAACTCGGCTTTTTCCATCTGGACGGAGGAGAGCAGACCAATCGCTTCCAGATTCCGTTCGGCCAAGCGAACCGCCATCGGAGACTTGTCAGAACCATAGATTTGGCCGGTCGGCGTGCGCTCCATTTCAATGGCAGCCTGCCGAACGTTCTCCCAGAGGTCGGCATCGTAGTTTTTCCATTTTTGAAAGCCAAAGGTGGGCCGAAAGCGTCCTGGAGCGATGTTAGCCGCGATCATACCAGCTTCGGTGAGCAAAGTGCCCGAGCCGCACATCGGGTCGAGCAGCGTACCTTCACCGTTCCAGCCGGCGATCAGGAGCATTCCCGCGGCGAGGACTTCACTCAGGGGAGCCGTGGCCTGGCCCTGACGGTAGCCGCGCCGGTGCAGCGATTCCCCACTGCTGTCGAGCGAAAGGGAACACCGGTTGCCGGTGACGTGTAGGTGGATGCGAATGTCGGGATGGGTTTTGTGGACCGAGGGCCGCCGGCGGGTCTTCTGCCGAAACTGATCGGCGATGGCGTCTTTGGTTTTGAGCGCGGCAAACTTGGAGTGGCGGAAGATGTGCGAATTCGTCACTGCATCAATCGCAAAGGTATCGAGGACGTCCAGGTATTGGCTCCAATCGATCTCCTGCACCCGGTTGTAGAGTTGGTGCTCATTGCGGGCGGGGAATTCGTGGAGGTCTACAAGGATGCGCAACGCAGTGCGGGCGTGCAGATTGGCCTTGTAAAGGGTGCGTAAATCACCCGTAAAGCGCACTCCACGCCGGATTTCGGTGACGTAAGTGGCTCCGAGGCGCCGGAGTTCGGTCGCCAAAATCGGTTCCAAGCCATGGAACGTTTTGGCGATCATCCGAAATTGTTCGTGCATGTTGATTATTCTATCGCGAGCGTGTCGCGAATATAGCTCAATCCGGTGAATACTCCGAGCCCTCCTTCGACCGTGGACAAGATACGCCCCGGTTGGGCAAACGGATTCCCGTTCGAAGATTCCGCTTCGTCGACCGTCTGAAGGTAGCGCCAATAAGGTTCATCGATGGAGTAGAGCGTTACAATCGCATCTTCCCCTTTTTCCCAGTTCGCAAAGGTACCAATGCGAAAATCCTCCCCGTCCCCGATGCGGTCATCCAAGGTAAAAGCCAGCCGCAATCCGTCCCGGGTGGAATCGACCCCATCTTCGATCAAATTGTCCCGGTGCAGGGTGTAATAGTGGAAATCGGGCTGTCCCAACCGATTCAACCAGCTTACATCCACCGAGGCGGCGCTATCCGCCTGAAAATTGGCTTTGAGTTCCCGAATGACGGGTGGCGGCAAAATCCGGGTCGTCCCCGTCACTTCGCGCCCCAGGGAATCCCGAATGTACAGCGAATACTCAGTCGTGTAGTCAAACGGGACCGTAAGCGTGGGGGAGGAGTAATTGTATATCTTGAAATCGTCGATGTCGACCGCGAACAGATTCGGAATGGTATCGCTCACCCCATTGTGGGCAATCACTACCAAAGCATTGTCGACAAAAGGCAGATTGTTCGTGTCGATGGGATCGGTAAAACCAATCGACTCAAACAACAGCACGCGGAAGGGTTCGCCCGGTTCCAAGAAACACTCCACGACCAACTGGCGCTGGTAATCGGGCAAGTTGAGCTCAACTTCTTTCTCCAGGCTGCAGGCGTTGAGGCCAGCGAGCAGCAGCAGCAAGGAACCGTATATTTTTAAGATGCGCATGCTCAAAACTTAAAGTTGAAAGTAAAGGAGGGGATGACCGGGAAAAGCGAAACTTGCCGAATCGCAAATCCATTTACGATTTCGATGTCGGTGCCGGAGATTTCTTCCGTTTCCAGATCAAAGAACAGGAAGAAGGGATTCCGCCGGTTGTATACGTTGTAGACACTGAGCGTAATGTCCGCTTCCCCCCACTTGGGAAACATCTTGTAGACGACCCCCAGGTCCCCGCGGTGATACGGCGGCATCCGGAATCCGTTTCGCTCGGTGTAAACCGGGACGATGGACGGACTCTCATCCGGGGCCGGACTGTTGTTGAAGTACCAGGCCACCGGCAGCGAAATGGCCTGACCGGTGCCGTAGACCCAGGATCCAGTCACGCTCCAGCGCTTACTCAATTCCTGGATGATGACCACCGAGATGTCGTGGCGCCGGTCATAGCGGGGGAAAAATGGGGTCCCATCGTTGATCGCGTCAAACTCGCGGAAGGACCAGGATAGGGTATAACCAATCCAGCCACTCGTGCGGTCAAAGAAGCCATCGCCGTCGCCCTTGGTCTTTTCGAAGTAGATCTCATTTCCGTAGCCCCAGCCCCGCCCAAAGACAAACTCATTGTTCAGATTGGGATTGAAGAAAATCTGCGCGCCATCGCGGAAGTCAATCTGATTTTTCAGCCACTTGTAGTAGATCTCGTCGGTGAGGATGAAATTCTCACCGAGCAGCGTATTGATCCCGAGAGCGACCTGATCGGCCCGTTGCGGTTGCACCACGCGATTGGAGGGATACCAGATGTCGGTGGGGAGAGAGGCGCCAGAATTCGAAACGAGATGGACGTACTGGAACATGCGGGTGTAACCGCCCTTCAGCGATGTCTTTTCGTTCAGATTGTATTTGACCGAAGCCCGTGGTTCCAAACCGTAAAAGAACTCGCCGTCGCTGACGAAGCCGGACAAGCGCACCCCACCATTGAGGGTGAGGCGGGAATTGACCTTGAATTCTTCATTGGCGTAGATGCCCATTTCGTGACCGAAAAAGTCCTGGCCCGAGGCAAAATCGAGCGATCCATCATCCGCCGAAGCCGAAAACCGCCCCACAGAAAAGGAATGGTAAGTGTACTGTCCGCCCGCCTTAATCGTATGCTGCGCCGACGGCAGGATCGTCAACTCTGATTTCCCCGCAATGTCGCGGACGCCCGAACTCAGGTCAAAATTGAAGCCGGAAAAGGTATTGGCGAGCTTGTAATTGTAATCGGAAAAAGTACCCACCGTTTTGAGGAAGGTGCGCGGTCCGAAGATGTGCGTCCAGTGGGCGGAACCGGCGACATTGCCCCAAGTAAAGTCGGCGGAAAAGTTATCTGTACCAAACTTAAAGATGTCCCGCCCGCCGTAGCCGCTGATGAAGACCTGGTCTTTCTCCCCGAGGTTCAACGTCAACTTGCCATTGAGGTCGTAGAAGTAGTAGTCGGGGATTGGGTTGAAGTCGGGGTTGTCTTCTTGGGTGCGGTTGATCTGCCGGGTGATGATGTCAGCGTAGGTGCGGCGGCCAGATACACTGATCGAAGCCTTGTCTCGAACAATCGGCGTTTCCAGGGTCAGCCGAGAAGAAATCAGCCCGATGCCCCCCGAAGCGGAGAACTTGCGCATGTTGCCTTCGCGCATCCGCACATCAATCACCGAAGACAAGCGCCCTCCGTATTCCGCCGGAAAACCGCCCTTGAAGAGGCGGACATCTTTGACGGCATCGCCATTAAACGTGCTGAACAAACCGAACAGGTGGCTCGGATTGTACACCGGCGCTTCATCGACCAAGAAGAGGTTTTGATCGGGGCCGCCCCCACGCACGTAAATACCGGAGTTGCCCTCGCCTCCGGATTGCACCCCGGGCTTGAGCTGGAGCGTGCGCAATACATCCACCTCGCCGAAAAGCGCGGGGATCTGTTTGACCTGGACCATGGTCATCTGCTCCATGCTCATCTGAGTGCTGTTCACCTTTTCTGCCAGCGAATTCGCTTCAATCACCACGTCCTTAAGCACTTTGTCCGCTTGGGTCAGCTCGATGTCCAGTTGGATATCTTTTCTCAGATCCACCCGGGTGATCTGCGTCTCGTATCCGAGGAAGGATACGTAGATGGCCACGGTATCGGCCGGAAGCGACAGGGAAAAGAAGCCGTATTCATTGGTGTAGGCCCCGACTTTTTTGGCCGGAGAAAAAACCGATGCGCCACTCAGGGCCTCACCGGAAGCAACATCGCGCACATAACCACTGATGCTGACCTTGGATTGGGCCGTGGTCACCGTGACCATACCCACGAAAAGCAAAAGGAATGTAATACTTATTTTGCGCAGCACTGGCCGAAGCTAAAGAGGTGATCAAAAAGGTTTGTGGCACGCCTTTTCCCGAAAAAATTGGCATCGCTCGCCGTCGCGAAACAGTGCGCCATCCCGATAAAAACGTCCTAGCGGCCTAAAAGTTTCATTACTTTTCCCACGAATCCGAATTGTAATGTTCTTCCAATCGAAGTTTAATCTCTTCCGGGGTCATTTCCACCATCTCGGCATTGAAACGGGTAAATGACTGCTTGAAGGTTTCCATGAATCGTCCCAAAATTTTTCCCCGTAAGTCACCGAACATTTCCATGACGATTCGGCCGTTGAACTTTTCGCGGATCAGATTGTCTTGGCACTCTTTTTCTTTTTCTCGGGCGATTGCTTCCAACAAGTTCGCCTTGGGAAAAAATGCATCGATCTGGGGCAGATAGACGTCGCGGTCTTCGGCAAAGGGATGGGCCCGGGTGATTTCATTTGCTTCGAGGTAATCGAGGAAGCGCTGCATAGTAGTGCGCTGCTGAACCCGCTTTTCCGTGCTGGCGGCGCGCTTGAGGAAAGGCTTTACCGTGAAATAGGGACACGCGACCACCCAGGAAAACATGGCGTCGAGCCGGGCAAACCCCGCATCCCAGGTCGCCCAATCGAGCTTCAGGAAGGCCAAGATTTGCGCCATGTCCTGCGTCAGCAAAAGGTCACGTTTGTAGTGGCCATCCGCCCGCCGAAATACGTAAAACAGGCCTTTTTCCCCGTATTTGAGGTTGAAGCGGCGAAAAATCTTGCCTAGCAGATTGCCCAGATCATTGTAGCAAAGGAATTGCCAGGTGGATTGAAAATGCTCCGGCGGCACGCAAAAAACATCGACCTGAAAGTTGCGGTAAGCCATCGAAAGCAACTTGGGACGCAAGATGTAGTCCTGAACCCGGAGGTCAGTGATGATTTCTTGCCGGAGTTCTTCCCAGTTGGTGGTGATGGTCGCCTCCGAAAGCAGAATGTCCAGATCACCGAAGTCGGCCTTGTCGCCGTAGTACCGCGGGATGCGGTAGCGATCCGGAAAGCGATCATCGAGGTAGCGGCGGACATCCGCCTCAAGCTCAAGGTATTCGATGCGCGGCAAGCGCCCCAGATTGAACAGTTTTCCTCCCATGGTGTGATTTGCTTGTGTTTACGAAGGGCAAAATTGGGATTAATACCGCTCAAACACAAACCAGTACACCGCGGCTTCCTGGCCGAGGCTGCGGTGCTTTTCCTCCATTGGCAGGCCAGTATCGTCGTAGCGGTAGGTGATGTGTTGGTCGCTGCTGGCGTCGGTGAAGGTCAGGTGGTATTCGGTAATGCGGCCCTGCGCATCGTACCGCTCACGCAGTTGCGCATCTAGGCGGCCGTCCGGGTACAGCCGCCGGTAGCCCGCTCCGGTCCCCGTACTGTCGTAATCGTACTGGAACCACTGAAAAATGGAACCATCGTTGTCGAAGGTCTGGTACTCTACTTTCTGTCCAGCGGGATCGTAGTAAGTCACCATGCGCATCGGCTGGATCTCGCCGGGACCGAGAACAGTGTGTTCCACCTCGCGGCCGGCGGCATCGTAGCGCCAGGTTTCTTCGCCCAAAAGATTGCCCTTGCGCCCCCGCCGAAAAGCCTCGATTTTGCGCCCGGCGGGATCGTAAGCGTAGTCCAGCGTAAACAGCAAGGTGTTCGAATGGAGGAAATGCGTCTCCTGTTCCAGCCGCCCTTCCGGACTGTAGGTGTAGCGGATGCGCCGCTTCACTACGCTCCCAATCGCAAAATCGATGGTTTCTGTTCGCCGTCCGGCTGGGTCGTAGGCATGCACGGTCACCCCCCCGGGCAGGCCGTCCGGCTCAAAGTCCTGGCGGGAGAGAAGCTGGCCCTGGGGATCGTAGGTAAAGGCCACGCGGAATTCCCGTTCACCCGCAGAGCGAAAGCGAAAGTCCACGAGGCGCTCACCGGCGTCGTATTTAGCCGTCGACGTGGAAATCAATTCGCCCGCGCGAAACTGTTCCGAAACCAATTCTCGCAGCCGCTGCCCGGAATTTTCGTAGCTGTAGCGGTGCTTGGCGGTGATGATGCCGTCATCGCCAAACTCGTACACCCGCTCGGGAAACCCCGCGCGGTTGTGCTCTGTCCGCGAACGGAGACTGCTGGCTTCCCGGTTGTCTGCCAGGTAGCCAAATCGGAGGGTGACTTTGAGTTTGTGGGTAGCGGCCCGGGCGCATTCCGCGGAGTCGGGGAGGGGCAATTCCCGCACCCTACGGTTGAGGTCTTGCCCCGAAAGCTCGGCGGCAAAGCTCAGAAGAATATACACTAGAAATATGGGCAGGCGCCGAATGGACATCCCGAATAATATTGATTTACCGGGGGAATAGCGAGGACGATTATTCACCCTTCAGTTCACCACCTTCCGGCTCCGGTTCCTCGATCCCCAATTCGTGGTTGATGAATTTGCGGAGATTCTCGACGTCGAGCCGTTTGCCGATGATGCGCTTGTCTTTGTCCAATAGGTACACTACGGGGGTACTGTAAACGTCGTAAAACACGCGAAAATTTGTTTTGTGCTCGGGGTCGGCGACGTTTATCCAGTCTTCGACCTCCTTGTCTTTGAGGAACTCCTTCCATTTTTCGAGGTCTTCTTTGGTAGAGACCGCGAAGACTTCCACGCCTTTTTCTTTGTATTCTTTGTAGAATTCGCCGAGTTGGGGGATTTCCTTTTTGCAGTGGCCGCAGTCGTAGGCCCAAAAGACGACTACGGTGTAGTCCGCATTGATGTCGTACAATTGCTGGACCCGGTTGCTGGGATCTTTCATGATCAGATTGACTGCGCGGCGATCACAGGTGTTGTACATCATCTTGTAGTAGCGGTCCTTGATCTTGCTCATCTGCGTGGAATCCACCCAGTAGGCGTCGCCAGACACGTAATAACTGCCGGCAATGTGGACGTAAATTTTGTCGAAGCACATCTTTTTGGTGCCGGCGTACAAGTTCATTGCGGTGATGACGCAGAAACGGAAGACATCTTGGTTGGCGCGGGCCCGTTCCACGATTTCGGAAACCGATTCAATGATGGAATCGGGATGCTGCACGGTGATGCGGTTGAGGTAGTCTTTGATGCGCTGCTGAAACACCGGGGTGCGGAGGAGACGATCATCGGAAAAGTCCAGGCCGTCCAGGTAGTGCTGCTTGTAGTACTGGTATTGGTAGGTCTTACTGACCTTGCCATCTTCACCCAAAGGCCCTTCGGTGGGAATCTCCGGATCCCGGGAAGCGCGGAAAACCTTGGCGATGAACGCCTCGGCATTGTCGTCGATGAACTTATTTTTGAAGTCCATCACTTCCTGATCGATTTTTTGCAGTTGGTCCTTGTTGGTTTCCGCGTCCTCGCGCAGCGGTTCGGCTTCTTTCTGCTTGACTTCCATGAAGCGCAGATAATCGAAGAAAAGGGTGTTTTCCAGGGAACCTTTGATCTTCATTTGGTTGACCATGTCATCGACCTCGGTTTCGAGGCTAAACTTGGGTTCCACAAAGATAAACTCAAAGTACTTCATGCCCGGGGTGACGAACATGAAGATGCCCGGATCGATGGTATCGCCTTTCTGGCCCTGGTAGCGGATGGTGCCGCCCGCGTTGGCAAAAAGGGTGTCCTTGATGTACTGCTTATCCGCCAGGTAATAGGCGATGAGGCAGGTATCGCCGGCTTGGAGGCCTTTGACCTTAAATGTAATATCCCAGTCGGTGAGAATTGTGGCTTGGGCTTGGGGTGCCCCAACCAAGGTGAGGGCCAAGAGCAGGCTGCAGGCAGCAAGTATTTTCTTCATCATCGGTTACCGAAACTGTCTTTTCCTTGACGCGAATTTAAAACCTTAACGCATTAATTGCGGGAATAAGTGCAATTTAATCCGGCTTATGCTATCGACCGACAATCATCCGACCGCAATTTCCCGCAGTATTCAGGCTTTGGGAGCGGAATTTCTGCGCCTTACCCGGGCGGAGAAAGACGTAACCGAATTGCTCACGGCCATCGCCGAGATTCGTCCGGCCGACCTGGCCCTCGCTTTGCCGAACGATGCGGCCCGGAAGACCTTTTGGATCAATTTGTACAATGGATTCAATCTGTACTGCATGCGGAAAGACCCCCGGATCAATTCGGGAACCTTGCCCCGGATGCGGCATTTTTTGGCGAAAAAGATGATGGTGGCCGGTACGCGCCTGAGTCTGATGAATCTGGAGAATGATTTGTTGCGCCGCGGCCAGTTGTGGTGGGGCATGGGTTACGTACGGCGGCCCGGAACGCCATCCTTTTTCCGGCAGTTTCGGACCGAAGTGCTCGATCCCCGCATTCACTTTGCCCTGAATTGTGGGGCCATGAGCTGCCCCCCAATTCGGTATTACGAAGTGACCAAAATTGAGGCCCAACTGGAGCGGGCGACCCGCGGATTTATGCTCACCGAGGTGCGTACTCCGGATAAAGAGCCGGACGTACTGCGGGTGTCGGGAATATTTCGGCTATACCGGGGAGATTTTGGGGGCAAGGTCGGAATTCGCGATTGGGTGCAGCGTTACCGTCCGGATTTGTCGACGGTACCGCGGACATTGAAATGGTTACCTTACGATTGGACGACAAATCTGGACGCCTTTGCTTGATGGTGGCAATCGGCAAAATCGCCCTGTATCGTCTTTAAAACCAGATTCTCCACAAAAATTTAGACAAAAGTTATAAACATTCGGCCCATACGCGCTGTATAGGCCGATTTTTGTATTTAATCGATTGATAATCAGGAGTTTGAAAAAATGGCAATTTCCCGAAATGTTTCGTTTTCAGTGAGTTATCCTCCATTTTTTGCGTTAGAGGCCGATTTTGGATTTTTTGAATACAGGCAAAAATTACTAGCTTCGATCCAGTATTGTAGTTAAAACCATAAAAACTGGAAAGAAATGGAAAGATTCGAACAACTTAAAGAACTCGTGTTGACGCTGCAGGATGACTTCAGCAAATTCTATGACAAGAACAATAAAGCAGCCGGAACGCGCGTCCGCAAAGGCATGCAGGAACTCAAAAATCTGGCCCAGGAGATCCGGAAAGAAGTTCAGGATAGAAAAAATGCCGACTGATTTTCAGTCCAGTGAAACCGATAAGCTGTGAGTGATCTCATAGCTTATTTTTTTACGGTCTCGAGCAATCACTTAACATTTAGACAGCTATGAATTACTACGAACAGCTAAATGCCATCATTGGGGAAGTAGAAGACGACTTTGGCAAGTTTTATGACAAAAGCAACAAGGCCGCAGGTACCCGAGTGCGCAAAGCGATGCAATCGCTCAAAAACCTCGCCCAGGAAATCCGGACCGATGTCCAAAACCGCAAAAACGAAGACTAAGAAATTCCCGACCAAAAAGAAATCGACCGCAATCCTTCACCTGGGTTGCGGTCTTTTCTTTGTCAGTTTTTGTTCGAAAAGTGATGAATTTCGCGCCCCCGACGGTAGAAGAGTCGCCTATTCATTCAGCCCCCAATCGTATTTTTTGGAGGCAATTTTCGCCCGGGGATTGAGCTCAATTTCGGTATATGCCTGCAAATACCCGATCAGATCCGTTTCTTGAGTGAAATCGCCTTTGAACCAGGAAAAAATCTTTGACAGTTCCAGTTCGTTGGGGCGGATGCGGTTGCGAAACTCATCGTTGATGAAGGCCCGGGCCTGGGCATCGAGTTGCTGATCGAGGCGCTCGGCAACGAAGGCTTCGTTCCGCAAGCGGGGACAAGAAGCAGAAGCACATACAATCGCAAAATGAATGCGGGCATCGCCGAATCCCTTGCGCAGTTTTCGGTGCTCAATGTTGTTCAAGTCCAGGCGCTCCTCACCGATGCGAATGAATTTGATGTCCCAAACCGAGTTGACGAAGGGAATCGACAGGGCAGGGCCGATGTCTTTGATGCTTGCCACCGGATAATTGCGCGTCACAATGTCGACGGTAAAGGCATTGTAGGCATTGATCCAGTAGGCTTTGCGCTCATCGTCGGTCCAGGTCTTGCGCTCCGGGGGATGGGCGGCCAGCAAGTCAAGGTAGGCGCGCAAGGCGACACGGTCACGAATGAATCCCCGGTAATCGACGACACCATCCGGCGAGACATGCTGTTGCAACAGCGTATGCCACCCGGCGTGCGATATGGGACCGGAACTTTGTCCCCAAAGAATCCCGGGAATCCAAAAAAGGAGTGCCGCACTCCAGCGCCGCACTCCTAAACCGTATTTTTTGCCAAGTATCCGCATCCTCTCCTTATATCCTCCTGCCGCCCCAAATTGTTTGGGCCACCGGAGTTGGTGCTGCTTTGTCAATTTCCGAACTCCTCGCTGCCTTCCACGAGGCGCCGCCAATTCGAAATCAAGCGCCGCCGATCCGGTAAACCAACCGGGAATGGCTCCTCAAAACGCAAAGCCCAGCGCCAGGCCGGTGCGGATCTCGATGCCAGTAAAGTCAAATCCCGCCTGCTTGAAAGTCTCATTTCCATTGCAATCGGCACAGGTCACCGTGGCCTTGGAGGCAGTATAGCTGTATTGCGGTCCGATGAACATATCCAGCACAAAACCGGCCTCGGTGATCACTTCGTAGCCGATCAGCACCCCGCCCCCAAAGCTATTCCGGCGAAATTGGATGTCGGCGGATTGCGTCAATTGATCGGGGTCCTCCACCTGACCATTGTAGGACTGCCGAATCCGTCGGTACCGCAGGTAGGGCGCAAAATACAGCCCTTCTGGGCAGTCTTGCCGGGCAAATGTCGCGTGGTAGCGCAATTCCGGTGTGATCCCGAACGAGGCGTAGGTGATGCGATCGGTCCCCGGCTCGTCGGCATTGATTCGGGCCTGCCCCAAAAACAGCCCCAATTGTCCGGAGAACCGCTCATTGAGCGCTCGTTCCCCTTGGACATTGATAGTGGCGATGAAAAGGCTGAGGGGATTGGCTTTGACCACGGTAGTTCGGCTCTGCGCCATTCCCGAACCGGTGGAAAAAAGCGCCAGGAGCGTGAGCAATGCGATAATTTTGCGCATGGGGGTTTGAGATTGTAGATGATCGTAAGTTAATTTACGCATACCGCCTGATTTTCCAATGATGATGCGCTTTTTCCTATTTCACGATCCCGCCAAAACCCTCGGTACGCTGCTGTTGGGGATGGGGTTACTGTTCACCGCCTGCAAAAACCAATCGCCCAATGGCGGTACGCGCTCCGGAGGCGGATTGCAACCGGAAGATGTCATCGGGCCGTGGCAAGCCCGCCAGATCGAGGTAAAGTTGGTGAGCAAGGACAATGGTTCTCGCGACAGCAGTTATATTCTGGATGCTGCCGTGCAGGCGGCCAAAATGGGTCAGCGTCCGGTACTGACCATCATCCGGCGCGACGGAGAATACCGAGAGGAGACCCGTACCGTTGGGGACTCACTGCTCCGCGAGGCAAATGGGTACTGGCATTTGTTCAGTGATACACTCGTCTTCCGGTTGCGGGGGGAAAATGCGGCCGAGATCCGCTACCACGCTGCCCGCAAGGGCAATCAACTCTGGTTGCAAAGCCGAGGGGATTTTGACGGCGATGCCTTCCGGGACGATCACTGGACCGTCAAACTGCAAAAGCGATAATTTTGGGCCGCTTCTAAGAGGCTGTTTAAAATTGGTTTGTGAAATTTGCTATCGCAGATTTTTTTGTCTCTCAAAGCTCATTTTGGAGTCCATAGCCAAAGCTATGGGCGAGAAAATAGCTGAAGAGAGGCGGAAAAAGATGCCATAGCAAAATC
>JBCCQH010000005.1:0-133695 GCA_039024435.1 Bacteroidota bacterium
CGGGGACTGCAATGGAGCAACCTGCTCGGCGCGAGATTCAGACGGAGCTTCCGGTGCCAGGATGGACGGTCCCCCCGCCGTCGGCACAAAAGCCGGATTTGTCCGCAAAGGCGGAGGCACTGGGGCTTCGAGTGCCTTCCGCAAGGAGACCTGGACCGCTTGGGGGATCGCCCGGCGATCAATTGCAGCCGCGATTGCCAATCGCTCCGTTTGGTTCAGGCCCTGGATGGCGTGGGAAATGCGGGCGATAAACCGCTCCCCAATCTCCCCCCCAGCAAACGCGCGATTTTCATCCGCCAGAAAAAAGCTGGTCACCGCCAACAAACTGGCAAAAATGGGTTTCAGGGCAGTGGCCTCCCGTACGGCTACCGGATAGGCAGCGATGCGGTCCAACAGCGGTTGCGCCGGAACTCGCCCGAGCATTTGCCTCAGATGTTCCAGCAATACCGGTCGCAAGTGGGCTTGAAATGCCGGAATTTCCAGCGCCCGCAACCAATGCAGGCGAAACTGCGCATTTTTCGATTGGAGCTGCTGCAGTACGACTTGCTGCACTTCCTCCGGGCGGTAGCGGGCCGCCCAGGGCGGCAATGAACCGTAACGCAGATAATATTGGGCGACCTCACGCTCAGATTGCCGGGTCGTCCGCCGGGGATTCGGCTTCCGCCCCCGCGCTTCCTCGGGCTTGAGCGTGGTTCCAGCCACGGCGGTCTGTAACCAATCCGCCTGGACCGGGGAAAGTCCGGCCGCCGCAACTTCCACTGCGGGCGCTTCACCGGCAGCTTTTTCCGAAGTCGAACGCAGGTGCAGGACTGCCGTTTGCTCGGCCTCGGCCAGGTGCGGCAGCAACTCCCGCAAAAACTGGGCGGGATCCGGGGGAATCGCTCCGGTATTGAGCAGTTCCGCGAGTCCCCGATAGATCTGCCCCAAAATTGCGGTGAGCGGGGTGCTCTTTCGGCGGTAGCGAAGGTATTTTACCAAACCCCGAATCGCGGTAAAGTGAAAGGGCGGCACCCCGGTAAACACGCCCTGCATGACCCGGTGCAACTGCGTTTCCGGCAGATTTTGGCTAAGGCGGGCGATGATGGGGGACGATTTTCCGTGTGCTTGCAACCAACGCGCCAGTGCTTCGGTGGCCTTTTCCTGGGCGGCGGCAAACAGTTTTTCCACCGATTCGCCGGTTTGCGGGCGGTGCCACCAGGGGAAGCGGCCAGTCCGCAAAAACTCAGTCAAAGCCCGGAATTCCGGATTCGTCGGCTCCCCACTCGCCACCGCGGACCCCGCCAATTCTTCTTCTTTTGCCCGCCCCAATGATTTTTGCAGGGACTCCCGGAAGGCCGGGGGAAATTCCGCTGGATAGCGATCCACCGGAATTGGGGGTACTTCGACCACCAGTTGATCCAGGCGCAAGACCTGATGGGGTCCACAAATCTGGTCAAGGGCGGCTTCGATTTCCCGCAACAAAACGCTGCGCACACTTTCGTAGAGGGTCTGGTCCTCGACCCCGTCCCGGCGCGTCACCTCAATGGCTAGGCGCTGGATGCTGTGGCGGTTATTTTCCATGGCGGGTGATCAATTCCAGGAGGCCATTGCCGAGTTCGGTAAGTTCTTTTTCCAGATCGCGCAGCGCAGACTCCGCACGGTGGGAAGCAGCGGAATCGGAAGGTTGAGCTTCGGAACGCTGGGCCTGCCAGGCTTTGCGTTGGAGGAGGAAACGGCGGTATTTGTTCTCAAACTCTGCCAGTTCAGAGTGGTCCATCCAGCGGACATTGACGACCAGATGGGCCGGGGCAAAGGCGTAGATGGTTTTTTCCACGTAGGAGCGCAGGAGGCGGTTTTGGAAACGGCGCGGCCAGCTCGGCAGGAGCACGGTGATGATATTTGACCAGGGATCATCGGTGCCCCAGAGCAGCTCTTTTTGTCGGGTGTGAAAGCGCAGGCGGGGATTTGCGTAGAGGTTGCTGCGGAATTGACGGCGGAAATAGCCTACCGAGTAGTCCCGGAATTCGCGCACGATTTCCTCCAGGGTGGCAGCATCCCGGGCGCGAATGGGTTGATAGCTGCGGAAAATGACCTGGGATTCGGGATGGCGGAATTGCAGGAAAGCCCCCCCCTCAGTAGCGACTTGCTCGTAGTTGTCGGGATCGGAGCCAGCTTCAAACATGCTGCTGAGGGCGACTTGTGAGGCCCGCATCCCCCCGGCCGCTTCGGTTTCCACGGTGCGGAACAGCTTTTCTGCCTGGCTGTTGTGGGCCACGGTCAATTCGTAAAGCGCACGAAAATCGCGCACGTAGTCCTGGATGCGGGCATTGGCGCCCTCGCGGGACTCGATGAACAGTGGCCCGAGCAAATTGAATCCGGGGCACTGCAACATCACCTTGTACTGGTTGCGGTTGACTTTGAAGACGCGGTAACTTTCGGCAGTTCGCCCCAGATCCAAGGCGGTCAACAGGGCTTCCTCCCGCTCGTCCCAGTTCCGCAGTTCTCGGCTTTCGAAGAGGAGTTCCCCACTCTCGGGCGAGTGGATGGCAAAGCCAAACTCGGAGCAGGAGCGCAGGGGCCGCAGCGCGAGGTGCTCGACGAGGTAGAGGCATTCCGCTTCCTCGCCGGCCCGGCGGATGCGCGCGGCAATTGTTTCCGCATCGACGTCCATGCGGCGCTGGCGCCGACGCGGGGGAGCCAGCATCCCGACGACCTGGCCCGATTCGTCCCGCAACTCAAATCTTTTCTGGCGACCGGTCGCCCGTAGGTTTTGGGGGTCTGAGCCCAACCGGAACAGATCCAAAATCGCCTTGTCCCCACTGGTATCGAACATCTCGATGTCGAGAAAGCCATCTTTGCGTCCGGCCCGGGCCGCTGCTTCCGCCAGCAAAAACCGCTCCTCGGACCAGTAGTTCAGGTGATTCAGGGGCCGGGCCGCGATGCGGAATATCTGCCGCAAAATCGATTCCAGCCCGGACACATTTTCTTCCACTGCCAGTTCGCCCGGTGCGCCTTCGGGGGCCGCCTCGCCGGAGGTATTGAACGGTCCCAGGTCCGCACCAGTTCCCCCGGAGCGGCTGGTAAAGGCAAACGAATTCAACATCTGCAATTTGCTGTCGATCCGTTGCTTGAGGGTGGGACTTTCTGAGCCGGTAAAGTGAAAATCGGCGGCGTCAATCGCAAACCGCGCCAGCAGGTGGTCGAGCATCTGGTTGCGCCGTTCCATGAATCCCAACTGCGATTCGATGGCTTGGTAGAGGCGTTCGTCCAGTTCTTTGATGCCCTCCAGGTAGCGATTGCCCCCGTGCTCGGCAGCAAATACTCTCCAGACATCTCCCGCGAGTTCGGTATCGTGGCGGGAGATTCCGGAATTGCGCTGAAATTGCTTCCATTCCAGATAGCCCTGGCGGAATTCGTCCCATTCCCGGCGCAGGGCCTTTTCGTCTTCCAGGTCGACGTGGCGCTGGATGAAGCGGTTCACAAAAGGCTGAAATAGGTACTCCGCTCCCGGCACGTCAAACAAGCCCTGGTAGAACCGGGTCTGATCGATTTGGTCAATGGAAAAGAGTTCCTTGAGGTGGGCGACCTGGGAGAAAAAGTTGGCGAGGCATTGCTCAAAGAAGAGCAAAAAGCCTTGGAACTGCTTGGCCTGGCCCCGGCGTTGGGGGGTCGCCGAGGCGGGCAGACCGGTATCCCCGATGCCGTAGACGCGGGGAAATTCATTTTGCAGCGAATGGTAGGCTTCGGGGGCGAGGAATTGGCCTGAGCCCACGCGGTATTCCTCAGATTTGTAGACGGTGCGCAGGCGGCCCAAGGCCCCAAGGGCATTTTTGGCCGATTGCAAGGACCCGGCGTAAAGGCGCACCCCGGCTTTGTTGAACATCTCGATGCGAGAGCCTTCCCGGTCCAGTACCGGAACCTTGCCGTGCTCGACTTTGCAGATCCAGGGGTGGTAATTGTTGAAACGGTCAAATATCCCACAGTGCTTCACTTCTTCCACCTCCGGCAGCTCCGCCATCATCTGCAGTACGTCGGAGGTCCGGATCTCTTGCCGCAGGGCAAGCTTTTCTTTGAGGTCCTCGCGGATCGCGCCAAAGATCAGGCGGGGGCCGTTGAGGATGTCTTCCATTGCCATACCGTCGGCGAGGAGATCGGTATGCTTGTGAAATTCGACCGGTGGAGAAAGGTATTCGCGCAGTGCGTGGACCAAATCGGCCAACAACTGCTGCTCATCGATGTTGTCTCCAACCTCGACACTGAGGTTGAACCGGACCGAAGTTTCCTCCAAAAAGTGGATCTCGTCGAGGTCTTCGCAAAGGTTGCGGTTGGTGCGCAGCAACCGTCCCGGGTCATTGGCAAAGGCAATCGCTCCGTTGCTGTGGTAAAGGTCCATGATCTTGAAGCGCAAATCTTCGGGATCCGCGCCTTCTTCCATCTGGACTTCGAGATCAAAAATGCCGTGAAAATCCGGGTTGCGCCGCGAGGGGACCATCCGGGCGATCCGGATGCCTTCGATGTTCAGGAAAAGCCGGTTGTAGTCTTCGGCGGTGACCGCCGCGCTGGGCAGGATCTGGTCCGGGGCGAAGAAAGCCGAGGTGGGCGCTTTTTCCTCGCCGGGAGAGGTAAGCAGGTCCTTGACCGGGAAGCGGGTCCGAAAACCCAACTCGGTGATGGCGTAGCTTAGGATTTCCACCAAGGTCACTCCGGGATCGTGGACGTTGTAATCGGTCCAGATCTTGCCCGACAACTGCTGCAATGCCTCAATTCCCGTCGATTGCAAGTGGTCGAAATCGAGGGAATCGTGGCTGGGCGTTTTGCGCGGTATGCGGGCGGAAGAATCCAATGTTTAATCCTTGGGGGGAGGCGGTAGCAGATTGGTAAGCCGGTATTCAAATTGGACACCGCGCATGGGGCGACGGGTCCGGATTTCCAGACGGGGCTGCACCGGCAAGCCTTCCCAGCGCAATTCCAGCCGGTGCCGGCGCTTCGAGTAGTAGTAAGAGGACAGGGTAATGCCGCGGCGATTGGGCAGCTTGAAAAACGCCCGCAGGCCCGTAGCTCCCCGGGGAAAAGCCCCGACGCAGACTGCGTGGAGCGCCGCGTGGTAAATGCTTTCGCGGGGGGATTTGGTGTAGGCCATGACTTCGTAAGCAAAGTAGCCTTCGGGGCCGTCGTGGTTTTCCCGGGGCAGAATATTGAACCACTGACCGGTCGCATCGAGGGTGCCCCGCTCGAAGGTTCCCACCCGCGCCTTCATCCCTACGGTTCCGTTAACATCGAGGGAAAATTTCGGAGCGACTTCATCCACCCCAATGCCGGAGCCCGTCCGGATGAACAACCGGCTGCGCGGCACCGTCTTGCGTCCGGCAATGTCCTGGTCCGACTCCCCAATGTCCAACCCGGGGGTCTGAACGGGACTTTGGCGGTGAATGTACCAGGTCGGGCCATCTGCTTCAGGGCTGGCGTAGAACCCCAACAGGTTGTTTTCTGAACCCTCATAAATGGTCACCCCGCCGCCGGGATCGCCCTCAATCCGGTCATCGACCAGATTGGCCATGGAATCGATCAGATCGTGGAAATCCTGTTCATCGGGGATGTTTCCTTTGCTGAAAATGTTCTTCAGTTGCGTTCTGGATTGCTTTCCCATCGGTTCAGTTCCATTTGAGTTTAAAGTTGATGTTCTGGCCGGGCACAGGTTTGTGGTCCGGAATGATCAAATCTTTTTCGATCATGACCCGCTCGATGCCTTCTTCTACGATGACTTCGCCGGACGGAATCGTCAGGTCAATGCCCGCGGCATAGTGCCCGATCCCTTCCAGTTGGGCACCAGTCTCGCCGATCAGTTCAAAGTGGTGGCGTGCCGCCGAAACCATAATTGCCCCCGGCGACAAAGGCGCGACGACTTGCTCGGTAGACCCGGTGTAATTTCCCGGAACCAGAGCATCGTCGACGAAGTGAAAGATCGAGAAGTTGGCGATATAATCGATGTAGGGGCGGCTGTCGAGGAAGCGGATCACCTGAGCGGCGTAGATTTTTTGTCCGGGCTGAATTTCAGCCCCTTCTTCGAACAGCCAGGGCGTGATCAAGCGGCTCAGTTCTTCGTTGAGCTTGTTCTTGTAATAGGTGATGTCGTCGAATCCGGGAGCAAATTTCACCCGCAGATTTACCCGAACGGTTTCGAGAGCGGCGTTGCGGGCGCGCACGGTCACAAACGGTGAAGTCCGCCGGTCGAGGAATTCTTCCATTTGTTCCAGCAGGGCCTTGCTCACCCGCGGGATGCGCCGCAGTTCAATGTCGCGCTTGCGCACCCGGGGAATCACAATCACCAGCACCGATCCCGGCGCAAATTCAAACTCTTCGTCCAGGTGGCTGAGGCAAATCACCTTTTCGATGGAAGGGAATTCTTCCAGCAACAGGGACTCAAAGTCCCAGGCTTTCAGGCCGCGGTCCTTGTGGCGCAGCCGTTCGCTGACCCGGGTGAGGAAGGCGCTCCGGCTTTCCGCGGCGCGGCCCCCAAAAGAAATCGCCGGTTGCTGGACGCTTGCCACCCGCACGTCGCCCGGATACAGGTTGGTGATCGTCCCGACCGGTAGGTGGTTTTCGTAGTGCTGGGGATCATTGTCCCGGTCCACAAAGGTGGCGAGAGCCGCCTGGGTGTGGACATTCAGCAGATTCCGAGCAAATAGCAAGCCCACGGGAGAATAGCAGCGCAGCCAAAATTTTCCTGCCGGCAAAATTTCATTGGCGAGTACTTGATCGGCGATTTGAAAGCGGATCAACCCGGTCCGCGTCATGTTGCGGGTGGTATCGTAGCTGATTTGCTCGGGTTGCAAGCGGGTCCAGTGATTGCCGGAAGCGTAGGACCAGACCACGTTTTGGCTGGTGTCGTAGTCAAAGGTGCCGGCTTCATTGATTTCGAACAATACAGCAACTTCCTCCCCGGCCCGGTAATGTTCCAACCCGAAATAAAGGTGGGTTCCCAAACGGTAATTGGTCAGAAAATGGTGCCATTCCCGCCCGAAATAGGGATTCAGAAATTCGCGGCCGTAGGGATGCTGGTGGTAAACGACATTGCGACTGCGGTCCCCCGGCACGCGGAAATTGATGGTGCAGGCGGCGGTATAATCGAGGGAAACACTGCGCAAGCGGGGGGTGTACGGCTCATTCGGGGCGGGAACGTACTTGCGCTTCAGGATGCCCTGGGTACTCGCCCGGCCCACCAGTTCGGGATAAAGCCGGTGCCCAAAAGCCATCGACGGCCCCACGAGTTCCAGCCGCAAAAACCCGTTGAGGGTATCGCGGCGGTACATCAGCAACTCACCCCGGGAAGCGTCGACTTGGATCTGGAACTTGTTCATGTCCAGATTCGTGATTTTGGTGACCTTGCTGACCCGGTGCTGCTTCTCCTCGTCCGGTCCCGGGGTATGGGGCAGAGTGTGAAACAGGCTCACTACCTGCCGGTCTTCGCGCGGTTTCCAGGTCTTGTTTTCCAGGATGCTGATCGCAATCTCAAAATCTTCGTTGCGGGCGATGCCCTGGTAATCTTCGTAGTACTCCACCAGTCCCTGGGGCAAGCCGGGTACCTCGAACCATTCCAGATTGATCTTCAGGGATTTGAGGTTTCGGTTGAAAATACGGGGGTGCCCCACGAAGAAGCAGGAACCCAGCGCGGGAAACGGCCCAAAAGGCTGAAACGGAACATTGGCATCCAGCGGGCCGAAGTCATTTTGCAGCACCAGGGAAGTCATGTCCAGCACCCGGACCTCGATCTCCACCCGCTCCACCAGCAAGTCGACCAGCGTGTGGTAAAGAAACGCCTTTTCCCGGCACAATTCCATCCGGAACAGGGGCACTTCCGCTTCCACCGCTCCGCCGTATTCGGGGTCCACGCAGGGGGCAATCGGCGGATCACCCGGACTGAACAGGATCTCAAGTTCCAGCCGCGGATAGACGATCCGTCCGTTTTGGATGGGCGCTTTGAACTCGACGTTTTCCGGATCGACGGTGATCCATTCGCCTTCGGGACCGGTGTAGGTTACTGACAGCAGATCGCGAATGAGCTGCTGCACCTTGAGAAAACGCAGGTCCGGCGATCCGCCCTCCGGAATCGGACCGAGCACTTGCAAGGCCTCGTCAACGATGGTATCGCGGAACCCCGAGAAGGATTCATTTTCGAAATGGAACTCCATCCGGACCAACGAATTGGCGGGATCCAGGTCGAGGATCGGGCTACCAATCGCGATTCCCGGCAGGAAGGTCCCGATGCCTTCCAGCATTTGTTCCCGGGGATCGGGCGAGTGCTTGTTGACAAATACGGTGTCGACCTCCAGATCAGAGCGCGGGAAAATCGGCTTTCGCGGGGGTGTGCCATCGTGCAGGAGACAGCGGATATCGCCGATCTTGGTCTTGTTCAGTACGATACCTTTGTTCAGTCGGTAGATCCGCTGGACCCCGGTCGCATCTTCACCGGCATCGAGCTGGATACCAGCAGGCAACAACAACTGGGTATTGTTTTGCGCCAGCTCAAAAACCACGTGGACCTGATCCGGCTTCCCCCCACGCTCCTTCAGTTGGAGGACTTCCCGGTAGTAATATTCCAAGTGCCGGTGGGTAAACTGATTCAGGTCGTTCCCGGCGATGCGCGCCATCTCATGAAAGGCGAGCAAGGTGGCCACGTGCGGCATGACATTGCCCGAATCCATCAATTCCTGCAACACTGCGATCCCCCGGTCGCGCAGCAAGCGCACGTAGTCCAGCAAGCGAGTAAACAAGCGTTGCAGGCGGCGGTAGTTGGGATCATCCCCCCGCGCGATGTAGGTTTCGACCTGGGGGTCCGCTTCCCAATCCGACCCAAAATGCTGAAAATTCAGCGCTGACTGTACGTTCTGTAGCCCATCGGCACTCAAGACGTCTTCTAAATATGCCTGAAACTCGATTCGCAGCTCCACGAACCGATCGCGGATCAGTTTGCGGATTTCGTGCCGGAAACTTTGGTGCATTCGGCTCGCCAGCCGCAGTTCCTCCACGTAGATGAACAGTTGGCCGACGGTCACAAATACCCGCTCCAATAGCTCCTGGCGCACTTCAGTGACGACATTGGTGCGCAATTGCTGCAAGAGATCGGCAAAGGCGGTAGACATCGTGTCCGGCACAAACGACTTGAGGTGAATGAGCTTGATCGTAAGGTCCTCTTCAAACATTTCCGCCCAGCTTCCCTTGGGCTGGTCATTCGTATCGTAGAAGGTCACCAGAGGGGCAAAAGTCCTCAAAAAATGGGCAAATTCTGGGAGATTGACCATGCTGATGTCTAGGTATTCCGGATCCAAGGCCGGCAACTTCCGGGTCGCCCGGCTGGTGCCCGGGTTGAGGAAAGATTGGTTGCGATCATTTAGGGGTCGGAGCATGCGCAGATCAAAATTGGGTGATTAGATATCGGTTGCCTCCAGCAAATAATAGGGGAAAACGAGGTTGGTGCGCGAGTTCGTTGCCCGAATCGTGTAATACAGGTGAAGGTACAGAATGCCTTCCCAGGACTTGAGTTCAAAGATCACTTCGTCGAGCAGGACCCGCGGCTCGAAACGCAGCACCGCCCGCTCGATGATGTCTTTGATCCGGGTTTGCAGGCCCAGGGTCAGGCTCTCAAACATCAGATCGGTCAGGTCGACGCCGTACTCCGGGAACATCTTGCGCTCCCCGGGGTGGGTGCCCATCAGCAGGCGGAGGCTGTTTTCGATGTCGAGTGCTCCAGCGGTCAGTTCAAGGCCGCGGTTGATCTTGTCAAATTCTGGCGGAAAGCTCCATCCCCGTCCCAAAAAAGGATAGGTGAGTTCGCCAGCTTGGGTTCCGGTTTCTTCATTCCACATGGGTCAGCCTCCGATCATTACGGTGGGACATCCGATGACAATCGAGCCGCCATGGGCAGTTGAATCTCCCATCCGGGCGGCGGGCACCCCCGCGATCAGCACGGTGGACGACCCCTTGACGATGCTGTCCGGCGGACCGACGCAGGTACACATGTCCCCGAGCCGGGCGGCAGGCATGCCCCCGATCAAAACGGTCATCCCACCGGGAGGCAGAATCGGCCCGCCTACGTGGGGAATCGGCGATGGAACCGCCGGGGTCTGCATGGGGCACGTGTGCATGTCCCCTACCCTCGCTGCAAATGACATATTTTTTCCTCCTTTTGCATATCAGTTGATTTGAACCAATGAACCCTTGACCGTCGTGATCGCGGTCGATTGCAGGGTCGCACCGGTGTTACCTTTGCCGGTAAAACTCATCGTGGCCTCGCAGGAGACGTTGTTCCCGCTGGCCTTGACATCGCCACCGCTGGCGGCGATGCTTACGCCCCCCATTCCCGCCGTCAGCTTGATCTTGCCGGAACTGGCGCTCAGCGAGATGTCTTTGGCGCTTTTCAGGGTGATGCCCGAGCTGTCCAGGGTCACTTTGTTGCCGTTTTGGCACTGCATTTCAATGCTTTTGGCATCGTCGCTGATGTTGACCTTGTTGCCGCCGGGCGTTTCGATATTCAGGGCCTTCTTGTCGTCATCGAAGACCATTTTGATGGAATTTTTCGTGTAAATCCCCATTTCATTGTTGTCAGAGGTCAGCTCCACCGGGGATTTTGCTTTGCTGCTGAACAGACTGCCCAGGATAACGGGAAATGCTGCATCGCCGTGCATAAAGCCCAACAGCACCTCGTCACCGACTTCGGGGTACCAAACCAGGCCGCGCTTGCCCCCGGCATTGGGGTGGGCCATGCGCGCCCAGACCGTGGCCGGCGGGGAACTCCCCCAAAACTTGAGGTCCACCTGGATGCGGTACTGACTGTCGGGATCAGAATCGAGTTTAGTGACCAAGCCCGGCTGCAATCCGGTCATCGAATCGTAAAATTCCCCCGGGCCGGTTCCCTGGCCGTACTGTTGGTGGTGCCATTCGGGCGACATCCCAATTTGCACGTGGGTCGTCCAGCGCCCCCCCTGGAGCGATTGGCGCACCCCGGTGACGTAAGCGTTGCCGCTCATTTCCGTTCCGAATCCGGACAGTTTCACGAGGTCGCCTGGATCAATGCTGAATCCGTAGCTTTTAATCCGTCCCCGCACGCGCGCCATCCGACTCTTGAGCATACAGGCTTCGGCCCAGGAATCAAGTTCGGTCTGCTCCAAGGCGCCCCGGTGCATCCGCTCGGCGGTGGTCGGCGCGAAACTGCTGCCCAGCGAGGCTCCGGTCCAGGTGCCGGGATTGTCCGGTACCGTGGTTCCCGGCGCGGTCTTCGTGGTGGTGACGACCGCCTGCGAGGAGATGTCCCAGGCCGTCGCCTCCACCCCTTGTAGCTGGGTCCGGCCATCGATCTCCAGTTCGGCTTCCATGACGTTATTGCCGTACTTGAGTTCGCTGGCGGCACTGCCGGAAAAGCGGGGCTTTTTGACGCTGACGGTGTTGGCTTTGCAGGTGACCAGCACGCCAATGGCCTCGGCGCGGCGCAGCATGAAATCCCAGTCGGTGGAATTGTGCTGAAAGAGAAAGGGATGCTTATAGCTGGTGGATTCCACATCGGCGGAAGCTCCCGAGGCATTGCCGATGAGGGTGCTGAAGATGTCACTGTCTTTTTTGTCGGCGAAGTAGGCGTTTTTCTCCCCAATGGTCATCTTCACGGCCTTGTCTTTGGCTTCGAGGATGAGCAGCGACTGCCCGTTGCGGACCCGGATCGCGTGGCTGGTCAAGATGCCCGCAAACAGGTCAAAGGTCGTCCCGCCGGCCGCATCTTTGAAGGTGATTTTGACGTCGCCCCCGGGCTTGAGCGAGGGGCTGCTGCCGGAACTGAGGGGAAAATCCTGCGCGGCCGGGTCGCCGTCAGGAATGGTGATGACCGCAGTGGGAATCTTGTTGATCGCGTGGTTGATGCTGATCGATACCACGGTAAAGCTGCCGCCGAGCTTGCTGCCCGCAACGGTGACTTCGGCGTCGACCAGGTCGTATACTTTTGGTAGTCCCATCGATTCGGATCAGTTGCTCAGGGGTGGAATGACAATGCGCGTGCCGATGCGCAGGGAACGGAAATTGGTGATGCGGTTGACCCGCGCCAGTTCCAGGTAGTAGTGCGGCGTGTTGTAGTATTTCTGGGAGAGGCCGGGCAGGGAATCGCCTTCCCGCACGATGACCGAGCGGGTGAGGTCGGGGGACTGCAAACCAGCGGCGGCTTTGCGGGAAGCAACCGTCTCGGTCTGGGTGATCGCCAGTTCCACTTGGGCGCGCAGGGGCTTGCCCTCGCTGTTGAAGAGGCTATAGCTGACCCGCACCGATTCGGTCTGGCCGGAAAAGATAAAATCTCCTACGGTGACCTTGAGGTAGTTCGCGGTGTGGCTATCGGAATTGACCGAGTACACCAAAGCCAGAAAGGCATCCACCTGAGAGCGGACGGTGGTTTCGGAGCTGGTACTGTCATCGGCGGCTACCCAGGAATTGTCAAAAAACAAAGGAAACACCAGGCCATTCTGCTCCTCACCGGCGTAGACCGGGGGAGCGGAAATCCCGATCGAATGCGAACGCAAGAAGCGGTTCTCGTAATCCAGGTCCATCTGGGCCGGGTCGTAGTGTCCGGTCCAGGTAGAAACTTTCGAGCCGAAAGCGGCGTCCGAATAACAGTCGATGGTGATATTGGCCATGGGCGGAGGGGTTTTCAATTAGCGTTCGCGGAGATCGGCGATGAGTTCGGCGACCTGCATCATGCATTCGTCGATGATGGCAGCGCGCAGAGATTCCATCTGCTGCCGGTCCATTCCGGCGGCTTTGGCGGCAGACTTTCCGGCGTTGCCACTGTCGGTTTTATCAACGATGGTCTTGACGACCATTTCACGTATTTCTACTGGCATATTGGGCTTAATTAACGATGACGGTGTATTCGTTGTAGCGGAAAGTCAGCGTTTCGGTGAGCATTCCGCTGGATTTTGCGTCGAAGCCATCGGTGGACATCGAGATCGGGAAAGCATCGGAAAACTGCCAGCTCCGGACCGGGGAACCTTGCTCGTTCAGCGCCATGAGCAACAAGTCGAAGTAAGACGCCGTCGTGTCTTCGATGCTTTTGATCATGTAGTTGTAGAACTTGGTCTCCAGCGAGGTCAAAGTCGCCGTCACCGGCTTGGTGATGACCAGATCCCCAAATTTGATGTCGGTGACAAAATTGGGGGGTGTCTCTTCGCCGGTGTCCAGCACGAGGTCAAACTTGAGCCCTTTGACGTCGTAACACAGCAATTCTCCCAGCTCCGACCCGTTTTGGAAAACGGTGAGCTTGAAGTAAAAACCAGGAAGGGGTACCGAGGTAGAGGACATGGTTGGGAACTGGCTGGATCAATGATTCAAGTTAGATGACCAAAATGGGGACGGGGACGGGTGCGTTGGGGAGGATTCCCTCCCGGAGCGCACCCGCCACTGGTCCGCGCCCACCTGATTATGAGGCTTCGATCGTCACCCCCTCGTGGGCGATGGTGATCTCTTCGATGGCTACGTCGCTGGAATCGGCCTTCATGTCCGGGCTGGACACCTTTTTCGGCCAGGCGTTGATCAGCTTCCAGGACATCACAGTACTGCCGGATTCGTCGAGCAACTGGATCGTGACCGTTTTGCGGGTCGGCACGTTCAGTTTGACCTCGTTGAGCCAGGTAAAGAAGGTGTTGTCCTTCTTAAATACGCCCTTCTTGATGGTGATGTCGGAGGACTTGCGGAGTCCCGGCATCTTGGTCAAGGTAAATTCCGGGCTGCTTCCGTACCGGTAAGTCATTTCGTCCAACTCAACGTCGAGTCCGGAAACCTCCGAGCACTGCATGTCCGTCTGTCCATCCCAGTCCACCTGGAAATAGAACGTCGGCTGCGGATATGATACACTACTTGACATGTCTATTGTTCAATTTTGAGATTACTACTACTTGATGAATTTCTGCGGGCTGATTGTCGATTTCTGTGGTTTTGGGCGGCTCACCGCCCACCATCAGAAACTGGAAATCGAGCATCAGGATTCCTGCATCTTGTGCGAGAACTTCAGAATGATGAATTCCGCGGGACGGACGACGGCCATGCCGATTTCGACGTTCATGCGGCCTTCGAGGATGTCGACGGGCGTCATCGTAACGCCCAAGCCAATGTTCACGAAGAAGGCTTCTTCCGGACTCGATCCGGCGAGGGCACCTTGCTTCCAGAGGTTGGTGAGGTAGTTCACAATCATGGCCTTGACCTTGATCCAGGTGATGGAAGTGTTCGGCTCAAAGACCGCCCAGTTGGTGGACAGCTTCACTGATTGCTCAACCATGATGAAGGTCCGGCGGACGGAGACGTAGCGCCACTCGTTGTTATTGCCCGCGAGGGTGCGCGCGCCCCAAACCAGGGTGCCTTTGCCGGCAAAGGAGCGGATCGCATTGACCGACTTGCCCGCGTTCACGTCGACGTTGAGGTCTTCTTGTTCCTTATCGTCGATTTTGACCCAGGGACGGTTGGTGGAGGCGAGGCTGACATTGGCCGGGGCCTTCCATACCCCCGTATTGTTGTCGACCTGGGCGTACACCCCAGCGATGGCTCCACTCGGCGGCAATTTGCCCCCTTCGACCTGGATTTCGTTCACGATGGTTTTGTAAAGCGGAATCGTGTCGTAGAGGACTTTGTCCTTGTTGTCGCGCAATTTTTCCACGTCATCGCGGACGGAAAACAAAATGCCGACGACCGCGTCGAGGGAAGCTTTGAGCTTCGAGCGGCCCAGGGCCACCTGATTTTCGAGCGGCTGGCCATCGTAACCCGGTGATGCGGTGACTTCGGCCAGATTGAACTCGGCAAAGTCCTTCTTGGGATCGAGTACGGCCAGCTTGAGGGCCAGGTCGATGCCTTGCAGCGAGCGGGTGACATTGGAGAGCGGGGAACCGAGGGCGGTTTTGGAACGCAACTCGGTGAGCAGGCTTTCACTTTGGATTTTGCCACCTCCACCGCTGGGTGCGGCGGCCGCCGCACCGCCTTTGGCTTTGGCGTCGCCTTTGCCTTTGGCGTCGGCTTTGGGCTTGGGCTCAGGAGCCGATCCGCCGACATTGCCGTCGCGGATATCAAACACCCGCTGGATCAAGGTCTTGATCGTTCCTGCGTAGTGCTTGAGCTCGTTCAGGCTACCCCGATCACCATCGTTGATGGCGGCGTACTGTGTGTTGATGGTCTTGCCATTGCCGAAAGGATCTTTCAGCGCGGTTTCCACCGTATCCACATCGGCCAGAATCTGACGGAGTTCCTTGACCGGAGTGGGATTGTCCAGCAGGTCTTCCAGCACTTTCGGCTCGCCTTTGTCATTCGAAATGGCGATCTGGTTAAATCCGAAGCGGGGGGCATATACCGTCTGGATCCAGGGGTAATAGGCCGCACCGTAACTCAGGTAGTTGATCCCAATCCCGCCGCGGAAATCAGTGATGATATCGGCATCTTTGCGGGAGATATCCCCCTTAAACACGTCCAGAATGGAAAAGCGGTCCTGCATATCGTTGCACTGCAAGAGCATCGATTGCTGCAACGCGAAGCAGTCGCCTTTCTTTTCGAGCAGCATCGCATCGGGCATGACCAGCATCGTGGGGTGGTCATTGGCGTACAAGACATCGATCCCCACTTGGAGCTTTTCCATTTCGACGTCGTCGCCGTACAGTCCGACCGATACCACGTAGCACTCGCCGCCACCATTGGCGTAGAACATGCGCATGCTGTCGTAGAGGTAGTACTGATTTTCAAATTCCACACTCTTAACCCCTTCTCCGCCGGCTTCCATCTGCACGGAAATGGCCCCGACATCCGGGCCCAATCCGTAGATCTCTTTGAATTCCAGCAATGAAGTGATGTGGACCGAAGTGTTGAGCACACTCTTGCCGTTTTTTCGCGCCCGTTGGGTATAGCCAATGAACGCGGGGACGGCGGTGGGCACCTGCCCTACTGATGGAGGTAACGTCGAAATTTCTTCAACGTATACTCCGGGAGTTTTGTAATCTGCCATTTCGCATTGGTATTAAATTAATTGTTTATTTCTGCTCCAAGACCAGGTAGGATTCCGCAACGAGTGCGTCCGCTTGGTCGGGGTGTCGTTTTAAGTATTTCAGAGAAGGAAAGGGTAAGCGCTCCGAGATGACCGCGCTGTTTGTCCCATTGACCAGCCGAAAAGCGTAAGGGTAGAATTCCGCAAGCCGCACTTTGCGCGTGGTCCGAAAACGAAAGGTCCTGGCCGCGGGAACCCGATCTGATTCCACTGGCACAAATTCCATCTGCTGATCGGGGTCAATGATGCGCAGGGTAGAGAAATTCCTTTCCCCCACTTCGATGTTGTAATTCCAGTAGACCTCCCGCGCGGCAAAATCGAGGACGTATTGGGTGATCGCTTGTCCGCGGTAGACTTGGGATCGGGTGTCCAGTTGCAGGTCGATCCGGGCAAAAACCCGCTTGCGGGCTTCCTGGGCGGTGACTACGTACTCCGATTTCCCCTCCGGCAACGCAATCCGAAACCGGCCTTCGGGATGCGCCCGCAAATCGAGTGCGGCCCGGCCGTCGCCGCCGCTGTAGGCGACCAATTCGGAGCCATCGGCCGCGTACGCCATTACTTTGCAGTCGGGCGCCCCCACCTGCACGGAAAAGATAGCGGAATGCAGCGGGTAAATATCCCCGGCTCCCGCTACTTCCGCTTCACTCAGCCGATGGTTCCGCAGATTTCCCGCCCGGTCCCGGTCGCTGAAGTAAAGGCATTTGCGGAGCAGGTCCCACTCCGGCAACTCGGTGAACTGCGGATACCAGGGATCGATGGGCCGCAGGTCCAGGCGCAGCGGCACGGTCTCGGGCTGGGGCTCGGGTGCAGATCTTCCCCCCGGGAAAATGGGAAAATCCCGCACCACCAGTATTTGGTGGCCCTCGGTGTGTAGGCGGAGGCGATGGCGGACCAGACGCGCTTGGGTAGCCGGAGAAGCGGTTACTTCTACCCCACGCCAAACGCCCGCTTGGAAATAAGCGTGGCGCAAGTCGATTTTCGCTATGGTACGGGTTTCAATCTGCATTGTGATTGCTTTGGCCGCCGGTCCGGCGGTGGCGTCAAGCCTCCAGTTGCGCCCCCCTTTCGGTGATGCGCGGCGCGGAAATCCGTTGGCGAGTGCCGGGCACGAGTTGCAGCCGGACCCGGTAGATGACCGACGGCATATGCTTGGCCCCGATGGCGCTCCAGAGGTTGCTTTGCTCGGTAAAATCCATGTTGTAGATCTCCCAACTCATGCGGTGGATCCCGGTCGACAGGCCGGGCGAATTGGAAGGGAGGAAGACATTTTTATCGTAAAAGAACTCGATAGCGATGGAGATCAATTGCAACGCATCGCCGGTCAACTGACCCGGAAAATAGCCCGAAACCAGCACGTAGAGGTTCAAATCAATCGGAGCGCGGCGCTCACCCCGCCCGTTGGTGGCGCCGCTTTTCTTTTCTTCCTGGATGCTCAGTACGGAAAAAATAATGGCATTTTCTTCCTTGACCGCGACTTCTCCCTGCTGATCTACAATCACCGAAAGGACCGCGAGGTCCTTGACCGGACGGGGGTCGAGTACCCGGCGAAAATGATCGTTCAGGTCTTCCACGACGTATTCCAGGGCTTCTTTGATCATGTTATTCTTCCTCTTTCATTGCTTTGACCAGCTTGACCGATACGATCCAATTCACGATACGGGTCAGGTAGATCCCGAGCAGACAGACCGCAATCGTCAGCAGTGCGCCGCCGGTTTCCCGCCAGAATCCCTCGTTGATTTTGCCCACCACGGGGAAATGCGCCTCATCCGGAGGTGCCCAATTGCCCGGGTCAAAGGCCAGTCCCACCAGTTGGTCGGCAAAATTCACCCAGAGGATGAATCCCAGCCCGGTCGAGGCCAGGGCCGACAACAGGAACAGGCCCAGCTCCCGGCGGATCAGTCGGCGGCGTTTTTCCCGGGCCACCGCTTCCTCGTCCACGTACTCGAACTCCAAGGGGACATCCTGACCCTTTTTTTCCAGGTCCTTCAGGCGCTCCTCGCGCAGGTATTCAAACCGGTTCTCAAGACTCGAGGACATTGAAATCGACTTTTGGTACTGCCCGCTGCCGGATAGTACACCAGACTATTTATTGGTCACATCACCCGCCGAGCAAGTCGGCACTCAGTGCGGTCGGCCAAGGGCAAACCGCCCCGGCCCAAAGCTATTTGTGGGGTCAGCGGAATACAAGTACACTTAGGGGATCAAATTGACAGGGACAAACCGAGTACGCCTCTGATCGAGGATAAATTCCCAATCATTTGCCGCAAATTTAGAGCGAAGAACACGGCGTTGTACCGAAGCATTCACGACCGAAGCAAAGCGGATCGCAAGTGCATTTCACGGGATGTAGCGGGGATCAGGAAAAGTTTCCGGGCATTTACGATAGACGCAAAGGGAAAAAGGATGACCCCCAAAGCGCATCCAGGAGACTCAGCTACCGAGCAAAAACTTCAGGGAAGTGTCAAAAAATGCCTGCGGTTGATCGGCGTGCAGCCAGTGGCCCGCCCCTTCTAGGGTCGCCAACTCAGCCTGGGGGAAAATTTCCCGGATTTCGAGGAGATATTCATCCCGAACGTAATTCGAGTCGCCCCCCCGCAGGAACAGAACCGGTACGTCCAAGGCAAAATCGGCTTCCACCGCTTCTAAAATCAGGTCGTAGTCGCGGTAGAGCACCGGGAAGTTGAATTTCCAGGCAAATTCGTGGGGTCCGTTGAGGGTACGTTGGAGACTTTTAAGGAGAAATTGCCGGGTGGCGACGTCACTCATCTGCTCGGTCATCCACTCGGTGGCGGCTTTGCGTGAATCGAGTTCAGCAAACGGGATGCTCGCCAGCACTTGCAACACCGCGTCGTGGTGGGGACTGTATCGGCGCGTGGCCATGTCCGCAACTACCATGCGCTCCACCATGGATTCATTTTCGGCGGCAAACTGCATCACTACTTTCCCGCCCATCGAATGCCCGAGCAGACTGGCCGAGTACATTCCTTGCTGTTCCATGAACGCAAGCAGATCGTCGGCGAGTGAGCGGTAGGTAAATGCAGCATCGGTATGCGGGGATTTACCGTGGTTGCGTTGGTCGACAATGTAGACGCTAAAATGCGCGGCGTACTTCCGAGCCAGGGTTTGCCAGTTGTCCAGGGAACCAAACAAGCCGTGGAGAATGATGAGGGCCGGACCGCTGCCAAAAGTTTTGAAGTTGAGTTCCATACTGTATTTGGACGCACTGCCTTTTGCAGAAATGGTTTTGCAGTTTCCCGGATTTGGGATAATTTACCCTGCTCACCGTTGATGCAAACATTTTTTCAAAGATACACGATATGGACTTGCAGGAAAAATTCACCGCCGCCACCGAACAGGTCAAAACCTTGACCAAGCGCCCGACCAACGAGCAATTGTTGAGCCTGTACAGCCTCTTCAAGCAAGCCACCGAAGGCGATGTCCACGGCGACAAGCCCGGCATGTTTGACTTCAAAGCCCAAGCCAAGTACAAAGCCTGGGAAAAGCTGAAGGGTACCACCTCCGAGCAGGCCAAGGAAAAGTACATTGCGCTGGTCACGGAACTCGTGGCCGCTTACACTTGATCTCCCGCTCCTCACTACAGGAATCCACTCTCCGGGCCGACAATCATACAATCCGCTCCGGAATTTCGTAGGAGATAGAAAATACCGCATGAAGTTTCGCCCTCCGGTCCCTTTTGCTGCTGCTCCGCGCTTGCTCACCCTTGGCGTGCTCACCGCTTTTCTCTGGGGGATCAATCCCGCATCTTCCGTGGCCCAAAATGACGCGGATACCGAGCAAACGGACGATTCCGGCAAGCAGAAGAAGAAAAAGAAGAAGGCAAAAAAGGAAAAGAAGAAGAAAAAGGCGAAAAACAAGGACGCTGATGCAACCGCCGCTGAAGAGGAGCAGGATCCTAACTCCGAAACTACTGAATCCGAAGTCGACCCGCCGACCGAAACTTCTCCCGGGGAAGACCCCGCTCCGGCAGAACGCGAAAAGGTCTCGAAACAAACCGGAGACGAAATTCCCTGCGCCCGCTACCACCGGGGCACGATGCAGTTTATCGACAAAAACAGCTACGGCATCCGGATCAAGCGCAAAAAGAAGAAAGAAATCCACTACAACGACAACACCAACGTCAAATCGGTCTTCCGGATCGAATGGACCGCCGACTGCGAATACAATCTCGTTTTCGTCAAGGCCAACGGCAAAACCCGCATGCGCAAGGACTGGAAATTGGATTGTCGGATTGTGAAGTGCTACGAAGAATACTACGATTGCGATTGTGATCTCCACGGCATCATGCAGTATAACTCGGTGCGCAAAGCCCTGACCGCCAAGGAAATCAAAGCCAAAGCTCGCAAGGAAGTAGAGGAATTGCGCAAACAGGAAGAAGCGGAGAAAGCAGCGGCGGAAGCCATTGCCAGGGGCGAAAAAGCGACTGAAGAAGGAGCCGAAAAAGTGGACGATCCCGCTCCGAAAAACGACGCTAAGACCAGCGATGCCAACCGCGCGGACGACCCCACCAAGGAGAAGAAGACCCGCAAAAAGTCCAAGAAAAAGAAACCGGAGAAAGCGGATGCTCCCAAAAAGAAGAAGGAAAAGGCGCCCAAAGCGCCCAAGGAAAAGAAGGAGAAAGCGAAGGAAAACGGTTGAATCCCTAAATTTGCCCCATGTACCGAGTGCTTTGGATCATATTGCCCTGGTTAATCGCCCTGCCGGCTTGTACGGGGCAGGACTCCCAAACGTCGCCCAACCATCCGCCCGATTCCCTGATCAATGCGAGCCTCTTCACCGATCCCGATTCGAATTTTATCGGATTGGAGGAGCTGGACAGCCGCGACCGCGAAAACTGGCAGAAGCCCCAGATGGTCATCACGCGGCTCGGTGACCTCTCGGACAAAGTAGTTGCGGACATTGGGGCGGGTACGGGCTACTTCACCATGCGCCTCGCCCGCAAAGCCCGGCGCGTGGTCGCCATCGACATCGAGCAACAGTTTCTCGATTACATCAACCGACGGGTCGAGCGGACGCCTTCCAGTGAGCGCCTTCAGGTGGAGACCCGGCTCACCCAGCCAAACGATCCCAGTTTGCGGCCGGAGGAGGCCGACCTGGTCCTGTTGATCAATACTTACTCCTTCATCGCGGATCGGGTGGACTATTTCAGCAAAGTCCATAGCGGTGTGGCCGAGGGGGGCCGGCTGGTGATCGTCGATTTTCGCAAAGAGCCGCTGCCCGTGGGACCACCGCCGGAAGAAAAGCTGCACTGGGACCAAATCTTTTTGGAACTGGACTCGGCGGGTTTCAGTCGCTTGGAAGTGGACACGACGGGACTGGATTACCAGTACACGGTGACCGCCCACCGATAGCCGCTTATGCGGTGGCTTTGAGGCCGCTGGGTCGGTACACCCGGTACAGCCACCACCCCGCATAAATCAGGACAAGCTGGATGACCAGCCGGATGATCGGCGCGGGCGGGGGACCCACCACGGGCTCTTCCCGAAACAATTCCCAGATGTGCAGGGGCAGGAAACCGATCATGAGCAGCGCAAATCCCAGCCCTCCCCAATGCCGGTATTTGGGGATGAGCAGCAATACTCCGATCCCGAGTTCAGCGATGGCCGAAAGGACATTGGCGAGTAGGTCGGGAATGAAGTCGGGAATCAGCGGCGCGTAAAAATCGGGGGCGACGATGTGCCCGATTCCGCCGGCAATCATGATGAAGGCAAAGATGTAGGGAAGGACTTTTTTCACGGGGCCAAGGCTTGGGGTAAATATTTTTTCCGGTAAATAGTGCTCAGCGCCAAAATAGCGATGATTCTCGCGACGGCAAAATCCGGGGGGCGCGGCGGGGAGCAATTGGAGCGGATCCGGGGTGGCGATCAGGTTCAGATCCTCCGGCTCGGGTGGACATGACCGCCGGCAAAATCGGCGCAAGGGCATTACCGGACTTGAGACACCCCGCCAATGGGGGCGGGTTGGGGCCCATGGCTACGGTATATCGATCATTGGTGGCCAGCGAACCTCGTCCTGGGGGCGGAAATGGGATCAGCTTCCTGGTGCGCCGACCGGGCGCGACCTTCTTTTCGGTAGATTCAGGGATCGCCGGCAACCCCTTTTCAATTTTTATCATTTTTTCGCATCCGTAGGATGCGGTGCAGGACGGCAAGGTCTGTCATTTGGAAATGAACTTTTCGCCATCGATGTTTGCCGCCGTGGCGAATGATTATGACAGAATATTGCGGGAGAACTTTGGAGCGATTTTTCTTTCCCTTTCCGAAAAATATTTGGGTTTCAAAGCACAGTCCTACCGGGATCTTCCCAGTAAACTGCACTTGACCCTCGAACGCGAACCGGACTTTTTGCAGGTGATTGTAACCGAGTCCGGCGAGACCTTTATCCTGCACCTGGAGTTCCAACTCCAGGACAACCCCAATATGCTCAAGCGGATGCGGACCTACCATGCGATTCTGAGTGAACTGCACAACCTACCGATCCGGCAACATGTATTTTACCTCGGGCAGCAACCACCTCGGATGCAGACCACCTTTGCCCCCGCAGAAGTAATGCGTGGATTCAACCTGGTAAGCCTGCAAGCCATCGATGCCCAGCGTTTCTTAGAATCAAATATTCCGGAAGAAGTCATCCTCGCCGTATTGGCGGACCATGGCCCCAAAAAGCCGAAAACCGTACTGAGCGACATCCTGGGACGCGTGCTAAACCTGGCGGAAGATCCTAATTTATTGAGAAAAATGATGAAACAATTGGGAATCCTGAGCCGAATACCTAAATTAGAGGGAGAATATAAAAAACTGCTGAAAGAAATGCCGATATCGATTGACGTAAGTAAAGACATTTTCTTCATCGAGGGGAAAGAATCCGGCTTGGAAGAAGGAAGAAGAGAAATGGCCCACACCTCGGCGCTTCGTATGCTGCATTCCGGCCTGCTTTCACACGATAAGATTGCTGAATTTACCGGACTTTCGCAGGAAGAAGTCTCCGTACTTGATGCCCAGATTTGAGAGACTCAAGATAGGTTTATCACCCGTGATTTCCATCCAATGTCGCTCTCGATAGGCCAGCAAAACCCACCCTTCCGCCCGGATTTTTATCTCTTTAATTCCACGTCCCGAATTTTTCCCCTTTCAAGATTCGTGCTTCCGACGTAGGTTTGCACCAATGACAATGAAGCGCTCCATTCTCCTCCTGCCCGTTCTTGCGGTGGTGCTGTTAGCGGGGTGCCGGCAGAGGCCGGGCATGTTCGTGGAGCAGGGCATCCTCGATTTTTCCGTCGATACCATATTTTTTGATACCCTATTTACGACTTTCGATTCGCCGACCGAACGCGTGGTCGTCACCAACAATACCGGAGAAAATGTCCGCATCTCGGAGGTGCGCCTCGAACGCGCCGATGAATTTGACTTGATTTTTGACGGGATCGATGCAGATACCATTCAGGACTTTGAATTGCAAGATGGAGACTCGGCAGTGGCTTTCGTCTCGTTTCGCTCCGGGGTCAAAGACGATTTTACCCGGGACCGACTCCTGTTTAGGGTCGGCTCCGAAACCCAGGACGTGGACATTGAAGCCTATCTGTTCGATGCGATTTTCCTTCAGGATACCCTGTTGGGTGGTTTTGGGGGACCGAGTGTGACGGGCTTTGCCGCGGACAAGCGCTACGTCATCGATGGGTGTTTGCAGGTCGCCGAAGGCCATACCTTGATCATTCCCGCCGGAACCCAAATCTTCTTTACTCCCAAGAAAGATGAGAATTTCAATTTAATATCGGCAATCAAAGTCGCCGGCCGGCTCTTGGTCCAGGGCGTCCCCGGAAATGAGCCTACCTTCCAACAAACGCGATTTGGGGACCGCTACGAAGAAACCCCCGGCCAGTGGCTGGGAATTTTATTTGCCCGCTCGGCGGTTTCCTGCGAAATCCGCCACGCCTTGATCAAAAATGGCCTGATCGGCGTGTACCAAGAGTTTGAAAATACCGGGGTGGTCCCCAAGGTCTACTTGGAAGGGGTCGAAATCCGCAACATGGCTGGCGTGGGCATATTGTCCAGTAGCTTCCTGCCCAACTTCACCAATTATCCGCAGATCCGCGCCCGCAACTGCCTCATTCACAATTGTGCCGAAGCCAATTTGCTGATTCAAGGCGGCGGCAACTGCGATTTTCAGCACTGCACCTTCGCCAATTACACCGTCGACTTCAGCCGAAGAACATCTCAGGTGGCGGTCAACAATTACCTGGAAGTCGAGGAAAACGCCTTCGAAAGCTACCCCGCTAAGGTCCGTTTCGACAACTGCATCATCTGGGGTTCCGAAGAGGAAGAATTCGTACCCGATAGCTTCCCCGTGGCCGGGCAATACGACGTGACCCTGCACAATACCATCGTGCGCACGACGCTTGAGCTGAAAGGCAGCAACATCATCACCAGTCAGGAATTTGATTTTGCAAAGTTTGAAGCCCCCACCGAACCCGAGCCCGATGACCGCGATTATCGCCTAAAAGGCTGGTCTCCCGCAGTCAACGCCGGCGTCCCCTTCCCGGGAATTGGTACGGACAAGGACGGATTTGCCCGGGACGGCTCCCCTGACCTGGGATGCTACGAATTCCGCGACTAAAATCCCTTAGAAATTCTCGGCGATTATACAAGTTTTCAGCCGCTTTTCCGTAAGTTTGCGCTATGGAAAATTCGGATAACTTTCTGAAACTTCTGAAAAATAAGCAGCTTGATCCCGTGGCTTTTCGGATCGCGGAAAAGGTCGAGGCGGCCGAGCGCATCAGCGATGATGAGGCCTTGTACCTCTACACCAAACCCGAGCTGTCCTTTGTGGGGGTTCTGGCCGATCACATTCGCCGCCGCAAGCATGGCTTGCGCACCTACTTCAATCGCAATTTCCACGTTGAACCAACCAACGTTTGCATCTACAGCTGCACGTTCTGTTCCTACTCACGCAAAATCAAAAAGCGTTCCGATGGCTGGGAATGGGACCTCGACCAGATGATGGAAGAGATTCGGCGATTTGACGGTCAGCCCGTCACCGAAGTTCACATCGTCGGGGGCGTGATGCCGCAGTATAATTACGCCTTTTATCAGGAACTGTTCCGGGCGATCAAGGCGCACCGCCCCGAACTGCACGTCAAGGCACTCACCCCAGTCGAATACCACTACATCTTCAAAAAAGCAAAAGTCAGCTACGCCGAAGGAATGAAGGCCATGGTCGCGGCGGGCCTGGACTCGATGCCAGGGGGCGGCGCGGAAATCTTTCACCCGGTAATTCGCGATCAAATTGCCGGAGGCAAATGTTCCGGTGACCAATGGCTGGAACTGCACCGCATCCTGCACGATCTGGGTCGGCGGTCAAATGCCACGATGCTCTACGGACACATCGAAGGGTACGAGCATCGCATCGACCACATGCGTCAATTGCGGGAGCTACAGGATCAAACGGGCGGATTTCAAACGTTTATCCCGCTGAAGTTTCGGAATAAGCACAACGAAATGTCCGATATCGACGAGGTCAGCATCATCGAAGACCTCCGGAATTACGCCATCGGACGGATCTATTTGGATAATTTTGCCCACGTGAAAGCCTATTGGCCCATGATCGGAAAGCGCACCGCCCAGTTGGCATTGTCCTTTGGGGTCAATGACATCGACGGTACCATCGACGATACCACAAAAATATACTCGATGGCGGGCGGAGAGCAAAACCCAGCCATGAGCACCCCCGAACTCATCAATACGATTGAGCGGGCCGGATTTCATCCCATCGAGCGCGACACCCTGTACAACGTCATCCACGATTACGCGGTCGAAACATTTGTCCCCGAAACCGAAGCTGTCCACTGATCGCCATGCGCAACCTCTATCTGATCCGCCACGGCCAGACCGATTACAACCTCCGTGGCATCGTCCAGGGCGGCGGAATCGATGCCAGCCTCAACGAAACGGGACGCCGCCAAGGCGAACTCTTTTTCGAAAAATACCAAGAGATAAAATTCGATCTCTTAGTCGCTTCCGCTTTGGTGCGAACCTACCAAACGATCCAACCGTTTGAATGCCTGGGCCACGCCATCAAACGCATCCCCGAACTCAACGAGATCAACTGGGGCATCCTGGAAGGCCAAACTGGGAATCACCTTAGGGCCTTATTTGACGACATGAATGGCCGCTGGACCAGCGGTGATTTGGACGCCCGGATGGAAGGCGGCGAGTCCCCCAAGGAAGCCTGGCAACGCCTCAAAGCGGGCATGGACCAAGTGCTGAAAATGATGCCGGAGGACGGGAATGCCCTGGTATGTATCCACGGCCGCGTCATGCGGATCATCCTTTCACAAATGCTGGGATACGGAATGCAACACATGAATCTGTTCCCCCACCGCAACACCGCCCTGAACCTGTTGCAAATCCAGGGCGACCACGTAACCGCCGTTCGTTTGAATGACCTCAGCCATATCCCCCAATGAAATTGCGCATCGCCTTGGTTTCCTACATCAATACCCGCCCTTTTACGGACGGGTTGCGGAAATCATTCTCTTTGGAAGAACTGGAATTGCAACTGCGGCCGCCCGCCGAGTGCGCCCGCGCCCTGGCAATGGGTACGTGTGACATGGCCCTGATTCCGGTGGGGTCGCTGATCGACTTCACCAATATCCGCATCATCGGGGAATATTGCATCGGGGCGGACGGGGCCGTGGATTCGGTGTTCATCTTTTCCCAGCGTCCGATTGAGGAGTGTACCCATCTGCGGTTGGATCAGCACTCCCGCTCCTCCAATGGCCTGGCCCGCATCTTGTTAAAGCACTATTGGCACAATCCTCTCCCCCACTCCGTACCCGAAAAGCGGGACTTTTCGCTCATTCAGGGAAATACTGCCGGCGTGGCCATCGGGGATCGGGCCTACCAGATCCGCGACCAATTTGCCTACGTCTATGATCTCGCGCAGGTCTGGAAAGATTGGACCGGCCTTCCGTTCGTATTTGCCGTTTGGGCCTACGATCCGCAGCGCGTGAGCTTTGCCCAGCTGGAGCAGGTACGCAAGGGGCTGCAAACGGGGCTGCTGGACCGCAAAGGTTCGGCAAGGCGGTGGGCCCAGCGGTACGATTACACCATTCCCCAAGCAGAGAAGTACCTGACGGAATCCATTTCCTACGAGTTGAATGGTCCCAAACAGGATGCATTGCGGCGCTATTTTGCCGGATTGCGGGAATTGGATCTGGCCCTGCAAACCTGAGGGCGGATATCCCGCAACGCAATATTTTGCAATTTTGATTTAAATCGGCCCCGTGAAGCGCGAAAGCGCATTTTAGAGCCCGAAACAAAATATTTTTAGGAAAATCGGGACCGGCCCCGATTTATCTCCCTAGTGAAAAAATTTGTGTATTTTTGCTCTGCCTGATCGGTGAAAAACCTTCCGTTCATTTAAGTGCAAAAACGCGTTCACCGACAGCAAGTGAAAATAAGATTGTCATTTCGGAAAAACTATGAGCGAAAAGATCCAAATCCTGTTCCCGACCGATTTCAGCGAGTTGACGGCGGATGTTTTCCCAACCGCGCTGCACGTCGCCCGGACCTACGAAGCCGACGTGTACGTCCAGGCCACCATCGAATTGCCGGCCGGTCCCTTCAAGATGTTTTCCAGCTTTGATGAGCAAGGTGCCCGTAAAGAAGCCTCCGCCATGCTGGACCGGTTCATCGCCACCCACGGCGATCCCAGTTTGACCTACCACAAAGTGATCAAAGTGGGCAAGCCATTCAAGCAGATTGTCCAGACCGCCGAGGAGTTCAACATGAATGCCATCGTCATGGCGACCCACGGTGCGCACGGTGCCAAAGAACTTTTCATCGGCTCCAATGCTTCCAAAGTCGTGAGTACCGCTCCCTGCCCCATCATCACCCTGCAGGGGGCCCAAGAGACGGCTGGATTCAAAAAGATCCTGCTCCCGCTCGATCTGACCAAAGAAACCGGCGAAAAACTGCAATTGGCGATTGAGTTTGCCACCAATTTCTCGGCTTCCCTCGTGGTTCTTTCCGTTCTGGAAACTTCGGATGAGGATGCGAAAAAGCGCCTGCAACGCCGGATGAACCAGGCGGTCGCTCACGTTCGCAGCCAAGAAATCGAAGTTGATTCCACCATGCTAATCACCAAGGGGCGGGTTGCCGATGTGGTGATCGAATACGGCAACGAAATCGGCGCCGATTTGATCTGCATCATGACCCAACAAGAACTCGACTTTAAGCAGACTTTCTTGGGTTCCAATGCCGGCCATCTGGTCAATCACTCGAACGTTCCGGTGCTGTCCATTAAGCCCACGAAGCAGTACCGCAGCAAAGTTTACAGCGGTTCGCATTTCGGTTGATCGGTGCCCTACTTCAGGCAAAATCTTCTATCTTTACCCCAACTACCGGACAAGAAAGCGGCTTATCAATTGCCGCGCAATACAACATACTCCTCGGACAAAGCGTTCTTTTCGGGGACAAGGCGTTGAATTATTAGAGAATTCACGTTAACTTCACTATAGCTTACTACTCGGAATTACGCACGGTATTTCACAAAAAGATAGAACCGCCAACGCATGAGACAGCTCAAGATCAGTAAACAGATTACCAACCGCGAATCGCAATCGCTGGACAAGTACCTGCAAGAGATCGGTAAGGTGGACCTGCTCACCCCCGATGATGAAGTAGAACTTGCCCGGCGGATTCGAGAAGGTGATCATGCTGCCTTGGAAAAGCTGACCAAAGCCAATCTGCGCTTCGTGGTTTCGGTTGCGAAGCAGTATCAGAACCAGGGCTTGTCCCTCGGGGACCTCATCAACGAGGGCAACCTGGGGCTCATCAAAGCCGCCAAGCGCTTCGACGAAACCCGCGGTTTTAAATTCATCTCTTACGCGGTCTGGTGGATTCGCCAGTCCATCCTGCAAGCCCTCGCCGAGCAATCGCGGATCGTACGCTTACCGCTCAACCGGGTGGGAGCCTTGAACAAAATCGGCAAGGCGTTCTCGAAACTCGAACAGCAGTTTGAGCGTGAGCCTTCTCCCCAAGAGATCTCCGAAATCCTCGACGGCATGAGCGAAAACGAGGTCCAGGATACCCTCAAGATCTCGGGTCGCCACATCTCGATGGATGCCCCGCTGGTCCAGGGGGAAGAAAACCGCCTGCTCGATGTCCTAGAAAATGAAGAAGAACCCAATCCCGACGCCGGCCTCATCAACGAGAGCCTCAGCAAAGAAGTCGAACGGGCCCTCAGCACGCTCACCCAGCGTGAAGCGGAGGTGATCCGCCTCTACTTTGGCATTGGGGTCGAGCACTCCCTCACTTTAGAAGAAATCGGCGAAAAGTTTGATTTGACCCGCGAACGGGTGCGCCAAATCAAGGAAAAAGCGATTCGCCGCTTGCGACATACGTCCCGCTCAAAGGGGCTCAAAGCTTATTTAGGTTAAACAAGGTTCTTTTCGTTCTTTGTGAAAAGCGCCCCTTTGGGGCGCTTTTCTCTTTCGCGACCAGACCGATTCTTCCCGATAATACGCACCACCACTCCCCACGCATTCCACCGGAAAATCTGCCGAATATTCCCGGAGAAAACCCGATGCAATCGCAACTTCTGTCCGCCAATTCCCGCAAATCTCCGCCAAAAAAGGTTAGATTCCCTTAGTTTTGTAATGCAAAGGTAAGGATGGTGTATTTGCGAGTTCTCGAGTTTCGCTGATCGCTTCCCATTCAGTGGAAGCGCATAGCCTCGCCAAGTAGTTTATCCTTACCTGGGATTAGCATCTATCGGAAAAAACCAACAAAATACTGGTAATGAGACAGTTAAAGATCAGTAAGCAGATCACCAACCGGGAGTCTCAATCGCTGGACAAGTACCTGCATGAGATCGGAAAGGTGGACCTGCTCACTCCGGATGAAGAAGTAGAGCTGGCGCGGCGAATCCGCGAGGGTGATCACGCGGCCCTGGAAAAACTCGCCAAAGCGAATCTCCGTTTTGTCGTTTCGGTCGCGAAACAGTACCAAAATCAGGGCCTCTCCCTCGGTGACCTCATCAATGAAGGCAATTTGGGCCTGATCAAAGCCGCCCAGCGCTTTGATGAAACGCGGGGTTTCAAATTTATCTCTTACGCCGTTTGGTGGATTCGCCAATCGATCCTGCAGGCCCTCGCCGAGCAATCCCGCATCGTGCGGCTGCCGCTCAACCGGGTCGGGGCAATGAACCGCATCGTAAAAGCCTTTTCCAAACTGGAACAGAACTTTGAGCGTGAGCCCTCGCCCCAGGAAATCGCCGAAGCCATCGATGGCATGAGCGAAAAAGAAGTGCGCGACACCATGAAAATCTCCGGTCGCCACGTTTCCATGGATGCCCCCCTGGTCCAAGGCGAAGAAAACCGCCTCCTCGACGTGCTGGAAAACGACGAAGAGCCCGATCCCGACGCCACCTTGATGAGCGAAAGCTTAAGCAAAGAAGTAGAGCGTGCCCTGAGCACCCTCACCGAACGCGAAGCAGAAGTGATTCGCCTGTACTTCGGCATCGGCGTGGAGCATTCGCTGACCTTGGAAGAAATCGGCGAAAAATTTGATCTGACCCGGGAGCGGGTTCGTCAAATCAAAGAAAAGGCGATTCGCCGCCTGCGGCAAACGACGCGCTCCAAGCCCCTCAAGACGTATCTGGGATAATTTTCCCCGCATCTATTTGCGCTCCCAACCCGGAGCAAAACAGTGATCCCGGCCATCTGGTCGGGATCATTGGAAATAGAAAAAAGCTAGGACAGAAAAATGCCTTGCATTCTGTCGCAGGGCGCGACAGATAAATATTACTGCGTCAACGGATTAACGCAAGCGAACCCCCACGCTTCACCTCCAAACCGGAGAGGACCCGCGCTTCGAGTTTCCAGATGTACACCCCTTCCTGCGAAGGATTGCCGTGGAAGGTGCCGTCCCAACTCTGGTTGATGTCCCGGGAGAGGTAGACCTGCTCCCCCCAGCGATTGAAAATCGCAAACTGGTACGAAGCAATCCCCTCCCCTTTCAATTCAAAAGAATCGTTCAGCCCATCACCGTTCGGCGTGAAGGCATTTGGGACGTAGATTACCCCGTCGGGTTCAATGAGAATCGGTGCGATGGTGATAGAATCCACACAGCCAAACGCATTGTAGGCGTAGAGCGTAACCGGATAGCGGCCCGGCTCAACGTAAGTGTGGACCGGATTGGCTTCGGTGCTGATGTAGCCATCCCCAAATTCCCAGGCGTAGGTACTGGCAAATTGCGAAGTGTTTTGAAAATGCAACTCCGCATTGCTGAGGAGGAGGGGCCGGGAAATGTCTTCCCGCGTGGTGAAGCCCGCGATGGGCGTCGGCAGTACCGTCACCAGATCCAATTTCGTGATCGAATCGCGGCATCCGTCGGCCGATATCGCCACCAGCGTCACGTCAAAGGTTCCATTTGTAAATAGGTGGGTCGGGTTCGGAACCGTGGCCGTATGGCCATCGCCGAAATTCCACTGGTAGGCGATGGCGCCCTGACTTAGATTCGTGAACACCGCAGTCACAGTATCGCAGCCCGAAGTATTTTCCGCAATGAACTCGGCCAGGGGCAGTGGGGACACCCCCACGAAATGGGGAGCCAGCGCCGAGCAGCCTTGGGCATCAGTGACGACAACTTGGAAATCGGTATCGGTGGTCGGGCCAATCGACAATACTGGATTGCTGCCCACCGTTCCCCCCGGAACCGCCGTCCAACTGTACTGGTAGCCACCGTTGCCGCCCTGGACCGTCGCCAGCAGGTCCGCGCGGGTGCCGAGGCAGATTTTGTTCGGGCCGCTGATTTGAACTTGCAGCGAATCCGGGGTTCCCACAACAATGCTGTCCTCGGCCCGGCAACCGTTGGCATCGATGACCTGGACGTGATGGCCACCCGCGGCGAGGGCGGTGGCGGTGGACGAGGATTGGCCTCCGGTCCAGGTGTAGGTGTAGCCCGGGGTGCCGCCCTGAACGCTGACGGTGGCGGTGCCATTGGCCTCGCCATAGCAGGCAACCGCCACGGCCTCCAACTGTAAGTTCAGGGGGGGCGCCTCCCCCACCGCAACCGCCACAACTGCATTGCAGCCATTCGCATCGGTGACGGTGACGGAGTAATTGCCCGCGGGCAAGCCGGTCGCCTGAGCGGTCGTGGCCCCGCCACTCCATACGTAGGCATAGCCGGCCGTTCCCCCATTTGCAGTGACCGCCGCCGTTCCATCCGCACTCCCAAAGCAGGTCGCTGCGGTGGCCGTGGCGGTGAGTGCAAGGGGCGCCGGGGCATTCAAAGCGAGAGAAGCCACTTGGGTACACCCACGGGCGTCGGTTACGGTAACCGTGTGGTTGCCCGCGGCCAGGTTGATGGCCTGGGCGGTGGTCTGCCCGCCGGACCAGGCGTAGGTGTAGCCGGAATTTCCCCCGCTCACCACCGCCGCGGCGGTGCCATCGGTACTGGTCGCGCACTGGGGATCTGTCCCGGTGAGCTGTACCTGAAGCGGAGCCGGCTCCGACACCAATACGGTTTCCGCTTTCAGACAGCCATTGGCGTCGGCGACGGTGACAGTGTAGGCACCCGCGCTCAGATTGCCGATCAGGGACGTGGTCTGGGCGTTGTTCCAGGTGAAGGTATAAGGTGGGGTGCCACCGGTGGGCGTCGCCGAGGCTGTGCCGTCGCTGCCCCCATTGCAGGAAACCGGGACTGCATTGGTGAGCAGGGTCAGAGCGGCGGGTTCGGTGAGGATGAGGGCGAGGCTGTCCGAGCAGCCATTCGCATCGGTGACGGTAACGGCGTAGGGACCGGCGGTCAAACTGGTGGCGGCAATGGTTTGCTGCCCGTTTGACCAGGCGTAGGTAAAGGGCGGCGTGCCGCCGCTGGGCTGTACGGTGGCGGTGCCATTGGGCACTCCAAAGCAGGTCGGTACGGTGAGGCTGGCGGTCAGGTTGATGGCCACCGGCTCGGCAACCGCGACCGGAGCCACAGAAAAACAGCCGTTTTGGTCGGTGACGGTGACCGAGTAGTTGCCGGCGGTGAGCCCGGTGATTTGAGCGGTGGTGGCACCGCCCGCATTGGGGCTCCACAGGTAGGTATACCCGGGCGATCCCCCGAGGGCGGAAACCGTGGCCGCCCCATCCGCGCCTCCGTGACAGCTCACTTGCGTGCTGCTTGCGTTAACGGAGAGCGCGGAAGGCGCGTTCAGGGCCAGATTGCTGATTGTGGTGCATCCGTTCTGGTCGGTGACGGTCACGCTGGCGGTGCCCGCGGCGAGTCCGGTGGCTTGGGGCGTGGTCTGCCCGTTGGACCAGAGGTAAGTGTAGCCGGGAGTTCCGCCGGTCACCCCCGCCGTTGCTGTCCCATCGGAAATCCCGTTGCAGGTGGGGTCGGTGCCGGACAGGGCCACTTGCAGGGCCGGTGGTTCATTGACGGTGGCGGTGGCGCTGTCCGAGCAGCCGTTGGCGTCGGTGATGGTGACGCTGTAGCTGCCGGCGACGAGGCTGCTGAGGCTGGGTCCGGTTTGGTTGCCGGACCAGGTGTAGGTATAAGGGCCGGTACCGCCACTGGCGGTCGCCTGGATGGAGCCGGTGGCGGTGCCGTTGCACGATGCGTTGAAAGCGGTCGCGCTGGCATTGACCTGCGGCTGAATCACCACACTGCCGGAAAAGTTACCGGTGCAGCCATTGGCATCGGTGACGGTGACGGTGTAGGGATAGACTCCCGGTCCCGGATAGGTGTGACTGGGATTTATTCCAGTGGCCAAAAGACCCCCGGCCCCGCTCCAATCGTAAGTGAACGGTCCACTGCCACCGTTGGGCATGGCGGTCAACTGGACGCTCTGGCATGTAATGAGGGCACTGGCGGAGACGGTGACCGGGGGGTTGACGGAAATGCTAAAGGTGTACTGGTTGCTCCCGAGCAGGGGGCAATTGTCATCCTCCATGCTGACCAGGAAGGTGAAAGTGCCGACGCTGGGCGGCGTCCAGCAGAAGGTCGCCGAGGGATTGTTCCCGGAAATGGTGTCGGCCTGGGTGGTGCCGGTCTGGACGAAGGTCGCGCCGGGGATGTTCTGGTTCCACCAGGCTTGGACGGTTTGGCCATTGTCCAGGTCGACGATGGGGATGTCGAAGCACAGGCTGCTGCCCAGACAGGTGGAGACGGAGAAGCCGCTGCCGGTTCCCCCGACGACGTTTGTGACGCCGGTGGTCTGGGGCAGGTTGTTGTTGCCGCAGTCGATGACGGTGATTTGCATGTCGCGCACCACCTGCCCGATGAGGACACCATTGCGGTATTCTTCGACGTAGATGCACAGTACGCCGACTTGCAAATTGCCCGGACTCGGCGTGATGCTGAGGTCACCGGTGCTCGGATCGAGGTTCAGCGTCCAACTCGGTCCCAGGGGGGCGGTCGGGCTGTAGCCGGCGTTGTAATTGATCACCGCGTTGTTTTGGCGGTAGCACGGTCCCAGACTGTAGACCAGCGAGTCGCCATCGGAGTCGTAGGCTCCTTGGTTGAAGGTAAAGGGCTGGCCCATGCAGATGTAGGGAATGGGCGGGTTTGAGAAACGCGGCGAACTGTTGCAGGGCGTGATGGCAGTGTTGATCGTGGTCTGCCCGGTAAAGATCGTTTGGCTGGCGGAGCCACTCGTAATCGCATTGTTCCGACAGCAATCGGTCCAGGTGATTTGGTAGATGCAATTCGCGCTGCAAATATTGTAGTCGCGGTAGCGGTAGTACTCTTGCACGCCGCGGATCAACGCGCCTGGGCTGGTACATTGGGTCTGGATTCCGGGGCAGATCGGGGTCACTTCGGTGGTGACCTGAGCACTCCAGTTTCCGACGGGAACGGGTGGGGTACAGTTGGTCCCTGATATGACATTAAAGTTGACATTCGGGGATATGCCAGTAACTCCACCGCAGTCGCGGTACGCATTCCAATGGATGCGATAGGTACAACCGCCGATGCATTCGTAGGCGATGTCCACCCCCATGATGTGGGTGGCGTGGGCGATTGAGAACAACAAAGACATTTTCAGGCAAAGGAATAGCCTTCCACAGAATAATGGTAACCGTGAAACCATAAGCATTTCATTAGTACGTCCAATCCGCACCTACAGCTTCGGGTAAAAGCATAGGTGTTACACGTTGACCTCTGGCTTTAGATCGACAGTTCAAATAATTTCCAACACGTATTTTAATTGTTAATGTACTCTTTTTGATGGCCCCTTCCGGGGACTTGACTCAAAACTAAAATACAAGGAATTGCCGGTTTCAAAAACTCTCCCACTCGGAGACCCTGTAAGGAATGGGCGGGTGTTTGTAGGGATGTCCGGAGATTCAATTTGGTGGGGTGTGCGGTCTGGACAATCGAACCCGGGACGAACCGGGCATCTAAAACGTAAAGGGGGCTTCTTGTCGTTCGTACAGGTTCTCAATTCCGGCTGCGTAAGGATCGCGGGTATTTTTAGGAAGATACCGGGAAATTTTTCCGGGTCGGGGGATCGCCTTTGGGAGAAATCCGGGACCAGAGCGAGGAACAGGCCAGTAAATTTTCGAAAAAATTTAGAGGCTGTGTAAAATTGGTTTGTGAAATTTGCTAGTGCAGATTTTTTTGTCCATCGAAGCTCATTTTGGAGTCCATAGCCAAAGCTATGGGCGAGAAAATAGCGGAAGAGGGGCGGAAAAAGATGCCCCACCAAAATCGCAGAATTAAATTTAAACCGCCTCTTAGCGGCAGATTGGCAATTTTTATTTTCGTTGAGGACTTGGGCGAATTGCGCAGGCAAAATATTGGCGATCAAATATTTAGCTCCGAATTAATTGCGTCTAGCAAAACTAACATTTGTTATCCTACGACACAGCAAGCAGCTTTCTCTCAATTTTTCGCCAGGGACGCGCAAGATTGAGGCGGGATTGACACCCAAGCCTACACCAACTCTTGTAAAAACAAACACCCGCGCAGCCCAACCAACCTGCGCCCAAACAACTAAACTATGAGCACAGTTATCGTGATGGTCCCCATCCACGCCGATGGGTACTTTCTCGGCCAGGATCGCATGGCCGCGGAAGCCTTTGCCGATTTTTCCCGCCTCCCTTATGCCAATGCGGAGCGGGATATCAATGCCGATACCCCCAATCTCAGCGAATCCATTCTGTCCGTTCCCTTTCAGAACAACAACCTGACTTTGGGCCAGGGGATGCACCTGCACTGGTCGCTGCCCGATGCCCTCACCAAGGGCAAAGCGGGCGGTACCCCCGACGATTTCTACGCGGTGCCCAACCGCTGGCTGGTCACCCGCAAAAGCACGCTTCTGGGCGACATGCAGTGGATCGTAGAAAGCGATTACCTCCATACGGACTCCGAAAATACCTACGGTGGCATCACCTATCCCCTGGATACGCCCAAAATCGAAGGCCAGCGCCACGGCTTCCTGGGCCGCCGATTCAACCGCATTGATTGGCAGGAAGATGGGAGCGCCGAACGCGTCTCCCGCCTGACCGCCGTCGGCTACGGTGAGCCTACCTTCGCGGCTTTCTATCCGAATTGCCACAGCGTATTTGGCTGTTTCGATCCGCAGGTCGATACCCAAGCCAAAACCGCGGGCCTGAGCTACCAGATCATCGGCTGGTACAGCGACAGCGCCCAGGATCCCGTCGCGGCCTGGATCAGCGCCAATCCCTCCGCCACCAACGCGGAGATCGTCGAGGGCATCTACGACAACTTTACCTGGAACGTCACCTTGGACAGCGCCGATACGCTCCAGGGCATGGTTTGCTACGCGGACCTGCAGGTGGACATGTCCGCGACCAGCGACATTGAGGATACCGCCCAGCACGCAGACGCCACGGTCAGCGTGGGCAGTACGGGGACGGAAGCCCTCTCCGCTTTCCTGGCCGACGACGCCAATTCCGAAGCTGACGCCACCGCCCGCATCCAATTGGAAGAGCAATTGGAAAACCTGCTGTTGCAGACCAAACTTTCCGCCAATGACCTGGACCTGGGCGCGCGCTTCGTGGAGGCACGCCACGAAAAGGGCTTTGTCGCCACCCGTGGGGGCAGCCTTTATGAAGTGCATCCCGCGAGTGCGGACGCCAACGACAGCTCCGTCGACCTCAACCTGCCGCCCGGCCTGGAGACAACGCTGAGCGAACTCAACCTCGCCCAGCAATCCGAGGACGAGGCGGGCTACGCGCTGGAAAGCCGCCGCCAACAGCTCTACGCCGATTGGTCCAAGTACATGGTGACCGCCTATCCCCCCAATGGCATCGATGAAGGCTATCCCGATGTGGATGCCGTACAACAATTCATCGCTTCGCAGGACATTCCCGCCATTCAGGATACCCTCCTCGACCAAGCCCGCGCGCAAATCGCCACCGCGGAACTCCTGTCCGCAATGCAAGTGCAGGTCAATGCTTTCAACGACAGTACGGTAGAATCTTCCCTCTTCCTGAGCGATCTGACCGCCGATCCCGTGAACCAGGGCCGCATCGTCCTCACCAATGCGACCTTCCCCAAAGGAGCGCCCTTTGCCACGCAGGTCACCGCCTTCAACGGCACCGACGCCAACCTCACCATGAACCTGGAATTCAATCAGGATTCGGCAGTCAAGTCCCTTTCCATGTGGGTCAACCTTGCCGGACAAAACGAATCGGGCGCGGCGCTGCTGTCCACCCAAGCCTTGGGCAAATTGATCGCCGAGGACGGCATTTTGGACTTCTGGGATACTTTCGCGATTGACGGCGTGGAGCAACCCAGCGACGAATCCCTGAAATGGAGCAGCTTGCCCAAGGAGCAGTGGTTCCACCTCTACGTGGAGTTCTCCACGGCTCTGGAAAACACCGACCTCCTCTACCTCTTCAGCAACGGCAGCGCCGATTTTGCCGCGGGCAAATTGGGTGCGGTACGGGTCTTCAGCACCGCGCTGAGCGAGGATGAGCGCTATTTCGACCAAAATATGCTGGGGCAGTCCAACTTCGAACTGAAGCGGGTCGCGGGCCTGAAATTCTGGCAGCCCACGGAACCCGTCCTGCTGATCGAAGGTGAAGTCGTGGAGCCTACGGTACGCCACGGCGCGGACGGCCGCCTGACGGCAGACAAAAGCCTGGACTGCGACGGCACCACCGTGACCGAATTTCCCTTGGAGGCGGACGACCTCGACGGCGTCCTGACCGCAATCGCCGCGGGCGCATCCAGCAGCGAGGAACAAATCGGATACCGCAGCCAGGCGCAGCAACCTTGGAACCCCTTCCTGCTCGAATGGGAGGCGGAAATCCACCCCATGTCCGAAAGTGGCAACCTCAACATTGCCGACAAAAGTTTCGGGAGCGACTTCCTCACCACCAATTTCAGCCTGGACGAAAACAGCCCCGAACTCACCGTTCAGAATGGCAAAAGCGTGATCAGCGCGGCGGCGACTTACACGGGCCGCGCCATCCTCACCCCCTACGCGAAGACGCAGTTGCTGAGCACCATCGTGGGCCAATTGAATGGGCTGCTGGAAGCAAATTGCTACCAGGTCATCGGGGACATCTCGGATAACGATGCCACGCACTACGCCACCGACCTGAGCGACTGGTTCGCGAACAAGCCCACGCTGGAGGAATGGTTCGCCGACGACGCGGCCTACGACACGCAGATGACCACTTTTGAGGAATGGTACCTGGGCAAGCCCGTGTATTCCGCGGCGCCGCTCACGCTGCGGACGGTCTTCACCGATTCCACTACCAATACGTTCGACGAGACCGCTGCCCGCCTGAGCGACTTCAACTACGCCCTGATCAAAGCTTACCAGCAGGCCCGCAGCTCGCACTTCATCTCCCAGGCACTGAGTGGATTCAACAATGCGCTGCTCATGCACCAGCAAGTGATGCAACTGCCGGTGGAGGATCCGCTGGGCTTCGAGGACTACCAGACCTTTACGAATCAGGTCGCGGAATACGTCGCGGACAACAACAACCTGGCCGCACTGCCGCTGAACGACTTTTTGCCGATCCGTTCGGGGGCGATGCGCCTGACCAAGCTCACCCTGATCGATTCCTTCGGGCAATCCAAGGAACTGGACATCTCCAATCTGATCAAGGCGGGGCCCATGGAAACGCCGACCACACCCGTGGCCAACCTGGGCGAGGACGATGTCTGGCTGGCGCCGCGCTTCGTACAGCCCGCGCGGCTGAACTTCCGCTGGCTGTCCGCGAACAGCGGCACCCAAGAGCTGAACTCCCATCCCGACAGCACGCCGATCTGCGGCTGGCTCCTGGCCAACAACCTGGACAACAGCCTCGATGTGTACGATGCCGACGGCTTCCCCATCGGGGTGATCGACCAGGAGGCGCGCTGGCGCGCGGTGCCCGGTACGGACGTGGTCGTCAATCCGAAAAACATCGCAAATGAGACCTTGCGCAAAATCGTGGAGCGCCTGGCCCTGGTCTACAACGAGACCGATACCAACAATGAAAAGCGCGACTTCCTGCAAGCGTTCATTTCCACTACGGACGCCGCCCTGGCGGACATCGACCCGGAAACCTACGTACACCATAACCAGATGTCCCTGCTCATGGGACGGCCGCTCGCCATCGTTCGCGCCAATCTGGGCTTGGAGCTGAAGGGCGATCCCGCGATCCACCACGGCTGGGTCGAATTTCTCCAGGATCTGGGGCGGACCAGCCGCGACACCAATGCTTTCGACGCGGTCGCGGTCCCGGTGCGGATCGGCGAGCGCGGCCAGTTGAACGACGGCACGGTGGGCTATTGGCAAGAAGATACCGCGGGCGAACTGGGCAGCGTGTTTCACACCACGGCGGAGACCAGCTCGGTTTCCAGTGGCGCGATCCACACCTACGAAGCGGATGCGCTGGACATCACCCTGAACCTGGGCGGCGACACCACCGCGCTGACCTTGCTGGTCGATCCCCGCGGGGATTTTCACGCCACGACAGGCCTCCTGCCTGTGCAGAGCCTCTACGTGCCCCAGTCCCTCTACGCCGATGCCTTGCAGCGGATCAACATCACGTTCCTGACCGCCCCCATCCTGACTGGCGCCGAGCAGATTGCACTGCCCTTGCCGAATGAGCTCGGCTACGAGTGGTCCTGGCTCGCCAAAGACCGCTTCAATTGGACGGAAGTGGCCCGCCAGGGCGTCCTCCGCAAGGATACCCTCGTGAAGGCTTTCGACGATGGTGAGGCCATCTGGACCGAACTCCTGGCCCAGGGCTGGATCACCGCGATCGACCGCAACCGCGCCCGCATCGTCCCGCTGGACCAGCGCACGGAAAGCGACCTCTCCGACCCCATGAGCGCGCAAACCAAGGCCATCGAAGCGCTGCTGGATGCGGGCCACATTGTTCCGCCCGACCTCAAGGCAACCTTCAGCAGCAAGCAAGTCCTCAAGGAAGGCTGGCTGAAGCTGTCCCCGAATTCGAACAAATAATCCTTTCCATTCCGTCCCATTGTCCTGCCCGGGCGCGGCCTACTGCCGCGTCACTGGGGCGGGGTAGGGGGACGCATATCCTGAAAACAACCTCAACTTAAAATCCAACACAACTAAACTGTAAATCAAGATGAGCAAGAAACTACATCTGAAACTCGATGCCATCGAAAACGATCAGGTCCTCGACCTTTCCGGCAACGGTTTTCACGGAACCGTCATCAGCGGCGCGACCATTGTCGAAGACGATACCTTCGGTACCTGCTTGGAGTTTGACGGCAGCACGGGCAACATCGCCCTGCCCAGTTCCGAGACGGTGGGCCTGACCAACAACAGCTTCTCGATCAGCGCCTGGGTCTGCCCCTACGAAACCGGCCCGCGCAAGACCATTCTCGGGAGTGCAGGCACGACCAGTTACACCGGCCTGCAGGTGACCATCCACAATGGCAGTCCCCACCTGGGATTTGTCAGCAGTGGAACCGTGGCGACTCCTACCGTCCTCGCCACCGATGAATGGTACTACGTGACCTGGATCTACAACCTGGATACCCTCGAACAAACCATCTACATCGATGGCGACAACAAGTTTGTTGGCAGCAATAAACCCGGCTACACTGGGACCTCCGACCTCAAGCTCGGCAACTGGAACGGCAATTATTTCTCGGGAAAGGTCTACGGTTTGCGGATCTACGACGAGGTCCTCAGCCAGGCGGACATCCAGTACGCAATGCGCGAAGACCAGGGCTGGCCGAGTGCCCGCGCCACGCATCCGATCGATTTTGACCTGTCGGATGAAGACCACCAAAACGTGCTTTACATCACCGAAACTTCGGATCAGGTCCTGCGGTTGGACATCAGCAATGCATCCACCAATTCGATTTATCTGGCGGACCTCACGGCGGCCCCGGTCAGTAGCCTGAACCACCACTTTGCGCTGCGCTTCCGTCCCGGTACCCTTTCGGAAACCAGTCTGGACACTACGGGCAGCGCGCCCATGCAGTTGAATGCCGATTCGGGGGGAGACTGGCAGATGGCTGGCCCCACCACCGATGCCTCCGGCATGGACGTGATCTACCTCCGCAGCAATGCTGGCGGCCTGACCATGGATCCCGACGCGATCCAAAGCATCCTCTTCGACAATGTAGGGGCGGACGGCACCCAAGGTGCGCGCGGCACCCGCGTAGAATTGCAATGCGCAAATCTGGCCTACTCCGATGCCTTGACCGAGGAGATCGTCACCACCCGTGAACTGCACCTGAGCGTGGTCAACCAGCGCGGTCAGAAAAACATCCCGCTGCACGTGGGCTTTATCGGGGACAATGGCGTGCTGAACACCGATGAAAGCATGGATCTGACCCTGCGGATTTCCAATGCGCAGCAATACGACGGGATTCACTCGGACACGGCGGCTTTGAAGTTCATCTACGATGCGGAGGAAGACGCGCGCTCGGCCATGACCCTGACCTTCGCAACCAGCGCCGACAAGGACGATGAATGGGCCCTGATCGCCCCCACGGACATTTCCCACGTTGAATTCACCGTTTACCGCGAGAAAAATGACAAGGGCGAGCTCCAATCGCTGTCCGGCTGGGAGGTCATCAAATCTACCGACACCAACAACCCAGAGTGGATCATTTATCCGACGTCGGACCAGGCCTTGTATAGCGAAGATGATCCCGCGGGCAGTTCCTTCATCAACGTGGCCATCACGGGGATCAAAACAAAATTTCCCATCGGGCACACCTACCTGACCGTCGACTACAAGAACATTCCCAATTACTGGGACGGCCAGATGAAGGTGGCGATTGAGAAGCGTCCGTTGATCTACGCAGAAGGAGCGGTCGGCATTGGAATCCAGGATCCGAAAACTGTGGTCGCAATTCGGAAATCGAGTGACCACAATCCGGTCGGCATCGCCCAGGACCACGGAAACGGAGGCGGAAATTCCACTATGGAACTGACCACGATGGACAGCTCCGAAAACCAAGCCACTCGCCTCCTGCTTCGCGGCAATTCCGATACGGCGGACGTTGAATTCCGCAGTGGGGCTTTCGGTGCGGAAGAGGTCACCATGTTCATCGAAGGATCCAGTGGCAACGTAGGCATCGGTACGGAGGCCCCCACCACCCGGCTGGAGATTTCCGAGCTTCAAGATACTTCCGAAACCCAGCGACGCGGCCCGGGCTTGACCATCAGTACCAAGAATACGGATGACGTCCAATGGGAACTGGGCCGCATCGGCGGCGTGGTCGGCAACCTTACCGACCGGACTGGATATCCGGGTGGCCTGGCATTTTACACCAAGGCAGGCAACGGGAATACCAACACCGATTCCACCGAGCGCATGCGCCTCGACTACCAAGGATATTTGGGCATCGGAACCCAGAATCCGGAAACCCCGATTGCGATCCAGAAATCGAGTAGCCACGACCCGGTCGGCATCACCCAGGAACACGGAAATGGAGCCGGGAAATCCACCATGGAATTTACCACGATGGACAATTCCGGCAACCAAGCCACCCGCATCCTGCTCCGCGGCAACACCGATACGGCCGACGTCGAGTTCCGCACGGGACCCCACGGGTCGGAAGAGGTAACCATGTTCATCGAGGGGACCGATGGGTTCGTCGGGATCGGCACCGACGATCCCAGCGAAAGGCTTCACGTGAACGGTTCCCTGCGGATCGCAAACACTTACCGCCAACTCGTTGTCCCTGAGTTTGGGATCGATGATTTCTCCAATACGGTCCTCGCCGCCTACATCGATGGGCGCGGCGTGGGTTCACAACTGCGGTTCCAGGGCGTCTCAAACGGCAGCTTTGTGGACATTGGCAACAACTCCGCGGGCGGCTTTGTGATCGAGATGAGCGACTATGTGAAGTTCAGTATCAACCAGGCGGGCCGGGTCGACATTCCGGGTTCGCTGTACATCAACAACCGCGTGGTCACCGGATCACCCTTCTCGGATGAACGCCTGAAACAGGACGCGGCTCCGATTGAATCGGCCCTGGACAAGGTGCTGGCTTTGAATGGGGTCACCTACAAGTGGAACGAGGCGGGCGTCAACACCATTTTCGGTGAGCCCACCGACGCGATGACCCCGGAGCAAGAAGCGATGCGCACCGCAGAATTGGAGCGCAACCAGATCGGACTGATGGCCCAGGCCGTGGAGGCCGTCGTGCCCGAAGTCGTCACCGAAGGTGAACAGGGCTACAAAACGGTAGCCTATTCCCAACTCGTCGCCTTGCTGGTAGAAGCCATCAAGGAGCAAAACGAAACGATTCAGGCCCTCAGCGACCGCCTGGACGCCATGGGTTAAATGCGTAGGGTGCGGGGCCTCCCGGTCCCGCACCCCGAATTTCTCCCTCCCGTCGCGGACGGGAACCAACCAACAACTTATACCAACTAAACAAGAATATCATGCCAAATATAAACGTCGTTTACTGGAACCTGGAGGAGTTTGGTGCCGATCCCAACCCTTCGAAAATCAACGTTCCCTACAAAGATCGCTGTCGTTTCATCGCCTACGCAGCACTCAATATGGAGGCGGATATCATCTGCGTTACCGAACTGATGGGCAACATCGCTCAATATGAATCGAAGTTGAGAACCCTCCAAAGTCAATTGAATCTTATTTTCGACAAGAATGATGGCCCCCAGGGAAACTGGTACTTCGACTACATTCCGAGTGCCCTCAAAGATGATACCAACATTACCCGCGATGCCAACGGCTATTACGACTCAGAAACGGCCACTTTTGCAAGCAATAGCGACCTCGAGTTCTCAGGCATCAACGGCAGATATGCCAATAAAGCGGAAGGATATGCGGTCTTTTGGAATCAGAACGTCGCCAAATTCAGCATGTCAATGCCTCCCAAGTTAAGATCAATGAATCTGGTCACCCGTGAACTCGGCTCGGAATGGACCGATAACGAACAGTCATTTGGGGTATGGGGCTACCAGAAAAAATCGACCAAAAAAGCGATGCAGGGGGATCCAATACTAGACAATGTCGATTACGATGGCAATCTACTTCGCATCGCCTGCACCCTTCCTAAAGGAACCATATTCCCCAGCGACGCGGGACTCAAGGATGACAATCAGCAAACCTTGGAGGATGCAGGATCAATCACCACAGCGGAGATAGACCTCAAGTCCAGTTACACTATACCCAAGGGTACAATCATTGGTAAAGAGGGCGTGCGATACAACTATATGGATGCTGAATTTGTCGAACGGGTCGCCATTCTTATCCCGGGACTCTACCGATTGACCGAAAATTATACCCTCCCGGACAATGGTACCTTCATTCCCAAGCATTGCCTTTCCCTGGTGATGGAGGGCAGGGAAACCTTTAGCTATTATGGTGACCTACCTGACGAAGATCACCACCTTTGGTGGCGATATGACAATGCGGGAATCCAACACAACCGATTCTGGGCCACGTGGGGGGGATATCCTTACACCGAACAGAGCGCAACGGGTGAAGATACCTATACGTGGAAAGCGCTACCGTTCGGAGGATCAGGCTACGGGTTTTACGAAAAAAACAAGTATGACCAAAATTCTTCAACGAATCCAAAAGGAGAAACTGAAATCAATCCGATTTACTATTGGGACGAAAAGCTGGCGAGATTGGCTTATCCTCATTATAAAAATTCCTCAGGTAAGCTGGCTCCATTCACGGACCTCTTTCCCGATTACCCTTACCGTACGGAACGAAAAGTCGAACTCTCACAGGCTGGACTCCTGCGCACCCGGAGACCAGCATTTTTCACCATTCGGGTCAATGATGCTAACAATACGCTTTATCCCATTACCTTGACCCACTCGGTGAACTCTACCGCAAGACTCCCAGAAGAGGACAAGGATAAGAAGCCAAAGAAAAATTCCAACAATCGACCTTACGGAAATCGCCTTGCTACTTTCGCGCGATCCCTCTACGAAGCTTTTGACCACGACGAAATTGTTGAAATTGAGCCCACTACTGAGCCTACCACCGACCCAGTGGAACCAACGGTACAACATGGGAAGTACGTCATGGCACCGGGAATGATCGGCGGCGATTTCAACCTTGATTTCTACGACCCCAAACTTACGAGATATGAACGGTGGTTCGCCGCCAGCGACTATACGCAAACGTACGCAAATCACGGAGCTCACCTGACCTTCCTTCTGGAGAACTCAAATGGTGCGACAAGTGCTACGGACACCATGCAACTGAAGACCTCCATCCAAAAAGTATGGAACGATATGGGAGCAGATTTGGCAAACGTTTTCCCCGCAAATTTCCGCACCAATCAAAACGACAATGTCTGTTATCCTGGTGGAGTCGCAGGCCTCACCATCAATGACTATTATGAATATTCCTACGGCGACATCAACTACGGATACGTGTACGACTTGGTGATGGCCGTCGTCGAACTTCCCGATGACCGACTTGAACTTTCCCGAGTCGTAGAGGGTAAGGAAGCAGACGCTGATGAAACAAAGGACGAAAAACGGTACGATCGCATGAACTTCACGGCAAATTTTCCGCAGATGCCGCTGGTCGCCCTCGAACCATTCGTCAGGAAAAAAAAATCTCACATAGTAGAAGATCTGAGCAATGGTCCCTACAAGAAAACCTACATCAATCCGGTAGGCCTCAAGCGGAACCAACGGTTCATCAACCGGACCGATGTCACCCTGACTGACGTTGACAAGAATGCGGTAACCGTGGATCTCTCTGCGGCAGTGCAGGCGGCCAATTTTGTCCGACGCTACATCAGTGACCACTTACCGGTCCTGGCTCCCCTGTCCTTCGCAACACCCGACCCGGCCAAAATACGGGTAGACTTGCGCCGAACAATCTTTTCCACCGACGTAACAAAAATGGAGGCCAACGTTTACGCCAACCTTTCCATACAATTCAAAACGAGCGAGGGAGAGGTAGCCGAAAATCCTTATCTCATCGTTGTTTTGTCGTCCGACGTGGGCGCGTTTGAGAACCAAATGGATGACCCCAAGCGCAAAAAAGTAGTCGCGGTCTGGGATTCCGATTCCAAGGCGTATTTGGCGAAATTCAAATTTCCCGATAACAGTGCCCCTTTGGCCGGCATATCCTACCGGATCAATGGCCGAAAACAAGCGGGTGGACTCACCTTGTACTGTGCGCAAACCGCTTCCCTCACCCGAAGCAAGATTGTCTGTAAAAATACCCTCATCGTAGGCGAGTCAACTCCCGTGCTCGTGACGATACTCAATGAGCAGGGTCTGGGCGCTACCTACGATGCGAAGAAGGAGGTAAAACTTTCTATCGCACCGACAAATGGGTCCCTTACCGATCTGACCCACGTCAGTTCATCTATCTACAAGGCGACCTACACCGCTCCAGCTACCTTGCCCAGTGAAACCAAGGTGACCTTTTCGGCCACCTATGACGGAAAAGCCCTCACCAATACGAAGGACCTCACCCTGACCAAGCCGAGCAACTAATATTCAAACCCAAACTTGAATTGACATGGAAAATTTAGAGCAATTACAGGCATTTCAAGATGCCATTGATACCCATATCACCGACTTGGTCTTCTCGCTGTCCGATCACGAAAACATGGACCGTGACTGGAGCGAGATCCAAGCCTTGATTGGCAAAGTGGGAGCGTACGACGAAGAAAATGACGCCTCTACCCTGACCGTTTACGGCAGTAGCCTGACTTCCGACCTGGACCAAGAGACGGGGCTGATCACCTTTGACGGATTCATCGACAACCAATTTCGGCTGTTTGAACTCCCTGATGTGTATGTCGCGGTGAGCTTGACCTTTAGTTTGTCCGAATCGGGTGTCAAACAGCTTTCCATCAAGCTGTCTGACCTGTCCAACTACCGCATTTCCGACAGCTTTCCCGCCTTGACCAGCACCTACGAAGGTGATTTGCTTTCGGAGATTGTATTCGAAGACGCCAGCCTCACGATTGACAGCATCGGCCAAACGGCCACCAGCGAACCTACGGTAACCTTCCGCGGCACCCTTCAGGACCTGGGACCGTTTGAGCAGGTGTCCTGGCTGTTCGACGTCGCGTCCCCCACCTTGAACGGCACGATGGTCCTCAAAAGTACCGAAGATGGGAATTACGTTCCGGAAATTGCCAAAGGCAGCAGCGAGGATGCCAATTTTCTGGCTTCGTTTATCCAGACGAACGACATTGAATGGGGCTATCTGGACAAACTGCATTTCGACCTCTCCGTGCGGATCTACTCCGAGTTCGATGCTACCGACCAGTATTTTGTCAGCTACGCAGAACTGGTCACCGAATTCAACAACCCCACCTCAGATGTCTACATTCCCATTGTCATGCAACTGCATGGCCACGGGGAAGGTCTGTTGGGATTTTACCTTGATTCCGATGAGCCCCAGCCAGACCTCAGTGGCAGCGGAGCCGAAGGCTCCGACAAAATGGACAGCTACGATATTTTTCTGAATTCAGGATCACTCAAAAAATCATTTGAAGGAACCGACATCTCTTGGGGCGACCTTTCCCTGGATGAATTGCTCTTCACGGTACATCCTGAATCGCTGACGTTCACCGATATTGCACTGGGAATCAGTTTGGGAAGCGAGTCGGGCTGGTCGATCATTGACGATCGATTTGCCCTGACGGATCTCATGGCCAACCTGTCGATCGCCAATCCAAGCGATGCCATCGGCAACATGAGCCTACAACTGCGCGCCATTTTCCAGGTAGGCGATGACAGTGATGGCATCGACCTGTACGTAGGCATTGAACTATCTACGCTGGCCTTCAGCATTGGTATGGTCGACGGCAGTGAGATCAGCATCAGCAACTTCCTGGATAGCTTTGGTGATCGCGATTCGGTTCTGGAGCAAGAAGAGGGGAACACCCTCTCCTTGACCGAATTGGAACTCAGCGGTGACATTAAAAATGGCACCTACGGATTCGAAGCCGCCGCAACCGGCGACCTGGAAATTATTCCCGGAATCGTTTTCGACGGATTTGGCTTTGAAGCCGACTACTTCGACGGCGCTACTACCATGGACTTCACAGCTTACTTCAGTCTTTTGATCGATGAATCCGAAGTGGAAATTGCGGTGGAAGCCAGCAAAGATGGTGCGGGCGCCTGGGAACTCGATGGCGCTACCACAGGGGGAGATTCGATACCATTGGGGCAGCTCGTTTCCGAATTGGGCGATAAAATGGGATTCTCAGCGGTCGTTCCTGATCCCATCAGTGACCTGACCATCGACTCTTTGAGCTTTGCCTACAACACCCAGTCCAAGGATCTTTCCTTTTCTGGTTCAGCGGACTTCTCCATCAATGACCGCCCCGTAGTACTGTCCATTGGGGTAGAAGTTTCCCATCAGCAGGATGGCTCTCCGCAGACGGACTTCCAGGGCACGCTCGTCATTGGAAGCAAAAATCCCGCGGAATTTGACCTCACCTTCAACGCGGACGAAACCTCGCTCATGATCGCAGACTTCGCCGACGACTCCGGAAAAACCGAATTTGACGTCGGCGACCTGGTCAACTCCCTGCTCTCCACCGACGAGGTGCCCAGCGGCTTGACCCTGACCTTGAACAGCGCCTTCCTGGCCTACCTCAAGGACAGCACTTCCTCCCAGTTTGCGCTGGGCATCGATGTAGGCAACGGGATCGACCTCTCGAACCTGCCGCTGGTGGGCAAGCTCTATCCCAAGGGCAAAAACATCGCCCTGAACTACCAGTTGCAGTACGCCTCCTCGGAATTTTCCAGTGACGATGCGGACACCGTCAACGGCAACCTCCCCGCCGCCGTCCACCCGCTGCATACCCAGTCGGACGGCACGGTGAAGCAGGGGCTGGACCTGGCCATGAGCATGAACCTGGGCGAAGACCTCCTGCCCTTCGACCTGAACCTCGCCGCCAGCGGTTCCGAGGACGATCCCGTCAACGGCGGGGTCAACCCCATTCCCGAAAACACTGCGCCGGTGGTTCCGATGGCCTCGGGAAGTCCCGAAGACCTGAAATGGTTCGACATTCAGAAGAGCTTCGGGCCGGTCCACTTCCACCGGATCGGGGCGGCACTGAGCGGCGACGACCTGACCTTCGCCCTGGACGCCTCCTTCAGCTTGGGTGGGCTGGAGATTTCCCTGGACGGCCTGGAAGTCACGTCGAGCCTGACCAAGTTCAACCCCGAATTCGACCTGAAAGGGATCGGCATCGACTACTCGAATCCCGTCCTGGAAATCGGGGCGGCATTCCTTCGCGAAACCCTCACCGATCCCACCAACAACACCACCTACGACGAGTACGACGGCGGTGCCTTGTTGCGGATGGAGGAACTGACCATCGGCGCAATCGGATCCTACGCCTACGTGAACGGACAGCCCTCGCTGTTCATCTACGCGGCGCTGGACTATCCGCTGGGCGGCCCTCCCTTCTTCTTCGTGACCGGCCTGAGCCTGGGCTTTGGCTACAACCGCTCCCTGCTCGTCCCCTCCGTGGACAAGGTCCTGGAATTCCCCCTCGTGGCCGAAGCCATGGCTGGCCAAGCGCTGCGCGCGGATGCAGGCAAGGATGAACTCTCCACCGAGTTGGAATCGATTCACACCTACGTCCCCGTGCGGATCGGCCAAATGTTCCTCGCGGCGGGCATCAACTTCACGACCTTCAAGCTGATCGACTCGAACATCTTGCTGGCCGCTTCCTTCGGGAACCGCTTTGAGCTGGACCTACTTGGGGTCTCGACCCTGATCGTTCCGCCCGAAACGAATGGCAAGGAATCGCTGGCGGTGATCCAGATGGCCTTGAAAGGGGCCTTTATCCCCGACGAGGGCTTTGTGGGGCTGAGTGGACAACTCACTTCGGCGTCCTACATCATCTCCAAGGACTGCCGCCTGAACGGAGGATTCGCCTTCTACGCCTGGTACAGCGGCGACAACAAAGACGAGTTCGTGGCGACCATTGGCGGGTACCACCCCAGCTTCAAGGTCCCCTCCTACTTCCCCAGCGTGCCGCGCTTGTCCTTCAATTGGCAACTCGACGATCACACCCACATGTCGGGCGACGCCTACTTCGCCTTGTGCGCGCACGCGGTGATGGCGGGCGGCCACTTCGAAGCCGTGTACGAAGAAGGCAACCTGAAGGCCTGGTACAAGGTCGGCGCCGACTTCCTGGTCGCCTGGAAGCCTTACCACTACGAAGCCTCGATCTACGTGAACATCGGTGCTTCCTACACCTACCACTTCTTCGGCACGCACCACATCAGCGTGGACGTGGGCGCGGACGTGAACATCTGGGGGCCCGAGTTCGGGGGCCACGCCAGGGTGGACCTGGGCGTCTGCTCGGTCAGCGTCGACTTCGGCGCGGACAAGGACGGCGATGGCAAAGCCATCGAATGGGAAGAGTTCTACAAGAATTTCCTGACGGGCGTAACGCCCTGCACCGTGGCCGTAGGCTCGGGACTGGTCGGCAAAGAAAGCAACGGGGACTCCGACACCGGCGAACTCTGGATCGTCAACGCAAAGGAGCTGAAGCTGCTCACCGACAACTTTGTGCCCGCCCGCGCAGTCAATTGGTCCAGCACTGAGCTGTCGCCTTCAGACTTCAATGCCGAAGTCGGGGTCGCCCCCATGGAAATCGCGGCCGCCGATTTCACCTCCACCCAAACCGTCAAGGTCTGGAAGCAGAACGAAAACGACAATACCTGGAGCGATGACACCAGCAACTTCAAGCCCACCATCATCAAAAAGAAGGCCCCAAGCGGCCTCTGGGGGCAAAAGTTGAAGCCCGATGTCAACGATGACCAGTTCATCGCCAATACCTTTGCCGGTCTGGAAATTGTGCCCAGCAGCACCCTGATTCCCGGACAGAGCAGCATCATCTCCACTTCCTTCGTCAAGTACGAAACGCTCCCCAAGCAGGATGCCTTTGCCTGGGGCACGCGGACCGATTTTGTCGACGGCTACGGCACCGATGAAGTGGGCGCCCGGACGGCCATCCGCGACGGCGATACCGAAAGCAACGATGGCATCACCGGTGCCCAGGTAGTCGCCCGCCGAAATGCCGTCCTGGAGGCCCTGGGCTTCTCCGCGACCATTGACCTGGACAGCAGCCTGGCCGACGACTTCGTCCTGGCGCCGCAAGTCGCGCCTTCCGCAACCGTACCCGCAGCCCTTTAACTTCTAACCACCAACTATCATGAGCGATACAAGCAATGTAAAATTCATCGAGTTCCACCAGCCCGCGCTGGAAAGTGGAACCTACAAAGTGACGGTCGAACAAGACGTGTCCGCCACCGGCATTCCCCAGCAAAATTACGGCGCGGAGCAAGTCTTCTTCGTGGGCGGGGAGCGCTTCCAGATCTTGCCCACTCAGATTGCGGGGGTCTTCCCCCCCCATCTGAGCGTGGGCGACCATTCCAATGTCTTTCCCCACCTGATGATTTCCCGCAATACCCTGCCCTGGGAGCGGGAGGCGGTCTCCGGCAACCCAGAAATCCCCTGGATGGCGCTGCTGGTCGTCCATTCGGAGGAATACAGCCTCGTCAATTCGTCGAGCACCACCTTGGGAAATCTGATCGCTGCCTCCCAGAGCCCTAGCTTTCCCGGCGTCGCGCTGGAACCCGGCCAGTCGGCCACGCAAAAAGTCACCGTATTGGACGTCGACGGCAGCTTGCTGGACCAGATCCTGCCCGATCCCAATGCCATGCAGTACCTCTCCCACGTGCGCCAGGGGCTGGACGACGGCCTCGCCCTGGCCGACGAGGGGGAAGACCTCGCGGTGCTCATCGCCAATCGCCTCCCCGAGGCGGGCGGCAACAGCACGGTGTACCTGATCTCGCTGGAAGACCGCTACGACGGACAGGGCAACTTCATCGGTTGGACCAACGAGGAAGGAAAATCCATCCGCTTCGTGCAGTTGTACTCCTGGAAATTTACCTGCACCGATCCGGACAAGGATTTCCCCAACTTGGTGTACCATCTGGACAACAACCAGTCCTCCCTCCGCAAAGGGGACACGGGCACTGCCGCCGTAGATGACTTTCTGAAAATGGGCTTCTATCCTTTGCCCCACAAGTTGCGGCAGGGCGGGCAGACTGTTTCCTGGTACCACGGCCCGCTGGCCCCCAGCTCCAATGGGGAAAGCATCGATTTTCCCGCGGCGGGATCGGACGCGCTGATGCGCTACTATCCCTCGGTCGGCATGTTCGATGCGTCTTACGCTTCGGCCTGGGAATTGGGGCGGCTCCTGGCGCTGCAAAACACGCAGTTTTCCACCGAGCTGTACCAATGGAAGCGGCGCTACGCCCAGGCGGGCAATGCCGCCGACCAAACGGCGGCCAGCGGAGTGGCACACCTGAACGGCGGCAACCAGGATACGAGCACGGAAGCCATGCCCGCCACTTGCCTGAGTTGGCTCGACGACCTGAAGAAGCTCAAGGGCGTCCCCTTCGGCTACCTGGTGCCCGATGAAGAACTGCTGCCCGCGGAATCGATTCGCTTTTTCCAGGTGGACAACCTGTGGCAGGAGTCCCTGCTGGATGGCGCCTTGAGCGTGGGGAGGGTGACGAGCAGCGACGTGGACCTGGACACCGACATCTACAATACGGAGGAGTCACTGAGCGCTTCCACGATGACGGGCTTCATCCTCCGCTCCGAGGTGGTCTCGGGCTGGCCGGGCATGTTGATTGAAGGCTATTCGGATACCGACGGCGCCAATTCGGTGAAGTTGTCGCGGCGCGATCTCCTCTCGAACAACGTGATGATCTGCCTGTTCGACGGCGACGTACAAGCGGTGGACTTCCACCTGAAGCCCGAAGTGCTGCACTTTGGGGCGCTTGCCCAGGGGGCAAGCAGCTACATCAAGAACCTCCGCGATGGCGATGGCGAGGAGAACGGCCCATCGATTTCCCTGCCGCTGAACACCAAGCGCGCGGTGGACGTCTCGGAATTGCTGGCCCGCATCCAGAATGCGAGTGACGCGAACCCGGGCCTCGTGGAGTGGCCCAACCGTCCCACTTCCGCGGACCTCGCCCTGCAAATGTTGGAAGGCATCGATCGGATTCGCTTCCAACGCAAGGTTTAAGCTCTATTGGATAAAGTGTTGGCGCTGGTCTGCCCTCGATTGGGGGTGGATCAGCGCTGCTTTTGGGGGGGGGGCAGGTTGATTGGAAAAGTACTTGCCAAGCGCGGGGAGGTCCGACTTTCGTTAGAGGATGTACTCTTCCATCCAGCGGGGAACGAGGTGGTCGTCCGCACTTTTGAGATCGGTATTTCTAACCAGTTCCCGGGGCACACCGCTGTCAGCCAACGACGGGAATAGGCTAGTATGGGGTTCATTCCAAAAATAGGTTCCGGTTCTTTCCCCAAACCATACATTTTCAAATAGATGACGTTCATTGAGGAGGACATCCCAATCTTCGTAGAGGCGTTCGAAGAATCGCAGACAGCGCCCGCGATCCATTTTGGGAGTCGGAATATAGCTACCCACGGGCAACAAACAGAGCAATCCCCAAGTGGATTCAACCAAGCCGTCGAAAAATAGCTTGTCTTCCATCGCTCCAACTTCCTCGGTTCCGAGGGTCCATTTAAAGTACCGCGATGGAGCATAGGTCCTAAAGTGGGGTTGCGCTCCGACTTCAGGGTTGATCTCGAATAGTACACGCACCGAACTGCCTTTGGGGAACATCTCCTCGGTGTCGATATAATCGTTCTCGCTCGAGCGAGGCCATTGCCCATTCTTTTTGATCTTCGCCATCCATCGCCCCACGGGGCGGTGAACTTCTTTGCCGGTGCCGAAAAGGATCTTGGGTATTTTCATGCGGGCCTTTGCTCAGTTCTAATTTATCAAGTTAGAAGTTTTAGGTTCTCGAGCGCGTCGCGGGACCCCCGGCGAATGCCCATTCAATTCTTAAACCACACGTCCTTATCCTACCAGATGTCCCTCAATAAGCTCGGGAGCTCAGTTTTTTACCCTGACAAAATAAAATCAGGGTACCCAAAAAATGCAGGGTTCGGTTTTGACCCCTATGCGGAGTGCGCTTCCTTTTATCTTGCGGGCATCAGCAATAACCTCAGAACAATTCCATGTACCGAATCTCCATCTCCCTCAGCCTCGTGCTGTACCTGCTTGCTACCCCCATCCTCGCCCAAACCGTCAACTACGACGACGTAGCTGTCATCGTCAACGATTCCAGTGCAACTTCCGTCGCCATCGGCAATTACTTCGCCAATGCCCGCAACATCCCCACCAGCCGCATCATCCACCTCGCGGTTCCCCCCCGGGAAACCATCGACAGCCTCGAATTCGTGGCCCTGCAGGGCCAGCTCAAAATCGCCCTGACGAGCAATAACCTCGCCGATTCCCTGAATTACCTGGTGACCACCAAAGGAATGCCGCTGCGCATATCGGTAAATGGTGCCTGCGATTCCACGATCAACAGCAATCCCATTCCCGTTTCCAATTGTACCTGCCTCGAAAGTCAGATCAGCATGCTGCTCGGTCCGCTTTCGGGCCAAATCCTGAGCGGCGGAGCCAGTTTCAATCCCGCCCGCGGCTGGAACCAACCCTTCGACCGCGACAGCCTCGGCATCTTTGCCGTCACGCGGCTAGATGCCTACACCGAACAAGAGGTCAGGGACCTCATTGACCGCAGTGGTCCCGACTTGGTGTACAATACCCAAGCCCAAGCCGTGCTGGACTACAGCAATGCCTTGACTTCCGACCTCACGCTGTGGGAATCTTGGGTGGAGCGCACCGTGGATTCATTGACCCCACTCCCTTTGCTGGTGCTCGATGATACCGCAAATGCCACGTTTGTCGCCAATGAAGCGAACGTTGTCAGCTACTTTGGCATTCATTATCAGCCCAGTATCGTCCAAACCAATTTCAATTGGGCTCCCGGGGGATTCGGTATGCTGTACTACGGCAAACTCGCGGAGAGCTTTGATCCCGCCAATAATCTCAACAATGAATATTGGTCCGGAGACATGATCCGCGATGGCGCGACAGTCGGTGCCGCCCCCGTGTACTGGACCTACGTCTCACCGGCCCCCCGGCCCTGGGAGATGTTTACCCAATACCTGGACCCGGCAACCAATTTCAACGCGGCCGAAGCATTTTACAACAGTGTGGTTTTTCTGGGGGACCAATGGTTACTCGTCGGCGACCCCAAGACCTCCGTGCGCTCGGCCCTGACGCTGAATACCCCGCCGGCACCTCCGGAAGACCTCCCATTTATCATTTTCCCAAATCCCAATGCGGGCCAGTTCACCCTGCAGGCCGATTTGAAACCCGGGCCGGTCACCATTTCCATTGCCAATCCCCTGGGCCAGCTCGTCTACCGCGAAGCCATCCAGCACGCCGGCGGCACCTGGACCCAATCGTTGGACTTGAACCAAGTCAGCCGGGGCGTGTACCTCCTGCGGGTCGACACCGAGCGGGAACGCATCGTGCGGCGGGTCGTCATCGACCATTAAAGACCAACCTGAACAAACTCAAATCGCAAAAACATCAATCAGCTTACCTTCCGGATTCCGGCCGCCCCCGGGATCCGTTTTTTTGTGCCGCGCCGATTCTGAAATCAGCGCGATCCCTCGCCGGAAAAGCCTTCAAATTTGTTTTTGAAGAGGACATTGAAGGTGGTGAGCGAGCCGTAAATCCGGGTGATGTACTGCTGCATGTTTACCTTTTCCTCGTCAGAGAGCCCTTTGTGGCTGTTGATTCGCTGTTCAAGCACCCGCAGGCGGTCCCGCAACATGACAATCTTGTGGAAAAAGGTCTCGATGGGAATTTCTTTGGGTTTCAACGAGCTATCCCGGGGCTGCATAATGAGCGTGCCACCAGTCCAGCGGTCGCCGAGGGGCACAATTTCCTGGACATCGGTCCATTTGCGCAGGATGCTGATCAAGCTTTGCTCCACATCCCACAAGCTCACCCCATCCTCGTCCGGATCGACCCGCTCGATCAGCATGATCTCTTCGTCTTTGCGGATTCGCTCTTCGCCTTCTTCAATGAACATCACCGTGTAGGTCATGGCGTTGATGCCGATCACGACGCCCAATCCGAACTTGGGGTGCTTGATCCGTGATCCGATGCCTAGATATCCTTGACTCATAATTGTTGTAATCTCGAATTTAATGCCGTGCTTCCGTGCTTTTCCGGGTCATTCGTCCCGCGTCGGTTGCAGTTCCTGTTGATCAATTTGGTTGAATTCTACCCCGTTGACCTTCATAACGTGGAGGATGCTGGGGTCGTCGTAGTCGATTTTCGGGCCGAGAACATTCATCACCAAAGGGATTTGGATGCCTTCCACCTGCTTGTAACCACTGTACACGCAGGTGCCGACCACCGATTTGTTTACGCCCCGGACGGTGTATTCCACCAAGTCGATGAGTTTGGTTTCCGCATTGATGTAGAGGGCGTACTGGTCGTACTCCTTCTGCGGCTCGTCGGTGTTCCAGGTGGCAAACAGAATTTCGTACTTTTTTCCTTGGATCTCGCGTTCGCCCCCGTGGCGCATGATGGGCGCTTCCATGATTTTGAGCGGCAATTGCAGAAAATATTGCCAGGTCGGCAGCCAGAACTTGATGCGCCGGTTGTGTTTCCACTTGCGTTCGGACCCGGATTTCGCCTTTTGCTCCCAGGAATACCAATTGCTCAGTCCCCAGATGAGGCCCGCCTTTTTGCCTTCCTTGACGCGCATGTGGGCGTCAGCGGCATCGGGAACGTAGCTCAGGGTCATCGCCGCGCCGCCTCCGGGGAAGGGCGAAGCAAATTTCAGCTTCTCGAACCGGTCTTCGAAGTCAAAGGTGACCGTTTCGTAGTTTTCCCATTTGTCCGCGCCGTGGGCGAGGAAACACGTCTGCATGAGGCGGCGTGCTTTTTGGGTAGAACCCGGCGCATCGATGGCCGCTTTCATTTCTGTTGTCCGCAGGTCCGACAGTTTGCATCCCGCAAATGACAAAACCGTGGCGACCAGGAACAGCCCGAGAAGTGGATTGCGTTTCATCCCGTTAAGATAGCAAAAGATCTTCCGAGCCAAGGACAGCGGCCGGTGATTTTCGCAAATTTACGTGGATAACAAGCCGTTTCACCGCCACGTGCTTCCGCGACTTTTTTATAAATTTGGCCCATGACAGAAACGACCGACCTAAATCAGATCCAGGCGCGCATCAATCAGCTTACCGAGGAGCTGAACGCCCACAACCACCGCTACTATGTACTGGCCGCCCCCATCATTTCCGATTTTGAATTTGACAAGTTGCTCCGCGAACTTCAGGACCTCGAAGCGGCCTATCCCGAGTTGAAGCGTGCCGATTCGCCCAGCTTGCGGGTCGGCGGGGACATCACGAAGGAATTTCCGACGTTTACCCACGTCCGTCCGATGTTGAGCCTCCAGAATACCTACTCACGGGAAGAAGTCGAAGACTGGCTGAAAAGCATCGAAAAACTGCTCGAAGGCCGTCCCCATACCTACTTCGTGCAGCACAAGTTTGACGGAGTGTCCCTGAGTTTGCACTACGAAAATGGGGTCATGCAGCATGGGGTCACCCGCGGCGACGGTACCCAAGGCGACGAAATCACCGCCAATGCCCGTACCATTCCCACCGTCCCGCTCTCCCTGAACGCCGACAACCTGCCCGCTTCGTTTGAGGTTCGGGGCGAAGTCCTGATGCACCGGGACAAATTTGATGCGCTGAATGAACGCCGGGTGGAAAAGGGGGATGCGCCGCTAATGAATCCCCGCAATGCCACCGCCGGCACCCTCAAAATGCAGGATTCCAGCGTGGTGGCCAGCCGGCCCATGACCTTCTACGCGTACTGGCTCGGGGCTGAAGGCGAAATCCCTGCCACCGACAACGATCAGCAGATGCTCCTGCGCGACTGGGGTTTCAAAGCCTACCACAATGTCCGCCTCTGTCAAAACATGGATGAAGTCTTTGATTACATCAACCATTGGGAAACCGCCCGCGAGGAACTTCCCTACGAAATCGATGGCATCGTGATCAAGGTCAACGAAGTTCCCCTCCGCGAAATTCTGGGAGCGACTTCGAAGTTTCCCCGCTGGGCCATCGCCTTCAAGTACCAAGCGGAAAAGGCCGAAACCCAACTCCGTTTTGTCAATTATCAAGTCGGGCGGACGGGTACCGTGACCCCGGTTGCCAATCTGGATCCGGTCCTACTTGCCGGCACGGTGGTCAAGCGGGCTTCGCTCTACAATGCAGACGAATTGGAGCGACTCGACCTGCACGAAGGCGATACCGTACGCGTCGCCAAAGGGGGGGAAATCATCCCCAAAGTTGTCGAAGTTATCACCGCCAAACGACGCCGGGAGGCGCTGCGGATCGTCTTCCCGCAGAATTGTCCGTCCTGCAACATTGATCTGCAAAAAAATGAAGGCGAAGTCAATTACTTCTGCCCCAACACGGCCACATGCCCGCCGCATGTGCGGGGCCGCATCGAACCCTTTGCCGCCCGCCGCGCGATGGACATCGACGGACTCGGCACCGAAATCATCGCCCAACTCGTGGAAGCTGGGCTGGTCAATGACTACACCGATTTGTACGACTTGACCTACGAGCAAGTGGTCAATCTGGAGCGCTTCGCTGACAAAAGCGCCCGCAATCTGGTCGAAAGCATTGCCGCCAGTACCGAGGTCCCCTACCCCAAGGTACTTTTTGCCCTTGGGATCCGTTATGTAGGCGAAACGGTGGCTAAGAAACTGGCGAAACAATTCCAGAGCATCGATGAGTTGATGGCGGCGGACAAAGAAGCCATCGTGGACGTCCACGAAATCGGGGAGCGCATCGCCGACAGCGTGATTGCCTTCTTCGCCGAGGCGGACAACCGCGCCAAAATCGAAAAGCTGCGGGCGGCGGGCGTCCAGTTGGAATTGGCGGAAGAGGACAAAGCGGTGTCGCAGGCATTGGCCGGAAAAAGCTTTGTGGTGACTGGTACACTGGCAAACTTTACCCGGGACACCATCAAGGCCCACATCGAGAGCCACGGCGGCACGGTCAAAGGCTCGGTTTCTGCCAAAACGGACTACCTGGTCACCGGCACCGACCCCGGCGGCTCCAAGGTGACCAAAGCCGAAAAACACAAGGTGACTATCCTCACCGAAGCTGAGTATTTGGAAATGACTGCATGAACTGGTTACAGTCCCTAAAGCACGGATACAGTCTGAAGGTCTTCGAGCAACGCGCCCGAAAGGTGACCTTTCCCCACGCCTTTGTCGATTTGGACAAGGCGGCCTCGGTGGGCTTCATCATCAACATGGGGCTCTTCAGTCCAGAAGACCTGGTCGACTTTACCAAGTACATCACCCGGCTGGAACACGCCGGCAAGGTCGTGCTGGTCGTCGAACTGAATTTCAAGCGCAAGGGCAGCCCCATGTTCAAAGATTCGGTGCGCTCGATTTTCATCAATCCGGAACAGATCAATTGGTTGGGCCTGCCATCGGTGCGGCGGCTGCAAGAACTGAACAAAGCACGGCTGGATCTGTTGGTCAATCTGGACACCTCGGAGTCGATGACCTCGCGCTACATCTGCGGACTTTCCAATGCCCGCACCCGCGTGGGACTGCACGAACTGGGGTACGAAAAGTTCTACGAATTGCTCCTCGACATGCCCCGGACCACGTCCATGCAGGAATTGTTGGGGGCGTTTGAGACATTCACGAAAATGCTGGAAAAATGATTCAAGAATTTCACGGTTTGGGGGTCGCGATGGTCACCCCATTTCTGCCGGATGGTGGGGTCGATCACGAAAGCCTGAAGCGGCTGACCGTCCACCTGATCGAAGGCGGTGTCGATTATTTGGTGGTGCTGGGCACCACGGGCGAGACAGTAACCTTGTCCATTGCCGAGCAGATCGACGTGATCACCACGGTCATGGACGTCAATGCAGGCCGGCTCCCCATCGTCCTGGGGGCAGGCGGAAACAACACCGATGCGGTGGCCACAAAGATGATTGCCTTTGCCGAGCAATTCCAACCGAATGCCTTCTTGTCCGCCTCTCCCGCGTACAACCGGCCGACTCAGGCGGGCATTGTCGCCCACTATCAGGCCTTGAGTAAGGTCACCGACGTACCGATTATCCTTTATAATGTCCCCGGCCGCACCGCCAGCAATCTGCTCTCCGGGACCACCCTGAAAATCGCCCGCACCTGCCCCACGGCCATCGGAATCAAAGAAGCCTCCGGCAATCTGGAACAGTGCATGGAAGTCACGGCGGGCCGTCCCGAGGGATTTTTCCTCATATCGGGCGACGACCTGCTGACTTTGCCGCTGCTGGCGGCGGGCTTCGACGGTCTGATTTCGGTCATCGCCAATGCGCTGCCGGAAGAAACCGCCCAACTCGTCCGGGCGGGGCGTGCCGGCGACCTCACCACCTTGCGGACCCTGCATTACCGTTTGATGCCGCTGGTTCAGGCGATTTTTGCCGAAGGCAATCCCGCCGGAGTGAAGACCGTGCTGGATATATTGGGCATTTGTCGCCCGGGGGTACGCCTGCCCTTGCTTCCGGCCTCCGACGCCTTGCGCGAACGGATCAAGGAATTGCTCCTCGTCCTCAAGAGCGTTCCCGACCCCGCTTCCTGAATTACTGCTCCATCTCTTTGCCCATGCGGGACATCCACCACAAGCACCACACCCTCCGCATCGCCCTGGCCGAAGCGGTACTGCGCGTGCGCCCGGAAAGTGTGGACGTCGTCCGGCACAATACCGGCCCCAAGCAGGACATCCTCCCCACCGCCCGGGCGGCCGGCTACCTCGCGGTCAAAAACACCCCGGGGGCGATTCCATTGTGCCATCCCCTCCCGGTCGAAGCGGTCGACATCGATTTTGAGTTTTCCCGGGCGGAAGACCACGGAGAGATTCGCATCCTGCTGCTCGCCAAGACAATTTACAAGACGGGTTGCGAAGTAGAAGCCATGCACGGTGCGGCGGTGGTCGCGCTCACGATTTACGACATGCTCAAGCCGGTGGATTCGGAAATCGAAATCGAAAAAGTGCGCCTGGTGCGCAAGCAAGGGGGCAAGACCGATTTCGGCGGTCAATTTGACGGGACCTTGACCGCCGCGGTCATCGTCTGCTCCGACTCGGTAGCGGCGGGCAACAAGGAAGACAAAGCCGGGAAAGTCGTCGCGGCCAAGCTCGAAGGCATGGGCCTCAACCTCGCCAAGTACACCGTGATCCCGGACGAGGTCGACCGCATTCAGTCCGAAGTGCGCGACAGCCACGCGGCGGCAACCGACTTGATTCTGACTTGTGGAGGGACCGGTCTTTCCCCCACCGACGTGACCCCAGAGGCAGTGCGTCCGCTGCTCGATCGCGAAGTGCCGGGCATCATGGAAGCCGCCCGCGACTACGGACAGCAGCGCACCCCCTACGCCATGCTATCCCGCGGAGTCGCCGGACTGATGGGTCGGTCGCTGGTCATCACGGTCCCCGGCTCGACCAAAGGCGCCGAGGAAACCATCGATGCGTTGTTCCCCGCGGCGCTGCACATCTTCAAAGTCCTGGAGCATGGCTTCCGACACGGGAAGTGAGGCTGATCCGGAGGGGAGGAGCCGTTGACGGGGCTGTTTTCCGTCCCCTTGATCAAATTTGCCCCCGCAAAGCCTACTCTGGCGGGATGCTCAACTTCTCATCAAACCAGAAAACCTTATTGGGATCGTATTTCGCCTTGATTTGCTTGAGGCGCGGCAGGTTGCTGGCGCCCTTAGCTTTGCCGTAGTACGCAGCCAAATCCAGGTTCTTATCGACAAAATTGATGCAGGCTCCTTCCACGAGGTTTGGTCCGGAAAGGGCGGCCCGCCCCGCGGCGATCCATTTCAGGAATTCTTCCTCTTTGGGATTTGCCGGATCGGACCACCACGCTTGCCACTGGAAGATGACGTCCTTGTTGCGCCAGAAGAAAGCGGTTTCGGCAGGGGCAAAATTCTTCACTGCACTGTTGGCCTTTTGGGTTGCGCCCAGACCGTGGAGGACCAGGTAGAGACTCGCACTCTGGTAGGGCTTCCACGCTTCCTTGCTGCGATTGGTTTGGTCAAAAAAATCGGCGGCTGCCCGGGCGATTTTGGCGTAGTTCGCTTGCTTGTCCGCCGCGTCACTGTCCGCAAGGGGAAAGGCAGAAGAGATTTTGTGGGGATGGGGCGCATCGCAGGTGCTGGCCGGTGGCTTGGTTATTCTTTTTTCTTTCTCCCCCTCGGCGTCTTGAGCCCCACTCAGTGCCGGGGACATGACCGGAGCGGAGGGGTAAAGGAAATCTCCCAGGGCCGCGTCGAGCTCATGAATGTACTCCTCGAGGTAATTCTGCGGTTCCATTTCTGCTAGGCTGGCCGAAAAGCCCAACAATCGCCCGGACCCGGCACCCAGAGGAGCTCGCTCGGGTTGCGCCCACAAATCGCCTTTTAAATAAAGCTTCAGCGGTTCCAGAAGCGTTTTCAAATCGGACTTGGGACCGTAGTAGCGCCCGGCAATGGTGACCGGATGCAAACCGTTGCTGCGATCCGGATTTTTTACCCGCACGGCGGCCGCGGTGGTGAGTTCGTGCGGGAATTTGGCTTGAATTTCCAGATAGGCAGCGACGAATTGTTCCACCTCCACTTTGGTCAGATCTTTGCGCCCGAGCTCGGCAAACCAGGTCAGGTGCCCGTCTTTTTTGAGTGGGCTGAGTTTGATCAGGAAGCGGGTCACGATCCCGAAATTGCCCCCGCCTCCGCCGCGAACGGCCCAAAACAGGTCTTGGTAAGCATTGTTGGCATTGGCCCGGACAATATTGCCGTTGGCCAAAACGACTTCCACCTCGATGACACTGTCGCAAGTCAGCCCGTACATGCGGGTCGCCCAGCCCCAGCCACCGCCGTGGATGAGTCCTCCGGGATTGACCGACTGGCAGCCTCCACCGGGGATCACCTTGCCGTGCAGGCCCACTTCGTAATACGCCTCCTGAAGTTTTTTGCCCACCGGAAGCCAGGCGGTGTCTCTTTTCACCGGATCTGGGTAGACGATGGTATTCATCTCCGATAGCCGAACGATCAGGACGTTGTCCGCCGAGCACATCGCTTCGTGCTGGTGCCCGCCCGAGCGGATCCGCAACCCGAAGGTTTGTCCCTCGATGTCCTTGTGGGTCTGACAAAACTTGAGGCAGGTCGCGACCTGCTCGGCGTTGCGGGGATAGGCCACGGCCCAAGGCTGATAATCAAATTCCGGGCGGCTGTTTGAAATCTCTCGGGCCCGGTCGTAGCCCACCCCATCGATGACCGTCACCCGAAAGCCCTCGGCAATCCCCCGGTTTTTCAAGCGGTTAAACTGGGCAATTGCGTGTTGTTTGGGAGTTTTACTATTGGTAGTCATAGGAATCTCGTTTAAGGAGTTGGATCGAATCTTAGAGGCGATTTAAATTCAAAAAAAAATATCGCGCAGAAAATTGGAACATTTTGCTCAAGAATTTATGCACATATTTCTCCAATAGTTAACCGGGGGTTGCCCCCTCGTACCGTCCACCCGTACCCTCCCCCTTTCTACCGCAAGTTTCCTTCGCAATCGACTTCCCAATAGAAAGTCCATTGCATGCACCGATTGCTACTCCTGCTCACCCTGTTGCCCTTGGGCCTCGCCGCCCAACCGGCTTCCACCGGTCAAGTCCTGATCGAAGTGCGGGCATTTTGGGGCAAAACCCCGCTTTCCACCGGACGCTCCTTTGTCTCCTCCGACGGCGATACCCTCACCGTCCAAAAGTGGAAATGGTACTTCCGCGCCCTGCAACTGCACAATGCGCAGGGAACGGTCGACCCCGGACTGCCTCCGCGCCTGATCGACCTTGCCGAACGGCGGAGCGGGCAGATCCGTTGGGACGGAGTCCCGGCCGGCACCTACCGCGAACTGAACTTTGGGGTGGGAATGGACAGTGCCCAAAACACCGCGCCCGAATTCACCGGCGATCTCGACCCGGTGAACGGCATGTACTGGACCTGGAATACCGGATTCATCCAAGCCAAATTCGAAGGCCGGCTCGGTCATCGTCCCGGCCAGAAATTTGAATTTCACATCGGGGGCTACCGTGCACCGTACGGGACCAGCCGGGAAGTCCGACTGCACCTGGCGAAAAAAAATGCGGTCACAGTGGAAGCGGGCAAACTCACCCGGCTGATCCTCCAAGTGGATCTGCGTGCCGCCTTTCGCAAGTATATCCGTACCAAGGCTTCGGAGCCCATGATGGTCATGTCCCCCGGCGAAAATGCCGCCCGGATTGCCGACCGATTTCCCGCAATGTTCCGCTTGGTCCCCTACCCCAAAGCGAAATAATTTTCCCCACCCCGAAAGTTTGCCGGTGATGCGACATCCAAATGCCAATACACAATCAATTCAACCATCTGCATTACATCTTCACCATGAAAAAAGCTCTATACTTTCTCAGCATTGTCCTATTCAGCGCCAATCTGCTTCCCGCCCAGACCGTGGAGGTGACCTCCTGGATCATCAATACTACGAACTACCTCGGACACAACAACATTCCCGCCGACGTCCAGGAAGTTTGGTACAACAACAGCAATGTATTCATCCACGTGACCGACGTCCCGGCCTATAACGTAGGCCCCTGGCCCGGCAACCCCAACGATGTCGCCGACCAGGATGACACCTACCGCATCACCCGCTCCCCGGAAAAGAAAAAAGGCACCAAAGTAGCCGTGGGGCTCGGGGAAATCGGACTTTGGATCAATGGCGTCTTCATCTACGGCGCCGAAGATGGCCGCAGTTGGCAAAATCAGGGCGTCTGGCACCAGGATGCCTACGTATCCGAAGGCTCGACCTTTGACAATTGCTTCGGCCACCCCGACCAGAGCGACGCTTACCACCACCATTCCAGCCCCAAGTGCCTCTACGACGAAACGGCTACGACCACCCACTCGCCGATCATCGGCTGGGCTTTTGACGGATTTCCGATCTACGGCGCCTACGGGTACGCCCGCCGCAACGGCACCGGCGGAATCATCCGGATGGAATCCGGCTATGAATTGCGCAACCTGACCAGCCGCACCAATGGTCCGTCCCTGACCCAGGCCCCCCTCGGCACCTACATCGAAGACTACGAATACACCGGCAACGGCGATCTGGACGAATACAATGGCCGCTTTACGGTCACTCCGGAATATCCCGGCGGCATCTACGCCTACTTTGTCACCATCGACGCCAACTATGACCCCGTGTATCCCTACATCATCGGTCCGTCCTACTACGGCAAAGTCGCCACCGGCAATACTTCCGGAGGCTTTACCATCCCCAACAATGCCACCCAGTACCTTCCTGGTTCCGCCAAAGTGGACATGGGCGACTTCGACGTAGAAGTGGTAGAAGCCGGGGTTTCCGTCCAATGGTCCACCAACCACGAAATCGACCATGACCGCTTTATCGTCGAAAAGACGCGCGACTTCACCCACTGGGAGGTCACCGAAATCATCGAGGGCGAAGGCGATACCGAATGGATCAAGGACTACGAATCGGTGGACGCAACTCCCTACCGGGGCGAGAGCCACTACCGCGTACGCCAAATGGACAAAAACGGCGAGCTCCGCTCCACCCAGACGCGCAGTATCTACTTTGACGGATTGCAGGAAAATGTCCGGCTGCTCGGCAACCTCGTCGCCCAGGGCAACGCCATCCGCCTGGAGGTCGATTTTGCCCAGGCCGACATCCAACTCTACAACTTGCAGGGCCAGGCGCTCTTCACCGAAACTGTCACTGGAAGACAAGTGGAAATCCCTACGCACAACCTGGCGCACGGCACCTACATCGTCGCGGTGCGGGCCGAAGGCTCACGCTGGTCGAACACAGTTACCGTCAGCAAGTGACCGTGACCCAAAGGATCAAATACTGGTGTTTATCGCTGGCCGGCCTGTTTTTGTTGGCCGCGGTTCCTCCCACCGGGCGGGGTGACGGACAGTTGTTCGTCGTCCCGCCCGGCTGGGCGGAGCCCAGCTACGACCTGGCACGCAACCCTTTGCGGAGCGAAGTGGTGGACCTGGGGCGCAAACTGTTCTTTGACCCGGGGCTTTCCCAGGACGGAACGGTTTCCTGCGCGACCTGCCACAATCCCTCGGCGGCATTTGCCCAGCCCGACCACGCCCTGAGCCACGGCATTTTTAACCGATCCGGGACCCGCAATTCGCCGGCCCTCTTCAACCTCGCCTGGGAAACCGAATTCATGTGGGATGGCCGCATCAACCACCTCGATGCCCAGCCCTTGGCCCCCTTGACCGACAACACCGAGATGGGCAATACCCTGCCCGCAGCATTGGCGTACTTGCGGCGTACCGCCCCGTATCCCCAGGCATTCCGCGCTGCATTTGGTGATACCACCGTTACCACCGACCGTTTTGTAAAGGCATTTTCTCAATTCATGCTCACCCTGCAATCCTACAATTCGCCCTATGACCGCTTCATGCGGCAGGAACCCGGCGCCGCTCTTTCGGTGAGTGAACTCAACGGATTGTTGCTCTTTCGGGAAAATTGTACTTCCTGCCACACTGAGCCGCTGTTCACCAATCACCAGTACAAGCGCAATGGCTTAGCGGCGGGAAATGACCGGGGGCGGGCGAATATTTCCCAGCGGGCCGCCGATTCACTGCGCTTCAAAGTGCCCTCCCTGCGCAATGTCCAGGTCACCGCGCCCTACATGCACGACGGCCGTTTCAACACGCTGCGGGAAGTATTGGACCACTACACCAGTCGCGCCAATCCCCACCACAATCCCGCCAGCGAAGTCGCGCGCCCAATCACGCTCCACCCCAAGGACAAGGACGACCTCGTCGCCTTCCTCAATGCCCTCACCGACCGGCAATTCATTCGCGAAGCAGTCGCCCGGGAGCAACAAGCCCAACCTTGAGCAGTCCGCCGCCTTTCTCCCGCTACATTTCCCCTTCCCCGCGAAAGTTTGTCCCCGCTCGGACATCCAGGGGATGGACCACAAATAAGATTCGTTCCGGTGCGTCCCCGACGCAATCCTCCGTATCCTTCGTGGACAGGCAATTCTAATCCCGGAAAGCACCGTCGCGGTTACGGCCACGGCACCCACTCGTCGGGAACAGGGGTGGTCCGGTACACAGCGCAAATCAGAGCGATGGGCAAATGGCAAAATTCCCGGGTAAAACCCCGGCAAACTTTCGGTTTGTTAAAATTTTCCACAATTTTCCGTCAAATTTTCCAAATTAATGCCTTTTGGCTAACTTCGTTGCGAAATTTGAATCGCTCATCTTCCATCGGATCATACTATGCAAGGAGAAAAAATCACGATTGAGAACGGGGTTCTCAACGTTCCCGACCAACCCATTGTCCCATTCATTGAAGGCGACGGCATCGGGCCCGACATTTGGGCCGCGGCGTCCCGCGTATTTGATGCGGCGGTCAAAATCGCCTACGGCGGCCAGCGCAAGCTGGTTTGGCACGAGGTGCTGGCCGGACAGAAGGCCTTTGACCAAACCGGTGAATGGCTGCCCCAAGCGACCCTAGATGCCTTTCGCGAGTACTTGGTCGGCATCAAGGGCCCACTTACAACCCCGGTGGGCGGCGGGATCCGCTCGCTGAATGTCGCCCTGCGCCAGGTTCTGGACCTGTACGTCTGTCTGCGGCCGGTCCGCTATTTTGACGGTACGCCTTCTCCGGTGAAGAAGCCCGACCTGGTAGACATGGTGATTTTCCGGGAAAATTCCGAAGACATCTACGCCGGCATCGAGTTCCGCGAGGGTGAGGCGGATACCCAGACTTTCCTCGACTGGCTCAAGGCCACCTTTCCCGACCGCTACCCCAAGGTTCGCTTTCCGGCGACGGCGGGCATCGGGATCAAGCCCATCTCCCGGGAAGGTACCGCCCGCCTGGTCCGGGCCGCCATTGAATACGCCATCCGCTACCAGCGCAAAAGCGTAACCCTGGTCCACAAGGGCAACATCATGAAATTCACCGAGGGTGCTTTCCGCGATTGGGGCTACCAAGTGGCGCGGGAAGAGTACAACGGGGAAATCATCGGGGCCGGTCCCTGGACGAAGATCACCACCCCGGAAGGCCACGAAATCACGGTGAAGGATGTCATCGCCGACGCTTTCCTCCAGCAAATCATCCTCCGCCCGGCCGAGTACGACGTGATCGCGACGATGAACCTGAACGGGGACTACATTTCGGATGCCTTGGCCGCGCAGGTGGGGGGCATCGGGATCGCCCCCGGCGCCAATATCAACTACGTCAACGGGACGGCCATCTTCGAAGCGACCCACGGAACGGCTCCGAAATACACCGGTCAGGACAAGGTGAATCCGGGTTCGGTCATCCTTTCCGGCGCCATGATGCTGGAATACCTGGGCTGGTCGGAAGCCAAAGACCTGATCCACCACGGGATCGGCCAGGCCATCCTCTCCAAGCGGGTCACCTACGATTTCGAGCGGTTGATGGAGGGCGCCACCCTGCTCAAGTGCTCCGAATTCGGGGATGAGGTGATCCAGAATATGCGGGCCTAAGCGCTCTCGCACGCTTTTCTTCAAGAAATGGGTGCGGCGGATTTCACCGGACGGAAGCCCACGGGGTTTCCGTCCGGTTTTTTGTGGGGGGCAGGGCGTGGCTTGGGGCGGCGAGCTGGGGAAGCGGATGGTTGTGCTATAAGGGTGGGTTGGTAAGCGGGTTGGAGGCTTGGGGGTAGCGTTGCGGCATCAGACTTTTCCTGCACGCCAGCTATCTTAAACAAGATTCTCGCCCCTCCCGTCGCCAACCCAGTCCCCCCGCAGCATCGCCAACTTTCGTATCTTTCCGCAACCATGACCACCACCGCCCATCGATCCTACTGGCTCATCTCCGTTTTTCTTCTTGCCGCTGGCTTCACCTGGGCGCAGCCCTGCGCCCGTCCGACCTGGACCCTCGATAAAACCGGGCCGGACAGTGTGCTCTCGGTGTGGAACACCCCGTCGATTGAGACGAGTTTCACCAGAGTGTGGGCCATGCAGCATCCTGGCTACCGGCAGGCGCCCCACAAGTTGCATCCCGTTTGGCCGGGGGAATCTGCCGCGATTTTGCCCCAGGCTGGGCTGCGCGAAGGCCGGTACGTCGCGCACCCTTGTGGGGACAGCACCCGCATCATACAGGAAGGGGACATCCGTGAGGGGAAGCGCAATGGAACCTGGACCAGCTATTGGCCGGGAGGGGAAATATTCCAAAAGATTGACTTTGGGACCGAGGACGAGCGGACGGCCTACCGCGACCATTACCTCAGCGGTCGCCCCTGGTCGGAAGGTGAACTCGACCGCTTGGGAAATCGGCAAGGCACCTGGATACAGTACGATACTGCCGGCCGTTTGCGCCTGGAAATGGCCTACCGAGACGGCCAACCGTCCGGCTGGGCCCGCTACCTTCGCGTGGACCAAAGCCCGCAAAAGCGCATCCATTTTACCGGTTACCACGAAAAATGGGATACCCTCTGGACCTATTATCCCGACGGTCAACCCGAAATCTGCCGGGTCGGAACGGAAATCCGGGCGGCTTGGGATTCTTCCGGCACCCCGACGGTCCGGGATGGCACCGGCGTGTACACTGGTATCTCGCCGGGGCCCGATTATCGCGGCCTCTGGGTAGTGCTGCCCCTCAAAGGCGGCAAGCGCCACGGCACGGTGGAAGCCTTCCGCAAAACTGGGGAGCGGTACACGAGCGCCCTTTACGAGCGGGATTCGCTGCGCCAAGAAACCCGGTATTACCCCTCGGGGCCCAAGTCGATGCAGTACAACATCTACACGGATTCCACCGCATGGCAGGAATGGTACCCCAACGGGCAAATGAAACGGCGCACGGTCAGCACCCACCGGGACACGCTGCGCCACCGCCTTCTTTGGTACAAGAACGGCGAGCGAAAGGAAGTCTACGACTTGCGCTTCGATTTGGAGGCCAACCGATGGATGCCCGATGGCGAGTGGCGGGCCTGGTACAAAAAATGGGCGCCCCCATTGGGAACGCCATTACCTGCGGCGCGTGCGGACGGGAACCTGGCGGGACTGGGACCAGGAGGGAAATCTGGTGAGTGAGAAGCGCTACGCGGCGGGCCGACTGGACGGCCCCTGGATGGTGCGGAACCCAGAGAATGGTAAGATGCAACCCCACACCTTTGCCTGTGGCCGCTCCAATTGGGGCAGTCGTTTCATCTGCGAGGACCACGGCTTTGAGGGAGGAGTGGCCTACACCGACGATTTGGGGCATTGTGGGCACTGCGACCGCATGACCAGCAGCGGAATGTTCCGGCTGTGCAACTGGTCGGCCTGCAAACTCCGGCAATGCCAAGTGTGTGGAGGACCACTGTAAACACTCGGCGACCTAACGGTAGGGCAACTCGGCTTGCAGTGCTTCCAGATGACCTTCAAAATCTTCCGCACTTTTGCTGGCTTCGGTGATTTCCTCGGCGATCACCGCTTTGAGGGTAGCGTAATCGGTGTGCTCCCGGTATTGCAGCAGCAAGTCGGAAAGTTCTTCCGCGAGGTGGGCGCAAGCCGCATGGTCGAGGTACAACTTAGCGCCTTGAGTGCGCCGCATTACGGTACGTATCAGGTTTTCCCACATTTCCCGGCCGGTGCCCAAGTGGTGGGCAAAGGCGATCTGAAACGCTTGCTGCCACTGGCGGTCCTCCCGCCCCATTTCTAGGATAAACTGGGCGAGATCCGCCTTATCGACCCGTTCCAATACCGCCGCAACCTGTTCCGAGAACGAGGGCTGGCGCAGCAACTTCTGCGGGCGACCGGACTTCTCCGCGTAGGCTTCCCGCTTGAGATCCTCCGCAATCGCGAGGTAAAGGGCGACCTCGTGCTTGCAGGTCGGCCCTCCAGTATACGGACAATCACAAGACGAATCCACTACTCTCCCCGCTTCGATCACCACTGAGACCGTGTAGGTCCGCCCGCCAATGACCGTAGCTTCCCAATGTCCCGGCTTGAATCGGACCAGATCCGCGACGGCACCCGACCAATAAACGTCTTGTCCGCGCTGCAAAATAGCGGGATCAACCTCAAAATATGGTCCATTGTCTTCCATAAGATTCACCTGTTCGAAAGGGCAAAATTACAAATGGGGAAGCGATTTATTTTTTCCAAAGATATTTCTATATTCACCGCGTTGTAAATCATATCAAATAAAGAACACAAACACAACACATGAGAATCTTGTTTATCGTAGTCGGCATCATTGCCCTATTGGGTGTGGCCGGCGGAAGCCTTTTACTATCCACGCGCAACGGAAACGAAGCCAAAGGAATGGCTCAGATTGAAAGCGAAATGGGTGCCCTGGGCAACCTCGCCACCAAAATGGCGGAAAACCTGACCGGTGGTGAACTTCCCTCCAAAGGCGCCTGGCAGACCGCACAAATCTTCAGCTATTTTGTCCTTTTGGTTGCCCTGTTTGGCATTGTGGCCCTTTTCCTCAAAGGAAGGATCCCGATGATCGCGGCCGGAGCCGTCGCCCTGTTCAGTATTCTGCTGTGGATACTGCAACCATCAATTGATGCCGGTCCACTCGGCGGCGCCAATCCCAAAACCATCGCTTTGATCCTGATGGTCATGGGCATCGTGGGGGCAGCTTGCGTCTTCGGCGTGTACAACGCCAATCAGAAGAAAGCAACGCTAGCCTAAGAGGCGGTTTAAAATTGGTTTGTGATGCTAGTGCAGATTTTTTTGTCCATCGAAGCTCATTTTAGAGTCTACGGCCAAAGCTATGGGCGAGAAAATAGCGGAAGAAGGGCGGACAAAGATGCCCTAGCAAAATCGCAGAATTAAATTTAAACTGCCGCTAACGGCGAGTTAAAATTACTCAGGGAAACGGGTAGGTCAGCAAATCTGGCTTACCCGTTTTCTTCTTTGGCGGATTTTTTGGCCTTGTTGATTTTCAAGACATCTTCGAGGTCGGTCACCCCACCGGAGAGGATGTACTTCATCAATTCCGCCGGATCCACCCCGGGCAGCGGAATAACCCGCTCGGCCGGCACAATGTAGAGATTGCCCGATACCGAATAAGACATGGGAATATATACCGCAACTTTCCCCGCAAAATCCTGCCCCAGCTTTTCCAGTTCATCTTCGGTCACAAATCCGAAACGCTGCAACTCCGTTTCCGCGATCAAATCGATCATCACCGGCCGGTTAAAGCGCTTCTTTTCCCCCACAAAGGCTTCCATCAGATCTTTGATCGACGAATAGACAAATTTGATGCCCGGGGCACGGGTCAGGACATCTTCAAACAGAAAGAAGAGGGGCCGAAAAAATACGTTCCGCGCAAAGTAGCCGATCAACAATACTCCCCCGATGATGATCCCCAGTGTGAGCCAGACGCTGCCAAACAACTGGTACTCGGCCAGCAGATCGTACACGTACCTCCCAACCAGGTACAGCGCGACCAGGGGCACCACGACGATGATCCCCTGCAGGAAATACGCGATGATCCGGCTAGTGACCTTTTTCATTTTCCTTGAGCAAAGCTTCCAATTTCGGTAACAGATCGAGCATGCGGCGCGCGGCGGCCTCTTTGCGCAGGAAATTCCGTGCGTCGTCGGCAATGATTCCCCCGTAGGTTTTCCCCCCTTCCAGCGAACTCATAACCCCGGTTTTGCCCATCAAAGAAGCTCCCTTCCCGATGGTCAGATCCTGCACCACCCCGACTTGGCCCCAGAGATTGACCTCGTCTTCGATGGTCACCACCCCGGCGATGCCCACTTGGGCCGCGATCACACAGCGCTTGCCGATGACGGTATCGTGACCTACCTGCACCAGATTGTCCAGCTTGGTGTGCTCTCCGATGACCGTATCGTGGCTGACGCCCCGGTCAATCGTACATCCCGCGCCGATGTCCACGTGGTCTTCGAGGATGACCCGGCCCACACTGAGCATCTTGTCCCGGCCATAATTGCGTTTTTTGTAGTAAAAGGCCTCACTGCCGATGACCGCACCGGCATTGATGGTGCAGTGCTTGCCGATGATCGTGTGGTCGTAGATGGTGACATTGGCGTGGATGAGAGTGCCTTCGCCAATGACCACATCCGAGCCGATCACCGCATTGTGGCCAATCTCTACGCCCGGGCCGATGCTGACATTTGCGCCCAGCACGGCGTTTTGGCCCAGGATCAAGTCCTCCGGCAGCGTGCCGTTGCCCACCGTATCGAGCGGGCGGCGCGGCTGAAAGTGCGCGGCCATTCGGTTAAAATCGCGAAACGGGTCGTCACTCACCAGCAAGCCTTTGCCTTCCGGCGGGGCTACTTCTTGGTCGATCAGGATGGTTGTTGCCGCCGAATTCAGCGCCTTGTCGTAGTATTTGTGGTAATCGACGAAACAGAGGTCACCGGCTTCCACCCGGTGGATCTCATTCATGCCCAGTACCAGGTGGTCGGGATCGCCCACAAAAGCGCATCCCAGGAGTTCGGCCGCAGCGGCCAAGCGAATCGGTTCGAAAAATTTCATGCAGTGCAACTCAATTTGGGCAAAGATAAGCCGAAGCCCGGGAATTCGGTAAAAAATCAACGTTTAGGGCCGGTTTACCGGTCGACCGCGAGAATTCTTTGCACCGAACCGCCTCGGCTGCTTATTTTGACGAGTACACAATAGGCACCTTATGGAAGCAGCTTCGATCATACTTTACGGCAGTTACGGTTACACGGGCAAACTCATCGCCGAATTGGCGGCGGAAAAAGGCGTTCCCTTGATTCTCTCGGGACGGAATCCGGAAAAGGTCAAGGCCATCGCCGCGGCCACGGGCCACCCCCACGCGGCGGTTTCCCTGGACAATGCCACGGAGCTCGACGCCCTCCTTTCCCGGGGCAAAGTCGTCTTGCACGCCGCTGGCCCCTTCGTCGATACCTACCGGGCCATGACGGCTGCCTGCCTGCGTACCCAGACCCACTACCTGGACATCACCGGCGAAATCGAAGTGTTTGAAGGTGTCGCCCAACTGGACCGTCGAGCCCAGGAGAAAGGCATCATGCTACTTCCCGGAGCCGGCTTCGACGTAGTTCCGACCGATTGCATGGCCGCGCTGCTGAAAGCGCGCCTTCCGGATGCGCAAGAATTGGAACTCGCTTTTAAATCGGGAGGTGGCGTCTCCCGGGGCACGGCCACCACGATGGTCCGCAGCATGGGGGAACCCAATCTGATTCGCCGCCAGGGTCGAATCACCCCGGTTCGGCCCGGCAAGCGCGAGATCACCATTGACTACGGAAAAGGGCCAAGGACGGCATTTGGCATTCCCTGGGGCGATGTATCGACCGCGTATTACACCACCGAGATCCCCAACATCGCTACCTACACGGTACTGCCGCCCCCGCTCGGCAAACGGCTGCGCATGAGCGGCTGGATGGCTCCCCTTCTGCGTACGGGCTGGTTCCGCCGGCGCGCCCAGAAACGAATCGATAGCCGTCCGCCCGGCCCCAGCGCCGAAACCCGCCGCAAAGGCCGCAGCTTGATTTGGGGCCGCGTACGCAACGCATCCGGGCAGGAGGAAGTCCATCACTTCACCTGCCCCGAAGGCTATAGCCTCACCGCCGCCGCTGCTTTGCACCTCGCCCAGCGGGCGGCCAATGGCGATTGCAAAGTCGGATTTCAGACGCCAGCCGGTTGCTACGGTGCCGGTCTGCTCGATGCTGTCGTGGCCGAAATGGCTCCGGAGTAGTATCGGACCACCAGAATATTCCCAATGGTAAACCACCTCCGCAACGGCCCGTGGGCAGCGGTAAACGGCCGGAGATTTCGGGGAAAAGTTGGTCGGAAAGGCCCCCTCAAGTGGGATGCGGCAATCCTGCGAGAACAATTTGTACACTTATCCCTACGATTTTCCAATTATCCAGATTCTACTGGGGAGAAGCGTACTCCGCTTGAAATCAGATTCCTGCGATATTGCCTCCAGTTTCTCAACGACATTTGAGATTCCTTTCATTAAATGAGCGACCATTGTCTAACCCAGACTAACGACCCATCGGCCCAAAAATAAAAGCCGATTTTTACCGAACATTAATTCCGTATTATAATTTCAAGGGTTGCGAAACGCCCGTTTCGCGCCCTTTTTTTCTGCCGCTGAGATCTTTAATTTTACTCCCGAAAATTTCCTCGCTTATGTTGACCCGCTACTTTTTTCCTGGAATTGGGCTGCTGCTGTTACTGGCATCGGGTTGCCGCAGTTTCAAATGCCCCCCAATTCCTTTTGCAGCCGCCCCGGTGCCCGCGCCCCCCGACTACGCGCAGTTGGAACATTGGGCCGCCCACCCCGCCAAAGCGGACCGTGCCGATTCCGTTCCCGGAACCGACTTTCACAATCGGCAAGCTGGCGCCGCGGTGGATGTATTTTTCGTCCATCCCACCACTTTTTTCAGCAAAAAGGCCTGGAACGCCGATCTAAAGGACGAAAAGCTGAACCGGCAAACCGAAAACTCCGCCATACGCCACCAAGCCAGCATCTTCAACGGGATCGGCCGGATATACGCCCCCCGCTACCGGCAAATGACTTACGGAGGATTCCTCGCTACAGAAAATCCGGGCGCTGCCGATACCGCCTACGTACTGGCCTACCGCGACGTCCGAGCCGCTTTTCGCCATTACCTGAAGTACGAAAACCAAGGCCGTCCCTTTCTAATTGCTGGCCACAGCCAGGGGAGCGCCCACGCGATCCGCCTCATCCGCGAGGAAATTGAGCCGACGGCAACGCGCCAACAACTGATCACCGCCTACCTCGTGGGCTGGCCAGTACGGCAAGACACCTTTGCCACCCTCCCGCCCTGCTCCACCCCGGAAGCGACCGGTTGCTTTAGCTCATGGTGTACCATCAAATGGGGCCACGCACCGGATGATCCCCACTTCTTCCGCAATGCCGTCTGCGTCAATCCGGTCACCTGGCGGACCGATACCGTTCCCTCCCCCACCGAGGCGCACCGCGGGGTGATCGCCGCCAACTACAAGCAGCCTTACCCCCAACGCTTGCGTGCCCAAGTCCGGGACAGCTACCTCTGGTCGACCAAGCCCAAAGTTCCCGGCAGTTGGTTGATCTGGGGGCACAATTTTCACATCGCCGACTACAACATGTTCTGGGTCGATGTGCGGGAAAATGTGGCCCTGCGGGTGGCGCGGTTCCTCGAAACGCAGTGAACCCGGCATTTTTCCTATCTTACACCATGACCGAGGAAAAAATGCGGGAACTCAAAGTCCGCATCGAAAAGATCATCCAGCGCACCGAGCGCGACATTGCCGATTTACGGGACCTGACCCAGCCCATCGAGTTGAGCAATGCCGTGGGGCGCCTTTCCCGCATGGACGCCATCAACAACAAAAGCGTCAATGAAGCTGCTCTGCGCGAAGCGCAAGCCAAACTGGCCCGGATGCAGGACAATTTGGCCCGCTTGGGCAGCCCCGATTTCGGTCGGTGCGTGCGTTGCAAAAACGAGATTCAATACGAACGGCTCTATTTCCTGCCCGACAGTGTAAAATGCATGAAATGCGCCCGGTGAGCGGTGGTTGAAACTCAATCCGCAATTCTACTATGCCCTTCTTTCCGCTTCCAACATGAAAATTGCGCTCCTGGAACCATTTTTGGGCGGTTCCCACCGCCAATGGGCCGAAGGCTGGCAACGCCACAGCCACCACGAGATTCGGATTTTTGGCTTGCCCGGTCGCCACTGGAAATGGCGCATGCACGGCGGTGCGGTCACCCTGGCCCGCCAACTGGCAGAGAGTGGTTTCCGGCCGGATCTGCTCCTCACTACCGATATGCTGGACCTCGCGGCCTTTCTGGGCCTGGCCCGCAGCTATCTGGCAAATATCCCAGTAGCGGTCTACTTTCACGAAAACCAATTGGCGTACCCCTGGTCCCCGGATGACCCTGATCCGCACCTCAAACGGGACAACCATTATTCCTTCCTGAACTTTACGACGGCGCTGGCGGCAGACCGCGTCTTTTTCAATTCCCCCTACAACCGGGACAGCTTTCTCGGGGCGTTGCCGGCTTTCCTGGGCGCATTTCCCGATTACCGCGAGCAGGAACAGCTTGCGGGCTTGGCGGAAAAATGTGAGGTGCTGCCGCTGGGCCTGGACCTGCGGCGTTTCAACGCGGTGAGGGGCCCGCAGATGCCCCCTGGCCCGCCCTTGCTGCTCTGGAACCACCGCTGGGAGTACGACAAAGGGCCGGAAGCTTTTTTTCGGACGGTGGGGGAACTGGCAGAGGAAGGATACGACTTTCGGCTGGCGGTGGTCGGGGAAAAATACCGCAGAGTACCGCCCGCTTTTGGCCGGGCAAAAGAACAATTGCGCAGACACCTCGTTCGTTGGGGCTACGTCGCGGATTTCGCCGAATACGCCGCCCTGTTGCAGCAAGCGGATATTTTACCGGTCACCTCACAACAAGATTTCTTCGGCGGCAGCGTGGTGGAAGCGATGTATTGCGGCGCCTTCCCGCTGCTTCCGGACCGCCTCGCCTACCCCATGCACGTGCCTACCGCCATGCGGAAATCGGTGCTCTACGCCACCGAGGCGGAATTCAAACGAAAGTTGCGGAAATGTCTGGCCGAATCGGGGCCGGAACTGCCAGTCCGGGAATGGGTCGCGGGCTACGACTGGTCGGTGATGGCCCCGCAATACGATGGGCGGATGGACAAGCTGGCGGCGAAGTGATCATTTCCCGAGAAACTCCGCGTCACTGAATGTCCCAAGAAAAGCGACCAGATCTGCTTTCTCGGAGTCGGTGATGGAAATTCCCTCGGCGGGAATCAAGGGGCTCAAATTGGGATGGGGGACGATGCCCGTGCGGTAGTGCTCTACGACATCGTCCAGCGTTGCGAGCTCGCCATCGGACATGTAGGGAAAGGTTTCCGCAATGTTGCGCAAGGTAGGCACTTTGAACCGGCCGCGGTCGCCTTCGAACTGTGTCACCCGCATCCGCCCCGAGTCGGCCCCGGCGACGTAGCGCCCGTTGTTTGCAAATTCCTCATTGCTGAGGTTGAATCCCCCGTGGCAACCGCCACAATTGGTGCGTTCACTGAAAAACAGTTCCATGCCCCGCAATTCCTGGGCGGTCAGCACGGACTCACCGTAATTCGTGTAGCGGTCGTAACGGGAATTTCCGCTGATCAGCGTACGTTCGTAGGCGGAAATCGCACGGGTGAGGACAAATGCGTCCGGTTCCCTGCCGTACGCCGCCCGGGATAGCTGCACGTATTGGGGGTTTTCCTTCATCCGCTCAACCGCTCCCTGAATGGTAAAATCCATTTCCAAGTGGTCGGTGATTGGGGCAAGCACTTGCAGTTCCAAGGTCCGTACCCCGCCGTCCCGAAAGAAGGATTCCCGCCAGGCAAGGTTGACCAGGGGCGAGGAATTGCGCAAACTTTTGCGCCCATCGACTCCAATCGAGAGCGGCACCGGATCGGAAAATCCGTACTCCTGGAAGTGGCAGGAACCGCAAGAAATCGTGCGGTCCCGACTCATCGCCGGATCAAAAAACAGCAATTTTCCGAGTTCCACCCGGGACTGGGTGAGTTCATTGCCCGGGATTACCGGCATTTCCGGAAATCCGGCGGGAAGGTCCACGCGGTAGACATCACTCGCGGGTAGGAAGGGCTGGGCCGGCTCACATCCCCAGAACAACAGGGCGAGCAGCAGCGGCAAAAAAAGAACCGGCCGAACACGCTTGCCCGGCTTCGGCCAAAATCGGCCAGCTCCAAGGCAAGGTACGCTCGACCGGTTCCCACTCATCTTTCTGCGCGAGTATACTTATTCATTTGCCATGTCCGCCCAGTTCGCGATCACACGATTGGCCAGCGGCATATTGTCCATCGTGTGGGTAGCATTGTCCACGCTGACATCGATGTAATCATTGATTCCGTTCAGAAAACGGTCGTAATCCAGGGCAATGTTGATCGTGACCGTCTCGTCCTCAACCACGGTAATCGTCTGGGTTTCGCTGACGGGAGTGTAATATTGGTCACCCCCCACGTGGAAGAAGTAGGTTTGGTTTGATGATCCTCCGGTTCCCGAGGCATCGGTTTCCCCTTCGTACTTGAGGAAGATGTACTTGGTGGCCCAGGTCCAATACATGCTCACATCCGCCTGGGGGTGCTCTGCCTCAAAGGTGGCCGGGTCCATGCCATTGCGATCAGCATCCAGGCCCAGACCGTAACTGATCCCGGTGTATTCGCCGACTTTAATTTGGGCGGAAACCGTCCGGGTATCCGTGCTTCCTTCATCGATCAAAGCGACATCGGCAAGCAACTCGGTCGTGTTGTCCGCTTTCGTCAGGAAAAGATTGCTGAGGTAATACCGCAAAAAAGTCAGGCGATAAGCCCGTCCGTCGCGGCCGGCGTAGGTCTGGCCAAGGGAAAAATCGTTTCCGTTGAAGGTCGGAACGATGCGCAATTGGACCGTTCCGGTAGCATCGGGGTCATCTCTATCTTTGCAACCCGCAATGAAGGTCGCACTGAGCATCAACAATACGGCAAGGAATAGTGATGTTCTGTTTTTCATAATGGCTTCTCAATTCAAGCGGGCAAGTACCCGATGTAAATGGATACGGCAAAAACGGAGCAGTCCCTTAGAGAATTGCTCCGCTTCCCGTGATTTATTCGGCAACTATCGCGGTGGGGACACGATTGATGATCGTGGCGGCCAGCGCGGAGTCATTCATCGTAACTGTGTTCAACTGCGTAGTGAGGTCGACATTCTCCAGGAAGTCCAGCCAATCCACATCCAGGTGAACGGTCGGCGTGGAGTTGAATTCAACGTTGAAGTGCTGCTCGATGTCCACGGTGCGGCGGTTGTAGCCCAGCCCCACGTGGTAAATAAATTCGGCGTTGGCGGTTGCGTTCATCGCCGCGGTGGTATCAACCAACCCTTCGAGGCGCAGGAACTTGTAACCCGTAGCCCAGGACCAGTGGTCAAAAGTAGGATTGGTCGAGGACAGCGGGTGTCCCGTCGGCCAGAGCGAGGGATCACCGGTGTTGGCGGCGTCGTCTACTCCGACGTCAAACATGATGCCATGGTAGTGGCCCGATGGAATCGCAAAATCAATCGCATATTCCATTGTGCTGGCATTCACTTGTACGTAGGTGTCGGTCAGCGGCAGCATGCCACCGCCGTCTTGGTGCAGGCGAATGTTCGAAATGTAAAAACGGGCGACGTTGAACTGGATTTTGCGACCATCAGCGTCGGTCAATTCACTGCCCAGCGTCAAATTGGAAGAACCAGCTTTGGCGTGGAAATGCAGTTTTAAATTGCCCACCTGGGGGTATTCGCAGGTACCGTCATCCACCTCCGCGGTCGGACTGAAGTTCAGCGAATTGGGATCGGTACATCCTTCTTCTTTACCGCAACCGGTAGCAGAAAAAATCAAGGCAAAGGCACTAAGAAACAAGAAATAGCGTGCGAAGGAGTTGTATTTCGAAGACATTTTATATCTGTATGATGAATTAGTAAAGTGTGCAAACTGAGGAAGGGTACGCGCTCGGCTACCCGGATCGTCCGTTGCCAAATCTGGAGCGTTATCTCCGGTCAGCTTTACGGAAAAAGTATGATTCAGGAAAATACCCGACGCGGGGGAGGCGCCGTGGGGGGATCATCCCAGATAGACTTGAGAAAGCTTCCGGGCGCAGTTATACGGTGCTCAAGTTGCGCAAATGCTTCCCAGGTATCCAGTTCCGGGGCCAGCAACAATATGTCAATGCCGCTGCCCAACTCAACTGCGTCGGATGAGGCGGGAGATGGGGCCTTTTCCTGGAGACGGCTCATGAGGTAACAAGATCCGTTACATTTCATTTCCGGCCGTTCCACATTGCCGCAATAGTTGTTGACGATGAAGTCGCGGTTCAGCGCGTATTCTAAATACGGACCGATGGGTTCAAGTACAATGACTAGAAATCCCAGGATGATCGATATGGTGAAAATGGACTTCACGCGTTCAGCGTTTAATATACTCAAATAAGCGCAAAGGGGACAAACAGACTGTCACAAAGCTTACAGAGTCCAGCGCCAGGTCATTGCCAAGCCACCATTCGTCCGCGGGCGCGACCGCTCGCCTGACGCGCATTGCCATTCTCATCGTACAGGGTGCAACTGAAGGTGAGCGCGACGGTTTTGTAGGTAGGCACCGCGCGGGTTTGGTCTTCTTGATCGGTCACTTCGGTCACAACAAAACTGGCGTTGCTTTGGGTGCCGTTGTTGGTATTGAACTCGGTACCATTGGCGTCAAACCAGCTCACAAATCCACCCGCGACGGCGCTGTCGACCGTCGTCCGGGCCAGCAGTCCGATGCCTTTGTCGCCCGTAGTCGGTAAAACCGAGTATTCGGCGAAGGTATTGCGCACATCGGGCGTATTGATCAAGATGGCGACCGCACCGGATTGGGCGAGGTTTTCCGGAGTGGTATTCGCGATGGCCTCGGCGGAGGCGATGCAGGTAAAGGGCGCGTACTGGTACCCGGAAGGCACTGGACCGCCCCAGAAATCACCGACGATATTGCCGTAATCGTTGATGCCTTCCTGGTAAGTGGTTGTGTCCCCATCGATCACGATTTGGAAATAGTACGCGGAAGTGATCTCATTGGGAAAAGTGGGCGGATCATCTTTGCAGGATCCGAAGACCAGGAGGGCGGCAAGAGCAAGAAAAGGAAGTGTTTTTACGGTATTGAACATGTGGGTTATCAAACTTTTCGGTGCTCGAATATACGAATTCTGCCCCGATTCGTGGGTGGCAAAATCGGGGGAGGCAAACGACAATCATATCAGCCTGGAAGATCGCCCCCACAATTCGTGGGACAATCGTTATCGTTTGCCCATCCGGCAAAGGAAACCGAGAGGTACAAAAGGTGGTTTAAAATTGGTTGGTGAAATTTGCCAGCGCAGATTTTTTTGTCCATCGGAGTTCATTTTGGCGTCCATAGCCAGAGCTACAGGCGAGAAAATAGCGGAAAAGATGCCACCGTAAAATCACGGGATTAAATTTGCACAGCCTTCAAGGTGGCTCATTTGGCGAATTGCCGCTCGGCAAATTGCAACAGGTAAAGTCGCTTGTAGATCCCGTCCTGCTCCAACAATTCCTGGTGATTGCCCCGCTCCATGATTTCGCCTTTGTCCATGACCAGGATTTGGTCGGCCTTTTGGATGGTGGAAAGGCGGTGGGCAATAATGATTGAGGTCCGGCCCGCCATGACCTTTTCGATGGCGTGCTGGATCAGTTCTTCCGACTCGGTGTCGATGCTCGAGGTCGCTTCATCCAAAATGAGAATGCTCGGATCGTAGACCAGCACGCGCGCAAAAGCGATCAATTGGCGCTGTCCGGCGGAAAGGGTCGCGCCGCGTTCCTGCACATTGTAGTCGTAGCCGCCCGGCAACTGGGATATAAAGCGATCCGCTCCCACGTAGGCAGCGGCTTTCTGTACTTGCTCCCGGGGGATGTTTGGATTGTTCAGCGTGATGTTGTCGTAGATTGATCCGGAGAACAGGAAGACATCCTGCAAAACCAAGCCGATCAGGCTCCGCAGCTTCTCCAGCTTGAGCTCGGTGATGTCCACGTCATTGATGCAGATCCGGCCACGGTTGATCTCGTAGAGGCGGGAAAGTAGATTGATGATGGTGGTCTTTCCCGCACCGGTCGAGCCGACCAGCGCGACTTTTTTGCCCGCTTTCACATCAAAACTGATGTCCTTCAGCACCCAGTCCTGCTCATTGTAGGCAAACCACACCTTGCGAAAGGCGATATTCAACGGTCCGTCCTGGCCCTGAATTTCGGTCCGAGTGCCCGTATCTTCAATGCGGTCTTCAGTGTCGAGTACTTTGAAAATGCGCTCGGCGCTCACCATGCCCAACTGCAAGGTATTGAAGCGGTCGGCGAGCATCCGAATCGGGCGGAAAAACATGTTAATGTACATCAGAAATGCCACCAGAGCACCGAAGGTAATCACCCCGTCCAGCACCCGCCCGACACCGTACCAGACCAACAATGCCGTGGCCAGAGCGGTAATGATTTCGACGGTAGGAAAAAAGATGCTGTAGGCGAGGACGGACTTGAGGTTGGCGTCGCGGTGCTTCCCATTGATGTCGTCGAAGCGGTCGTATTCGACCTTTTCCCGGTTAAAAATCTGAATCACCAGCATCCCGGTGATGTGCTCCTGCAAAAACGAGTTCATCTCACTCACGTATTTGCGCACTCCCTGAAAAGCAGCTTTGATGGTGTTTTTAAAGACGATGGTCGCACCGAGCAGCAAAGGCAGCGTAATCAATATCACCAGGGTCAGTTTCCAACTCACGACCATCATGATCGTAAAAATCGTCACCAGGGTGAGCAATTCACCCATGATACTGACCAAGCCATTGCTGAATACGTCATTTAGCACCTCGACATCGGATATGGTCCGGGTTTGCAGCATTCCGACGGGATTTTGGTCAAAATACTTCGCGCGCATCCGGGTGATGTGGCGATACACCTGGATGCGAATGTCGCGGATCACGCTTTGGCCCAGCCATCCAGTGAGCATCGTTTGCACGTACATGATCACGGAACGCAGCACCAGCACACCCAAAATCACCAGGATCCAAAAGCGCACCCCGCTCACGTCACCGCGTACGGTGGGATTGTCCAGGACATACTGAAAAAGGTAAGGCACTACCGGCGCCAGCAATGCCCCCAGGATCGTAAACAACAAGGCCAAGGCGAATTGCAAACGGTACGCTCCCGTATACGAGAGGATGCGCCGGATCAACCGCCATTCAAATGCGCTGCCTTTAACGGTGGATTTTTGGGTTTCCTTGGCCAATGTTAGAGAATTGTAAAGGGTCGAAAATACGAAATCAAGTTGACAATCGACCGGACGGAGCAATGTTTTGCGGGTGGACCCGGCGACTGGTTTGAAAAATCACCGCTGGATCAGGATATTTGGAGACGTGGGCGATGCACTTGCCATATACAACTTCTTGATGGACAACTCGATCCCCATTGCGGTGATACTGGCCTTGTTCGTATCGATTGGGTTTCGGGGAGCGGCGCTGCTGCGGTGGATTCGGAAAAGGCTCTTGGGCCGTCGAACCGATCCTCCCAAAAACGGCGACGGCCCCTAATGGGACCGTTTTTGCAAAGCTGTTTCTGAGCAGATGGGCTTGCGCCGGTGTGTTCATCGTCAATCAGGTAATTATCTATAGCGCATCTTTACGTATATCTTGTTTCGACGTCAACGTTTTTGTCAACGATTACAATATGCAGACTATTTTTCCGGGGCCCATGGAAAAAAATCTCTCTGGGTAACGGAAAAAATTTACAACTTACTGAAATTCAATGCTTAAATGGGATGGAGAATTTCCAATCAATCAATTTCCAATTAATCGATTGCCACTCCCTCGCAGTTCATTGGCGATTGAAAAATCTCCCCCGGGAAATTAAGTGAAGCGTCCCTTGAAAATTGAACAACGTGCTCGACAACTGTGCAATTGTGTGGAGACAATTGCATTTCACATTCGCTGCGCTTGTCTTATTTTTGCCGCAGAAGAATGAAACACCGGTAGTATGATCAAGATTGGCTTATTGGGAGTGGGACACTTGGGCAATATCCACCTGAAATTGCTCAAACAGATCCCCGAATTCGAGATTGTCGGCATCTACGACGCAGACCCCGTGCGCGCCGCCGAAAAATCCGCCGAATATGAGGTCCAGGCGTGGGAAGACCCCATTGCCCTCATGGATGCCGTGGAGGCTGTGGATATCGTCACGCCCACCAGCACCCACCACGACCTCGCCAAGCAAGCCATGAAGCGCTTCAAGCACGTGTTCATCGAAAAGCCGGTCACCGCTACGGTAGAAGAGGCCCGGAAACTGATGGCCCTCGCCCGCGAGGCCGGCGTCAAGGTCCAGGTCGGCCACGTCGAGCGCTTCAACCCCGCTTTCCTCGCCCTGCGCGGCAAAGACATCCAGCCCATGTTCATCGAAGCCCACCGCCTCGCCCAGTGGAATCCCCGGGGCACCGACGTTTCGGTCGTGCTCGATCTGATGATCCACGACATCGATGTCGTCCTCAGCGTGGTAAAATTTGGCGTCAAAAAAATCAGCGCCAGTGGCGTAGCTGTGGTCAGCGATACCCCGGACATCGCCAATGCCCGCATCGAATTCGACAACGGCTGCGTGGCCAACCTGACCGCCAGCCGCATTTCCCTGAAAAACATGCGCAAGATGCGGATCTTCCAGCGCAACGCGTATCTGTCGGTGGATTTCCTCGCCAAAAAGACCGAAATCCTCCACATCAACGACGCCGACGAACGGCCCGCCCCCGACGACCTCATGTTTGAGTTCCAGGCCGGAGATCAGACCAAGTACCTCCGCATGGAACTCCCGCCGGTCGAAGCGGTCAACTCGATCAAGCTGGAGCTCGAAGAATTTGCCGAGGCGATCCGCACCGATTCCACTCCCCCCGTGACCCTCGATGAAGCGGTGGCTGCGCTCGACTGCGCCCACCTCATCGTAGAGAAAATCAACCAGTTATGCATCGTCTGATCACCTTAGTGACTTGTCTCTTTGCGATTTCCTTCAGTGGTTGTTCTCCGTTTGACCGGCCGGAGGACATCCCTGCCTACCTGGAATTCCGCAATCCGCGGGTGATTCTGGACGACAACTCGACCTTTACCAGCAACATCGGCATCCGGGACGTCTGGCTCTACCAAGGTGGCTTCCTGCAAGGCATATATCCCGTCAATCCGGTCGAAGACAGCAACTGGGTCGCGATTCCGGTCATCAACCTGGAAAACAATGACTTTTTTATCGATGCCGGCATCCACGAAACCGGACAGTCGTCTTTTCACCTCCCCTACCCTTTCTGGGACCGGATCGAATTTACCCTGGACCTTACGCCGGGCGATACCTTTGTCGTGGAACCCGAAGTCCGTTATGTGGAAGAAGAACGCTATCTGGCGCCGGTCTACGAGCGATTTGATGGCGGTCTAATCGACCTCGTGCCGTTCAATTCCAGCCTCATCGAGCTTGACAGCACCTTTGTGCGGCTCTCGACCACCGAAGTCTTTCGGGGCAATTCTTCGGGCTTTGTGAATTTCGGGCCGGATGATCGCTGGTTTGAAGCCATCAACTCCACGCCTTTCCAATTGGACAAATCGAAAGACGTCTACCTCGAGATCACCTACAAAAACTCCGTTCCGCTGGAAGTCGGGCTGGTATACCAAAATATCAGCGGGCTATTTCCCGAATCGGTGGTGACCATCACCCCGAAAGAAGACTGGAACACGATTTACATTCACCTAATCGAACAGACGCGCAACATTTTGAACCTGAGTGGCGACATCGCCAACTTTTGGATTTGGTTGCGTGCCGACGGTGAAGGGAATGATGGCTATATTTACCTCGACGATATTCGACTCATTCGCGAGAGATAGACCGTGAACCGCACCCTAAAGGCTCTTCAATATTTGCTGCTGGATCTGCTCGTTTCGTACGGAGCCTGGATGATCTTTTTCCTGATGCGGCGGTTCGTCTTTGAGAGCGATACCTTTGCCTACACCGACGAAAAGTTCTTCATGCAGTTGGTGCCGGCGACAATCATCTCCCTGTATTGGATCTTTTTGTACGCACTGGCGGGGCTGTACACCGATCCCTACCGGAAATCCCGCCTGCGGGAAATCATCCAGGTCTTTAAGTTTACGCTTGCGGGGGTGCTCTTCATCTTTTTCTTCATTTTCCTAGACGATCCCATTCCCAATACTTCCTCCTACCGCTTTTACATCTACTACTTTTTGATCCAGTTCAGCGCGATCAGTGCAGTGCATTTCCTCATTTCTACCAACACGAATTTGCGGCTGCGGAAACGCAAAATTGGTTTCCCCACCCTGATCATCGGCTGTGGCGAAGAAGCCTTTCGGGTCTGGCAGGAATTGGAAAATCGGAGTTGGTCTCTGGGCTTCAAGTTCACCGGCTTTCTGTCCTTGCCCGAAGCCAAAGACAACCGTTTCTACGGCAAACTCAAGCATTACGGTGAAATTGGTCGAATGCACGAAGTGATCAATGCCCGCGGCATCGAGGAAGTGATCATTGCCCTGGACAAAGAAGACAAGGACCGCATCATCGAGGTGGTGGACTTGCTGGAAAGCACCCGCGCCCGCATCAAAATCGTCCCCGGAATCTACGACTACATCCTGGGCCGGGTCAAAACCACCCACCTACTCGGCTCGCCCCTCATCGAGATCAATCCCCGCATCCTTTCCAATACCGAGGTCTTCATCAAACGCACCTTTGACATCAGCGTGTCCCTGTTCATGCTGATCGTGCTCTCGCCGCTCTATCTCGTCCTCGCCATCGCCGTAAAATCCGACTCCAAAGGCCCGATTTTTTACCGGCAAGAACGCATTGGCAAGTGGGGCAAGCCCTTCCGCATCATCAAATACCGCACCATGCGGACCGACGCCGAAAAGTTCGGGCCCGCCCTTTCCCAGGAGCGCGATCCTCGCATCACCAAAGTCGGCCGCATCCTGCGCAAGACCCGCCTCGACGAATTCCCCCAGTTCTGGAACGTCCTCAAGGGCGACATGAGCATCGTGGGACCGCGCCCCGAACGGGAATTTTTCATCGATCAGATCGTACAAACTGCCCCTCACTACCGGCATTTGCACCGGGTGCGCCCCGGCATCACGTCCTGGGGACAGGTCAAATACGGCTACGCTTCAAATGTCGAGGAAATGATCGAGCGCATGACCTATGACATCCTCTACATCGAAAACATTTCCCTTTTCCTGGACGTGAAAATCCTGATCTACACCGTACTGGTCATGGTCGAAGGGCGCGGGAAATGAAATTCAGCCTCCGCCGCGCGGTGTTCAAATTGATAAATTTGAATGCGTCTACGGGAAGGATTTGGGTTGAGATCCCTTTTCGTCGATTGTAGGCCGCGCGTTCACGACGGGCAAATTGGAAATTGGAAATCGAGCAATTGGAAATTCTCCCGCCTGTGGGAAATTCGTAATTTGCAGCGTGTTACTGTTCGCAGCATCCGCGTTGAGTTTGTTGCCCCTGGCATTCTTGGTGATGGGGCAATGGAGATTTGCCCGGCGGCGAGACCGGGGAGCCAACCCGGTTGCATGCCCCCCCCTCTCAGTGGTAATTGCCGCAAAGGATGAAGCCCACAATCTTCCGGCGCTGCTCGATGCACTCCGGGACCAGGACTATCCCGCACCCTACGAGGTGATTCTGGTACTGGACCGCTGTCGCGACGATTCGGAAGTCATCGCTAGGGCCCGCCCCGATGGCCACCTGCGTGTACACACGATTTATGAACTGCCCGCTGGCTGGACGGGCAAAAAGTGGGCCCTCGAACAGGGCATTCAAGCAGCAAAATACCCCCACCTGGCCTTTACCGACGCCGATTGCCTTCCGGAAACATCCTGGCTACACGGCTTGGGCAAACAATTTGCTCGGGGCTACGAAGTCGTCCTGGGACTCGGACTCTACCGCCGCCGAATCCACTTGCTGAATTACTTGGTCCAGTATGAGACCCATCTCACTGCGCTGACCTACCTGGGGTTGGCGTCCTGGGGCTATCCCTACATGGGCGTGGGCCGCAACCTCGGCTACACCCGAGAATTTTACCAGCGGGCCGGCGGCATGACCCCCATTGCGGACCGGTTATCCGGGGATGACGACCTGCTGATTGACCGCCACGCCCGTACCGCGCGTACGGGCTGGATGACTGAACCGGGTACCCGCACCTGGTCGGAAGCACCGCCGGATTGGAAAAGCTGGTGGCACCAGAAAATCAGGCACTTGAGTGCCGGAACCAGCTACCAGGTCCCAACCCAATTAATTTTGTTTGCCCTCAACGCCGCACTAGGAATATTTTACTTATCTTTAGGCATTGTTCTTTGTAGTAAATGGCCGCTGGAAGCGGAATTGTGGGGATTAATCATCCTGCGTTACGGTACGGGAAGTTGGCTTTTGACCCGAGGTTATCGGTTCAAATTGCCCCGGCAGATCGCACTTCTGATCCCGCTGTTAGAGGTAATGTACCTGCTGTATCTTTTGATTCTGGTCCCGGCGAGCCTGATACTCAAACCTAAATGGAGAGGAAAATAATCTGATGGGAGAAGCTTCCAAAAATACCCTGGACGACTTGGAACTCGTCAAACGGGCGAAGAAAAACGATCCCAAAGCGTACGAAAAGCTGTTGTCGAAGTACCGCAAGTCGGTCTACTACATGCTGCTAAAGATGGTCAACAATTCCGATGACGCGGAAGACTTGACCCAAGAAGCCTTTGCCAAAGCTTTCAATTCCCTCCACAAGTTTGATTCGAAATACGCCTTCTCCACCTGGCTATTTCGCATCGCCACCAACAATTGCATCGATTTTATCCGGAAAAAGCGCATCCAAACCGTCTCCATCGACAATCCGTACGAAAACGACGATGGCGACTCGATGACCTTTGACATTCGGGATCCCAACCTGAATCCCAATGAGGTTATGCTGAAAAAGCAGCGCAAAGAATACCTCAAAATGGCCGTTTCCAATCTGCCGGCCAAGTACAAGCGCTTAGTGGAGCTCCGCTATTTTCAGGAATTGTCCTACGAAGAAGTGGCCAAAGAATTGGAATTGCCCCTCGGTACGGTCAAAGCCCAGCTTTTCCGCGCCCGGGAATTGCTCTCTCAGGAACTAAAGCACATGCAAGACAAGATGTAATCGGGCTGATCCAAGCCGCTGCATTGTACTCCCCCATTCATCCTCTGCTGCGCTAAGCTGCGCCATCCCAATCAGCCGTACGGTTCCAAATAGAATGCCGGTCACGGATAGTGATCCGATTAAAAATTGTGATCGCAACGGTATTCCATGGACTGCCGCTGTGACCCGAGTAACCCGGGTGCAATCTGCTTCCGCTAGGAGGCTATCTTTTCTTCCCAGACGCGCGGAAGTTTCCCAAGTTGGCGCAACCCATCTCCCGGAAAAAGATCCGGTAGCAAAATCGCAGAATTAAATTTAAACCGCCGCTCAATGTTGTCCACGCCCTCATCAATAATTTGTATCTTGCGGCCTACCCTGACATACACGACATGATCACCATCGCTCCGCCGCAGGAAGAGGTCATCGGCCTGACCGACGAAGACCGCAAACTGCTGAAAACGAAAATCGCCGCCTTTCGCAGGGTCGCCATTTATCTCCGCCTGATCGCTGCTGCACTCCTCGGCCTGATCACCTGGCTGGTCGATGAATTCCTGGAAATCACCGACATGTATTACTTGTTCTTGTTCAGCTACGGGGTACTCTACCTCCTCACCGAATGGGCCTTTTTCAAATTTTTCCGGGATCTAAAACGCGAAATCGCGCAAGACAAAAAAGTGGTTTGGCGCGGCACCCTCACCAAACGCTTCCGCCGCCGACCCGGTCCCGTCGACGGTGAAGGCCCACGGGGATACATCTGGAAGGTAAGCGGCCGCGAATTCGTCCTGCAAAAAAATGAGTTCCCGACCGCCCAGACAGGTGCCTCCGTCGTGGTGGAACAACTGCCCCAGTCAAAAATCATCCTCCGGGCGCAGCCACTTACATAAGGACAATGCGCGTCACCTTGCTGTCCTCGGGAATCTCCGATATGTCGTAATCAAACCGGTCCGGCTGGTAATAGTCGCCGAGTGGTACGTGGAAAATCATCCGCTTATTCGAATAGGGCACCACCAGTTCCATCACCCCATACTCGGGAAAAGGACTCGGGATGACCTCATTGAATACTGCGACGATATCCTTCACTCGGCTGCCCACTTTCAGTCCGCTGGGATGCGCATACTGGTCCGTTTCGATGCGGATGCGCCCGGTCAGGTGTGGATTTTCGAAGTCTTGCTCCAGGTATAACATCCCATCCGGGTAGGTGACCATCTTCACGAACCAGGCGACTGTGTCCAGTATGCCCCCTTCCGCTTCGCGAATTTCTTCAAACACCGTGTCTTTCACCATGGCCGCTTCGACGCTTGGCACGATATTGTTGTTCCATACCAATGAATCGCCCAACTTTAAAAAATCCATCCCGCCGATGCAGAACTGTCCACTGCCCAGCCCGGAGCATTCCTCCGCGGCACTTTGAATATTTTTCAGGGAGACTTCACCGGTTTCCTCCTCGGTCGTACCTTCTTTTTCCTTCGACGAACGCTTGCATCCGGTTACTGTGCCCATCAGAATCGACACGGCGATGAGGGCGAAAGCGATTTTACTCAAGTGCTGTTTCATTGTCCTATCCATTTGTCCGCATAATGCGCTACCCCTACAAAGTTACATCCCCCAAAGCGCGGGCGCAAAAATTCTCCCGAATGTCAATTCAACAACACACCCGGAAAAAATCACCGCCATGCATCTACCCGAAAGAACATTCGGGGAAAAAATAGTTACCTTATCAGAAGTGTTTTTGCTTCGCAATACAAAGAACATTCGTTGATCCCATGAAAAAAAGCGCACTTTCATTGAGTACCCTGGTGGCCTTGCTGCTCGGGGTTATCTTGTTCCTGCCCGGGACCCTTACTGCACAGCAAGCGGTCCAGCAATCCGATGATATCCGGACCTATCCTCCCATCGAAATTCCCAAAGCCGGCGTCGTCGTTTTGGGTGAGCAAACGGAAGATTGGAATCCGTTTCTGAAAACCGTCCAAAAAGTGCATCGCCCCGGGATGAGTGCCCGCAAGGACGATTACCTGCGCCGCAAGGCCATCGCCAATGCCGAACGAGACGCCGTTCAGGGCCGAGGGGCCAGCGCCAAAACCAGCGCCACCGGGCCTGCTCCCGCCCAAGGCGTCAATTTTGTCGGGAACAACCACAACGCCGACCCCGCCGACAACGCCCTCTCCATCGGCGCCGACGGCCGCATGATCAGCACCACCAACACGCTGGTCAATGTCTACGACTCCACCGGGTCACTGCTGACCACTTCCAGTTTGTTCAACTTCGCCCAGGGGGTCAACATCAGCTTTTTTACCTTCGATCCGGTGACGGTTTACGATCCCGTAGAAGACCGCTTCGTCGTCGTCTTCCTCTCCGGCAGCAACTCAAACTCGAGCCAAATCGTCGTGGCGTTCTCCCAGACGAACAACCCCGCCGGGTCCTGGAACGTCTACACGATCCCCGGCCCCACGGTGAACTCTGACGAGTGGATTGACTACCCGCAGATCGGCCTCTCCACCGACGAATTGTTCATCAGCGGTAACCGCGCTTCCGATGGCTCCTCGAACATCGACCGAGGCAGCGTCATCTTCCAAGTCGACAAAAGCGACGGATATTCCGGAGCCTCCACCCTCACCACAGCTTTCCACGCCGTTGATGGGCGCGCTTCCCTGCACCCGGTAGAAGGTGGGCTCAACCTCTACGGCCCGCAGTTCTACTTCCTCCACACGAACACCAACAATGCCATCGATATCTTCCGGATCTCGAATACCATCGCCAACAATGGCGTCCTGGACAACCCGGTGGTCCTCCCGCTGAACCTCAACTACCCCTTCCCGCCCAACGCGGACCAAGCAGGCAGCAATACCGACCTCGAAACGAATGATGTCCGTGTCCAGTCCTCCTACCTGGAAAATAGCCGCATCGAATTCGTCATGAACTCGGGCGACAATGGCATCCCGGCGATCTACCACGGAACGATCCAGGTCAATCCCATCCTGCTGTCGTTCTCCGCAGCCACCGGCCAGATGATCTCCTTCCCAGACTACCACATCTCGTTTGGCGCCATCGCCTATGCCGGTTCTCAAGCGACCAGCGGGGAAAACCGCAGCTTTATTTCCTTCAACTACGCCGGTCCGACCCACCGCCCCGGACACGCCGCCGTCTACGTCGACGAGACCGGTTTCAGCAACATCGGCATCTTGCGCACCGGCATCAATCCGATCACCGGTCCGGGCGTCCAGCGCTGGGGCGATTACAGCGACGCCCAGGAACGTCCCGGTCGCCCAGGAGAAGTTTGGGTCTCCGGTACCTTTGGCAACCAAAGCTCGGTCCAGCGGACCTACATATCGCAGTTGTTTGAGCCGGTTCCCGTCTCGGTAGAACAGCCCGAACCGGTCGCCGCCGAACTGACCGCTTTCCCGAGCCCAGCCCACCAGCGCGTCGTGTTTGAGTTCCCGGTGGAATGGGAAGGGGAATACGAACTGGTCATCCGCAGCCTCCAAGGTAATATCGTCAAGCGCCTCGTGAAAAATTACTTGCCGCAGGGCGAAGCGCGCCTCGCTTTTGATGCAACTTACCTCGCTTCCGGCACCTACATCGCCAGTGTGGAGAATGGTCAGGAACGCCTCTTCAGCAAGCAGTTCGCAGTGCAGCACTAACTCGACTTCCGGCGCATTGCTTGCCGGAATACGATTTTGTATTTTTGCAAGGTGATTTCCTTGTCGTCACCGGAGATTTCCCGAGACGATGAGGAAATCGCCGTTTTGTAGACCGCGGCTTTCGCCGCCTTTACCATGAAAAAAGTAGGCCTTTATACCTTAGGTTGCAAACTCAACTTTTCGGAAACCTCCGCCATCGGACGGCAGTTTTCCGGCGAAGGTTACGACCGGGTGCCCTTCCACGAAGCGGCGGATGTCTACGTGATCAATACCTGCTCGGTCACGGACAATGCGGATAAAAAATGCCGCAAGGTGGTCAAGCAAGCCCTCAAGAACAATCCGGAGGCGTACATTGTGGTCGTGGGGTGCTACGCCCAGCTCAAACCGCAGGAAATCGCCGGGATTCCCGGGGTCGATCTCGTCCTCGGCGCGGCGGAAAAATTCCGCATGTTTGAGGTCGTAGACGAGTTTGTCAAGGAACAGGAGGGCCGCGTCGTCGCCGGTGAAATCAAAGTGGTCAATGAGTTTGTGCCCGCCTTTTCCCAGGGCGAACGCACCCGCTCTTTTCTCAAGATCCAAGACGGTTGCGACTACAAGTGCTCGTTTTGTACGATCCCGCTGGCCCGGGGCAAAAGCCGCTCTGACAATATGGACCGCATCCAGGCCAATGCCGAACGCCTCGTCGCCGAAGGCACCCGCGAGATTGTGCTCACCGGGGTGAACATCGGCGATTACGGCAAAGATCAACCCGGTAAGTTCATCGATGTCGTCCGCATGTTGGATGAGGTCGAGGGCATTGACCGGATCCGCATCTCTTCCATCGAGCCGAATCTGCTGACCGACGAGATCATCGACTTTGTGGCGGGTTCGCGGCGCTTCATGCCGCATTTTCACATTCCACTGCAAAGCGGGAACAACGAGTTGCTGGCCCGGATGCGCCGCCGCTACCGTCGGGAACTGTACGCCGACCGGGTGGCCCACATCAAGCGTGCCATGCCGCACGCTTGCATTGGGGTAGACATCATCGTCGGGTTTCCCGGAGAAACCGAAGCCCACTTCCTCGACACCTACGAATTCCTCAACCGGCTGGATGTGTCGTATTTTCACGTGTTTACCTATTCGGAGCGCGCCAATACCCACGCCCTCAAGCTGCCCGATCCGGTGCCCAAGCACCTCCGCTCCGAGCGCAGCAAGATGCTCCGCATCCTATCGGAAAAGAAGCGCCGGGCCTTCTATGCGCCATACGTCGGGCAGACCCGCCCGGTCCTGTTCGAAGAGGAGATCCACAACGGACAGTTGAACGGATTTACCGACAACTACATCAAGGTCGTCAGTCCTTACGATCCGCTGCTGGTCAATGAAATCCGCGCCTGCCATTTGGCCGAATTCGACGACGCTGGCCGGGTCAAGGTCGAAATCGACGAGGTACCGGTCCGCCACCATTGAGTCCTTTTATGACGAGAATCGCCGCCTTTCTCTGCCTTGTCCTGCTTGCTTGTGGCCTGAAAGCACAAGACCTGGAATTGAATGTTCGGGTGCGTCCTGGCACCGCCTCGGAAGCATTCCTGCGGCAGGGAGCGCCCCATCAGCGGGTGGTGGGGGCTGAACACCTGCAGACCGTCGACCGCATCACCCCTCTCCGGACCCCGGGCAAGTCTCCCGCTCCCGAACTTGATGGTTGGTTTACCTTGCAAATCCCTGCGGGAAATGCCGCCGCACAGATTGCTGCGCTGAACGCTACCGGCGAATTTGCCTCCGTCGAAGAAAACCGCACCCGGCAGGTCCACGCCGCCATTCCCAACGATCCCGCCATCGAAGACCAGTGGTACCACGCCCGCATCCGCACCTTTGCGGCCTGGGATACCACCCGCGGCGGAAACGTCGTCGTGGGCATATTGGACACGGGCCTCGACTACGAGCACCCCGAATTTGCGGGTAGGCTCGCGGTCAATCCCCTCGAAGACGCCAACGGCAACGGCACCTTCGAGCCCTGGCCGGATACCACTTTGATCGAGGGTGTGCCGGGAGATTTTGACCGGACGGATGGCGACGGCAACGGCTTTGTCGATGACGTGATTGGTTACGACTTTACCGACCAACCGCGGAGCCCCTTCGGCGGGGATTACCTGTTTGAAGATGCTGATCCGCTCGATGACAACGATCACGGGACGCTGGTGGCCGGCATTTTGGCCGCGCGGGACGACAACAATTACGGTGGCGCGGGCGTCGCGCCCGATTGCCGGCTCAAAGTGCTGCGCTGCTTTGCCGCAAATGGCGGGGGCGAAGACGATGACATCGCCCGTTCCATCGTGTACGCCGCCGACAACGGGATCAAAATCCTCAATTTCAGCTTTGGCGACATTTATCCCAGCCAAATGATGCACGCGGCCATCCGCTACGCCTACGCCCGGGGCGTGGTCATGGTGGCGAGTGCAGGCAATGGCACGGGGGACAATCTCCACTACCCTTCCAGCTTCGACGAGGTGATCTCGGTGTCGGCGACAGCGCTGGGCTTTGACGGCGAGTCGGAGGTCTTGTGGCCGCTGAGCAGCTTTGGGCATACGGTGAGCCTGGCCGCTCCCGGCAGTGGCATTTACACCACGGTGGTCCGCGATAGCGCGCGGGAAGAGGATTTTGACTTTTTCAGTGGCACGAGCACTTCGGCGCCGATGGTGACCGGTGCAGTGGCGATGCTGTTTGCCCAGCGGGGCCCATGTTCCCCCCAGCAGATTCGCGGCATCCTTACTGCTTCCGCCGATGATATCGGCACGACCGGTTGGGATCACTTTACCGGGGCGGGCCGCCTGAACATCGAGCGGGCCTTGCAGACCACGGGCGCTTCGAATGTCCAACTCATCGCGCCGATCAACGACGCCGGATCCGCCGCTGCCACGATCCCGGTGGTGGTCACCGCCCTCGACCCACAGTTTTCGGCGCTCCACTTGGAATATCAGCCCGGCACCGCGGGCGAAGATGACTGGATTTCCCTCCTCACCGACTTTCCCACCCAGGCCCTCAACGACACCCTCACCGACTGGGACCTGAGCGCATTGCCCGAGGGCGAATACACCTTGCGCCTCCGCGTGGACAAGACCAATGGCAGCACCGCCGAAGACCGCATCCGCTTTGTGGTGGACCGCAGCCCCTCCACGGTTGCCCTGGCGGTCAATGATTTTGCCTGGGACAACAATGCCCTGAAGTACCTGATCGTGTACCGCGCCGAAGACCGCGCCCGCGTAGAACTCGTACTCCGCGAAACCAATGGTCCCCGCGAGGTCCGCATCAACAATGACCGGCTCACCCGCAATGGTTTTTTCCTACTCGATCCCGATCTTGTCCGCGAGGGCGTCACCTACGAGTTTTTCTTAAATCTGATCAATGAATCGGGCTTGGCTTCCCGCTCAGATACAGTAGCCTTTACCGGACGGCAACAGTACCTCTCGCAAGCTGGCTACGATACCTTGGGCTACGATATCCCGATGGGGCATTACTTGCCGGGGGCCTACGATTTTGATCGGGATGGACTCCAGGAGGTCGTTATGAGCGAATACGACTCGCAGCTCGGCTTCGGGAAGCTGCGGTTTTACGAGTACAACGCCAATGAGTTCGTCGCCGCCGATTCATTGGAAATCCGCCCGATCCTCATCCCGAAAGACGTCGCGGATACCGATGGCGATGGCTTGCTCGAGTTGCTGGTGTCGGTCAATGACTCGCTCTACCTCGCCGAGCAGCCCACGGCGACTGCCTATCCCACCGCCCAAACCTTTGCGAATGAAGGCAATGGCTTTTTCCCGGCCCGCTTCGCCGACACCGAGGGCAATGGGCGCATCGATATCCTGGCCAAGGACTTTGTCAACTACCACGTGCTGCGCAATGACGGCAACGGGGGCTTTACCCCGGGAGACAGTCTGCCGGACGTGAGCGGGAACTATCTGGGTTCGGTGGCCCCAAGGGCCCTGGCGGGAGATTTCGATCAGGACGGCCGCCCGGAAGTGGTCTACGGGGATTTTGATGGGGATTTTCTGGTTTACGAATACGAGGACGCTGGCTTCGGAAATACCTTCATCGACTCTACGGATCTCACGAAATCCGGTCAGTACCTCGCGCAGGGCGATTTTGATGGGGATGGCCGCGAAGATATCTTCGTGGCGGTCCACAGCAGCCTCAACCGCAACGAAGAGGACTTCGAATACGAGTCGCCGTACTGGATGCTGCGGATTTTTTCCGGTTCCGCAGACAATGTCTACACGGTGCGCCTCCAGGAATACCTATTTGACATCGACACCGACGGTTTCAATGCGATCACTGCGGCCAACATTGATCAGGATCCGGAGCCGGAGTTGATCTTCACGACTTTTCCCCGGACTTACATCATCGATTGTCCGGGGGGCAACTGCGGCATGAGCTGGTTCCATTTCGGCGACCTGGCGACCCACCACGTCGTGGGCGACTTCAATGGCAATGGGGTGAATGAATTCGCGCTCGGCCGGGGGGACAAGGCGCTGTTCTGGGAAAAGGATTTCAATTACCAAGGTCCGGAAATCGTCGCCTTTCTCGACGGAGAGGTGATCGGCGCAGACGAAAACGAGTTGTACTGGCAGCCTAGCCCGAATGCGACCTCCTACCGCATCTGGCGGGGCGCGATCAGCGGCAATGGCAGTGTGCTCATTTCCCCCATCGACAGCACAGCGGACATCCGCTACCGCGATGCGGGCCTCAACCCGGATACCGATTACCTGTACGTGATCGACGCCAAAAATCCGGGCCTCTCTCCAGTCTACAGTGACTTCTCCAATGCGGTCGTGTTGCGGCCCCACGCCCCCGGCCGGATCGATTCGGCGGTCGCGGTGGGCCCCCGGATCGTGCAGTTGTATTTCAGTGTTCCGGTCTTTGCGGATGCGGAAGACAAGCATTTCTTTGTGCTGGACACCTCGACTACGGGAGCTTCCGCTGCGACCCCCATCGCGGTGCTGGCTTCGGGAAATGGTAGTCGCAGCATTGCCCTCGAATTTCCCACGCCGTTTCGCACCGGGCTGAATGCGCTGGTGGTCGACACGACGTTCCGCGACGCCCTGCGCGGACCGTTGCAGGCTCCCACTTTGCGACCGACATTTTTGTACGCCCCCGACACGACGCGGTGGGCATTTTTCACGCGCTGGGAAATCCTTTCCCCCAGCCAGGCCCAAATTGATTTCAATCTCCCCATGGCAAATTCGGTGCTCGATCCGAACCGCTACCGGGTATTGCCCAGCGGACAGGTTACGGCTGTGGAGTGGGCCAATGCCGCCCAAACGGCGATTCAGGTCAGCCTGGAAGGGGCCGCCTTGGGGGCACTGGGCTATCCGGTTTCTGTCGTTTTGACCAGCGGTGGGGCGATCAATGGCGCCCCCATGCGCGAGAAAGACGGCAACATCGCGACCTTCTCCGATTTCAAGCCCGACCTCTCTGAGGTGTACGTCTACCCGAATCCGTTCCAGGCCCACGCGTGGTTCGACGGGGTGCGCTTCGCGAATCTCACCCGCACCGCAACGGTTCACGTCTACGATGCAGCGGGCCGGGCCGTGATCACGCTGCAAGAAACCGACGGCGACGGGGGCCTGAACTGGAACCTAATCGATACCTGGGGCCGCCGGGTGCGGCCGGGGATTTACCTGTTTCGGGTCGAAGCTCCGGAAGTGGAAGAGGTGGTGGGGAAGTTTACGGTGTTGGAGTGAGGGGGGATTTTAGTTGGCTTCCCCCAACCGATACAGCTCCCCATTCCGGCTGAACCCCACTAGGCCTTGTTCCGGAGACAGCCACAGCGCCAGCGGACCTTCGGTCCGCGAATACACATTCTCAAAATAGACCGAGTCCAGTTTGACCCGACCGAGTTCTTCGAGGGGCGGCCCCAGTGATAGCTTCGTGGAATCCAGGATCCCGCTAAAGTTCTGTCCAAGGACCTTTTCTCCGGAAATGATCGCGGTGCCCCAGGACAGGGTCACCCGCACCACGTCGACGAAATGGCGCGCTTCCGGATCGTAGACCGCCGAATAGAACAGCAGGTCCAAGAGCAGGGAATCGGCGTCGTCCTGGAAGATGAAGCGGCGCGATTCAGCATCGAAATACTCACAGAAACTTTGGCCTTTGATCTTGTTTTCGGTGCAGATCGTGCGGATGCACAGGCGATCCGTGCTGGCCTCCGCGCCGCAACGGTTGCGCAGGCGCAGCCCGTCGCGGTTGGCGTTGGTGAAAGGGAGCGTCTCGTTGCCTTGGTAGGCGATCCAGCCCTGCGTGGAGGATTGCAGGCGGATTTCGCCGATTTTTTCGTCGGGCGGACAGCCGCAACCGAGGAGGAACGAGCAGAGCAAGCTGGCGCACAGCGCGCGGAAAGAGAGGTGTTGCATAGCGATCAATTCAGGGAGCGGGGGGCGCGGCTTTGCGGACCCGTTTTAAGTACAACATGTTCATGGCATTGGTTTCCAGACCGGTGATGCGGGGCGAGATGATGCGCAGGATCTTGTCGTAATACAGCAGCACGACCGGGGCATCGGCCAGCATTAGGTTATCCATATCGTGGTAGAGGGCATCGCGCAAGCTGTCGGAAGTGGCCCGGTAAGCCGCCCGGAACAAGCTATCGTAGCGCGGGCGAGCGTAGCGCATGCGGTTGGCCCCGTTGGGGGGAATATTTCCGGAAAAGAACAGCCCCAAGTAGTTTTCTGCATCGGGGTAATCGGCGATCCAGGAGGCGCGCCAAAGGTTGATTTCGCCCTTGGCAGCCATTTCCCGCAGGGTGGAGCCGTCCATGTTGTCGATGCTGACGGTGATACCGATGCGCTCCCAGGACTTTTGCACGAATTCCATGACCGCCTGGTAACTGGGATTGGACTTGAGGGACAGCAGCGGAATGCCTTTGCCGCCGGGGAAACCGGCTTCCGCCAACAAGCGCGCCGCCCGATCCGGATCAAAGCGGTAGCCGGGCACTGCCACCGAGTCAAAGGCAGGCATGCCCGGGGGGACCATTCCGGAGTGGGCGGGAAAGCCGATCCCATTGAGCAGGTGGCGCACCAGGCTTTCTCGGTCGATGGCCAAGTTAAGGGCCTGCCGGACCCGCCGATCCGCGAGGGGATGCCCCCGGACCGCCGGGGTACTCGCGTCGACATTGATCCCGATGAACTCGGTGTTGAGTTGGGGAGCGATGCGGAAAGCATAGTTGTCGCGGTAATCCGGGCGAATGCTGCCATCGGGCAGAAAAATCTCATCCTTGGTGGACTTGTCCAGGCCGTTGACAAAATCGAGCTTGCCCTGGAGCAGTTCGCGAAACTCGGTGAGTTTTTCCCGGATGAACCGCACCTGTACCGCGTCGACGTAGGGCAGGCGCGCGCCGGAGGTGTCCCGCTCGTGGTACTCCGGATTGCGCCGCAAAATGAGGCTGGCGCCCTCGTTCCAGGATTTAAAGCGGAAGGGCCCCGTCCCGATCGGGTGGCTGCGGAAGTCTTTGCCGTATTTTTCCGTCAATTCTTGCGGCACGACAAATGCGTAGGCCATCGCCAGGGTGCTGAGAAAGGGCGGAAAGGACCGCTCCAGGCGAATGACAAACGTCGAATCGTCCGGGGCGGAAAATCCGGACACCGCATCGGTCTGGCCGGCGCGGAAATCGGCGATGCCGGCCACCTTGCCATTGAAAATCCAAAATCCCTTGGCGGCAACCGCCGGATCACAAATCCGATTGAAAGAATGGCGCACGTCCTCCGCGACAAAACGGCGGGTGCTGTCCGGCCCAAATGCGGGATCGGAATGGAACTGCACGTCGGAGCGCAGGTGGAAAACGTAAGTCCGGCCACTGTCGACAATTTCCCAGGTGCGCGCCAAAGCGGGCTTGATCCGCAGCTCCGGATCGAACTGCACGAGGCCGTCGTACAACTGAGCGCACATCCAGCCCGAGGCCTGGTCCGAGGCATAGGCCGGGTCGAGGGTCGGCAGTCCCGCCGGCAAATTCATGCGAAAAACCGTGCGAAAACCGCGATTTTCCGAGGATTTTCCACAGGATGTTAACAAAAACAGTGTGAATAAGTATGGGAAGTATTTGTACATGAATGCCTCGGTTCTTCGTAACTTGCAGTTCTTTTGTAATGAAGAAATGCCCGTGCAGCCGTGACGGCAAGTTATGACGAAAATCCAAAGCAGGGCAAACAATTAAAGACGCAGATGACAAAAGTAATTTCGGTTGCGAACCAGAAAGGCGGCGTAGGCAAGACGACGACGGCGATCAACCTTGCGGCGAGTCTTGCTGCACTCGAGTTCAAAACCCTCTTGGTGGATACTGATCCCCAGGCCAATGCCTCCAGTGGGCTGGGCTTTGATCCGAAAAACAACCGAACCGGCATCTATGAGGCCATGATCAGCGATGAGGTCAACGCCCGCGACACCATACTCAAGTCAGAATTCCCGCATTTGGATTTGATTCCGTCGAACATTGACTTGGTGGGGGCGGAAATCGAGATGATCAACCTGCCCAACCGGGAGCGAAAGATGCGCCATGTCCTGCAGCCGGTCCGGGACGATTATGATTTCGTCATCATCGACTGTTCCCCTTCCTTGGGCCTCATCACAATCAATGCGCTCACCGCTTCGGATTCGGTGATCATTCCGGTACAGTGCGAGTACTTTGCGCTGGAAGGATTGGGCAAATTGCTCAACACGATCACCATCGTGCAGCAGCGCCTCAATCCCGATCTGGAGATCGAGGGTATCCTGCTGACCATGTACGATTCCCGCTTGCGCCTCTCCAATCAGGTTGTAGAAGAGGTCAAGGCCCACTTTGAAGGGGTCGTGTTTGACTCGATCATCGCTCGCAACATCCGCCTGAGTGAAGCGCCGAGTTTCGGGCTGCCCGCGCTGATGTTTGATGGCAACAGCAAGGGGGCCATGAATTACATGAGCCTGGCCCGGGAAATCCTCCAACAAAACGGGATGACGCTCACCCAACTGCGGGAGAGTTCGGACAACTGATCGGCTCTAAAAGTAGCGTGGGCGGGGTCACGGAGATTGCCCTTTCGCGCATATTTTCCCGGAAGAGCCGACAAAGCAGAAGTGTTCTATATTTTGAGACGAGAGAAATGGCACAAGAAAGCAAAAGCAAGAAGCGGAATGCCCTGGGACGGGGCCTGAGTGCATTGTTGAGTGACAGTGAGAACGTTCCCACTTCCCGGCAATCGACGGCGGGACACACGGGAACCGTGACCGAAATTCCCATCGCAAACATCGAGACCAACCCCTACCAGCCCCGAACGCACTTTGACCTGGTGGCGCTGGAAGAATTGGCGGATTCGATCAAGGCCCAAGGCATTATTCAGCCGATTACCGTCCGCAAGCTGGGCGCCGGGCAGTACCAATTGATCTCCGGAGAGCGGCGGCTCCAGGCGTCCAGAATTGCCGAGCTGGAAACCATCCCAGCTTACATCCGCACCGCAAACGACGAGCAAATGCTGGAAATGGCGCTGATCGAAAACATTCAGCGGCAAGATCTCAATCCAATTGAAATATCCCTCGCCTACCAGCGGCTCCTCGAAGAACTCGGTCTCAAGCTGGAAAGCCTGGGCGAAAAGGTGGGCAAGAAACGCGCGACGGTCAACAACTACCTCCGGCTGCTAAAATTGCCTCCGGAAATCCAGGTGGGATTGCGGGATGGCCGCATTTCCATGGGCCACGCCCGCGCCTTGATCAATGTCGCCAATCCCGCCCAGCAGTTGGGCATCTACCACCGAGCCATCGAAGAAGAACTCAGCGTCCGCAAAGTCGAGGAGCTCGTGCGTGGCCTGGGGGGCAACAAAAAGAAAAGCAATTCCAATAACCAAGCGCCCAAGAACGTTCATATCAAGAAGCTCGAGCGGGATCTGGAAGAAAAGTTTGGCAACCGTGTGATCATCAACCAACAAAACACCGGAAAGGGTGAGATGAAAATCACGTTTGACTCGCGGGAAGACCTCGAGCGCATATTGGAAATTCTCGATCTGTGAAAACGACTCCCGGTCAAATTGATCCTTCTCTCTCCTCAATTTTCGCCGGCCGGCGGCGCTGGTGTGTCTGGATGTTGCTGCCGCTCCTGCTGCTCGGCACCGCCTGGGGACAAGTCAATCCGGACAGTACCCGCACGCCGGGCAAGGGCAGCATCAAATCCCGCAACGGTACTCCTGACAGCCTACGCACTGAGGAAAGCATCCGGCTTCTGCCCGAAGACTCCCTCACCAGCAACCCAGAAATCCCCGATTCTCTGATCGGTCCGGTCCGCGCTAAGACCCGCAAAGGCCGGAGCCCAAAACTCAAAGTCGCCAGCGACCGCCCCCTGCCCGACCCCAAGATCGCCGTGCGCCGCGCCCTCCTTTTGCCCGGCTGGGGCCAAATCTACAACCGCTCCTGGGCAAAATTGCCCATCGTGTACGGCGGATTCGCCGTATTTGGCTGGCTGATTGTCGACAACAACCAGCAGTACCAACTCCACCGGCGCATCGCGGTCTGCAAAGGGGACTCGACCTGCGACGACGCCACTTTGTATCCGGATTTTGCCTTGTTTGACATCAACAGTGTGATTGCCGTGCGCGACGGTTTCCGGCGCAACCGCGACTTCAACGTGATTCTGAGCGCCCTCTGGTACACCCTGCAGGCAGTGGATGCCTACGTGACAGCTCACCTGCGCGGCTTCAATGTCTCCGACGATCTGTCCCTCCATTTCAAGCCCAATATGATGGTGGACCCGCGAAGGCGAAACCACCTGCTGATGGGCGCCTCGATTTCTCTAAAATTACGAAGATGAGTCTGCGAATTGCCCTTGTCGGATACGGCCGCATGGGCCAGGCCGTAGAAAAAGAAGCCCTCGGCCGGGGCCACACCATCGTGGCGCGCATCGATGCGAACGAGATCTCGGCTTTTGACCAGCTCACCGCCGATCAAGCCGATGCAATCATTGAATTTACCCATCCGGAATCGGCCCTGGACAATTTTCGGCGCTTGCTGCCCACCGGCATCCCCCTGGTGACCGGGACGACCGGCTGGCAAGCAGAACTCGAAGCGCTCCGCAACCAAGTAGAAAAAAACGATTTTTGCTTTCTCTGGAGCTCCAATTTTTCCCCAGGGGTCAACATCCTCTTCCAACTGAACCAACGGCTGGCCCAGATCATGAACCAGCATCCAGAATTCGATCCTTACGTGGAAGAATCGCACCACCGGCACAAAAAGGACGCTCCTTCCGGTACCGCAATCTCCCTGGCCGAGCAGGTCATCGCGGGGCTGGACCGCAAATCCACCTGGGCCACCGATGCGCTGCGCAACCGCCCCCCGCATCCGGATGAACTCTCGGTCGCCTACACCCGAGCGGGCGAAATCATCGGGCGGCACCAGATCAGTTACATCTCCGACATCGAGGAGATTCGGATCGGCCACCAGGCATTTAATCGGCGGGGATTTGCGCTGGGAGCGGTGATCGCCGCCGAATGGCTTCAAGGAAAGCGAGGATTTTATAACTTTACCGAAATCTTCGAATAAACAGATCCCATGCAATACCATATACTCATCACGATCCCGATCTATATCCTCCTCCACGCGGGACTGGCGGGTATTTTTCGCAAAGCGGGAGAAGATGCCTGGAAAGCATTTGTGCCGGTCTTTAACATTATGACCTGGCTGAAGCTCGTCGGGCGACCGAACTGGTGGTTGGTGTGGTTCCTGATTCCCGTGATCAACTTTATCATGGGCATCGGGCTGATCCTCGATCTGGTGCGCTCATTTGGCAAGCATAAATTTGCCGATCAGTTGCCAGCGGTTTTGTTTCCCTATTTCTACTTTATTTATCTCGGTTTCGTCGACAAGTCGGAGTACGAAGGCAAATGGGTGGAACTCGCCGAGACAAAAGAGGTGCCCAAATCCAGCTTGCGCGAGTGGGCAGACGCTATCCTATTTGCGGGCACAGCCGCTCTGGTGATTCGGATTTTTCTGATCGAAGCCTTCATGATCCCGACCACCTCGATGGAGGGTTCCTTGCTGGCGGGCGATTTCCTGTTTGTGAGTAAGTTTCATTACGGGGTGCGGCTGCCGATGGCGCCGTTGTCGGTGCCGTTTGTCCACAATACCTTACCGCTGACCAGCAGCACGAAGTCTTACCTGAACTGGTTAGAATTTCCCTACAGCCGCCTTCCCGGCCTCAAAGACATCCAGCGCAATGAAGCCGTAGTGTTCAATTATCCGGATGACGACCGCAACCCGGACGTGGAAGACCTCGGGAAGATCGAGATCACCAGCATGAAGCAGAATTACATCAAGCGCTGCGTGGCCATTCCCGGGGACACCTTGGAAATCCGCAGTCGGCAGATCTACATCAACGGCGAGAAGGGCTGGAATCCGGAATTCATGCAGACCTCTTATAAGGTGAGTGGGCTTACGCGCAAAGTGTTGGACAGCGAGGGCTTCCGCAACAATTTTGAACAACTCGAAGGCGGCGGACTCGCCAAACAGTACGCCCCCGACCAGAACAACAACATCGAGCCGTACATGATGCTGGTGCCTCCCGGAATCGTCCGGGGGGAGCTCGATACCTGCACCCAGTGGAAGGTCCACATGAACGAAACCAAACTCGCGGAGCTCAAGCAGAATTACCCCGAAGTGGTGATCGTCCCCGAAGAAGACGTGGTCCCCAATTTCCGGCCCACGAAAATCTTTGTGAACGATGCCCTGCGCCTGCTCCGTCAAGGGGGACTCAAGTACAATCTATTTCCCAAAGTGATGGGATTAAATGGCTGGACCAAAGACAATTTCGGGCCGATCTACATCCCAAAACGGGGTGAGACGATCCAACTCGATCCCCGCAGTCTACTGATTTACGAAAAGGTCATCGATGTCTACGAAGACCACGATGTCGATTTCAAGGCCGGGCAGGTCATCATTGACGGTCAGGTCGCGACGGAATATACCTTTGAAAAGGATTACTACTGGATGATGGGCGACAACCGCCACGCCTCACTGGACAGCCGCTATTGGGGATTTGTTCCGGATGACCACATCATCGGCCGCCCCTGGTTCGTACTTTTCTCCTGGGAAGGTGGCCCGCGCTGGGACCGTTTCTTCCAGCCCGTCTCGAAGTGGGAGGAGTAAAGCAGGAGCAGGAATCACGGCAATCCCGATTTCACAATCTATTTAAATGGGCACTCGCCGCTCGAATTCGATCATTGGTGAGGCAACAACGAGCATAATAATTGCCGCATCTTCAGATCGTAGCGGCAGACCATTGTCTGCCGCTACGATCCGAAAATATCATTCATAAGGCATTCATTATCAATCAACGTATTGGTCTCCTCAACTTTCCGCGGCAATATCTTTAACCGCAGCTTCGAACCCGAGTCGAAGGCTGGTGGGGCCCGCTAAGGTTCCGCAACAAGGCCCAAGATCAAAACCGAGCTTTTCCCCGTAGCCCCACGGATCGTGCGCAGCATCCGACTACACGCTACCCATTTGCCCATACGAAAAAACCCTCCCACTGGGAGGGCTAGTTCATCCGATATGTTATCAATCAATAATACTAAACTCCATTTTTGTATCAGTCCAACTGCAAACGCAGCCCTTCTTCCAGTTCTTTGTCGGGGTCAAGTTGATTGATGGAAATCAATTCCTCCGCTTCAACTTCGTACATGCGACAAATCTGATCGAGGGTCTGACCGGCTTCCACGATGTGAAAGCTTTTTTCCGTGTGGTGAAGAAGGTGATTGAACCAACTGGCATCCACCCGCACTACATCGGTGTGCGGCTGAAGCGTTTCCAAGTTGATGATCCAGGCAGGGTCAATTTGCTCGCCAAAGATCCGAATTTCGAAGTGCAAATGGCTTCCGGTACTTTGACCGGTGCTGCCCCCAAGTCCAATGGATTCACCGGAGGTAACGACGGCTCCCTCGTCGACCAAAAGTTCCGAGAGGTGGCCGTAGAGAGTTTCCAGTCCACCCTCGTGGCTGATGACGACAAAATTGCCGTAACCCGAACTGTAGCGCGCGATCCGGACTTTTCCCGGGAGCGCGGCCCGAACTTCATCGCCAGTTTCCAGGTCGATGTCGACACCCTTGTGGAACTTCCGCCCAAACAAGCGTCGGCGCCCAAAGCCCGAGGTAACGCGGCCTTCCTTGGGAATGCTGTATCCGCGCTCACCTTCCACAGTAAACGTATAAGTAAGGGTGTCGCGGAAACTGGTCATATCCACATGGTACATGTTGATGTCGTTGGTGTCCCAACGGGTGACTTTATCGAAATTGGGATTGATCTCTGCGGGGGAAATGCGCAATCGACGAATTTTAATCCCAGCATTTTCCGGAACGACCGATTCTTCCGTGCTCAATGAGTCTGAGCCTCTTCCACTACCGCCTCCTCCGCTGTAGGCAAATGCCGACGAACCCGCAGACACGGTAATCAGCATTGTAAGTATAGCCATTAAGAGGGTACGCATAGCGATTACTTTGGGATAAAATCTTCAATAACAGCGACTCAATTTATTACTTTTCCACATGAGTTGCAAGTTATCCACATAATTTGAACGATTAGCCTAGAAATTGACCAAAAAAAGCAGCGATTGGCGAGAAAGACCTTGAAAAGGCTTGCTAGTCTATGGTTTTTCCATTGACCGGTGCAAATCAAACGAAATACTTCGAATATTGCAATATTATAACTAATTATTCTTCAGCTTGTTCCGTCGCGATGTGTCCGAGCGAAGTCAGGCATTGGAAAATCATTATCTTTAACTTCATGCCCAAATCAATCGATCTCCGGGAAGTATTTTCCAAAAAAACACCTCCCAAAAACCGCTTGCCAAGCAATAATCGCGACCGTGGGTACGTAAAGAATTTTGGACAGAAACACCACGCTTCTGAACCAGTTAAGAAAATGGATATAATTCGCACTGTGAAGAAATTACTGACCGTACTCATCTTGTTTGTCAGCCTGGGCAGTGCCCGCGCTAGCGATCACTTGCTCATCCCGATGGACTACGCCCAGTCAAATCATTTAAAGGCGTACGGCATCGCATATTGGATCCTAGAGCACGACGTAAACGTCGACTGGTTGCTCAACTATCGGGGCGGCAGCTTTATGTGTCCGGCATTTCCCAAGTTTGAAACGGAACTCAAGATCCGCGGCGTAAAGTACGAGCGTGTTTCCGCTGGCACCAAAGCCAATATCCTGGCCCAAGTCACTTCCGAGGACGTCAATATGGATGCCGTCAAGCTGGAAAAAGCGCCCAAAGTCGCCGTCTACTCGCCGAAAAACAAGCAGCCCTGGGACGATGCGGTGACCTTGGTCCTGACCTACGCCGAAATCCCCTACGACGTCATTTATGACGGCGAAGTTTTGGAAGACAAATTGAAGGACTACGACTGGCTGCACCTCCACCACGAAGATTTTACCGGTCAATACGGCAAGTTTTACGCCTCCTTTCGCAATCACCAGTGGTACCGCGACCAAGTAGCTGAAGCCGAGGGCATCGCCAAGCGCTACGGCTACGCCAAGGTCAGCCAGCTCAAACTCGCCGTGGTCAGCAAAATCAAGGAATACTGTACCAACGGCGGTTTCCTCTTTGCCATGTGCTCGGCGACCGACTCCTACGACATCGCGCTTTCCGCTTACGATACCGACATCTGCGATCACATGTTTGACGGTGATCCCCCGGCTCCCAACGCCCAAAGTAAACTGGACTACTCCCAGACCCTCGCGTTTAAAGACTACCAATTGGTCCAAAACCCGATGATCTACGAGTTTTCGAACATCGATGCCAATGTCCGCCGCCGCGTCCCGAAAGAACTGGATTATTTCACCCTGTTTGACTTCTCCGCGAAGTGGGATCCAGTGCCGACGATGCTCTGCCAGAACCACACCAGTACCGTGAAAGGCTTCATGGGGCAAACCACCGCTTTCAACAAAACCTATCTCAAGAAAGACGTCCTCGTCATGGGGGAGCTCAAGGCGTTTAACGAGGCCCGCTACATCCACGGCAACCTGGGCAAGGGCATGTGGACATTCTACGGTGGCCACGACCCCGAAGATTACCAGCATTTAGTCGGTGAAGAACCGACCGAACTGAAATTGCACCCCAATTCCCCGGGTTATCGCTTGATCCTGAACAATATCCTCTTCCCCGCCGCCCGGAAAAAGAAGCAAAAAACTTAATCTATGCTCCCAAACGCCCTCCGCCTTCCTCCCATCTTTCTGGCCCTGATGATTGCATTCGCGGCGGGCTGGGGTTGTGCTCCGCAATCTTCCACGGAGCAAAGTGCCGGAACGGAAGCCCCCGCTGACACGGACAAGGCACCCACCGAATCCAAGCAAGTCGCCACGGTCACCTTTCACTGGCCGGACAGTACCCCTTCAGATCTGGAGGTCACCTGGACCGGGGAGACCACGGTCGGAGATGCCCTCGCCGACCAAAAAGCCTACCAGATTGAGATGAAGGATTACAAAGGCATGGGGCGCTTGCTGACCGGCATCGAAAGCTTCCAAAACGGAGGCGACGCCGAGCTGTACTGGCAGTTCTGTCTCAATGGCGTCTACTCTATGGTGGGCATCGACGAGGCAAAGTTGGCGACCGGTGATCAAGTCGATTGGCATTTTACGGCTTACGGGGAAAATATACCTTGTAAAAAGGCCGGAGAATGATCGCTTCGCCGGGGTGAGGCTGGACACTTCCGCCATTATCGAGTAGATTTACCGGTATGAATACCCACTACACGGAAGAAGAAGCCCAGCCCCGATTGGCATTCCTGGAAGGCTGGACCTACCGCGAAAACGGAATCGAAAAATCCTACCAATTCAAGGACTTTATCAATGCATTTAGCTTCATGAGCCGCGTTGCGATCCTTGCCGAAAAGGCGGACCACCACCCGGAGTGGTTCAACGTATACAACAAGGTCGACATCCGCCTGACCACCCACGATGCTGGGGGGCTCACCGACAAAGACTTTTCCCTGGCGGATTCCATCGAAAAATATGCCGTACTGAAATGATCGCGGTCGAGATCGTCAACCACTCCGGACATCCGGTGCCATTTTACGCGACCGAGTTGTCCGCCGGGATGGATTTGTACGCGTCTCTGGACACTCCCGTAGAACTGCGGTCCCTCCAGCGGCAATTGATTCCCACCGGAATCTACATTGCGCTGCCTCCGGGTTACGAAGCCCAAATCCGCCCCCGGTCCGGACTCGCATTCCGGCAGGGATTGACCGTCCTCAACTCTCCCGGGACCATCGATGCGGATTACCGCGGCGAAATCAAAGTGTTGCTCGTCAACCTCAGTGACCAGCCATTTACCGTCGAACCGGGGGAACGCATTGCACAAATAGTCGTCGCCCAACACGCTCGGGTGGAATGGAATCCCGTCGCGGAACTCCCCGAGACCGCCCGGGGAGCCGGCGGATTTGGCCATACTGGAACCACCTAGGCCCCGCCCCAATTACCAATCCCAAAACTGGAAACAATACAGCATGAAGATCATCATCCCCATGGCCGGACGCGGCTCCCGACTCCGGCCCCATACCCTGACCGTTCCCAAGCCCCTCTACCCCATCGCCGGAAAGCCGATCGTCCAGCGCCTGGTTGAGGACATCGTGCAACTCTACGACGGCAAAGTGGAAGAGATCGCTTTCGTCATCGGGGACTTCGGGGAAACCGTCGAAACCCAGTTGCAGGAAATCGCCGCTGAATTGGGGGCCAAAGGACACATCTTTCACCAAGACGAGCCGCTGGGTACCGCGCATGCCATCTGGATGGCCGAATCGGTGATGGAAGGGGAAGTGATCATCGCCTTTGCCGATACCTTGTTTGTAGCCAATTTTTCCCTTGACCGCAACCGGGACGGTGCCATCTGGGTCAAATCCGTCGAGGATCCACGCTCCTTCGGGGTGGTGACGCTGAACGAAGAAGGTGTGATCGCTGAACTCGTAGAAAAGCCTCAAGACTATGTCTCAGATCTGGCCATCATCGGAATTTATTATATCCGCGAGGGCGAAAAGCTACGCGCCGAAATTAAGCACCTTCTCGACCACGACCTCAGGGAAAAGGGCGAGTACCAGCTCACAAACGCCCTGGAAAATATGAAGGAGAAGGGAGCTCAGTTTGTCCCCGGTAAAGTGGACGAATGGATGGACTGCGGCAACAAGCATGCCGTGCTGGATACCAGTCAGCGCATTCTCGAGATTTCCACCGCCCAAAATGAGGCCACCGTCCACGAGTCAGTCGCACTCGACTCCAGCAAGATCGTCCCGCCGTGCTTCATCGGCCGCAACGTCAAGCTAACAAATTCCGTCGTGGGACCGTTTGTTTCTTTAGGGGACAATACGGTCGTCACCGATTCCGTTATATCAGCAACGATTGTCGGCGACAACAGTCAGGTGACCGGCGCCGTCCTGAAAGGCAGCCTGGTTGGCAACCATGCGCTGGTTGAATATAGACCCAAAAATTTGGATATTGGAGACTATTCCAGAATACGTGAATGAATAAACTGCTCACCATATTGATCGCAGCGGGATTGATCCTCGGACAAGGAATGTTGGGTGGAAACGCCGCATTCGGTCAAAAGGGCAAGAAAAAATCCAAACGCGACAAAGACAGCGAAAAAAGCGCTCCGGCGGGCGATTCGGGCAACTCCCGGGTCGACTACCTCTTCATCGAAGCCAATACCCAGTACCAGGAAGGCAAGGCAGAGGACGCGCTCGGCATTTTTAAGGAAGTGCTGAAGCTGGACGCCGACCACCACGCATCAATGTACGCCATCGCCAAAATATCCCGGGAACAAAAGGATTTCGAGACGGCGGAAAAATACGCCAAAATGGCCCTGGAACAGGATGCCAGCAATTACTGGTACCACTTCGAAATGGTTCAGGCCTACGAAGGGCGGCGCCAATTCGGCAAGGCCCTCGAAGGGCAGGAAGAACTGGTGCGGCGCTTTCCCGAGGATAAAAACGGGCTGTTTGATCTTGCGCAGATGTACATTGGCCGAAAGGACTACGACCAAGCAGTCGGCACCTACAACCAATTGGAGACGCTGATCGGAATGAACGAGGACGTGGTCTTCCGCAAGCACCAATTGTATCTCTACCTCGACCAGCCGAACCAGGCCCTGGCGGAGGTCGACAAATTGATCGCCTTCAACCCCAATGATCCGCGTTACCGCCAAGCCAAATACGACATCTACCTCCTCATGGAGGAAGAAGACAAGGCGCTGCAAGTCCTCAAGGATCTGCTGGAAGTCAACCCCAATGACGGCTTTGCCCTGCTGGCCCTCGCCGATTACTACAATGTACAAGGCAATACCACCAAATCGGATGAATACCTGTTCCGCGCCTTTGGCAATCCCGAGGTAGAACTCGAATCCAAGGTCAAAATCCTCGGTAGCCTCTACCAGTTCTCCGACGAGGAACCCGGGGGACAGGAACGCTTACAGAAGCTGGGGGATCTTTTGTTTAAAAACTACCCCGAATCTCCGATGGTGATGGCCATCCGGGGGGACATTTTCCGTACCGAAGGGAAGCTCGACAGCGCGCGACAGTACTACCTCAATTCGGTCCAGGCCGACGCTACCAACGAGCAGGTCTGGCAGGAATTGCTACTGATCGACGCCGAAGCTAGCAATTACCCGAACATGGCCCAGGACGCTGAGGCGGCCCTGGAACTGTTTCCCAATCAGGCGGCCTTCCTTTATTTCTTTGGTTTGGGCAGCTCGATGACCGACGACCCAGACGGAGCGATTTACGCCTTCGAAAAGATCAAAAAGATCGGTGGTACCACGGAAGAGTTGCGCCTGCAGGCGTTTCTGAGCCTGGGCGAAATCTACCACAAAGAGGAACAATTCGCGAAATCGGACGAAAACTTCGAGGCGGCTCTGGAGATGGCCCCACGCAATCCCTCGGCGCTCAACAATTTTGCCTATTTCCTCTCGCTGCGCAATGAGCAACTCGACCGCGCGGAAGAAATGGTGCTCAAAGCGCTGTCCCTCGATCCCGCCCAATCGGCTTATCAGGACACCTACGGCTGGATTCTGTACCGGCAAGGCGACTACCCAAAAGCCGAGGAATGGATCGGGAAGGCGATCAAAAATGGCGGTGCCGGTAGCAGTGAAGTACTGGAGCACTACGGAGATGTATGGATCAAGCTGGGAGATTCCGAAAAAGCGCAGAAGTACTGGCAAGCGGCCATTGACCTGGGCGGAGAGTTTTCCATCGACGACAAAATCAAAAAGGCCGGCATCAAATGAGATCTGCCCTCTTCTGGCTCCCCCTGGCGGCGCTGCTGATGATTTCCCTTTCTTCCTGCAAAGACAAACGGCCCAACCGGGGCCGCGCCAGGTACAAAGGCATGGACCAGTCGGAAGTGCTGCGCCGCAATGCAGCAACCGAGTTGCAGTTCCGCACCGCCCTGATCAAAGGCAAGGCCGAGTTTGACAATCCGGCGGAAAATCAAACGATCGGCTTCACTTACCGCATCAACATCGCCAAAGACAGTTTGATCGTCGCCAACATCACCAAACTGGGCTTTCCCGGGGCGATGATGCGCATTGACCGGGATTCGGTGAAAATCCGCCTGCCCCTGGACAAAACTGCCATGCGCTGCGATCTCAGCTTTTTCTCGGAAAAACTCGGATTTGAAGCGGATCTGGAATCGCTGCAGGACATCCTGCTCGGGGATCCGAAGCCGCTGGAAGACAGCAAATTGATCCCGGGTGACAGTGCGCAAGTCGAGCTGCGCGGCATTCTGGCTGATTACGAAGTGTCCTGGTTTTTGAACGGTGGTGATTTCAAGCTGGAAAAGATGGCGGTAAAAGACCGTAATTTAGCTCGGACATCGGTCTTGGAATACAGCGACTTCCAGGTGGTTTCGGAACAGACGATGCCGTTCCGCATGAACATGGAAGTAACTCAATCTCAACCGGTACGTATAGAACTGAAGCATTCTAATGTAAACTTTGATCACGACAAGACCAACTTCCGCTTCCGTATTCCGGCGTCTTACGAGGTGCAGCCCTGCCGCCTCAAATAGGTCATGTGTACCGATTCTTCTCTTGGCGGTATTGTTTTCCCTGCCGCTGTCTGCTTTTTCCCAACAAGACAAGCTCGGCACCTTGCAGCGCCGCAAGCAAAAGATGGAGCGTGAGATCAAGCTGTTGACCGCCGCCCGGGATGAAGCTCGTTCTCAAAAAGAGGCTACTTTTGCCGACCTGGAATTGATCAACCGCCAGGTCTACCTGCGTGAGCAGTTGTTGCGAACCATCCGGACCGAAATCCGGCTGCTCGGCGAGCAAATCACCCGCACCACCAACGTGATCGGGGCGCTGGAAGAAGACATCGGTCAAATTCAGGCAAGCTTCGGCCGGCTTATGGTCGTGACCTATAAAGCGCTGAACAACAAGTCTTCCGCCTTTTACATCTTCAGTTCGAAGTCGGTCTCTCAGGGCTACCAGCGGGCGCGTTATTTCCGTGCAATCTCCCGCATGCAGAAGCAGCAAATGGACCTCATCCGCCGCACCCGGGAATTTCTCGCCAAGAAAAAGATCGAATTGGAGGAACAGAAGGCCCAGAAAAAGGCAGTCGCAAAGCAAGAACGGGCCGAAAAAGAAAATCTCGTCGCCCTCAAGGAAGAACAGAAAGTGCTGTTCGCAAAATTGAAGGAAGACGAAGCGCGCTTCGACCAGGAATTGCGCACCACGAAGAAAGCACTGGTGGCCCTGAACAAAGAAATCGGTAAGGAAATCGCCCGCCTGGCCGAACTAAAGCGAAAAAATAGCAAAAACATCACCAAGGCCGAGCGCGACATCATCCTCAAGCTCACGAACAATTTCGGCAGCAACAAGGGCAAATTCCCCTGGCCCATGCCGATGCCCAATGGGACGATTACCCGAAAATTCGGGAAGCAAACATTGCCCGGTTCCGCCATCGTGGTGGAGCTTCAGGGCATTGACATCACCACCCTGCCCGGTCAGGAAGTCCGGGCGGTGTTTTCCGGAAAAGTCGAAACGATCATGCCGGTCATGGGCCAGGGCAAAATGGTGATCGTCAGTCACGGTAAATACTACACGGTCTACGCCAATCTCCAATCGGTCTCGGTCACCGCCGGGCAAGAGCTGAGCATGCTTGATTCCATCGGCACTGCCCGCACCGATCCTGGCTCCGGCGAGACCAAAATCCACTTTCAAGTCTACAAAGACCGCGTCCCCCTCAACCCGGAAAGCTGGCTGGTCAAAAAAAGCTGAATGGGGAATTGCTGATGGGAGAATTTCTGATTTCCGATGGGCGCGTTTCGAACGCCCAATTAACAAAATTTAAAAAATGATTTGTTCCCGTAGCCACGAGGATTCAAATCGATAAATTGGGATGACTTATGACCAATTTTCCTTGATCGCAGCGGCAGACCATGGTTTGCCGCTGCGATCAAGGAAAACGATGATTTCAACTGCAATTGCCCATTTCCAGGTAGCCCACGGCAGGAATATCCGCAAGAACCACCCAAACCCGCATCCGGCCCAGAGAATCGCGGGAACATGCGCGCAATCACGCGCGGCGGAGGTCGCAAATGATGAGAAAACGTTCAATTTCCGTTCAATAACTCCTTCGCTCCCTGCAGGACACGAAAGATCATTGGAAATGATCCCATTGACAATGGGAAATTTACACCGGTGCTTTCTGTTCCGCGTCGACATCGACCTCGCGGCTGAAGCGATTTGCGGCCATGGTCATGGACCATTTCATAAGGAATACCCGGCTCAAGAAATGGACCAACTTGTTGACCCAGCCGGGCACAATCATGCGCTTGCCCCGAATCGTAGCATCAATCGAAATCCGGGCGACATATTCCGGTTCCAGGGCCGCCCAACGCGACCACATGCCAGCCGCTTCGATACGGGCCCGCACCTCGGGCGTAGTAATTACGCCGCTAGGACACAGACAACTGACATTTACGTGCGTGTCCTTCATCTCATATTGCAGAGCACAGGAAATGTGCTGCAAAAACACCTTGCTCGCTCCGTAGGTTGCCTTCCAAGGGATGGGAAAAAAGGCCGCCTGACTGGCTACGTTGAGCAGATAGCCGTTTTTTTGCGCGAAAAGCATGGGCAAGAACAAGCAAATCAGATTGTAGGGCGTGTCCATGTTCAGCCGCATCATCTTGCGGTGTACCATCAGGTCTGACTCCAGTAAAGTGCCCAAGGTGCCAAATCCGGCATTGTTGATGAGGAAGTTGACCGTGAGCCCCTCTTCCAGGACCCACTCATAGACTTGATCCGCCGCATTGGGGATGGAAAGGTCCATCTCCAGAAATCGAGCATCGACCTTGTGGGCGGCACTGATTTCGGTACAGATGCCCGCCAAATCTTCGCCGGGCAAGGCCACCAGGACCAAGTTCATACCGCGGGAAGCACATTCCCGTGCCAGCGCCAATCCAATGCCCCGGCTCGCGCCGGTAATTAAAGTGTAGAGAAGGGGTTTTTCGCTCATCCTTTTGTCTTTTCGGCGTCCTCCGGCGCATCACTCGGCTTCCACCCCACCCGGCCAAACACATAGTTCCACCGCTCCCGAAAATTCCGCGCTCCCCGGACGTCGCGCGCCATTTGTTGCCACTCGTGCAGCGCCACCGTCACCAAATTGTAAGACTTGACGTTCTTGGTAATGCCGAAAACCGGCTTTTCCTTTTCTTCTTTGAAAGTGCCGAAGATTCGGTCAAAAATGATCAGCGCATTGCCGTAGTTTTTGTCCAGATACTCTTCGTTCGAAGCGTGGTGGACCCGGTGGTGCGACGGCGTGTTGATGATCCACTCCAAGGGCCCCAACTTGGGGATGATTGTCGTGTGCTGGGTAAACGCAAACAGGAACCCAATCGACTCAACCACCAGGGTCATAACCGGATCAAACCCGAGCAGCGGCATCGGCGCCCAGAAGATCATATGGTGGAAGGTATTCAGGAAAGGCGAACGCGCCGCCGTGGTATAGTTCAGATACTCAGAAGAATGGTGATTCACGTGCGTCGCCCACAGCCAGCGTCGCTCGTGACTCAGACGGTGGAACCAATAGTAAATCAACTCATTCATCATGAAACAGGCCACCCAGATCCAAGCACTGTTGTCCAGCGTGAAGATGCGGAACTCATACAGCCAAAAGTACCATTGAAGGGTAATGCCTTTCATGACGAGGCGGTGAATCACGCCTCCGATCCCAAAAGCGATGCTTACCGCCGAGTCACGCCCTTGGAACAACTTCAGTTGCTTGCGCGTCGAAATGATCACTTCGGTGAGGATCAAACCGAGAAACAACACGGCGGTTGCAATGTAGAAGATTTCCATTCCTACCTAAAACTATCGTTCAAACATCAAGATTTTCTTCGCATCGCGAAGAACCTAATTCGCACGGTAAATTACTAAATTCCGGCTAAATGGGCAGCGAACTTTTTGCACCAATCCGACAAAATTGCACCGTAGTATTGGAATCCGGCCGCGGTCAGCTTTTGATTCCTTTGAGCCACTCCACAGTTTTGCTGACCGCCTCGGCGAATTCCATCGGTTGATAACCCAATTCCCGGCGGGCCTTGTCACTCGAAACCGGCCAGTCGTAAGCGGCTTTGCGGAACCAGCCCTTCGTTACCATCGGAGCTTTTCCGAACCATTTGGCGCGCCAAGCGTGGAGGCTTGCGATCAGAAAAATCAGCCCGAAAGGAATCCGGAAAGAGCGTCCCTTTTTCCCGGACACCTCGTCTAGGGTGCGGAATAGATCCGTAAAGGTGACGTCCGAGCCCCCCAGGAGGTATTTTTCTCCACTCCGCCCCTTTTCCATCGCCAAGATATGTCCCGCCACCACGTCGTCTACGTGAACGTAATTCCCAACCACATCCTTTACCCCCGGAGCCAGGGCAAATGCTTTGTGCAGGTAGCGGTCCATCACGAGCACGTAACCATTTTTCCGGTCGAGTTTTCCCGGACCGTAAACCCGGGTTGGATTCACAATCACCACATCCGCTCCGGCCCGCACCAAATGTTGCAGGCGCTCCTCGGCAAGGCTTTTGGAGGCTTCGTAATCGTTGAAAAAGTTGACCGGGCGGATATGGGTCTCATCGATGGGGTGGACCTCGGCAGGATGGGGTGGTCCAAAGACGCCCGCGGTGGACGTAGCGACGACCCGCGCGACGCCCACGGCTTGAGCCGCTTCGACCACGGTGATTGTTCCCTGAACATTGATCGTGTAGAATTGGCGCAGATCTTGGGCCCAATCATTGGCCAGAGCCGCGATGTGGTAGACCTGATCGCAACCAGAAAACGCCGCTTCCAGCACCTTCCGGTTGGTGAGGTAGCCATCTTTGCCCTCAAACTGCTCGATATTCGGATGACGCAGGTTGTCGTAGTCCCGTTGCTTGCGCACTACGGCCCGCACGTGGTGGCCCCGCTCCGCGAGGACCGTGGCGAGGCGACCGCCCAGGAAGCCATTGGCGCCGGTAATTGCAATTTGCATGCTGCGAAGTTAGAAAATATCGCCGATGCATTCGCCGACAATTCCACCTTCTCCCCATCTTCAGTGCTTGCTTGTGCAAATGACATGTGATAACTTTGTTGGGGCGCAAGTCGTAGCTTAAACGAGCGTCCGATCAACAATTTGTACATTATGGAAACGACAAAAGCAGTTGCGAACTTTACCGCCCACGATTACTACCAGATGGATGACTTGCTCTCCGACGAGCACAAGCTCATCCGCCAAACGGTACGCGATTTCATCGACATCCGGGTCATGCCCGACATCGAGCAATGGGCCCAGGACAACCACTGCCCGACCCACCTGATCCCCGAAATTGGTGCCCTTGGTATCTTTGGTCCTTCACTACCAGCGGAGTACGGCTGCGCAGGCATGGACGAAATCGCTTACGGGGTCATCATGCAAGAAGTGGAACGTGCCGATTCGGGCCTCCGCTCCATGGTATCGGTACAGGGATCGCTGGTCATGTATCCGATTTACAAATACGGAAACGAAGTTCAACGCATGAAGTACTTGCCCCGCCTGGCGACCGGTGAGTTGATGGGCTGCTTTGGGCTGACTGAACCGGACCACGGCTCGAATCCTGGGGGCATGACCACCAACTTCAAGGATGACGGCGACCATGTGATCCTCAACGGCGCCAAAACCTGGATCTCCAATTCGCCTTTCGCCGACATTGCCATCGTCTGGGCCAAAAATCCCGAAGGCCGCATCCAGGGTGTGATCGTGGAACGGGGCATGGAAGGCTTCACCACCCCGACGATCCACAACAAGTGGTCGCTGCGCGCTTCCACCACCGGCGAGTTGGTCTTTGACAATGTCCGGGTGCCCAAAGAAAACATCTTGCCCAACATCAGCGGTCTGCGCGGGCCCCTGGGCTGCCTTGATTCGGCCCGCTACGGCATCGCTTGGGGTGCCATTGGTGCGGCCATGGCCTGCTACGACACCGCCCTCCGCTACGCCAAAGAGCGCATCCAGTTCGGCAAGCCCATCGCCTCCTTCCAGTTGCAGCAGAAAAAACTCGCAGAGATGGTCACCGAGATCACCAAAGCTCAACTGCTCACCCTCCGCCTGGGTCAGCTCAAGGAAGCCGGCACGGTTACCACGGGCCAGATCTCTATGGCCAAGCGCAACAACGTCGCCATGGCCCTCGACGTCGCCCGTGAATCTCGGCAAATCCTCGGCGGTATGGGCATCACCGGCGAGTACCCGATCATGCGCCACATGATGAATCTGGAAACCGTGCTGACCTATGAAGGTACGCACGACATCCACCTGCTCATCACCGGATGGGACATCACCGGTATTTCCGCTTTTCGTTAATCGGGAAGCGGCGCGTTTCGAAACCGATTTTATTTTGGACGTAATCTTGGCCCTTAGCCCACGGGATTCCGTGCGCTAAGGGCCATTTGATTTTGGGCCGCCGGCGTATTTACCCCCCGATCCGCTCCCGGATCTCCCGCAGGGAAAGCTCCCGCTCCCCTGCAAAACCGGTGAGGTAAGCCCCGAAGAATCCACTTTGCTTGGCCATTTCCAGGGCAATGAGCGCCTTTTTCGCGGAAAAATACTCCCCAATGTAATAGGCGTTCAAACCACTTTCCGAGGGAAGGTCAAACAGGTATTGTTCCAAGTCGCCCAGGCGGGCGGTCGCTTGGGGGGACAACTTGCCCCGAAAAGCTCCGATCCGCACCCGGTAAATCGTCTCGATGGCGGCCGGCACCGGTTGGCCGTGGGCCTGGTCCGGCTGGCCGGGCTTGGGGGGGCCCGAATCACCGATTAAATCGGTGACCGGAGCAGTTTCCTCCTCAGATTCGCCCACCGGTACAGTTTCAGTGCGGGGGGCCACCACCAGAGCCGTGGGATTGGGAAGCTCCGGCGGCGGCATCACCCGGGGTTCGGGATCGCTCGGGACCGATGACGGGGGGCTGGGATCCGGCGGCACCGGGACGGCCGGAGGAGTTTCCGGAGGGGTCTCCGCCACCGGCGAATTTTCCTCCCAGGTCGGCCAATCGTCGGGGTCGACCGGGGGATCACTGGTATCCAACTCTTCACTGCGACCCGGGCGGAACTGGGGCAAATGCGGTTCCGGGGTCGGGACCACGGCTTGTTTTATGGGTTGGGGAGTCGCGGCGGCTACCGGGGGGTCGGGTACTGGTCGCAAGGGCGCTTTGGTCGCTTTGCGTCCCCCTTTTGGTGGCTGATCCGGTCGTTCTCTCGTTTCGAGCACCGAATTTTCCTGGTCTACCCCGTCGATAAAGCCCACGACACGGAACTCCGTACGGCGATTGGCGCGGTGGCGGGGTTCGGTGCAAAAGATACCGTCGTGGCATTCATTCGCAATCTGCGATTCTCCGTAGCCGACCGCCGCAACCCGTTCCGGATCAATCCCGAAGTTGAAGATGATGTGATTGCGCGCCGAATTGGCCCGCTTTTGGGACAGCTTTTGGTTGTAGTACTGGCTCCCCCGGCAGTCGGTGTGCGACATCAGTTCCACGATGATTTCCGGATTGCGCAGGCAGATCAAAGCAACCTTTTCCAAGTCCCCGTAGGCTTCGGCAAGGATTTCCCATTTGTCAAAGTCATAGTGGATATTTTCCAGCAAGACTGGCTTGTCCAGTTCGATCCGGTCGATCCGCAGCGGGAACACCGTATCGCCCCGCATCGCCCGCCGCAAATCGTAGTCCATCACCGAATAGGTAAAATAGCCCCGGCGGTTAACGTAGACTTCGTAGCGGGCGTTTTTGTCCAGGTCTTTTTCGAGATTCAGCAGGATACGCCCCTGCCGATCCGTCCGAAAGGTGCGCACCTCATCCCGATTCAGCCGGTTCACAAATTCGATGCGCGATCCCGGCAGCCGCTCCCGGGTCGAGTCATCGACCACAATCGCCGAGATGACCTCGGGGGGTGTTTCCAAGTAGATATTCAAGCGGAAAAACTTTTGGCCCGCTGCATTCTCCGTCGACAATTCCGCCCGAGCGCTGTCGTAAGGGGGTTTTTCTACCGCGACGCGGTAGTTGCGGTTGTAGTGGCCTACCATATTGAAAAAGCCGTACTGGTCGGTGGAGCGTGCGGCCTCCGGTTCGAGGCCCTCCGCCTGAATCAGCAGATCGGCCTCAGACACCAAACTGGAATCCCGCGCATCGTACACGTAGATTTCGAGGATCGGACGATTGATCCGGAAGCGGTAGATGTCGTCGTTGCCCATTCCCCCGGGACGATTTGATGCCAGATAGCCGTCTTCCTCGTTCACGGCGAGGTAAAACGCAAAGTCATCGTGCGGGGTATTGATTGGGTAGCCCAGGTTGCGCGGTGCGGCATTGCCCGCCATATCTGCGGCAAAAATATCCAACTGTCCCAAGCCCGGATGCCCATCGGAAGCGAAGTACAACTTGCCGTTGGGGTGGACAAAGGGGAAGCTCTCATCACCGGGCGTATTGAGCGATTCCAGATTCATCGGCATGCTCCACCCCTCCCCTTGCCGGATGCACCGGTACAAGTCCTTGCCCCCCTTGCCCCCCGGCATATCGGAAACAAAAAACAAGACCTTGCCATCGGGCGAAATCGCCGGATGGGTGACGCTGTACGCGTCGTTGTTGTGGGCAAATTCGGTGATCGCGCTGGTCTTCAGACCGTCGATCTGCCCGGTGTACAGATTGAGCTTGATCACCCCGGCTGGGTCACGGCCCTTTTTCTTTTCGTAAAAACTGTTGCGGGTAAAAAAGAAAGTCGTGCGGTCCGGTGCCAGGGTAAAGTTGCTTTCGTGGTAGCGGGTGTTGACCTCACCTTTGAGCAATTCCGGCTTGCTCCAGCGGACCGAATCCTTGCGTTTCTCGGTGTAAAAGAAATTCAGGAAGGGCTGGTCGAGCCAGTTGAAATCGTGGACCACCGGCGGTCCCTCCTCCCGTGCCGAGGCAAAGATCAAGCCTTCGCCGTAGGGATAGGCCCCAAACTCTGCATCCGCCGAGTTGAACGGCAGCGCCTCAATTTCTACAGTTCCGGAATCGGCCATGAGTTGGTCGTAGCGGTCGAGGACATCAATAAAAGCTTGCCCGCGCTGATCTGGGCCGCCACTCTCCGGCGTCACCCCCGCCGCAAACCGGGCAAACAGTTCCCGGGCCCGTACCAAATCGCCCATTTGCAGAAGGGCGTGACCGTGGTGGAACAAAGCCTCCGGATCACCCCACCGCTCCGCCGCGTACAATTTGTCGTACCACACAACCGCCTGCGCGTAGTTGTGGGTGCGCCGGTAGCTTTCCGCCAGGCTCCGCATCACCGCGTAATCCGCGGGAAATTTTTCCAGATAGCGCTCGTAGTACGGAATCGCCAACTGGTAGGACAAGCGGCCGTAGTACTTGTCCCCTTTGCGCTGAAGCCGGTGCTGGGCCGGAATCGCCTGCCCCATCAGAAGCAGCACCAGGACCAGGCAACCATATTTTGTCTTCATCATCATACCGGGTTTCCCCTTCTTCATTGACTTCTCAAAATACGCGGGGGCTCACCACCGCATCGTTTTTGTAATGGAATTCGTAGCTCAACATCAGCTCGTGCGAGCCGGAGGTGTAGCGCCGCAGCGCCGTAAACGGATAGTCGTAAGCGTAGCCGGCCCGGAGTTGGTTGGTAAATTGGTATTCCAATATGCCCACAATGCCGTCCCCGGTGCGGTAAGAGGCGCCCACGCCCAGTTTCCGCAAAATATACGCATTCAGATTGATGTCGGCCTCAAGCGGAGCGCCGTAGACGTGCTTGATCAGCGTGCTGGGCTTGAGCTGAAAGTCCGGATTGAACTCGATCACATACCCCGCCATTACAAAGAGATGCCGGCGCAGCGCGGCAATCGAACTGTTGGTGCTGCCCAGCGATACCGTCGGACCATCCGCCCCAAACGAGTTCATGAGCAAGTGGGGGGCAGAAATGCCAGCGTAGGCGCGGGGACCGTGGAAAAATATCCCCGCACCCACGTTCGGCATCCAATAGCTGTCACCGTAGCGGCCCGGTACCTCATCCTGCTGATCGATCAGCACCGCCTGCCCCCAATTGATCCGCCAATTGAAAACCGTACCGTTCAACCCAAAAGCCAGCTTGTGCTTCCCCAAATCAATGCGGTAGGCATAGGAAGCCGTAATCCAGGTCTGCCCCAGATAACTGATTCGGTCGTTGATCAAGGTCAGGCCGAACCCGTTGCGGCGGCGGTAATCGGGCGCGTGGGCACTGAAGGTCTGGGTCACCGGGGCGGAAGAAATCCCCAGCCATTGCCGGCGAAACAAGCCGGTCAAGGTCAGCGATTCCCGACTGCCCGCGTAGGCGGGATTCACCGCCAGGGCATTGAAGTAGTACTGGCTGTACATGGCGTCCTGCTGTCCGCGAACTTCCAGCACGGCGAGGCAAAACAGAAGGATATAGAGTATTTTTTTCATGAGATGCTGGGGTAAAATGCGCGGGGGAAATGCTCCCCGGTCAACGGAAAATCACAATGTCTCCCATGTATTCCTCGGGCTCACCCGTGTCGGCATTGGTCTCACCCGTGGTGAAAATATAGAAGTAAGCGCCATCCGGCAGGGGATCACCACTTTTCCAATTGCGGCCCTCCCAGGTATTGTCGTACTGTTCCTTTTCGTAGATCAAATTGCCCCAGCGGTTGAAGACCATCAATTTGTTGTTGGGGAACTGGGAAATGCCCACAATCTCAAACTGATCGTTGTGGCCATCTTCGTTCGGGGTAAAGGTGTTCGGAATGATGAATTCGGTCAGCACTACAAGGTAATTACAGGTCTCCACCGTATCGGCACAGCCGGCACGGTCCACCGCAACCAACGTCACGCAGTAGTCACCCGGATTCAGGTAGGTGTGCAGGGGATCGGTCAGGGTACTGCCATTCCCATCGCCAAATTGCCAGGTATAGTTCGAGGCATTCAGCGATTGATTGGTCAGGCTTACACTGGCATCCTCCAATTCCAACTGCGCCGGCAAAAGCGGATTGGAAGTAAAAGCGGCCACCACAAGCGGGGGGTCCAGCAGATCAACGGTCAGAGAATCGGCGCAACCGTTCTGATCGGTCACCGTAACCGCATAACTGCCCGCACCCAGATTGATCGCGGCGCCAGTGGTCTGCCCATCCGACCACCGATAGGTGTAGCCCGGGGTGCCGCCACTCGCAAATACCTCCGCGGTGCCGTCTTGGTCCCCCACACAGGTCGGGGATCCACCCGCCGAATCCAGTTCCAGCGCCGGCGGATCGTTCAAAACTACCGCCGCCGTGTCGGAACAGCCATTGCTGTCGGTGACAATCACGGTGTACGTTCCCGCAGGAACGCCATTCAGGGAATCAGTGCTCACGGGCACAGGAAGGTTCCACTGCAAAGCATAGTTGCCCGAGCCACCGCTGGCCACCGCAACGGCAAATCCATCCGCCCGGTCATTGCAGGAAGGGTCACCACTCGCAACGATATTCACCGTAGGCGCGCCCAGCTCGGGAATCGTCACTGCGGCGCTGTCCTGGCAACCGTTTGCATCCGTGATGACAACGGTATAGCCCCCACCGGTCAGACCATTGGCAATGGGCGAAATCGCCCCACTGCTCCACGCATAGCTGTAGGGAGCAGTGCCCCCGGAAACGGTCACGCTGGCCGATCCATCCGCATTGCCGCAGGTCGCGGGCATCGTGGAGGTCCCCAGCACCAACGCCGAAGCTTCCCCAATGGTAATTGGCAGCGTCGCCACGCAGCCATTGAAGTCCCGCACGTACACCGTGTAATTTCCGGCGGCAAGGCCACTGAATCCGGTCGCTCCGATCCAGGTCAGGCTGTCGAGGCTAAAGACGTAGGGCGCCGTACCCCCACTCACCCCAGTGAGGTTCCAGGCTCCGTCTGAGCCTCCGTTGCAGGAAGCAGCCACCGCCATTCCAGTCAGGGCCAGAGGGGCCGGCTCATTGATCGCCACCGGACCGGCGTTCAGGAGACAGCCATTGCTATCGCGAACCGCGTAGCTGTAGTTCCCCACCGCCAACCCAGTGAATCCATTCCCCGCTTGGAAGGGACCGCCATTTAGACTGTATTGGTAGGGCGGCGTGCCACCACTTACGTTCAAGATGTACAATTCGCCGTCCGCACCGCCATTGCAACGGATATCCACTGTGGAATCCCCCGCGGTGATCGGTGCGGGTGCCGGGACGGTCACACTCCAGGAGACAGTACAGCCCAGGGAATCCCGCACCTCAACGGTATAGGTGCCAGCAGCGAGGCCGGTAAAGCTGGTCCCGGTCTGGAACGGCCCGCCGTTCAAGCGGTACTGAAACGGAGCGTTGCCCACTACATTCACAATCCAGATCTCACCATCGGTGCTGCCCGAACAGGTCACCCCCAATGTCGAGTCGGTCGCAGTAATATTGGCGGGCGACGGAACCGTCACCCCCAGATTGAAGGTACAGCCGTTTCCATCCTGCACGGTGACGGTGTAGTTGCCGCCATTCAGGTTGAGGAAGCTACTCGCGGGCTGAAAGGGACCGCCGTTCAGATTGTATTGGTAGGGGGGCGTCCCTCCCCCCGCATTCAAAATCCAGATCTCCCCATCCATTCCGGGGGTGCAGGTCGCCGTAACCGTTGAATCGGTGGCCGCAAGCGGCGTGGGTTCGGTGATCGTCTGCCCGGACAGGGTAGCCAAGCAGCCATTCCCATCCTGAATCACCACGGCGTAGCTCCCCGGAAGCAATCCGGGAAAGCTGTTCCCCGCTTGAAACGGCCCGCCATTCAAACTGTACTGGTAGGGCGGCGTGCCCCCGGTCACATTTTGAATATCCAGCATTCCGTCACCGGCTCCGTTGCAGGAGACATTCGTGGGCAGCGGAACCGCGGTAATCGGCGCCGGTTCGGTGACATTCGCGCTCAGGGCCACGGTACAACCCAGCCCGTCGCGCACCTCGACCGGGTAGGTTCCAGCGGCAAGCCCGGTAAAACTGTTGCCGGCTTGGAACGGCCCGCCATTGAGGCTGTATTGCAGCGGAGGATTGGCGGTCAGGGCATTGACCCAAATCTCACCGTCGCTGCCACCCGGGCAGGTTACCGGCACCACCGAGTCTACGGCGGTGACATTGCCCGGGAAAGGTACAAGCGGCGACAGGGTGAAGCTGCATCCGTTTCCGTCCTGCACCACCACCGTGTAAGCCCCCCCGCTGAGCCCGGTAAAGCTGTTCGCAGCCTGGAACGGCCCCCCGTTCAGGTTGTATTGGTAAGGCGGCGTGCCCCCCATCGCATTCAGTAGCCAAATCTCGCCGTCCATCCCCGGGGTGCAGGTGGCAGTCACCGTGCTGTCACTCGCCGAAAGGGCACTCGGCTCGGTCAGGCTGAGATTGTTGTAGGTCGCGGTGCAATTGTTGGCGTCGCGTACCACCACCGCGTAAGTCCCCGCATTGAGGCCGGGAAAGCTGGTGCTAGCCTGGAACGGCCCCCCATTCAAACTGTACTGGTAAGGGGGCGTGCCCCCGGTCGCATTGTTGACGTCAATCTGCCCGTCAGATCCACCGTTGCAACTGATATTTGTCAGCAGGACATTGGCCATGAGGAGCGCAGGCTCGTTGACCACCACTGGTCCCAGGGTCGCGGTGCAATTGTTGGCGTCGCGGATCGTGACCGTATACGCTCCCCCACTCAGGCCGGGAAAAGCGGTTCCCGCTTGGAAAGGACCACCGTTCAGACTGTATTGGTAGGGAAGCGTGCCGCCGGCAGGATTGTTTAAGCTAATCGCACCATCGGCGGCGGCATTGCAACTGACATCGGTGGACATGAGGGTTGCACTAAGCGCGACCGGTTCACCAATCGTGACCGGAAGCACCACGGTACAGCCCAGGGCATCGCGTACGGTGACGTTGTAGTTGGCCGCACCCAATCCGGTGAAGGAATTGCCCGTTTGGAAGGGGCCGCCGTTCAGGCTGTAGGCAAATGGAACACTGCCCGCGGTCACCGTGACGCTGATCTGCCCATCGGTAAGGCCATTGCAACTGGCATCGGTCGGGGTGGCGGTCGCGGTGACATTGCCCGGAGCCGGCACCGCCGGTTGCAAGTTAAAGGTACAGCCATTCGCGTCCTGGACGACGGCGGTGTAAGGTCCCGGGTTGAGTCCGGTAAAGCTGTTGGCGGCCTGGAACGGCCCGCCGTTCAGGTTGTACTGGTAGGGCGGGGTGCCCCCCACCGCATTCAAAATCCAGATTTCGCCGTCCATCCCGGGGACACAAGATGCGGTCACCGTGCTGTCATTGGCCACAATTGGGGCCGGTGCATTCAGGACCAGACTGTTCAGAACCAGGGTACAGTTGTTCGCGTCGCGGACGGTCACACTGTAGGTACCGGCGGCGAGTCCAGGGAAGCTGTTGCCCGCTTGGAAGGCTCCCCCGTTGAGGCTGAATTGGTAAGGCGGCGTGCCCCCGGTCACGTTGAGCACGTCGATTTGGCCATCGGTGCCGCCGTTGCAACTGACCGCAGTGAGGTTCGGCGTGGCGGTGAGCGCCGCAGGTTCATTGACCAATATCCCGGTCAGCGTCACGGTGCAGTTGTTGGCGTCGCGGATGGTCACGCTGTACGGGCCCGCGACCAGGCTACCGAAAAGGGGGCCGGGCTGAAAAGGGCCGCCGTTGAGGCTGTATTGGTAGGGGGCGGTACCGCCGGCAGCATTGGTGAGGTTGATGCTGCCGTCGTTCGCCCCATTGCAGGTCGCGTCGACCACCACGGGGGCAGCGCTGATCGCCGCCGGTTCACCCACGGCCACCACCAACGTCGTGGTACAGCCGAAATTGTCCCGAATCGTGACGTTGTAGCTGCCCGCGGTGAGTCCGCCAAAGTTGCCACTGGCCTGGAACGGTCCGCCATTTACGCTGTACTGAAAAGGGGCCGTGCCCGAAGTCGCATTGACCGAGAGCTGGCCGTTGTTGCCGCCGTTGCAGACCACATTGGTCGCAGCGACATTCCCCGCGACGTTGCCCGGAGAGGGTACGGCCGGGGCCAGATTCAGGGTGCAGCCATTTGCGTCACGCACCACAACGGTATAAGCGCCGGAATTCAATCCGGTAAAATTATTCGCCGCCTGAAACGGCCCGCCGTTCAAGCTGTATTGGTAGGGCCCCGTGCCCCCGGACGCGTTCAAAATCCAAATTTCTCCATCCATCCCGGGCAGGCAAGTCGCGGTGACGGTGGAGTCATTGGCCGTAATCGCACTCGGTTCGGTGAGAAGCAGGTTGTTGAGCAATAGGGTGCAGTTGTTCGCGTCGCGCACGGTTAGGCTGTAAGTGCCCGGGCCCAATCCGGGAAAGCTGTTGCCGGCTTGGAAAGGGCCTCCGTTCAGGCTGTATTGGTAGGGCGGTGTACCCCCGGCGGCATTCACCGCGTCGATTTGTCCATCGCTGGCCCCATTGCAACTCACGTTGGTCAGGTTGGTGGTCGCCGTCAGGGCGGGCGGTTCGGCCACGACGAGATTGGGGAGGAGAAGCGTGCAGTTATTCGCGTCGCGTACGGTCACGGTGTAAGTGCCGGCGGCAAGTCCGGGAAAGCTGTTGCCCGCCTGAAAGGGACCACCATTGAGACTGTACTGGTAAGGGGGGGTGCCGCCGGCAACGCCATTGATCGCAATACTGCCGCCGTTGCCCCCGTTGCAGGAGGCAGGAGTAATCGCAGGCGTGCCGGTGATCGCCGGCGGTTCGCCGACGGTGAGGTTGGTCAGGGTGACGGTGCAATTGTTCGCATCGCGCACGGTCACACTGTAGGTGCCGCCGCCGAGACCGGGAAAGCTGTTGCCGGCTTGGAAAGGTCCGCCGTTGAGGCTGTATTGATAGGGCGCAGTGCCCCCAGTGACGCCATTGATTGTGATGCTGCCGTCGGTGCTGCCATTGCAGGAAGTGGGGACGACAGCGGGAGTTGCCGTGAAGGCGGCGGGTTCGGTCACTGAGATATTGGTCAGGGTGACGGTGCAGTTGTTCGCGTCGCGCACGGTCACGCTGTAGGTGCCGCCGGCAAGTCCGGTAAAGGCATTGGCGGTCTGGAACGGTCCCCCGTTGAGGCTGTACTGGTAGGGGGCCGTGCCCCCACCCACGCCGTTGAGGGTGATCGAGCCGTCAGCCGCGCCGTTGCAGGTGACATTGACCACGGCCGGAGTGGCAGTGATGGCCGGCGGCTCGGCGATGGTAAAGGTCAGGGTAGTATCGCAGCCGAGGTTGTCGGTGATCTGCAGGGTGTAGTTGCCCGGGCCGAGGCCGGTGATCCCAGCAGTAGTGGCGCCACCCGGCGTCCACAGATAGTTGTAGGGCGCGGAGCCACCGCTGGGCGCGGTGGCAATCGATCCGTCGTTGGCTCCGTTGCAACTGACATTGGTCAGGACCGCGTTTGGGTTGATCTGTTGCTGAATCGCGACATTGACGGTATCGGTAACGACGACGGTGGCGTTGTTGCAATTGGTGTAGGTAACCTCAGCGTAATAATCGGCCTGGCACGTGGCCGGGCAGACATTCACGGTGGCGGTATTGGCGATGGGGATAGGATTGCCGACCTCGTACCAAGTGATGCCAAAATTGGGCGGGCCCGCCGGGACAAAACGCCAAGCATCGTTCATCGCCGCCCACTGGGTGGGAAAATTGCGCCCCGGCACGACGGTAGCCTGGGTCGTGGTGGCATCGGTGACCCCGTGGATGGCATTGCCGCCGTTCCAAGCGGCACAGATCGTTTTGTTTTGGATATAGGTCTCGATGATGTTGGTGGTCTCGTAAAGTACGATCTGGGCGGTGTACAATTGCCCCCCGCAGCCAAACGAAAACATCGGGACCACATCGTAGCTCACCACAAAAGTCCGGCAAGGGGCAACCCCGTAACTGGCCCAGCGAATTGCTCCCCCCGCACTCGGGTCGATGTCCTGCCAGGGTGCCATGATGCAATTGGTAGGATTGAGCGCACTGGGGATGGGATTGTTGATCGCCCAGGGACAAAATCCCCCGGCCAGGCCCAAATCGAAGGACAAGATGCCATTCGAACCGATCAGGCATTGATTGTAGTTGAAGCCGTAAAAGCAGAAATCAAACCCAATCGGCAAGGCTCCCGAGTAGGTATCGTCGATGTTGAGCAAGATCGGGGTGCCAGCGTTGTAAGGATAAGGATTGTAGGGAATCGGCGTCACGTTGTAGGTGGTCGGCTGGGCGCCCGCCACGGGAACGGCGGTCAAATTGGCGCATCCGGGACCGGTCAAAATGGTATCATTGCCCGCATTGACCGCCGGACAGGATATGGTCGGCTGGGCGAACAGCGGGGAGACCGAGGCGGAAACAAACAACAAAAGACCAACGACGAGCAGCTGATGGAGTCGTGTTTTCAGCATAAAGTTGAGTTCTTAGGTTCTCAAGGTTAGCCGCTCAACCCAGGTATCGGGATGTCCCCGGCAAAGGAACGTCACAAATAAGGTACGGCAGCTTTCCTGGCCTGCGACGGGATCTCACGATCCCAAGCAGGCGATCATCCGGAATTGAGGGGGATCAACCTTTCCGATGGAAACAGCATTGCTCGATTAAAATTGCACAATCGCTCTTATTTTCAGCACTTTCAGAAATTTATCGGCTCAACAAATCAGGCAAACATGGCCGATGCACAAAACATTACACTGCAGTTCTGTTCCAAAACTATAAGGGTATCACTTATCCGCAGCAATCACGGGTTCACCCGACAAACTAGCGATATTTCTGCAATTTCTCCTAGTTACCGGTAAATTCATCGGGGGCGGAGTACGGATACACGGTCCGGCGGGGAGAAACATTCTGGGCTTGGGGAACGCTACGGAATCGCAGAGAAATTGGGCGAAAGAGAATTTTGGCTCCGGAATTGTTGCGCCGAAAAATCCTGGCCTGGTTGTCGCCTCTCCGGGGAAATTTGCCCCTTACCTCGGCTCAGTTATCTTTGCGTACGTCGTGTGTTGTCCGTAATGGAACTGGAACCGCTTCATATCGCTTTGGGACTGGGAATCGGATTGCTGACTGGCTTTATCAATACGCTGGCCGGGGGCGGTTCTTTGTTGACCCTCCCCTTTCTGATTTTTCTGGGCTTGGAGGCCCCCGTCGCCAATGGCACCAACCGCATCGGCATCTTTTTTCAGACGCTCGTCGGGGGCATTGTCCTGCGGCGCAAAACCAAAATGTCCCTGAGTGGCTCCGGCATCTATCTGATCCCGGCCATCACCGCGGCCATCGTCGGCGCCTTGCTCGCGGTCAAAATCGATGACGAGCAGATGAAAATCATCATCGGAGTGGTGATGGCCTTCATGCTCATCCCCATCCTTATGAACCGCGACAAGTGGCTGGCCACCGAAAGCCGTCCCAGTGCCCGAAACCGCCGGCCTCTGCTGGTGGTCGTTTTTTTGGCCCTCGGCTTTTACGGGGGATTCATCCAGGCGGGAATCGGGGTATTCTTGATTTCCGCCCTGGTGCTCATCGCCAATTATACCCTCACCCACGCCAATGTCCTGAAAAATCTGATCATCGCCGCTTACACCTTGCCGGCCATCGTGGTCTTTCTCGTAAACGACCAGGTCCATTGGCCGTTTGGGATCCTACTCATGTCCGGGCAAGTCACCGGCTCCTGGGTCGCCGCCAAATTTGCCGGCGAAAGCAAACACGCCCCGAAAGTCATCCGCTGGCTCCTCATCATCATGGTCGCTGCGGGGGCGGTCAAGATGTTTATCGGTTGAGGCACTTCCGGGCGGACATCTCCGGCCCCAAAAACGGAAACCCGCCGAGGAGATCGGCGGGTCCGGTACCAAAAGTTATTCAAATTATTTCAATATCAATATTGCTGCTTATAGGGGGTGATTTCATGATTCATGAGGTCAGACGGGTTCCAGAACGCGATTTGCGTTTCTGGCCCCCACCGGCTCAATCGTGCTGTCCGGGAGCTCCGCGACAAAGGCTTCCGCCGCTTCGGGCCGCGCCAGGAACAACTGCAAATCCGAGAGTTGTACCCGGCCGGTGACAAACGCATAGTCATGGGCCCGGTAACTCTCATTGATGCTCTGAAAGCGCAGCAAAGGCACAATCGCCGGATCGTGGTAGCGCAGGTAGATCTGAATGGTAAAATCGGCGGGTTGCAACTCGGAGTCCCGGTGACGGCGCTTGCGGTACTCATAGCGGTAATCGTAGCTCAAGGCGGAGATGTCCGATAGGACCGCCGATCCGGTAGGCAAACTTCCGGCCCCCTTGCCCTGAAAAAACTGCACCTGAGAAAATGCCCCTTCCAACAAAACGCCATTGTTTTCCACATCCACCCGGTAGAGCGGATTGTCTGGGGTCACGAACTGGGGCAGGACGGTCGCGTACAACTGCATGCCCACCCGACGCGCCCGGGCCACAAGCTTCAAGCGCCAGTTTTTTTCTCGGGCCAATTTCTGCTCCGGCCAAGCAATATTTTCGATGCCGGAGCGCAGGATTTGGGCCGGATCCACCCAACTCCC
>JBCCQH010000006.1:0-104211 GCA_039024435.1 Bacteroidota bacterium
ATCATCGGGAGGAAGCCGTATTCCGACACTTCATTGTTCATGATGTGGAGCAGGGCAAATATCGCCGAGGTGAGCAGCAGCGGGATCAGGGGCATCGCAAAGCGGCGGCTGAAGTTTTGCAGCAATTGCCCACGGATAGCCATTTCTTCCCAAGCACTCTGGATGGGGATCAGAATGAGGGCCGGGACGATAAAAATGAAAAAATCATCGGTATTGGGATTCAATACGATGGAGCCGGGCGAAAGCAGCTCGGTGACCAGCGCACCGATTCCAGCAAGGGCCATCCAGATGCCGAGGGCCAGGGCCATGCGTCCCCAGCGCACCCGGGCAAATCCGGTGATCAAGGTTTTGAAAGACCGTTTTTGGATCAGCTTGATGCCGGCGAGCAGCGCCGCCATCCCAATCACAAACGAGGCCATCAAGGTCAAAAACGTGGGAAAAGCCGGCAAATTAAGTGCGTTCAGGTCCAGGCCACCCTTTTCTAGGTTTGCCATGGCTGCTTCGTCATTGGCGGTGTAGGCGGCGATCAATATGAGCATGGGCACTCCCCCCAAAAAAAGGTAAGCGCCCCAAGTGACGAGGGTCGCGAGCAGCCGGTGGGTCGTTTCCGATCTGCCCGCAAATGCCTGAGCTAGAAAGCGATTGTGCATGGTACACAATAATACCAGCTTCCCGGCCGATATTCAAATGCAATTGTTCAGTTGCACTTTGCCGGTAAAATTGAGCGTCTGCTCGCATACACTGTGCATAAGGCGATTGGGTTTGTCCGTTCCATTTCTGATATTTGCAGCACACTTACTGGGTCTGGTATGACGTTAATTGCTTCAATTTCAGGAATTCGCGGTACAATCGGCGGAGAAAGTGGAAACAACCTCACTCCGATCGACATTGTCAACTTTACCGCTGCGTATGGGATCTGGCTCACTGCGCGCTCGAGTTCGCGAAGAGTGGTGATTGGGCGGGATGGACGTCCTTCTGGCCCCATGCTGGAACAACTGGTGAGTGCGACCCTGGTCGGCCTGGGCTTTGAGGTGATCAATTTGGGCCTTTCGACCACACCGACGGTCGAAGTGGCGGTTCCAGAATTCGGGGCGGCGGGTGGCATCGTACTCACCGCCTCCCACAATCCAAAAAACTGGAACGCACTCAAGCTACTCAACGAGAAGGGCGAGTTCCTGAAGAAAAAGGCCGGGGGCGAGGTGTTGGAGATTGTGGAAAACGGCTTTTTCAGCTTTTCCCTGGTGGAAAATCTCGGGCGAATCGTCGAGAACGATAATTTCTGGCGGCGCCACCTCGAAATGATCCTCGCCTTGCCGCTGGTGGACGCCTACGCCATCGGAAACGCCAATTTTAGCATCCTCGTCGACGGGGTAAACAGCAGTGGCGGGGTATACGTTCCGCGCTTGCTGGAAGCTATGGGCGTGAACGATATCGTGCGGCTGAATTGCGAGCCGACCGGCGAATTTGCCCACAACCCGGAACCCCTCGCGAAAAACCTCGTGGAGACGTGTGCGGCCATCAAAGAGCACGGCTGCGATTTGGGCATTGTGGTCGATCCGGACGTGGATCGCCTGGTGTTCATTGATGAAGATGGGGTGCTGTTTGGTGAAGAATACACCCTGGTGGCCTGTGCCGACTACGTTCTTAAAAACAGGCCGGGCGTGGTGGTCTCCAATCTGTCTTCCTCCCGCGCTTTGCGGGATTTGGCGGAACGCTACGGCTGCAAATACTACGCTTCGGCGGTCGGTGAAGTCAACGTCATCGAAATCATGAAACGCTTCGATGCGGTGATCGGGGGGGAAGGCAATGGCGGCGTGATTTTGCCGGACCTGCATTACGGGCGCGACGCCCTGGTTGGCATTGGTTTGTTTCTGACTCACCTCGCCAAATCAAAGATGAAAGTCTCAGAGTTGCGGGCAACTTATCCGGACTATTTCATGAGCAAGCAAAAGGTCGCCCTGGCCCCCAAAACTGACGTGGATGCTATCCTCGAAGGACTCGCCCAATCCGTAACTGGCGGGGAAGTCAATACAGTCGACGGGGTTAAAATCGACTTTGCCGAAGGCTGGGTTCACCTGCGAAAATCAAACACCGAACCGATTATCCGTATATATTCTGAAGCTTCGACTCAAGAAGCGGCCGATCAATTGGCCGATGATTACCGAATGAAAATCAGCCGCTTGGTACAAGTAAGCTGAAGTAAAATAAGAATTGAATTGCGTATGACGATACGACGCGTATACCTGGACAATGCCGCCAGCACTCCGATGGATCCGGAAGTGCTGCAGTACATGATTCCCGTTTTGCGGGAATCGTTTGGCAATCCCTCTTCGGTACACGATCACGGTCGCCGTTTGCGGGCCGTCATCGAGAAATCCCGCAAGGAAATCGCCCAATTGATCGGCGCCGCCCCGGCGGAAATATTCTTTACCAGTGGGGGAACCGAGGCCGATAACATGGCGATCAAAGGTTGTGCGGCGATTGGCATTGAACACTTCATCAGTACGCGGATCGAACACCATGCGGTGACCCATCCGCTGGAAGAATTGGAGCAAGCGGGCAAGCAAGTGACCTGGTTACCCGTAGATGAAGAAGGCCGGCCTGACCTTGATGCATTGCGCGCTGCCCTCGAAAATGGTCCCCGGGCGATGGTGTGCCTCATGCACGCCAACAATGAATTGGGCACTTTGCTCGATCTATCGGGGATCGCCGATATCTGCGCGGAATACGACGCGATCGTCCACTCGGATACGGTGCAATCCATGGCCAATGTTCGCTACAACGTCAGCGCGATGCCGGTGCATTTTCTCACCGCCTCCGCCCATAAATTTTACGGTCCCAAAGGCGTCGGCTTTCTGTACATGCGCTCGGGTACGAAGGTTCCTTCAATGATTTGTGGCGGCTCCCAAGAGCGCAACATGCGGGCGGGCACGGAAAATGTCGCTTCGATCGCGGCCATGGCCTTCGCCCTAAAGAAGTGCTACGGCAGCTTTATCGAGAAGGGAAAAAAGTTGCTCGACCTGAAGAATTACATGTGGGAAGGCCTTCAGGCACGGATACCGGGGATCGCAATCAATGGCCCGACCGACTTTTCCCGCGCAATCCCAACCGTCCTCAACGTGGCTTTCCCCGGCGGTGACACCGACAGCATGTTGTTGTTCAACCTCGATATCAATGGGATTTCGGCTTCGGGGGGATCGGCCTGCACAAGCGGGAGCGTAAAAGGGAGTCACGTGCTGTCCGGGATTGGATTAGATCCGGCTCGGGCGGCGAACAGCGTGCGCTTTTCGTTTGGCGTGCAAAACACCCACGACGAAATCGACTACGTGCTGGAAAAAATCTCCGGCTTTATCAAGGTGCCGGCACCCAAGTAGCCAGATTCAGCTCCAAGTTTTGATCAGACCAGCGCCAAAGTTTCGGCAATTTCCCGGTCCATGCTTGCCATCCGCGCGTACCCACGGGCGACGAGGTGGTACTCGTCATTTACCCGCAATAAGACCGTAGGAAAGCTACTGATTCCCAGTTGGCGGGCCCGGAGAAAGTCGTCGGCAGTTGCCTTTCGCATTTCATCTGACAGGTAGAGCGCGGCAAATGCTTCCTCATCGATGTCCATCTTCTGACAAAGTTCAAGGTAGGTTTCGAGTTGATTTGTATCCCGATTTCTTACATAAAACGCTTCCTGAATCGCCTGGAAAAATTCGTACTCCCGGGGCGAATCTAACTCGCGCAGACAACGCACCGCCCGGGAAGGGGGCTCGGTGTCGTACACGAAGTCTGCATTTTCCAGGATTTCGTGGGAGATCGGCTGCCCGGAAAGCTCGGTAACCTGGTGCCAATGGTGACCCAGGAAGCCTCCGAGGTCTCGGTTGGTCTCCCGGCCGCCCGGTCGCAGACCACCCAGAAGGACGGAGAAGCCAGCCTGGCCTGCGTATCTGGCTTTCAGTTGCGCCAGTTCGCCCGCGATGCCCCAGCACCAGGAGCACATGGGATCACCGACGTAAATGATTTCGGGGGAGGAAGAAGCTGTTTTCATGGGCGGGGATATTTGTCGATAGAACGCCGGCAAGAAAGGGAATGTTCAAACGGAAGGAGCGTCGTGGTCCCAAACTGCGAATTCAGCAGGTAGCGCCACAGAATTTCTGGGGTTCTCAGCTGCTTGCAGCCTCGATTCCGCGCGGGCTCCCGGGTGGCTACGGGAGGAAATAAATTCCCTTCAGTTGTTTTCTCCGGCGCAAAAAAACAGCGTGACCGGGGAGATCACGCTGCGTCATCAATCAATTAGGACAGAAAAAATATAAAGGAGAACTATTTGTACAACATGCTGAACAGCAACTCGTCGTTGCTGAGTTCCTTGAGGTCATTGCCGGGGCAACGGTCAAGGTCCATTTTGCTTTGGCGCACTTGCGTGGTGCGGCGGTCGAGGTTGACCTGGGCGACCTCGTGGATTTCGCGGCCGTGCAAGGCCGCAAACCGCGGATGATCCTTATCGGTATCTAAATCGAGGATTTCCGCGCGGGCGAGGTCATAATAGTTGCGAAATGAGCGTACGGTTTCCGCCGCGTCTTTTTCATTGGCAAACGATACCACAAGATCGGTTTTGTAAAGCACTTCCTGATGAAAATAATACGTGACAACGTGGTTTTCGGTCCGGGCAACGATGCGGTCAGCGCTTTCGTAGTTGACCGTTACGAAGGATTTTGCACCGAGGAAAGTTTCAACCTTGTGGTAGGAGAGGCCCAGGTCGCAGTTCAATGCGCTTTGGGCGAAAAGACCGGTGGAGCAGAACAGAATGGATATTAAGGTAAAAGACAACTTCATAGACAAACACACCTTTAAGTTCAGACAGCTTTTTGCGATTATATTCCGTTGTGGAACATTTTCAAGATGCAATCAACTTGCGCCCGGACAAAAGGAATCCTTCCGATTTCGTAACACCTGGCCGCTCAAGTAAGAGAACGGATAGAAAAATGGCGCTTTTTTCAGTAATTGGGGGAACTAAAACAGTTTAGGCTCCCAAAGTAGGGTGCAAAGAAAAGCGCTACCGAGCGGATACGATCTTACACGCTCGACCGGACCTCGCTAAAGGATCAACAACTGCGATGTGAATAAAAAAATGAAATTTTTCGCGCCAATTGATCGATTCCTCCTAACTTTGAAGTCCATAAGTATGAGCTGAACTTATGGCAAAATCAGTAAAATATATTTTCGTGACCGGCGGGGTGACTTCCTCCCTCGGAAAGGGCATTATTTCCGCCTCACTGGCAAAATTGTTGCAGGAACGGGGGTATACCGTTACCATTCAGAAGTTTGATCCGTACATCAACATCGATCCCGGGACGCTCAATCCCTACGAGCACGGTGAAGTTTTTGTGACCGACGACGGAGCGGAAACCGACCTGGATCTGGGACATTACGAGCGATTCTTGAATCGGCCTACTTCCCAAAGCAATAATGTGACGACCGGACGCATCTACGAAACGGTGATCCGCCAGGAGCGTTTGGGGAACTACAAAGGCAAAACGGTGCAAGTAATTCCCCACATCACCGATGAAATCAAGCGGCGGATGATGCTCTTGGGCGAGACCGGAAAGTACGACTTGGTCATTACGGAGATCGGGGGGACGGTCGGCGATATTGAATCGCTGCCTTATGTGGAAGCGGTCCGGCAGTTGCGCTACGAATTGGGGGAAGATGACAGCATGGTGATCCACCTGACGCTGATACCTTATTTGAGTGCGGCCGGCGAATTGAAAACCAAGCCAACCCAGCACTCGGTGAAAATGCTGCTGCAAAGCGGGGTGCAGCCGGATGTTTTGGTTTGTCGTACCGAGCGCCGTCTGACCGAGGAGGTGCGCGCGAAAATCGCCCTGTTCTGCAACATTCCGCGCAGTGCGGTCATCGAGAGCATCGATGCGGATACCATCTATGAAGTACCGCTGCTCATGCGCAAGGAAAAACTCGATCAGGTAGTGCTATCCGAACTGGCGCTGCCCTTGGGCACTCACCCCGAGCTCAAGGCTTGGCGCGCATTTGTGGGGCGCTTAAAAAATCCGCTCGACGAAGTCCAAGTGGGCTTGGTCGGGAAGTACGTGGAACTCAAGGACGCTTACAAGTCGATTGCCGAGGCATTTGTCCACGGGGGCGCGGAAAACGAAATCAAAGTCAACCTGCACTGGATCCACTCAGAAGATATCAATGCAGAAAATGCCGACCGGCTTCTGGGCAAGATGGATGGCATTCTCGTGGCGCCGGGGTTTGGGGAGCGCGGCATCGAAGGCAAAGTGGAAGCGGTGCGTTTCGCCCGGGAAAGTCGGATTCCGTTTTTTGGAATCTGCCTCGGTATGCAAGTAGCAGTGATCGAGTTCGGGCGCAACGTCTTGGGCCTGAAGGGGTGCCACAGCACCGAGTTTGAAAAGCAGGCGGCCAGTCCGGTTATTTGCCTGATGGAGGAACAGGAAAAGGTCATTCAGCTTGGGGGAACGATGCGGTTGGGCAATTATGTATGCGAATTGAAGCAAAGCAGTATTTGCCACCGCGCCTACGGGAAAACGATGATCGACGAGCGCCACCGCCACCGCTACGAATTCAACGATGCTTTTCGACAGCGCTACGAGAAGGCGGGCATGATCATGGCCGGGACCAATCCCGATACCGGTCTCGTGGAGATCGTTGAGATTACCGACCACCCCTATTTCGTGGGGGTGCAATTCCACCCTGAACTCAAAAGCACCGTGGAGAATCCGCATCCGCTTTTTGTTTCCTTTGTACGGGCAGCGTACACCCAGTCAATGCATTTGGAAAAGCTTACCGGCAACAAAGCGTGAGCGCGGTTTTAAATTTCACCCGGCGCCCGAACTGTGATCGCGGACGGAGGGGTGAACTAAAATTAGGTCACGGCCGATTGGACCGGTCACCGTCAACCCGACTACCGGTGTGACGGTTTCAAAAATCTTCGCTAACTTTGCCCTCCGAAAACGAGTTATGTACAACTCCAAATAAATGGATAGAAATACCATCATTGGGCTCGTCCTGATTGCCGGGATCTTCCTCACTTGGTCGATCTTCTTCAATCGCAACGAGGAACCCGATCCCAACAAAAAAAAAGCGCCCCAAACCCAGGTTGATTCCATCGGTGTAGACACGGTGAAGGTGGATTCGCAGGCGATGGCCGAATACACCGCGCCGACGGACAATGGCCTGCCGAATGGCATGACCGACAGCTTGTGGCAGACGCTCTCCGACTCGGAGAGAACCGTCCTCATGGCCCAGGAAGACGACCGCAAATACGGCTACTTTGGTGAATTGCGGAAAGGGGAAAACAAGATTGTCCGCGTCGAAACCGACGAATTGATCGCGGAAATCCAAACGAAAGGCGGCTACATGCGCAGCCTTTACCTCAAGAATGATTCCACCTACGGCGGTGAGCCGCTGCCGATCATTGCGCCGAGCGACTCGAACTACCTGGCTTTGCGTTTCGCGCAGTTGCAAGACGTGCAATTTCCGCTGGTCAATACCGCGGACCTCTATTTCAGCGCCGATGCCGATGAGGTAAATTTGAGCGGAGGGGACGAAAAATCGGTGACCTTTCGCGCGCAGATCGACGATCAACGCTTCTTCGAATATGTCTACACTTTCCGCGGCGCCGGATACGACTACGGGTTTGAAATTCGGCACAATGGCTTGACCGGGATTGCCCGGGGCCAGGACATCCGTCTGAACTGGGGAACGGTGATTCCCAAGACCGAGAAGGCGATGGCCCTCATGCGGGAAAAAACCGCGATTTATTACCGCAAGTCGGGCGATGTCGACAACCTGCAGCCCCGGGGCGAAGAAGTCCAAGAAGAATTCATCACTTCGGGAGTGGATTGGTTTGCTTTTAAAAGCCAGTTTTTCTCGCACACTTTGATGACGGCAGATGAGGCGACGACGATGGGGGACATGAACCTCGCTCAGGCAAATCCGGTGCCGCCCGATCCCGAAGACGTCAACTCAGGAGAAATCGTCAAGATCATGGTGGCCGATGTGGCCCTCAATTTCGGTTACGAAGAATCGGGCAGTGCGAAATACACCTTCTTTGCCGGTCCTTGTGACTACGACGTCCTCAACGATTATGAGCGGGATATGATCTACCAGATCGAACTCGGCTACGGACCGCTCAAGTTGGTGAACCGCTACTTGGTCATCCCGATGTTCAACTTCTTGGAAGGCTTTATCAGCAGTTACGGAATCATTATTCTCCTGCTGGCTTTCTTCATTAAAATGATCCTCTATCCCCTGACCTACCGGACCTACCGGTCGACGGCGAAGATGCGGATCATCAACCAGACGCCGGAAGTGAAGGCGCTGGAGGAGAAGTACAAAGACGACTCCACCAAACTCCAGCAAGAAAAGATGGGCATCTACCGCAAGATGGGCGTGAGTATGCTCGGTGGTTGCTGGCCCATGTTGTTGCAGTATCCTTTCCTGATCGCATTGTTTTTCTTCTTCCCGAACTCGATTGAGTTGCGGGGCGAAAGTTTCCTTTGGGCGGACGACCTATCGACCTACGACTCGATTCTCGAGCTCGGTTTTGAGATTCCGTTTTACGGGGATCACGTGAGCCTCTTTACCTTGCTGATGACCGTATCGATCTTTGCGTTTACGCTGATCAACCAACGGGCGCAGGGCACGATGACTACCAATCCGGTGATGAAATACTTCCCGTACTTCATGCCGGTCATCTTCCTGGGCTTCCTGAACAACTATTCGGCGGGCCTGAGCTGGTACTACTTGATCTCGAACCTGATCTCGATCAGCCAGACGGTGCTCACTAAGCGTTTCATCGATGAGGACGCCCTGCTTACTCAGATGCGGGAAAAATCGAAAAAGCGTGCGGCCAGTGGCAAGAAGAGCCGGATGGAGCGCTGGATGGATCAACAGCAGAAGAAGCAAAAGCAAGTCCAAGCTTCGCGCGCCGGCAGCAACGGAAGCAGCAATGGCAGTGCCCGTGGCGGACGCCGGGGAGGCGGTGGCTCGTCCCAATCGCCGCGCCGCAGCGGAGGCAAAAAGAAACGCCGCTGATCCCAATTGATGGGCCGTCCACTCCGAGTGCCTCAATTTCAAATCGCCCGCCGAGGTTCCCCTCCGAAAAAATGGGAATTCTCGGACGAAAGTTTGAAATTGAGGCATTCAACAATTTTAAGTCCCTATGTTCAAATACCTGTTTTTCGTTTTTCTGGCCTCCGGCCTGCTGATTTCCTGCAAAAATTCCCAAAGTGGCGGGGGCAGTGCGGCCGTACCTTCCGATTTTAGTTTGGAGATCCAGCACACGGGTTGTCGCGGCAATTGCCCCAACTACAACATGAAGGTTGACGCCAACGGCAATGCCACTTACGAAGGCCGGCACGCCGTCCAAATGATGGGTCAGTACACCAAACAGTTGGAAATCAAGACGGTCAAGGCCCTGGTGGCGACCCTGAACGAGTACAAATTTTACGACTTTGCCGAGGTGTACGGCGGCGGGGTCGCCGATATTCCGGCGGTCGTCACCCGAGCCACCATGAACGGTAAAACCCACCGCGTGGAAGACATTCGCGAAGCTCCCCAACCCCTCAAAGAGATGGAAGCCAAGCTCGAAAACCTCATTGGGATGGAGGGATGGACTAAAAAATAATTAGCGAGAGAATTTTCAATGGAGAATTTCCAATGGGCGCGTCCTGAACGCGCATCTTTCCTAAAACGGAAGCAAAACCCGCTACAGCACGCGGATCTTAGCCGCACGACCCACCGTGTGCCCCCAAGGATTTGCCAATGAAAAAGAATTTCTGATTTTCAATTGTTTTCGGCAGAATTTCATATCCTAAGAAATCAGAAATCAGAAATCAGAAATCAGAAATCAGAAATCAGAAATCAGAAATCAGAAATCAGAAATCAGAAATTAAGTATCTTTAAGGATGAATTGGAAAAAAGGTCTCTTGGTATTTGCGGTATCTGCGTTTGTGTTTGGGCTGGTGAGTTCCTGTGCGGGAGATCCGCGCAAAAATTGCAATCACCCCCAACATGGACAGTACATGTCCGAAAAGATGAAAAAGAAGCGGGGATTCTGATTTGATCCGCTTCTAAACTTGAATCCGCGTTGAATCACTTCAAGAAAAACAACTGGATGCACAAATCGGCATATTTCCTGTTGTCTGCTCTGCTGCTGCTTTCCTTCTCCTGCAACCGCGACCGCACCTTGTGGGATGGCGAGTACTTTTCTACCCTCGACAATGGATTTGCCGAAAGTGAATTTTCGGCCATCCAGCAAATGATTGAGGTGGAAGCCCGCGCTGATTCCGCGGTGTACGGAAAAACGGGGGCAGTCACGGGTCTGTTTTGTCCGGATGCTGTGGTAACGGTTACCGCAAACGGCAGCAACGTTGTCATGCGCATCGATTTTAGTTCCGGGACCAATTGCCTGGACGGACGGTTGCGGACCGGCGCCCTCATCGCCACCTTCAATGGATTCTGGAAAAATGAGAACAGCACGGTGACCATTGTCCCGGAGAGTTACACCGTCGCCGGGTATTCATTTTTCTTCACCCAAACCATTCTCGTCAATCCGCGCAATACGGCGGGTCAGATCAACTGGACGACACGGGTAGTGGATGCTGAATTGCTACACCCGCAGAATGGTCAGATTTCTTGGGACAGTGAGCGCACGACGACTTGGGTAGAAGGCGAGGATACTCCGCTGGTCTTCCAGGACGATGCCTTTGAGGTGACCGGAACGGCAAATGGAATCAGCCGCACCAACCGGGGATTTGACGTGACGATCACCAATCCATTGCGCATCATCGGCGATTGCGGCTACGTGGTTGCCGGAGCAATCGAACTGACGCCCCAACAACTCGCTACGCGCACAATTGATTACGGGCAAGGCGCCTGCGACAACCGCATTTTGCTCACGGTCGGGAACTTTCAGCAAGAGTATTTCCTGCCCTGACCTTTCCGAGGTTGATTTCCCCCACCGGACGTGTTAAATTCGAATCAATGGCAATGCAGGCACGATAGTTGCAGCATTATCGGAAGCATTCAATCATTGAACGGAACGATACGATCACCGCGGACATGAACATCAAAACCACGCTTACCCTCATCGCTTTCTTCGCCCTGGGCGCGGGCACCTTGCTGGCGGGCGGTCCCCGCAAGTACAAGAAGCAGGTCACGGTTGCTTTCTACAATGTTGAAAACCTGTTTGACCTGGAAGACGATCCCAATAAAAACGACAATGAGTTCCTCCCCGACGGTTCCTATCAGTGGACTGAGGAGCACCTGAAGATCAAGCTGGCCAATCTCGCGCGCGTCATCGCCGCCCTGGGCGATGAGGACGGGCCCGAGATCCTGGGCCTGGCCGAAGTAGAAAACCGCCGGGTCATCGAGATGCTCTGCGCCAGCAAGGCGCTCAAGAAGCACGGTTACGAAATCGTGCACCGGGAGTCGCCGGACCAGCGGGGCATCGATTGCGCCTTGATCTATAAGAAGAAGAAATTCCTGCCGCTCTACGCGCGCACCTACACCGTGCCTTTTCCGGAAAATCCGGACATCACGACCCGCGACATTTTGTTGGTCAAGGGAATCCTGGACAAGGAAATCGAGGTCAGTTTTGTGGTCAATCACTGGTCCTCGCGGCGCGGCGGTGCCGAAAAAAGCTCCTATAAGCGGGAGCGCGCCGCCGGTATCCTCCGCGCGGTCGTCGATTCGGTTCAGGTTCTTGATCCCCTGGCGAACATTGTCATCATGGGTGATATGAACGACGAGCCCAACAACAAGTCAGTCCATGGCATTCTGCGGGCGGGAAAAGACTCGCTGGAGGCTCGTTATATGGGCCTCTACAACCCCATGTACAAGGTCATGGAAGAGGGGAAAGGCACCCTCAAGTACCGCGGTGAGTGGGACCTGTTTGACCAGATCATCGTGGCTACCCCGATGGCCTCGACCGGAGCCCGCTTGCACTACATCGACTGTTCGGCGGGAATCTACAGCCCGAGTTGGATGGCGCAAACCGATACGGAAGGCGATTGGCACGACGCCCCCCGGCGCAGCCACATCCGCCGCCAATTCTACGAAAACGGCTTCAGCGATCATTTTCCCGTCTTTATTCACCTGGAATATTGAACGTGAGACAAACTTTCCGACCCTGGATCCTATTGGGATTGCTGCTGGCGCTCGTCGGCCAGAGTTGCCGGACGCCGAGTGCGCCCGAACTGCGGGGCATCTCCAAGTTTAAGGTCAACCGCCGCAACGCCGAGCGCAAGGTCCAGTTCCAAATGGGCCTCGAAGTCTACAATCCCAACCGCTACCGCATCAAGCTGAAATCGTATTCGCTGAAAATCTTCCTGGAAGACGTCTTGATCGGAGAAGCCCAGGATCAGGATCTCCAAGTGCTGACCAAGATGACCGCGACCACGCTGGACTTTGCGGTACGTACCGATCTGCGGAAAGTCCTGGGGGGCATTGGTGGAGTAGCGGGAGCTTTGCTGACGGGAAAAAAGGGCCTGAGCCTGCGCATCGTCGGAAATATCCGCGCCAAAGCCAAAGGCATCGGGAAGACGGTTCCGGTCGATTATGTGAAGGAACTGCCCTGGAAGGAAATGGGCCTTCGGTAGCTGTACCGACCACTGATCATTCGATTCCCGAGCAATATTGGCCCTACAATTTCCGCCGACTTGTAAATTGGGAAATGGGCATTGCGAACAGTTTACGATGCCCACCCGCGGATTTTCCCCCCGGTTTTTCTGCCGTCGGAGCCTTACTTTTCCGCGTCAATTTCCTCCGGACATTTTGTTTATCTTTGCCGCATGGACATCTCCATTGTCGTACCGCTTTTCGACGAATACGAATCCTTGCCCAAGCTGATGGAAGAGATCACCGAGGTTATGGACCAGCATCCCTGGACGTACGAAGTGATCATGGTGGACGATGGGAGTCAGGACCGCTCCTGGGAAGTCATTCAGGAATTGCGGACGCGCTATCCGGTGTTGTGGGGCATCCGCTTTCAGCGCAACTACGGAAAATCCGCCGCGCTCCACGTGGGATTCCAAAACACCCGGGGCGAGGTTGTGATCACCATGGACGCCGATTTGCAGGACCGTCCGGAGCACATTCCTGAGTTTTACCGGATGATCGTCGAGGACGGTCACGACCTGGTGTCGGGTTGGAAGCAGAAGCGCAAGGACCCCCTCTCCAAAACCATCCCCACGAAACTCTACAATGCGGTCAATCGCGCTGTCAATGGCATTCGGCTCCACGACATGAACTGTGGCTTTAAGTCCTACCGGGGCGAAGTTGTGCGGAGCATCGAAGTCTACGGGGAGATGCACCGCTACATTCCGGTCATTGCCAAGGCTGCGGGCTTCAAAAACATCGGCGAACTGCCGGTGAAGCACCAAGCACGCAAATTCGGGAAAACCAAGTTCGGCCTGAACCGCTTCGTGAATGGTTTTTTGGACTTGTTTACGATCACTTTCCTGACCCGCTACCAGAAGCGCCCGATGCACTTTTTCGGGTTCTGGGGGCTGATTTTCGGCCTGATTGGGGTGAGCATTTTGATCGTTATGTACCTGCGGAAGTTGATCGGTATGACCGGACTGATCGACGACTATTATATCTCCACCCATCTGCCCGCTTTGTTTGTAGGCATCACCGCTTTCCTGTTTGGGGGCTTGCTGCTTTTTACCGGCCTGCTGGCGGAAATGATCGGGCGGAGTTCGCCCCAGCGCAATGAATACCTGATCGCCGAGAAAAATACGCCGCGCACCACCGGTGGGGAGACCGCCGCCATGCCCCAGTTGCAACCCGAATCCTGAAGTGCTATGCAAGCCACCGACATTGCCGACCGCATTCGTGCTTCCATTGCCGTAAAAGAACGCTTGCTGGCCGATGAATCCTTTCGGGGCCGCATCCAGGATGCCGCCGAAACCATGGTGACCGCCTTTCGCATGGGTGCCAAGGTTCTTTTTTGTGGGAATGGGGGCAGTGCCGCCGATGCCCAGCACCTCGCCGCTGAATTGAGCGGTCGCTTTTACCGGGACCGCGATCCCCTTTGGGCCGAAGCTCTCCACGTCAATACCAGTTTCCTCACCGCCGTCGCGAACGACTATGGCTACGATGCAGCCTATGCGCGGGCGGTGCAGGCCCAAGGCCGCACCGGTGACATTCTGGTGGCGATTTCGACTTCCGGGAACAGTACCAATGTACTTGAGGCGCTGAAAATGGCCCGGACCCACCACCTGACCATCGTCGGAATGACCGGTGCATCCGGAGGAGAAATGGCGAATCGCTGTGACATTCTTCTCAATGTCCCCAGCGACGATACACCGCGCATTCAGGAGTGCCACATCCTCATCGGGCACATCCTCTGCGAGTACGTCGAAGCGCAGATGTTTTCCTGATCCCGGTGCTTCCCCACGCCCTCAACTTTCCTTGTCGCGCACGAGCAGCAGCCACAATGCGGCGGAGATGGCCAGGGAAACTCCACAAATCACAAAGATGAGATCGAGATTCGCGGCGTCTTTGAAGATGCTGCCAAATACGCCACTCACCACAACCTGCGGGAGGACAATCGAGATGTTGAAGATGCCCATGTAAAGGCCCATTTGTTGCGGGGAAACATATTCGGTCATGATGGCAAAGGGTAAGGATACCACTGCCGCCCAACCCACCCCAATCAGTGCCATGACCAGGAACAAGGCCACCATGCTGCCCCCGGCCGCGATCACGATGAAGTAAGAGACGGCCATGACCGCAAGACACGCCGCGTGTACCTTTACCCGGCCGATCCGCTTCGACAGTGGCTCCAGGACAAAGGCCGGCAGTAAGAATCCCACCGTATTCATGATCGCAAAAGCGATCCCAATGATAAAGCCCAATTCATCGTCGCTTTCCACCGCCATTTTTTGCTCGGCGTAGGCGTAGAGATAGACAAACATGGTCTGCACCCCCAACCAGGTAAACCCGTGTGCGATGTAAATCGGAATCAGTTGCGCCGGATTCGTTTGGGTGCCGCCCTGCTCGGCGAGGACGGTCGCATCGGCGGGACTGTCTTGCTGCAAAACGCGCGGCTCTTCGACCAGAAAAATCGGAATCAGGCTGAAGAGCAAGACCACAAAGACCCCAGTGTAGATGAGTTCGATATTGCCGATGAAGGCCCCGATGAGGTAGGCGAGGACCCCAAAAAAGCCGGAAACGGTCTGCATCCAGGTAAATCCTTTGGTGCGGGCTTCCCCCTCGGGAGTGACGTCGGCGATGATGGCCCGGGTGGGATTGAAGCTGATGTTGATCGCGAGGTCCAGCGCCAAAGTCACCGCGATGGCCGCCGGAATGATCGTTTCCAGCCCCAATGCCTCTGAGATTACCCCCAATTCGGGCAGGCACAGAATCATCAGTGAAGCCACCACCGCCCCGATGACGATAAATGGCCGGCGGCGTCCGCCCATGAACCAGACATTGTCGCTGATGAGGCCCACGAGTGGCTGCCCGATCAAGCCCGCCAGGGGGCCGGAAAGCCAAACGTAGCCTACCTGCTCGATATCCAGTCCGTACTTCGTGGACAGGATCCAGCTCAAGGCCGAAATCTGGATGCAGAGCCCGAAACCCATCGCGGTGGCGGGCAGGCTCAGCAAGGCATAAAATGACGGGGTGAGTTTACGTTGGATATTGAGCATGGTACTTGCAATAAGGGGCGAAAACCGCTGCGCCGCCGCAAATCGTCCGACGGGAAGATCGCCCAGGTTGTGCCCCAAAGGGCGAAACAATATTAGTGTTAAAGTGACACTAATAAAAATATTTTGTCTATATTGTTCCGGGATCAGCGCATTGCATCGGTCGCGTCTCGCCAGGAAAAAGCGTTCCACTTTGCCTCCGCGGTCAAGGGTGAATCACCGCCGGAGGGACCGCATCTCAAAAGCTGCCGAAGCACCGCTGCTCAACGGTAAACTATTCGGAAAAAAAACCATCAATTGAAGCTGCATGCAGGACACGGTTAAGACGGCCAAAAAACCCAAGCTGGGCTTTTGGGACATTTGGAACATGAGTTTTGGCTTTTTGGGAATTCAGATCGGGTTGGTATTGCAGTTGTCGAATTCCTCGCGGATCTTCCAGGGTATGGGGGCCGAGGTGGAAAACCTTGCCATCCTGACGATTGCCGCCCCGGTGACGGGTTTGGTGGTCCAGCCGATCATCGGGTATTTCAGTGATCGGACCTGGAGTCCCCGGTGGGGGAGGCGGCGGCCCTATTTCTTCGTGGGTGCCATCCTGGCCTCGATTGGTCTGATCCTCATGCCTAACGCTTCTTCTCTTTATCTCGCGGTGGGCACGCTGTGGCTGCTCGACACCGCATTCAACGTCTCGATGGAACCCTTTCGTGCTTTTGTGGGGGACAAGCTTCCCGCGAAGCAGCGCACCTTTGGGTACGCGATGCAGAGCTTTTTCATCGGGTTGGGTTCGGTAGGGGCCGCTTTCTTGCCCACGATTCTGGAAAAAATGGGGGTGAGCAACAGTGCGGGCGAAAACGGAGTGCCCGACACCGTAAAGTACGCGTTTTATATTGGGGCGGTCCTCTTAGTGGCCGCGGTGTCGTGGACGGTTTTCCGGAGCAAAGAGTATCCGCCAAGCGAAGAAGAACTCGCGGAGGCAAAATCGGCCATGAATCCCATTAAAGAAATCGGGCAGGCGCTGATTTCCATGCCGCAAACAATGGTGCGCCTCGCCTTTGTGCAGTTTTTCTCCTGGTTTGCCCTGTTTGCCATGTGGATTTACACCACGCCCGCGATCACCCTGCACGTGTTTGGCACCGATGATTCAACCTCAGATTTGTACAATCAGGGCGCCAACTTCGTCAACGACAACATCGGGTACTACAACTTCGTTGCGTTTGCCGTTGCGTTTCTCCTGCCCGTCCTCGCCAATCTCACTTCCCGCAAAATCACCCACCAAATCTGCCTTTTGCTGGGTGCGGCGGGTTTTTTGCTGATTTTCTTTGCGCCCGCAAAACTTTCCATGCTTCTGGCCATGGTCGGGGTGGGATTTTGCTGGTCAAGTATCTTGTCCATGCCCTACGCCATTCTGGTGGGTTCACTGCCGGAAAATAAACTCGGTTTCTACGTTGGGGTATTCAATTTCTTCATTGTGATCCCCCAAATTGTCGCCGCGAGTATATTTGGGTTTTTGCTGACCGAGTTCTTTGACAAAGATCCACTGTACGCTTTCCTGGTTGGGGGAATTTCCTTTATTCTGGCGGCGGTAGCGGTATTCTTTGTGCCCGACCGCGACGATCCCAATTTCACTGCCGAAAATTGAACTGACCGTTGATCTGACCGATATGAATCCGCGAATTGCGATTGTTTCCTTGCTTGCTTTTGGATGGCTCTTGCTCACCGGAACATGGCTTTCCGCCCAGTTTACGACGGCGGTGCTGGATGGTGTGATCAGTCCGGGTGAGTACGGCACCCACGTCGACGGTGCCAATCAGCAATTGGAAGGCAGTACCACTTACTACATGTCCTGGGACAACACCAATCTTTACCTCGCTTTTTCCGGGTCCAATGCCACCGAGGGTGCAGTCATCTACCTCGATGTCAATCCCACCTTTCCGGTCAATGGTGGCACCGATGCCGACGGCAGTCTTACCGGATTTTGGAATTACGACGCGAACCAGGCTCAGCAGCCCTTTCGCGCCGATTTTGTGCTGTACTACAAGGATTCCTACCACGAATACCGCTATGCGGACGGGGCTGGCTATTGGGGCACCCAGACCGCCAATACCCTCGCCAATGGCTCAAACTTGGGCAGCAACACAATGGAAATCGCGGTTCCCTGGAACGTCCTCACCCAAGGCGGAGGACGCCCTCGCCGCTTCAATTGGCATACTTTTAAGGTCTACTACGCCAATGCTTCCAACAACGGCGTCTACCACGCGGTTCCGCCCGGAAATCCCACCTGCGCCTGCAACACCGAGCCGAACAACACCTTTGTGACGCACTACTATAATGTCTTCCGCACCGGAAACTTCATCTCCACGTTGCCGTTTTCTACCCAGAGTTTTACCTACCACGAGGACAATAGTGCGCCCGGCAGTGGGGGTTACATCCTCAATGGGGGCAGCTTTTTTGATGTGACGGTCAATGACAACAGCCTCGACAACCTCGATAACGATCCCGGGAACCACGTCTACGACAACAACGGCATCGCCAATCGCTTGCTGGTCGAGGGAAATCTGAACATCGCAAATGACCTCTACATCGGACCCGGTTCCGCCTTGCTGCCGGCGGACAATGGGAGCGGGGCGGTTGTGGCGACCCTCACCATGACGGGCGATACTGGCGCGGTGTACAATTTTGGCCGGATCGACGCCAATCCCGAGGCCAGCACCTTCAACGACTGGAACAATCGCCGGATGGACTTGGTGATCGACGGCAACATCACCCTCGAAGCTTCTCCGCTGTTCAAAGAGCGCTATCGCCTCGCCAACATTACCGTCAATTCCGGGGACAGCCTCTTGGGACCGGACACCGACTCCACCAACCTGGAATTGCAGTGGGGACTCCTGAACAACAACGGTGTGGTGGACTTCGGCGATGGCAGCGCGGGTGTTGTCGACCTGGGAACGCGCGGTGACTGGTCGCAGCAAAACGATTACTTCTTCAACAGTAGCCTGGGTACCGGCCAGTGGTTCCTGCACGACGTCCTCATCGGGCGCAATTCTTCAGCTTTGCGCCCAGTCAATGGCGGAAATGCCGTCCTCCTGCAGATCCAAGGTGATTTCGAAAACTACGATGAATTTGTTGCGAAAGATGGTTCCGGTGAACTCGACGTAGTGATGGCAGGGCGTTTTGCCCAGTACATTCGGGGAAATGTCACCGAGACCACCGCCGGAAGAACCACCTTTCACAACCTGGAAATCGCCAATTCGACCGGACTCGGCGACTACAACAATTCGGGTGATGTCTTCTTTGTGTCGTTCGGCGGCGGCAATATCGAATACGTACTCACCGGTCAGCTCACCCTGACTTCGGGAGACCTGGTGACGCGGGACCGCACCAATCCAGCAACGGTCCACAACCTAACCCTGACCGACACCGCCACGGTGAATTTCTCCGGGGCGAGCAGCAACCTCACCACCGCCGGTTCCTGTTTCATCGACGGACCGGTGCGCTACGAAGTGGCCAATGCTTTGCCCGTCGTGCGGGAGTTTCCGGTGGGAAAATCGCTGCTCCTCAGCGGTTACCTCCTCGGTGACTACCGCCACCTGACCCTGGACTTGGACCACGATGCGGCGACTCCGACGGTATACACGGTAGAAATGTTCCTGGATGACCGCTCTAATTTTTACACCTTTCCGCCGCCCACGCCGGAGCTCATCACCTGGATATCTCGGCAGCGCTATTGGAACGTCACCAAAAGCGCCGGCGCCAATGTCCAAAATGCGCTGATCACGCTTGACTACGATGTGGACGAGCGCAATGATGGGGTGACGAATCCCGGAGGGCTGCGCATCGTAAAGGACGATGGGGTGGGGAATTGGGTCAATATTGCGGTGGGGGGAGGCGGCACGGGCACTGGCACCGGACGCATCACCAGCAATTCCTTCACCGATTTCAGTGATTTTACCCTGGCCAGTATCGATGGGGGGATGCCCTTGCCGGTCGAGATGCTCAGTTTTGCCGCCGTGAGGGCGGATGATGCGGTGCGCCTGGATTGGAGCACGGCAAATGAAATCAACAGCGACTACTTTGTGGTGGAACGCAGCCGGGACCGGTTGGTTTTTCGACCGATTGGCGAAGTGCCAGCGGCGGGAAATTCCGCTGGCTTGCGCGCTTATCGGCATTGGGACCGCGACCTCGAGCCGGGCGTGGAGCAGTACCATTACCGCTTGCGGGCGGTCGACCAAGACGGCTCCACCCAATTTTCCGAGATCCGGGCCGTGAATCTCACCCCAGGAGGCAGCATCGCGGTCTTTCCGAATCCAGCGGCTTCGTCGCTGACGGTGCGCTCGGAGGGGCCGATGATTCAGCAGCTCCGTTTGTACAATGGGCTGGGGCAGGTAGTCGCGGATCGCCCGGTGGCTGCAACCCAAGTGATACTCGCGGTGGAAACATTGGCCGCCGGCATGTATTACTTGGAGATCCGAACGGCCACCGGCGTGGTGGCCCAACCAATTCAGGTACGGCACTGAGGCCCTGCGTGTGCTTAGGTGGACGTTGCCGCGGGCACTGTGGATATTTCTTGGGGATACCCGGCGCAAGAATTTGGCGGAAGCACCGTCCAACCAGCAACCATCGTTCATTTATGCGGAATGCCGGGCAATGGCCGACTGCATACCGGGACTTCGTTTGACGAGTAAATCGGGGATTTGGGGCAATCATCGCCGGAATTTTTCCCGGCGCCACCATAAACTTTTTTTCCCGAACTTCGTTCTCAACAGAACCTTGCCCATCGGGCGAGATACCTAAATCAGATCGACCGAACGACGCAAAATAACTGGTTGAAAACGTCACTTGAACTGTGAAGAAAAGTGGTTTTTGATTGGAAAAATTTATGTCTAAATTTGGTCACAATGCAGTAATATTTCGCTAAAACAATAGATTATGGACTACAACGAGTTTCAGAAATATGCCGTCAAGCACCGTGGGATCAGCAGCCTGACCATGCACCAATATACCAGCGCCGTAAACAGCCAGATCTACAATTTGACGCCAAACATCATCGAGGAACGGCAGATGAACATTGCCGTGATGGACGTCTTTTCCCGCTTGATGATGGACCGCATCATTTTCCTGGGCATGGCGATCAACGATCAAGTGGCGAATATCGTCGTGGCGCAATTGTTGTTCCTGGATTCGACGGATAAGAAAAACGATGTCTACGTATACCTTAATTCGCCCGGCGGCTCGGTTTACGACGGCCTTGCGATTTACGATACGATGCAGTACATCAACCCGGACGTAGCGACGATCTGCACCGGTATGGCAGCTTCTATGGGAGCGGTCTTGTTGTGTGCCGGGGCCGATGGCAAGCGCACCGGACTTCCGCATTCGCGGGTGATGATTCACCAGCCGCTCGGCGGCGCCCAGGGACAAGCTTCCGACATCGCCATCGTCCACGAGCAAATGCAGAAAATCAAGCAAGAACTGTACAAAATTATTGCTGACCATTCCAAGCAGGATATTGAAAAGGTAGCGAAAGATTCCGACCGCGACTACTGGATGACGGCGGATGAAGCAAAAGAATATGGCCTGATCGACGAGGTGCTCCGACACAGTTGATCCCAGGCCGCCATTTAGAGGCCGAAACAACATGGCAGATAAGAAACAACAATCGTCTTGTTCATTTTGCGGGCGATCCAAGAAAGAAGTTGATGTTCTGCTCGCCGGATACGGCGGCGCGCACATCTGTAATTTTTGCGTAGATCAGGCGCACCAGATCATCAAAGAGGAATTCAAAAAGAAGACCTCCCACAAAGCCTTGAACATGCTGAAACCCAGCGAAATCAAGGAGCATCTGGACAAGTACGTGATCGGGCAGCACACAGCCAAGCGAGTGATCTCGGTGGCAGTGTACAACCACTTCAAGCGGATCAATGCCCGGCTGGATGCCGCCGATGAAGTTGAACTCGAAAAGAGCAATATTATGCTCATTGGGTCGACCGGAACCGGGAAAACGCTGATTGCCCGAACCATCGCAAAAATTCTTAACGTTCCCTTTTGCATCGCCGATGCTACGGTGCTGACCGAAGCCGGTTACGTAGGGGAGGACGTCGAATCGGTGCTGGTGCGCTTGTTGCAAGCCGCAGACTACGACGTGGATGCGGCCCAACGCGGTATCGTTTACATCGATGAACTGGACAAAATTGCCCGCAAAAGCGACAATCCCTCCATCACGCGTGATGTATCCGGCGAGGGCGTGCAGCAAGCACTGCTCAAACTCCTCGAAGGAACCGTCGCCAATGTCCCCCCGAAAGGCGGACGCAAGCACCCCGAGCAAAGCATGGTACAAGTCGATACCAGCAACATCCTTTTCATTTGCGGAGGCGCATTTGATGGCTTGGACAAAATCATCAAAAGCCGCGTATCGGTGCAAACGGTTGGGTTCAAAACCGGTCTGAATCAGGAAGAAGTCGACGACACAAATTTTTTCCGCTACGCACAGCCGGGCGATCTGCGTCGGTTTGGCTTGATTCCGGAGATCATTGGCCGCTTGCCGGTACTCACCTATTTGGATCCCCTGGACCGGGAAGCTCTCAAGATGATTCTCACCAAGCCCAAGAATGCATTGGTGAAACAGTACGAAAAGCTGTTTTCCCTTGATGGCAAAGACCTGGAGTTTGAGGAAGGGGCCATCGACTTCATCGTCGAAATGGCCGACGAATTGGCTTTGGGTGCCCGGGGCTTGCGCTCGATCATGGAAGCGATCATGCTTGATGCCATGTACGAGCTGCCGGACAGCAAAAAGAAAAAGTTTGTCATCAGTGAGAAGTACGCCCGGGAGAAATTTTCCCGGATTGATGCGGTCAACCTCAAGATTGCAAGCTGACCGTTTAACCTGTATTACTTTGAAAATCCCGTCGCATTCGAAAGGTGCGGTGGGATTTTTCCCATTGGGGGGGAACGGAAAGCCGCAATCTTTTCCGACTCGATTTTATCGGGGCGCTTTTCCGGCCGCCTTGACCGAAAATCGAGAAACCCACGTTGGGAAAGACCACCGCTTATTGAGCATATTCTCTTCCTCCTCCGTCGTTGCCGGGTGAGTATACCCAAAACCGCCCGCGAATTTTGTATTTTCCCGTGTGAAGCAATACGTCACAAAAATTGTCTTGATCCTGTCGCTGGTCAGCTTTTTCGCTGACATCGCCTCGGAGATGCTGTACCCCATCCTGCCGGGATTTTTGGCCTCCATCGGATTTACCGCTTTGGGAATCGGAGTATTGGAGGCAGTGGCGAAGCTGGTGAGTGGCCTGGGCAAAACCTATTTCGGCGCCCTGTCGGATCAACTCGACCGGCGGGTGCCTTTCATTCGGTTGGGCTACCTGCTGAGTGCCATCGCCAAACCGCTGATGGGTCTGTTCCCGCAAATGGCGCCCGTATTTGCCGCACGGTTGCTGGATCGGGTAGGGAAGGGGACACGCGGTGCTCCTCGAGATGCGCTACTGGTGGCCGAGTCAATGCCCGAAAACCGGGGCAAGGTCTTTGGTTTTCATCGGGGAATGGACACCTTGGGGGCAGTAATTGGGCCGTTGCTGGTTCTGTCGTTCATCGCGGAACGGGAACTGACCGAGCATTACGAGGCGCTGTTCCTGCTGGCCTTTGTTCCGGCGATAATTGGCGTTGGGTTGACATTTTTGCTGCCGGTCCCGCCGAAGACGGCCCGAAATTCCCGGCCCAGGAAGCCCCAACCCCTGAAAGGAATCTTTGCGTTTTGGCGAGAAGCCAGCCCCGAATACCAGCGCATCCTGGCTGGGGTGCTGTTATTTGCCCTGATCAACAGCACCGATATGCTTCTGCTGCTGCGGGCGGCGGAAATCGGATTCAGCCCTTACGAAGTGATTTTTGCCTATGTACTCTACAATCTGGTCTACGCTGCTCTGAGCCTACCCTTTGGGAAGTGGGGAGATCGATTTGGTTTCAAGGTCGTCTTCCTGATCTCCGTTTTGCTGTTCTCTGGCTGCTATTTGGCCTTGGGTTCCGTAGAGAATACCGAGGCCATGTGGGGCATTTTTGTGGTTTACGGGGCATTTACCGCGGCCAACGACGGCTCGGTCAAGTCCTGGTTGTCCTTGCACATCCCCACAAGCCAGCGCGCAACCGGATTGGGACTCTACGGATTCCTCGAAGTGCTCGGTTTGGCGCTCGCCAGTGCCGCGGCGGGGGCAATTTGGAAGGGCAGTTCCGGAAAAGCCCTGTTTCTGGGAGTAGGAGTCGCGGGATTTGTCATATTTTTCCTCCTTTTGTTCATTTTTCCCGCGCAACCTAAATCCTGATCTGCCGTATCTTAACCCGTACCTTTCCAATTCAGATCTATCGAGAAACGATCTACGCAAAAAGCACTACGTCATTTTCACCCCGGCCGATTTCGCTGCGAAGGATGAAGCCACAATGCCCCAAAGCTGTACGCAATTGCATACAACGGCGTTCAATGCTGTGCATAAGCACATCCGGGGGCGGCAGCGAATATGACTAGCTTTGAGTTTCATTACTGGAAATCCGAATTAAGCCTACGATTTATGCTGTTTTTACAAGCTGACATGACTGCGGTTACGGGGGACTCTCTAGCCACCCCGGCCGGAGGCGACGTACCCGGAAAAGATACCATATTTGATACGCTGGTTTCCGGCGGCTGGACCATGATTCCGCTGTTGGTGCTATTTGTTGCCGCGCTTTACATCTTGATTGAGCGCTACCTGACGATCAAGCGTGCCGACCGCGACACCGACCAATTCATGACCACCATTCGGTCTTACATTCTGAGCGGCAACGTGGAGCAAGCCAAGCAATACTGCATGCAGGAAAACAGCCCTTTTGCCCGGATGATCCTCAAGGGAATCAACCGTTTGGGCTCGCCCTTGCATGACATCGCCTCGGCGATTGAAGCCGTGGGCAACCTCGAGGTTCAGCAACTGGAGAAGCGATTGGGCATTCTCGCTACAATCGCCGGAGCCGGTCCCATGCTAGGCTTCTTTGGGACGGTCCTCGGGATGATCGGGGCTTTCAGTACAATCAAAGGGGCCGGAAGTGCGGTGAATCCGGGCCTCCTCGCCGGAGACATCTCGACCGCCATGGTGACCACTGCCGGCGGCTTGCTGGTGGGCGTCGTGGCTTATCTCGGCTACAATTACCTCGTCAATCTGGTCGGACGGGTGATTTACAAGATGGAAGCCACTTCCACCGATTTTGCCGACCTGTTGCAGGAACCGGTCAGCGGTCATTCAGTTTCCAAATAAGTCGGCGCTATGGCATTTAAAAGCAAACTAAAGCCCAGCATTGAGTTCAGCACCTCTTCGATGGCCGACATCGTATTCCTGCTGCTGATCTTTTTCCTGCTGACTTCTCAGTTCGTGACCGACGATGCGGTGCAGATGGACCTGCCCAAAAGCGAGAGCGATCAGCCTGCGAAGGGCAATGCCTCCGTAACGATTACCAAAGAGGGCACGTACAAGTGGAAAAGCGAGGAACTGGGAGCAGGAGAGCCGCGCGAGGTTAAAGAAGCAATGCTGGTTGCGGAAATTGAAGGATACCTGACCGATTCGCTCAATGCCGACAACCGCGTGATCAACTTCCGTGGAGATACCGCGATCACCTACGGAGCCGCTGCCGTCGTCATTGCCGCCGTCGCGAAGCACGGAGGCTCAGTGGCCTTTCAAACGAGAGAATAACCCAAAATTTGCCGAAAATGAGTGTAGAACTGGAGAAAATGCAGGCCGAGCAGCAACGCGATGAGCGCCGCAACCGCAACATTGCGCTGACCATCTCGCTGTCGATCAGCGTGATACTGTTTGGTTTGACGATGTTTTGGGTAGCTTTTGCGGGTACAGTGCCCCCAATGGAAGAGCCTGAGTGGCGGACCATCGGAACCTTTGCTGCGGACTTTGGAACCGACGCCCTCGGAAAGAAAGACATCAACAACTTCCGCAAACCGTCCCCGACTCCGGCCGACCGTCCCAAGACACCACCGAAAAAGACGCCAACGGAAACCCCGCGCCCCGCCAAAGTTTCGCCGCCAACCAGCCCAGCCATGGAATCCAACACCGAAACGGAGGTCACCACCGAGGCGCCCCAGCCTACCAAGACGGAAACTCCGGCTCCAGAGACTCCCGCCACCCAGCCGGATGCAACCCCCGTCAAAGAGACCAGCCAGGAAAGTCCCCGCAACCCCTCAAACACCGCCAGCAACAGTGAGTCCGGCGGCTCGGACGACGGCGATACTGACAAAACCGGCAACCACGGCAATCCCAAAGCCCAGGTTCTCGGCGAAGGCATGTTCGAGTTCGGCAATGGCATCGGCGGGAACGGTGGGCGGATGCCGCTGGCCATCAAAATGCCCGAATACAACGTGCAAAACGAGGCCCGCATCAAATTTCGCTTTGTGATTTCGCCTTCCGGTGAGGTCATTCTGGTCAAGCCTGAGATGACTACTCACACCGATCTGGCCCGCATTGGGGCGGCGGCAATCAAGAAATGGCGCTTTTCCCAAGTTGAACCTTCCCGAGGAAACCTCAAGACTTCGGTCACGATCACCTTCCGCCTGAAGTGAGTCCCACCTACGGCGAAATTCTCCAATACCTCTACGCTCGGCTGCCGATGTTTCAACGCGTCGGCGCCACCGCGTTTAAAAAAGACCTGTCGCGTACCCTTGCGTTGGCGAAGGAACTGGGCGATCCCCAGTTTGCTTATCCCTGCATCCACGTCGCGGGAACCAACGGCAAAGGCTCGGTTTCCTCGATGCTGGCTTCCGTGTTGGTGGCCGCGGGCTACCGGACCGGACTGTACACTTCCCCGCACCTGCGGAACTTTACGGAGCGCATCCGGATAGACGGGGAAGAGATGCCGCAAAAGGCGATCGTGGACTTTGTGGAAAGCAACCGTGACCTGGTTGAGCAGGTCGGCCCCAGTTTTTTTGAAGCGACCGTGGCAATGGCGTTTGCCCACTTTCGGGACCTGGCAGTCGACGTTGCCGTCATCGAGACCGGATTGGGGGGACGCCTCGATTCCACGAATATTTTGCGGCCAGAATTGTGCGCCATCACGAACATTTCCCTGGACCACGCCGCTTATCTGGGCAATACCCGAGCGTTGATTGCCGGGGAAAAAGCGGGCATCATCAAGTCGGGGACACCGGTGATCATCGGGGAGAAAGACGCGGAAACCTGGCCGATTTTTGTTGAGAAGGCGGCTTCAGTGGCGGCACCGATAATGTTTGCCGGAGATCGGGTGGCGGTAGCTTCTCAGGAACGTGACCTGTTGCGGCAAACATTTCGGGTGGAGGCGCAAGGCGCTTACGGTTTCGAAACGGTAGGGCTCGATTTGCCGGGCTGGTACCAGGAAGAAAACATTCGAACGGCCCTGGCGGCGATTTTGGCGTTGCGGGACCAAGGCTGGAATCTGCCCGATGCCGCGGTTGTGGAAGGGTTGGCCCACGTTCGGCGCAATTCGGGCCTGCGGGGTCGGATGGAGCAACTCGGGGTACGTCCGCAGATTTTGGCGGATGTCGGGCACAACGAGGCAGCGCTACGGTGGATATTTGCCCAACTCAAAACGGTGCCCTTTGCGCGCCTGCACTTCGTACTGGGGGTTGTCCGGGACAAAGATCACGCCGCGATGTTTCCCTTGCTGCCTCGGGACGCGGAATATTACTTTGTGCGGCCTGCTGTCCCCCGGGGCTTGGCCGTAGACAAGCTCACCGAAATGGCTACCGAAGCGGGACTTTTGGGCAAAAGCTACCCTTCCGTGGCGACGGGGTTGGCGGCAGCAAAAGCGGCGGCGGACCCGGAAGATCTCATTTTTGTGGGGGGAAGCACCTTCGTGGTTGCGGAGGTCGTCTGAAAAATCCCTATCTTCTTCCTTCAATCGCACACTTATGGATCCAAAAGGCAAAGTCGCATTGGTGACGGGGGCTTCGCGCGGCATTGGGGCGGCCACGGCCATCGCATTGGGAAGGGCCGGGGCAGAGGTACTGCTGGTGGCGCGCACGGTGTCCGACCTGGAGCAGGTTGCCGCGAAAATCCGGAGCGCCGGAGGGAAAGCAGGCTCTTTTGCGGTGGATTTGACCGATCATCGGGCGATTGTGGCGACCTGCCAGCGCATCCGGGAAGCCCACGGAACCCCGGATATCCTCGTCAACAATGCCGGGGCCGGCCGCTGGCTGTTCGTGCAGGAAACCCCCCACGCCGAAGCGGAAATGCTGGTCCGACTGCCCTATTTGGCCGCCTTTCAAATGACGCGGGAGTGGCTGCCCGGTATGCTGGAGCGGGGTTCCGGGCACATTGTCCTGGTCAATTCTCCCGCTTGCCTGCATCCCTGGGGAGGCTCGGCGGGCTATGCGGCCTCGCGCTGGGCCTTGCGGGGACTGGCGGAAGCCCTAAAAAGCGATTTGCATGGATCGGGAATCGATGTGTCCCACGTGATCATCGGCGAGGTAGACAGCGCCTACTGGCAGGCCAATCCGGGAACGCGGGAGCGGGTGCCCCAAATCGCAAAATTCATCCCCAAGTCCACGGTGGAACAGGCGGCGGGCTACATTTTGACCGCGATCCGCCGCCGCAAACACGAGTTCGTTCGGCCTTACCGGTTGCTGCTTCTGCGCTGGTCGCTTTGGCTAGCGCCGGGCATCAGCAAGTACCTGATACGGGTCGGGAGTTACCGTCCTTAGAGGCGGGGAAGTGCTCGACGCGGAGGTACATTTCCCGGAAAATAGCCACCGGAATCCCCGGGAAACTTGTGCCCTCGGAGGCGCATCGCTTATCGGTTTTTTCTCCATATTTGCAGCATGAATACGCGACTCCTCGAATCCTTTCAAAAGCTGTACGACGTGGTCCACGAACTCCGGGAAAAGTGCCCCTGGGACCGCGAGCAAACCAAAGAAAGCCTCCGCCATCTCACCATCGAAGAGACCTACGAACTCTCCGAAGCGATTCTCGACGACAACTGGGATGAAATCAAGGTGGAGCTGGGCGACGTGCTGTTGCACATCCTGTTTTACGCCCGAATCGCCCGGGAACTCGAGGAGTTTGACACCGCAGACATGATGGACCAACTGCGGGAAAAACTCATTCGCCGCCATCCTCACATCTACGGTGATTTGCAGCTCGAAGGCTCCGATGCGGTGGTCCGCAATTGGGAGCAAATCAAGATGAAGGAGAAGAAGGACAAAAAGTACACGATTTTGGGCGGTGTTCCGAAAGGATTGCCCGCGCTCATCAAAGCCTATCGGATGCAGGAGAAAGTCAGCAGTGTGGGATTTGACTGGGACACCCGCGATCAGGTCTGGGACAAGGTGGAAGAGGAAGTCGGTGAATTCCGCGATGAAGTGGTCAAACTTGAGGCCGGAACGGGGGACAAGGCGGCTATGGAGCAAGAATTCGGGGATTTGCTGTTCGCGCTGATCAACTATGCACGCTTTCTCGACATCAATCCCGAGGATGCGCTGGAAAAGACGAATCTCAAATTCAAAAACCGATTTGATTTTCTGGAAGCCGAAGTCAAAGCCCAGGAGGGCGACTTAAAGGCGATGTCCCTCGCGGAAATGGATGCGATCTGGGACCAAGCAAAGAAGATTTACAAATAGCCTTTACTGCGGGGTCGCGGCCGGGCGCAGGGCTGGATTCAGGGCGTAGGCCCGCTCAAAGTTCTGCTGCGCCTGCCCCGGATCGCCCAATTGCTGGTAAGTAATTCCCAGGTTGAAGTACAGTTTTGCGCCGTTGGGCACCGATTTCAGTCCGTTTTGGAAGGCTTGTAGGGCGCGGTTGAAGTCGCCTTTCATCGCGTAGGCGATGCCCAGATTTTCGTGGAAGCCTTCCTCGGTGGGTTTGAGGGCAATCGCCCGCTGGGCGTAGGCAATGGCTTGGTCGAGTCGTCCGAAAAACTTTCCTTGAAGCATGGCGATTTTGCCCAGGGCATCCGCGTTTTTGGGATTGAGGGTCACGGCCCGCTCAAAGGCGTAGATTGCGGAATCGGGTTTGCCCCATTCTTCGTAGGCGATCCCGGCCTCGTACCAATAGGTATCTGATTGGGGGCGGCGGGCAGCGGCCTGTCGGTAATATTCAGTTGCGCGGTCGTAGCGCTTCAGCTTGCTGGCGGTGACCGCGGCGTTTTGGTAGGCATCTATGAGCCCGGGGCGATGGAAGATCGCGGTCTGAAAGCAGTTCAGCGCCTTTTCGTATTGGGCATTGCGGTTGAACCAGGCGTTTCCGAGCAGGAGCCAGGCTTGGCCGTGTTCGGGATAAATCTCGGTGGCGGCTTGCAAATGGCCAATTGCTTCGTCGAGATAGGCGTCGCGCTGGGCGGGTGGGGGCAGGGGCGCAGTGGTTGCGGCATCGACCAGGGCCCCACCCGCGGCCGTGCGCACCTTGGCGGAATTGGGACTGTGGTAGACATCAGTCGTAAACAGCGTAAAGTTGTCCTTCCAATCGGGATTGCGCACCACGGTACGAACTGCAAACAAGGCGGCCAGGACGCCCACAACCGCGTAGTCCAACGCAGGTTGTTGCATTCGCCCAGACAAGCGACGCAATAGAATCACTCCCGCCAGCAGAAATCCCACCGAGGGCACGAAGAGGAAGCGTTCGCCCATGGTTGTCCCCACGGTCACGGCGATATTCGATACCAAGGCCAGACTCAGGAAAAACCACCACATCCCAAATGCCGCGGGGTGGCGCCGGACCGATCCGTAAACCGTGAGGCCTAGCAAACCGAGGTAGATCACGCTGGGGAGCAAGGCGTTCAGACTCCCCCAACCGATGATCGGCACTTGGTTGAAGTAATAATCGTGGCTGAGGGTCAGCGGGAGAAACAATTTCCCCAGATAGATCCCCAAGGTATGTGCCACCGTGGCGAGCCGTTCCCCAAAACTGGCGTAGATGAAGGGATCATTCAAGATTTCATCGGTGGTGCCCGTCGCGGTCAGATCCACCACTGTGCTGCGGAGGGCGAGGTAGAGGGCGGTCGGCAGGATGAGTCCCGCGCCGACGAAGAGGTAGTGCCGAACCTGGGCGACTTTTGGGTAAAAAAACCAGATTGCCAGGGGAACGATCAGCACAAAGGGCAAGGCGGTTTCTTTGGCGAGGAGGGCGAGGAAAAAGGCGATGGTACCAATCCCCAACCAGAGGTATTTTGATTCGCGGACCCAGCGGAGCAGCGCGTACGCCGCCGCAAAAATGAATAAAAGGGCCAGGATCTCGTCGCGGCCCTTGATGTTGGCGACGACCTCGGTGTGCAGCGGATGCACTACGTACAATAGCGAGGCGAGGAAAGGAATGCCGGTCCACCAAGGTTTGGGATCGGTGACCGGGAAAAGCTGGCGCAACAGAAAAAAGAGCAACACCGCGCTCAGCGCGTAGAGCAGCACATTGATGAAATGGGAAACGCCCGGATTTGGGCCAAAGAACTCGATCTCCAGGGCAAAAGTCGCGATTGAAAGCGGACGGTAGCGCCCTCCGGCTACGAGGTTCTTCTTCTGTTGGAAATATCCTTCAAAGGCATCGGTGGAAAATATTTTCCCCAAGCCCGCCGTGCCCTCCTGGGTATAGACGTTCTCGGTGATGACAATCGCATCGTCGAGGGCGTAGTCGTGGGAGAAGGTATTGGCGTAAAGGAGGAAACTCAGCAAAAAAAGAATTGCTGGTGGAACCCACACCCGGTAATCGATCACAGTCCTCTCATTTTGAGGGGCTTTCGTGGCGATTTTGCGGGAAGTTTGTTTTCCGGAAGAATGTTTTCGTTGCGACTTTCTGGCCATTCAACCATAATTTCGGTGGAAGGACAAAATATGCAATTTTTATGAAACGAAAATTTTACGTAATATGCTTATTGTAAAAAGTACACTTAGGTATTGGCTCACGTTTTGGGCCGATTTTTGTGAATTTGACGTTTCTAATACCAATACGTACCGCGCATGTCATTCTCTACAATTGACCTCGTAATACTGGGTGTCTATCTCGTCGCGATGATGGCCCTCGGACTGTGGCTGTCCCGCAGCAAAGATGGAGATGGGGGAACTCAGGAATATTTTCTCGCCGGTAAATCATTGCCCTGGTGGGCGATCGGCGCCTCGTTGATCGCCTCAAACATTTCTACCGAGCAAATTCTGGCCATGAACGGGTCGGGTTACGAAGTGGGTATGGCGATTGCGGGCTACGAACTATTGGCGGCCTTGACCCTGATCATCGTCGCAAAATTCTTTTTGCCAATTTTTATCCACAAGGAAATCTACACGATGCCGCAGTTCTTGGAGCGGCGTTTCGACGGTCGGGTCCGCAGTGTCCTGTCGGTCTTTTGGGTGGCCCTGTTTGTCTTCGTGAATATCACCTCGGTTCTGTACCTCGGTGGCCTGGCCATCCAAAGCATTTTGGGCGTGCCGTTGATCGTGGGGATCATCGGACTGGTCATTTATTCGGCCGCATTTTCCATTTTTGGGGGATTGAAGGCAGTGGTCTGGACCGACGTGGTCCAGGTCGTAGTCCTGGTGATTGGTGGATTGATCGCAACCTACTTGGTGGTCTCCGCCGTGGGCGATGGCAGTTTCCTTGCCGGGATGAGTACCATCTGGGAACAGGCTCCCGAACGTTTTGATATGGTATTTGACATCGATGATACCTACGTCGATACGTCGACCGGAGAAACAAAATCGGCTTACGATCTGCTCCCGGGAGTCACAGTAATCATGGGCGGGATGTGGATCGCCAATCTGTACTACTGGGGCAGCAATCAGTACATCATTCAGCGGGCCCTGGCGGCAAAAACGCTCGGGGAAGCTCAAAAAGGCGTTGCCTTTGCTGGTTTGCTGAAGCTGGGGATGCCCTTCATCGTGGTTTTGCCCGGAATCGCCGGTTACGTACTGGGAGCCGAAATCGAGAAAGCCGACCAAATCTTCCCCTGGGTACTCAATGAACACGTGATCATCGGGGTCAAGGGACTCGTCATGGCGGCTCTGGTGGCGGCAGTCGGCTCTTCCATCAGTTCGATGGTCAACAGTGCGACGACCATTTTCACCCTCGACATCTACCGTCCTCTCATCAATAAGGGTCAGAGCGAGGCCCATTACGTGCGGGTCGGCAAGATCGTGGCGGCGATCTGCTTGGTGATTGGAGCCTTGATCGGACCGGCGCTGGATAGCCTTGGCCAGGTCTTCCAGTACATTCAGGAATACACGGGCTTTATCAGCCCCGGTGTGGTCGCCGTCTTCTTGTTCGGGATGTTCTGGCGCCGCACGACTTCGAATGCCGCGTTGGCGGTGGTAATTCTGGCGATTCCGCTCTCCTTGGGCATCCGTCTGGGTTTCCCCGATGTCCCCTTCCTGGACCGTATGGGGATCACATTCCTCTTGTGCTCGGCGCTGCTGGTGATCATTTCCCTGCTGGATACTGGAGCCGTCAAAGAGGTCAGCCTGGAAAAAGATGCCGATCCGGGGCCTTCCGGTTTGCGCTTGGGCTTGATCGTTTCCATGATTGTCATCGGAGGGGTTACTGCAGTTAAAATCCTGGTGGAAGGCGTCATCAATCCCTGGGTGGCGGTGCTGACCCTCTCGCTTTTGGCGGTAGCCGGTGGGCTGTTGCTCTTTACCAAAGAGCGCTCGGACCGCAATGGGGTGGTCTATCCCAGTGGGCTGTTCCAGACTTCGACCATGTTCAATGTATCGGCAACGGCAATTGTGCTCGTCTTGGCATTGATTTACGCCATTCTTTGGTAGTAAATTGCGGGTATGGAACAAGTGCGGCAAGCTTTTTACGAGGAGTTCGGCGAACCCGAACTCCTCGTGCATTCTCCGGGACGCATCAATTTTATCGGTGGTCATACCGATTACCACGAAGGTTTCGTCCTGCCGGCGGCGATTGAATCCGGGTTGGGATTTGTTCTGCGTCGGAATGGAACGCCTGATCGGGCCCGGGTGCGGGCAATGAATGTCCGGGCCGAATCCCATTTTGACATCGGGGCGGTGCCGGCAACTTCGGAAAAGTGGGAGCGCTACGTCAAGGGCATGACCGTGCTGATGCGGGAACGGCTGCCGCAACTCGAAGGATTCGATCTGGTTTTTGGTGGGGATCTACCGATTGGGGCGGGGCTATCTTCCTCCGCGGCGCTGTGCTGCGGTTTGGGTTTGGGCTTGAATGCCCTGGCCGGAGGTAACCTGGATCGGTTGGAGATCGCCCGTCTGGCACAAACCGCGGAGCACCGTTACGCTGGCGTGAAGTGTGGCCTGCTGGACCAGATGGCAGTCCTGTTCGCGAAACCGGACTATGCATTGTTCATTGACTGCCGGAGCCAGAAGTTTCGGGCCATTCCTTTGGCTCTGCGGGACCACGCGTTGGTGCTGATTGATTCGCGGGTGCGGCACGATCATGCGGAGTCGGGGTACAACCAACGGGTAGCGGAAACGGCGCAGGGCCTTGCGGTGATTCGGAAAGAGTACCCCCACGTGGCCGCGCTCCGTGATGTCGACCAAGAAATGTTGCGTGCGGTTTCCGAAAAGATGCCGCCGGAAGTACTCGCCCGTTGCCTGTACGTAGTTGCGGAAAATCGGCGGGTGGAAAGCGCCGTGGAACATCTGGAAAACGGACAATTGGGAGAATTTGGTGAGCTGATGTTCGAAACCCACCTGGGTTTGCGCGACCTGTACCGGGTAAGTTGCCCGGAACTGGATTTTCTCGCGGAGATGTCAGCGTTGTTTTCCGGCTGTGTGGGCGCGCGCATGGTCGGGGGCGGTTTCGGCGGAAATCTGCTGGCCATTGTGGAACGTAGCGCGGTGGACCGCTACATCGGGGGAATCACCCAGCGCTTCGCCGAGCATTTTGGGAAATCGGTCGCCGTCCGCACCATCATGATGGGAGCGGGGGCAACGGTGGAACGGATAGGGGGAGTGGATGTTTGACCGGCAGCAGCACCCGCACCGGCGATTCAATCCTCTGACCGGCGACTGGGTACTCGTATCTCCCCACCGAACCAAGCGGCCCTGGCAGGGCAAAACCGAACGCCCCCCGGAACGCGTCCGGCCCCGCTACGACGCAAATTGTTACCTCTGTCCGGGCAATACCCGCGCAAACGGCGAAAAAAATCCCGATTACACCGACGTTTTTGTCTTCACGAATGATTTCGCGGCTTTGTTGCCGGAAACACCCCCGGCGGTGGAGGACGATGGATTGTTTCGGGCGGAGGCAGAACCGGGCATCTGCCGGGTGATCTGCTTTTCTCCAGACCACAGCCAAACCCTTGCCGATATGCCGGTGGCGGCGATTGACCGGGTCATCCAGGTGTGGCAAGCGGAATACCGGTCTCTGGGCGAGCGGGAAATGATTCGCCACGTGCAGATTTTTGAGAACAAGGGAGCCCTGATGGGGTGCAGCAATCCCCATCCCCACGGTCAGATTTGGGCGCAGTACTCGATTCCGGAGGTGATCCGGGAGATGACCCGGCGACAAGCGAAATATTTTGCCCAATGCGGCCGGACGCTATTGGGAGACTGCCTGGAAAAGGAATTGCGGGCGGAAGAGCGAATTGTCGCGGCAAATGATGCTTTGGTCGCCTGGGTGCCCTTCTGGGCGGTGTGGCCCTTCGAGATCATGATAGCCCCACGGCGGCCCCAGCGCGATATTTTGGATTTGACGGAGCAGGAGCGGGGCCAATTTGCGGCGCTGGTGCGGCAGGTCACGGCGGCCTACGACCGTTTGTTTCAGACTTCATTTCCCTATTCTGCGGGCCTGCGGCAGCGCCCTACGGATGGCGGAGAGTATCCGGGCTGGCACTGGCATTTGAGTTTTTTCCCGCCTTTGCTGCGCTCGGCGACGGTGAAAAAGTTCATGGTAGGCTACGAAATGTTTGCCATGCCGCAGCGTGACATCACCGCCGAACAGGCTGCGGCCCGTTTGCGGACCTGCGTAGCAATGTAATTCGCAATCAATCTTACCGGCTCGCCGCCCAGGCGCGGAAAGCGCGCAAAATCTGCTGTCCGACTTCTTTGGGCGCGATTTCGGAGGTGTTTACCACCAGATCAAAGTTGGCATGGTTCGCGCAGTCGGCCTGGTAAATTTCCAGAAAGCGGCGGTTTTCGCTGGCTTTGCGGGCGGTGATGTCACGAATCGCGTGGTCGAGGTCGCGGTACTTCTCTTTGTTGCGGCTGGCATCGCCCATAATGCGCTCGGCCGAGATCCGGGGCGGGACGGTCAGGTAGATCTTGAAGGAATCGGGCATGAAAAACCAGGCCATACGCGAGTCGACGATCAGGCCTTCCGGGCGCTCATTGAGCTGCACAAAGACCGAATCGATTTCTTCATCGATTTCGGGATGGGTTTCGGCGTACTGGTTCAGTTCCAGGGTGGTCATGCCGTAGCGGGCGGCGATTTCACGTTGCACTTTACCGGCGGAGTAAATTTCGTAGCTGAGGGCTTGGCTGAGGAACTTGCTGGTGACGGATTTGCCACTGCCGAGATCGCCGGTAATGGTTATTTTGGGCTGGATGGAGGGATTGTGCATGCGTTTTCCTTTGGCGCGCCAAGATACGGAGGGATCGGCAAATGGTCAACGCTGGGAACGGGACGGTGCGAAAGGCAAAAAGCTGGAGTCAAAAATCCTTGGCAAAGTTAGGTTTTCGTCACCGGTAACGGGCGGACGGCAAAAACCTCAGAGGCTGTTTAAAATTGGTTTGTGAAATTTGCGAGTGCAGATTTTTTTGTCCCTTGAAGCTCATTTTGGCGTCCATAGCCCGAGCTATGGGCGAGAAAATAGCGGAAGAGGGGCGGAAAAAGATGCCATAGCAAAATCGCAGAATTAAACTTAAACCGCCTCTAAGGCGCGTAAAATCCCTGGGAACGCACGGCATGCCCCAAGTCTAAGTTACCCATCCGTGGGTAAATTTAGCGATACCGCCGTGCCTCGACACGGCAGCGCCCGGTTTTCCCCGCTCAACCGCTCCTGGGGGTAAAATTGTTGTGCGCCCTCGGTAACCCCACTTGGAAATTCCTTCCGGAAAAATGTATTTTGCGGAGGTATATGCAAAAAATTCCCGGCTTATTTTGGGTACTGTGGTTCAGTTTGGGCGTTTGGGCAATTCCCGGAGCTTCCTGGGCCAGTAACCTCACCCCAGGCGCAATCTCCCCTGCCAATGATACCCTCTGTCCCTATGCCGACCCGGGGCCGTTTGTGAGCCAGCCCGCGACCAATGCTTTTGGCACGGTAAGCTACCAGTGGCAGATTCAGCCGGGTTGTACCGGAGCCTGGACCGATATCCCGGGAGCCAATGCCCTGACTTTTGACCCGGCATCGGTGGAAAATCAAGCTTTGTGCTACCGATTGGAAATCACCGATGACTCCTGCACCGTGTATTCCGCAATCGTCAGTACGTTTCCCCATCCGGCGGAGCCCCCACAACTTACTCCCCAAGGACCGACCGTGGGCTGCGAAGGGGACTCCGTATTGTTTGTGGCCAGCAGTTCTGTGAACAACTCATTTAACTGGCTATTCAATGGTCAGCCGATTCCCGGAATGATCGGGGACAGCCTGGTGGGGAATCAACCGGGCGATTATGCCGTAGTCATCACGAATAGCAATGGCTGCCAGGATACCTCGCAAACCTTTGCTTACACCTGGTTTCCTCCACTGAATACCAGCATTTTAGCGTTGCTTGACTCAACCATTTGTCCGGGAGATACGACGCCTTTGCAAGCGCAGGTAGTGGGCAATGTAAGCGGCTTCCAGTGGTTGCAAAATGGCATCCCCATTCCCGGGGCAACGGCAGCAAATTATTCGGCGACCGAAACCGGTACCTACACCCTCCAGGTGGTCGATAACAATGGCTGTACATACACCTCGCCCGGGCGAGAAATTGTTCCGGGAGTACCGCCCAGCGCCCAGCTCTTTCCACCCTCCGCAACCTTGATCTGTGCCGGCGTCAGTATCCCCCTCACGGGAAGTGGGGGAAGTACCTACCAATGGCTCCGTGATGGACTACCGATTCTCGGGGCAACGGATTCGGTATTGGCGGCGACGGCTTCGGGTGAGTACGCGCTGGTGGCGGACAATGGTTGCGGGTCCGATACTACCCCGGCGATCACTATGCTCGCTTCCCCCGGACCCACGGCTGCATTTGACTACGAAAATTACCTCCTCAGTCAGGTGCTCTTTTTTGACGAAAGCACCGATGCGGTGCACTGGTCCTGGGACTTAGGGAACCTGGTTTCCCCCGAGCAATTTGTCTATTACGCCTTTCCCGGGCCGGGCAGCTACGAAGTGACCTTGACCGTGACCGATCTCCTGGGTTGTACGAATGCCACAACCCAAACAGTTACGGTAACTGATCCTGACCCTTTCGTTCCCAATGTGTTTACTCCGAACGATGATGGGATCAATGACGAGGCGAGAACGAGATTTGATCGGTTAAATGCAATTGATTTTTGTATATTTGATCGATGGGGATCCAAAGTATTCACGACCCGTTCCCCCAATGAATTTTGGGACGGCCGGATCGGAGAGCAAAGGGCCCCGGAAGGTGTTTATTATTTTTCGCTCCGGGCACTTGATATTAGAGGAAAATCCATCGTGGCGTCCGGAAATATTACCTTACTGCGCTGATACATGCCTACCCGCATGCATCGTGGATAAAGTTGACCAGATCAGTTACCATTCCATCTTTTTTATTGGTATTTCTCATTCCCAAAAGGAGAATTAAATGAAATTATCAGAGCAAGCGAAGGAATACGCAATTCGCTGCCATGAAGAAACGAACCACTTGTATGACGGAAAACCTTACGCCTTTCACTTGCAAATGGCGGTGAACGTGGCCGAAAGGTTCATGGATGGACGGTTTTCCGAGCGTGAAAAGGAACTGATTCGAGCAGGTTGTTGGGTTCACGATGTAATCGAGGATTGCCGGCAGACCTACAACGATGTCCGTTCGGCACTCGGAACCGAAGTCGCCGAAATTGCGTATGCCCTCACCAACGAAAAGGGGCGCAACCGCCGGGAACGCGCCAATGACCGCTATTACCAAGGCATTCGTGAGACTCCGCTGGCCGCATTTGTGAAGCTGTGTGACCGCATCGCAAATGTCGAGCACTCCAAGTCCAGTGGCAACCGGATGTTGCACGCTTACCGCCGGGAATTGAGCAATTTCCTCGCCAAAGTTCACGCTGGAGTCGAGACGGTCCCCTTGGAAGAATACCTCAAGGAATTCCTTTCTGAGCAAACCGTTTGACCCGCCGAGTGCAGGTAAATCCCGCTCAGAACGCGGTTTCAACGTCAATCAGCTTTTCCAACCATCGAATCAAATCTACCGCTCCGCGCAGGCATCTGCGCGGTGTCGGGACGGGTATGCTCGGCTTGAGGAAATCGTCTACCTTTCATTTTTGAAGCGTCTCACCTAAGGATTGGCACCGACTCCGGGCCGGGCCACGGAGCATGTCATGACCCTAAAAATCCCTGGAGCCAAGTCGTTATACGGAGCGCTGATGGCGTGCTTAAAACACGCACGCCAAAGGATAAACGCATTTTCGGTTCAATCTACTTTTTTCCGGTCAGTGGGATTTCCAGCGTGGCTTCGTTGCTAAAGTTGTCTGGGTGGAAATAGTGCTTGACTTTGAATTGGAGGCGCATACCGAGAGATTTGCCCCGTTTTGCGAAAAGCTCCATCGAAAACGCGAGGGTGGAATCGGCCGGTTGCGCAAAGTTGGGGGTGAATTCCACGGTGCCCGAGAGGAAGTAGTCGTTTTCCAGGCTGGTTCCGTAGGAAGCCGTCAGCGTGGCCGGGAGGTTGGGAAAGCGTTGCAAAGGCGGGTTTTCGCCCGCGATCAGGGCCTCCAAATTCCGAAATTGTCCGAGGTAGCGGCTGATGTTTGCGGGGGAAAAATGCAGGGCTTGCGGTCCGAACTGAACGTGACCGGAGTTGCTACCGGGGCGAAGCTCACGGAACCGGATCTGGTCGGATGCCAGGAGGCGGGTGCCGAAGGTTTTGGTGGCTTTGGCGAACGCTTTGGCGGCGTTTTTCCGAATCCGCTCCAATTCGCGGCGTAATTTCGGCGCGGTATCTTCCGGAATGCTGAGGACCTGCTCGATCTGCTCGGCGATGCTGCCGGTAATTTCTCCAAATCCTTGCTTGATCACGCGATCATAATCGCGGCCCAGATCCAGGGTGGTCGACAACTCAAAAGGAGGGATTTCCGGAACGATCCGTGGGGGACGTTCCCGTTTTTCCTTTTTGCGCTTGGGTTCCGGGGTGATCGGGGCTTCCGCCACTGCGGTGGTTGCGGTGGCCTCGTGCTTGGGAGTTGCCTTTTCGTTGGATTCTATCGCTTCCTTTTCTTTTCCTTTTTCAGCCATGCTGCACTTTTTTGGTGGTTATCTTCAATATCGGACATTTTGGGCAAAGCGGCAATGCAAGCCAACCCTCGATTAAGGTAAAATTCTTCTTCAAAATGGGTAGAAGCGCCCCCCGGAAGATAGACGAAAAACAACAAAAATAGCCGCTCAATGGCGGCTATCTAAATATCGTTTACTGAGGAACTATCCGTTGTTGGCGATTTTGGCCTCAATGGCGGCGATCACGACGCGGTTTTGCTCTTCCAGGGTCGGTTTGCGCACCACGGGCGGCGCAACCACCCGCAAGGATTGACGACGACGATCAGCGCGGGCTCTCAGTCTCAGTTTCTTGGTCGAAAATTTCTTTCCCATGATTGTTTCATCTTTAGAGTGGGCAAAGATACAAGTTTTCGCGTTTCCGCAAAAGCTTTGTTTTGAATTTTGCGGGACATCCCCCGCTGATTCCGTGGGAATCGTGCATCGGACCAGGGTAAGCCGTCTCAATCCGGGACGACGAGCGGGATGCATTGCAATTCCACGGCATCTTTGAGTATTTTACCGGCGAAATTATGGCTATGCAAGAAAATCATCTACCCATTTCGCACTTTGCGCTTCAGGCGCTGCAAGGTCTCGCTTGGGGACTCGCGGCTCGGCAATTGCACGATCCCCTCCGTAAACCCGAAGCGATCGACTCGCTCCCGGAAACTCTGCCTGAAGGTGCCTACACCGCGGTTTCTGACCTGTTTTCGCAGCCCGATGCGGACATTGACCTGGTCGGAAAGGCCGATGCCATTGTCGACCAGTTCCCGGACCTCGAAGACCTGCGCGAATACTTGATGGACCTTTGTGCGCTGCGCATCATCGAAGTCGGCAGTGAACAGGAAGGGGAGGAGTTCCTGGAGGGCAAAAACTGGGAACAAGTGGAAGCCAAGATGGAAGCGCGAGGGACCGAATTGCTGAACCTCCTGATCTACCTGCGGGACTGCCGGGAAAATGAAATTGAGCCCACACTGGTGGATTTTTTGCAGGAATTTCTCATGGTTTCGGACGAGGACTTCCAAGAAGAATTGGCCATCTACGAAGACCTCATTCGCCACCAAGATCTTGTCGACGGATCGCTCAAGCAGTTGATTCAAACCGGCAACAACCTGCGGGATCCGGAAATGCAGGAAATTTTTACGCCGACGATGCTCTTCTTTAAAGGTCGGTTATCCGGAAGCAGTAAATTGATGCTTCACCTGCTGAATGGGAGCCGCATTCCGGAAGTGCACGCCGCGATTTATCTGCTCTTGGTGGGCTTTTATCGCGCAGACGCGGCTTCTAGCCAGTGATCACGCGCCGCATACGGTAAGCACGAGCTTGCGCCGGCCGCCGTGGTCGCGAAACTCCCCGAGGTAGATGCCTTGCCAGGTGCCCAGTCGCAAAGCTCCATTTTGAATGGGAATCGTCACCGAATGCCCCACCAAGGCCGATTTTACGTGAGCCGGCATGTCGTCAGCCCCCTCCAGCGTGTGCGTATAGTAAGACTCATTTTCGGGAACTAAGCGATCAAAAATAGCATTGAAATCGGTGCGCACCGAGGGATCATAGTTTTCATTGATCGCCAGCCCGGCCGAGGTGTGCAGAATAAATACGTGCAGCAATCCGAACTGGGGCAAGGGAGGCAAGGCCGCCACTACTTGATCGGTGATCAGATGAAATCCGCGCCGAAACGCGGGCAGTTGTAGTTCTCGTTGGGCGTACATGGCGGCCAATATAGCCGATCTCCTCCAAAGCCCGCACGTGGGTTGGGCTAGATGGCAGAATGTCAGCTTAGAGGCACTTTAAAGTTGGTTTGTGATATTTGCTGGCGCATATTTTTTGTCCATCGCAGCTCATTTTCTCGTCTACAGCCAAAGCTATGGGCGAGAAAATCGCGGAAGCGGGGCGGAGAAAGATGCCATAGCAAAATCGCAGAATTAGATTTAAACAGCCTTTTAGTGAATATGGAAATGACGCTTACTTCAATTCTGAGGCTGGGTCACGTGCCGGCGGATCATTTTTTCCAGCATATTCCCGGCAATGTACCCCATGCGCGACCAGACGATTTGGCCGTTTTGGAACAAGAGTAGGGTCGGAAAGGCTTGGATCTGGTAATTTTGCATGAAGCGTTGATTCTTGGGGCCATTGATCTTGAGGATCCGAAGATCCTTTCCGAATCGCTGCTTGACATCGGTCAGCACGGGTTTCATGGCGATGCAAGGTCCGCAAGTTTCCGAGTAGACATCGACAAGGACGGGGACTTCAGAATGGGTGATCAGCTCGTGGAAGCTGCTTTTTTGCTCGGCCATAGTAGTATCACTTTTTCAATCGGTGAATATATCAATAAACTTTGATATGTTCATTCAAATAAACGGAAATTTGGGGAAAAGGTTGTGCGGATGGCCGATGCTCGGCGGCGGACCGGGCGGATCTTCAAGCGAGATGCCGGGGAGGGATAATTTTTGGGCCTACCCCAGCGTTCTTTCAATGGCCCGCTATCCGCAAACAATTCGTAACTTGCATTTAAATGCGTGATTTTCGCCTCCATATCGTTTTTTTGCTGGTGCTTACGTTCGGGGTTTCCGCTCCGGTATTGGCCCAAAAGAGCAAAATTAAGGCCCAACGGAAATCGCAAAATGCGGATTCTTCGCGCGCAATATCGGGGGGCAAAGCCGCCTTGAAGGCACGCATCCCACAGCGGGATTCATTGATCCAGACCGATTCGATGCCGGTGGTAGATGAAATGCCGGCCGTAAGCTCGGATTCTGTGGGTAAACTGCCGGGAGATAGCATTCGTCCCCAACCCAAAAAATTCTATACCCGGGTGACCGCCACCCAGTTGCAAGCCTCTGAGCAACGTGTAGTTGCGATGCAGGAGCGATTGGAGCAGGCCGAAAGTACCCTGGACGATTATCAAAATGAGGAGGGCGAGTCCCCAAGCTTTACCGAAGAGGAGCTAGCTGCTTTTGCCGCCGCGATTGAGCGGGCACGGGCCAAAATAGTGGCGGCGGATTCGGTGCTTGTGATGGTGCGGGCCCGATTGCTCAAAGAAGGTAAGTTGCAAGGCGACCAAGCGGGTGCCGCCGGTGATGATTTGAATTTGGAGGACGATGCGGACGGTACGGGCGAACAAGCCTTGCCGGCGGGGACCGGCAAAGGGCAACTGAAACGCAAAAGTGGCGGAAAATCTGCCCTCAAACGCAACCAAGAACTGGACATTGACGACGACGATGCCGGTTCGGGGCCACCGCCCAACCGCGAACCCGACATTGACGATTGATCATCCAGCGCCGCAATTGGGCGGCAACTATATGCGATGAAGTCCCAACCAACATTCCGGAGCATCGGCTACCTCTTGCGTACCCTAGGAATCGCCCTGTGGTTGCTGCCCATTGGGGATATATTCGCCCAACCCGACATGCAAAGGCCGTTTTATCTATCCAGCCTGAAAAGTGTTGCTGACTATACGGTCCTCAAAGGCAGTCCCGTGGTCGAAAAATATGGGCAGGTGGAATCGGTCAAGGTGCTCTGGGAACTGAAAAAAGACAAGCTCTATTTTATCTCTTCATATCATTACAAGTGGCACTACCGTTTTGCCCGGCAGCGTTTGGGCTACTGGCAGAACCGAACTGTATTCAACGAGCGCAACTACGGCGAGCGCAAAGACCGCGAATACGTCCTCGCGAACCTCAATCACTACCTTGCCAACGACCTCTGGACAGTAGAATTTTCCTCGGCCGATCAGATTCCCCTGGCCACGATCCACACTTTTATGCCCCGGCTGCAAGCGGCATTTATTCCCGGAAAAGTACTGCACTTGTTTCTGAATACCCACCGTTTGGTGGAAGCCTTTTCCGAGCCGACTCCACCGGTAAGCTATCCCGTGGTCCGGGCCGATGACATTTACGGTGGCCAATTGTATCAGCCCTTGAATTTGCGGGGAAATTACGGCTACCTGCGCAAAATCAAGGTCGAAGACTTGAAAAAAAGTGTGCCGGGACGACACGACATTGTGGTGCTCGATGGCCCCGCCCTCGACATTCCGGCAGTGGCAGGACTGATGAGTCCGGATTTTCAAACTCCGCTCAGCCATTTGAACATCCTGTGTAAAAATCGCGGCACGCCTTTTCTGGCCCACCGCAATATTTGGCGGGATCCACGGGTAAATGCGCTAGCGGGAAAATTGGTGTATTTTGAAGTGCTAGCGGATACTTTTCGGCTGCGGGAAGCGGACTTGGGCGAAGCCCAACCGGTTTGGCAAGCAAATGTTCCCCGGGAGCCGGTCGCGCTTCCACGCAACCTCAAAAGCCGGGAGCTCTGGCCGATGAACCGCCTGAGTGCGCGCTCAGTCAACTTGGTCGGGGGAAAAGCCGCTAATTTTGCGGTGCTGCACCGCCTCGCGCGGCGCTCCGGCGGTAAGTGGAAAGTCCCGGAAGGTGCATTTGCCATTCCCTTTGTCTACTACGTGGAGCATCTGCGGTCCTCCGGCGCCGATACCCTCATCCAGCATTTGCTGAACGATCCAGCCGCGCGCAACGATCCCCAGCAATTGGCGATGCAATTGAAAACGATCCGCAAACGCATCAAAAAATCGCCAGTGGACCCAGATTTGCTGGTGGCAGTAGCGGAGCGGGTGCGCGCGGAAAGCCCCACTTTGCGGATGCGGTTTCGCTCCTCCACCAATGCCGAAGACATCGACGGATTCAACGGTGCGGGGCTGTATTCCAGCAAAACTGGCATCGTGGGGGACGCGACCAAGCCCATCGATCAGGCGATCCGCAAGGTCTGGGCGAGTGTCTGGAATTACCGGGCGTTTCAGGAGCGGGAGTACTTTAATCTTCGGCAGGAAGATGTCGCGATGGGCATTTTGGTGCATCGTTCCTTTCCCGATGAGCACGCCAACGGCGTCGCCATCACGAAAAATCTCTACCGGCCCGGTTATTTTGGCGTAGTGATCAATGTCCAGCGCGGGGAAACCAGCGTAGTCAGCCCTCCGCCGGGTGTCACCTGCGACCAGTTGATCTGCTACAGCGAAAACGACATCCGCTTTTACACTTCTCGCCGGATCATCGAGTACATTTCGTATTCTTCGGAAAATGCGGGCCAGCCCGTCCTCACCGAAGCGCAAGTCCTGCGGCTGGCCGAACACTTGGGCAAGATCAAAAAGCACTACTACTACAATGTTCCCGGGACGCGGTCCAGCGCCGGCCAGTCGTTTTACGATTTTGCGTTGGACGTGGAGTTCAAGTTCGATGGGCCAGACAGCACGCTTTACCTCAAGCAGGCCCGGCCTTACAACGATTGACTATTCCGGAAAGAGGCGTGCCGCAAATCCGGGCAAGGTCTGGGCACCACCGGAATGGATGAGCAAGATATTTCCCCGCAAATCGGTTTCGGAGATGATTTTTTCCGCGGTCAGGAATAGCTTTGCCGAATAAATCGGGTCGGTCAGCACGCCGAATTCCCGGGCGTAGCGATGAATGGCATTGAATACGGTCCGGTTTACGCTGCCAAACGCCCGGGCGGTTACTGGCGGATAGCTGCGGTAACGTTCCGCATCGAGCTCCGGGACATTCAGGCCCGCTGCGCGCCGCCATTGTTGGCATTGGTCCAGGACGGGGCGCAGAGTGTGACGGGCGTCGGTGTGGGCCATTTCGACGACGTGCACCTGAGCGGGATGACCGGCATTTTGCAGGCCGAGAATCAGTGCAGCCGCACTCAGGCCGGTTCCCGAATCGATGAAAATATGGTTGAATTGAAGGTGGTGGGCCCGCTCATTGCGTTGGATGTCGTCTGCCAGTGAACCGGCACCGGGCAGACTTTCCGGTACAAATGCACCCTCCGGGAGGAGGAAAGTACGCTTTCCGGCCGCTTCCAGAGTGGATTGAACCTCGTGAATTGCGGATTGGCGTGCGGTTTCATCGGCAAAGGTGCGGACATCTTTGCCGGCGGTCAGCAGGCGGAACAGCAGGTGATTGCCCGCGTTGGATCGCGGTAGCGCGCGGGTAAAGGTAATCGGCTCAATTCCGGATGCCCGAAGCAATTGCAGCGCAGCGACCGTATGATTGGCACTCGCCCCGCCGACCAGGAGGACCGCGTCAAATTGTTCCCGCTGTAGGTAGGGCAATAAGCTGGCAAACTTGCGCAATTTTCCCCCGGCGACGGCGTAGCCCGCCTCGTCTTCCCGCTTGAGCCACAAGTGTGCGGGGTGTTGGGGGAGTAAGTTGATCGGGTGGATCCGGGTACGCGGAAGGAGGGAAGGATCGACCTCCGGGATCATTGGCCTTGGTAGTTCGGTTTGCGCTTTTCGACGAATGCGGCTACGCCTTCCTTGTAATCGCCGCTGCGACCGGCAATCTCCTGGCCGTACATTTCCATGTCGAGCATATCCTGCAACGAAGAGTTGAAGGACCGGTTCAACATGCGCTTGATCAGTCCGATGGCTTTGGTTGCGGCGGAGGCGTATCGCTCGGAAATTGCCTTCACCTTTTCATCGAGTTCATCGGGGGCAACCAATTGATTGACAAGCCCCAAGTCAAATGCCTGTTGGGCGCTAATCTTCTCCCCAAGAGTGGCCAGCTCAAAGGCTTTTTGCCGCCCAACCAGGCGGGGTAGGAAGTAGGAGGAACCACTGTCGAGCACCAATCCGATGTTCGCAAAGGCCCAGACCATCGCGGCTTTCTCGCTGGCAATCACGTAATCGCAGGCCAGGGCGATGCTTGCCCCCGCGCCGGCCGCGACGCCATTCATCCGGCAGACATACGGCTTTTCCGTCCCGGTGATCAGATTGACCATGGGGTTGTAGCGTTTGCGCACCGACTCGCCCAGGCTCCGGGTTTTGCCCGAGACATCCTTGAGGTCCTGGCCGGAACAGAATGCTTTGCCCGCTCCGGTGAGCACGACCACCCGCACCTCGGGGTCTTTGCGGGCGCGCTTGAGCGCATCGATGAATTGAAAGCTCAGATCATTGTTGAAGGCATTGTACCGATCAGGCCGGTTGAGCGTGATGGTACAGATGTTGTTTTGGACCTCGTACAGCAGGATATCGGACATGGTAAATGCGATTTTGTGTGCCGGAAAATAAGCAGGATCAGAACAAATGCAAAGCGGGCACGCCATCGATTGTCCAGTAGGCCATGAACAATCCGCCGATCAGGAAGCCCAACAACCAGCCGATCCCGAGTTGAGACCAGTTGTGCGCTCCCAGGTAATGGCGTGCGGCGATGACTACTCCGCTACCGATAATGGCCACTACGAGCAGTATAAGGGTCAGAAAAACGAATTGGGAACTCATTTGCGGGTACCCGCAAATGAAGGGAATCCCGTTTTCCGGGAGCAGCACCAGCAGCAGGGCCAGACCCGTTGCGGCGCCCCAACCCAGCGCGTGCAGCGATATTTTCAGGAAAAAAGTGCCGGCCAGGGCGGCCAGGGTCAGCAGAATCACAAGGCGGTAGTGCAAGTGAGGAGTGAGCGGGGGAGCCAGGACATAAGTGCAGATGAGTCCGACCAGGGTCGCCCCGAGCAGCAAGGCCAACAGGGGCACCGGTCGGTGGCGGCGTTCCTGGAGCAACAAGTCGTTGATGCCTCGTCGGCGTTGCCAGAGGCGGGTAATCACTGCGGGAAAAACCAAGTATCCGATGATTTTGACGACAAATATTCCGGGTGTCGGCTGAACCATTGCGCCCCAATTCAGGAGATCGACCGCAAAAGGCAGCAAAATCGGGTGGAACAGGACCGACAGCGCGAAAGCGAGGCGGTGAGCCGCGGTAGATTGGCGCATTACATTTCCTTGCGGAGCCGGGCAACCGGAATTTGCAGTTGCTCCCGGTATTTCGCGACGGTACGACGCGCGATGCTGTAGCCTTTTTCCTTGAGCATCTCCGACAGCTTGTCGTCGCTGAGGGGCTTGCGCTTGTTTTCGTTGTCCACGAGGTCCTGCAGAATGGACTTGACTTCGCGGTTGGACACCTCGGTGCCATCATCGGTGGTGATGCCTTCGGTGAAGAAGTACTTCAGGGAGTAAATGCCCCAGTCGGTTTGGACGTATTTGCTATTGGCGACTCGGGAGATGGTCGAAATGTCCATGCCCACCGTTTCGGCAATGTCCTTGAGGATCATCGGACGGAGCTTTTTTTCGTCCCCGCTGGAGATGAAGAAGTCTTTTTGGCGCTCGGCGATGGCCATCATGGTATTCAGCAGAGTGAATTGCCGCTGGCGAATGGCGTCGATAAACCACTGGGCAGATTCAATTTTTGACTTGACAAAATCGAGGGTTTCCTTGTTTTTTGCGGTCTTTGCTTTTTTCTGCTGGGCTTTGTATTGGTCGTACATCTTGATGTAGCTGCCGCTCACCCGGAGATCGGGAGCATTGTTGCTATTCAGCTTGATGTCGATTTCGCCCTCGATGACCCGCAGGGTAAAGTCGGGGATGATGTATTCGTGCTTGGCATTGGCCGGAGCGCCTCCCGGTTTGGGATTTAGCCGGGTGATCTCACCGTAAATGTCCTTGAGGCGTTCTTCGGTGACGCCTAGCGCGGATTTGAGCTTCTTAAAGTGCTTTTTGCTGAATTCGTCAAAGTAGTCGCGCACGACCCGGATCGCCATCTCAATTTCTTCCGTGGACTCTTTGCGCTGCAATTGCAGCAACAAACATTCCTGGAGATTGCGCGCGCCCACGCCGGCTGGATCAAATGCCTGGATCATTTTCAGGATCCTCTCCAATTCATCCACGGTGGAGCGGATATTGTAGCGAAACATCATGTCGCCAAGCACGGCGGGCAGGGGACGCCGCAGGTAACCGTCTTCATCGATGGAACCGATCAGGTGATTGGCGATCATGGTTTGATTTTCGTCGAGGTCCAGCATCCCCATCTGCTCTTGCAAGCGGTCGATGAACGATTGCAGGTGGACAATCGGCACCTCGTAGTCGTCCTCGTCATCCGAAGTGGGAATGTGCTCCCGCACCGAGTAAGAATCCCGGTCGATATAGTCGTCGATGTTAAAGTCGTCATCGCCCGCAAGGCGGTCGTCGTCGTCCCGGTCGATGTCGCTGTACTCGTCGTTGTTTTGCCGCTCGGCCTCCAATTGGGTGCTGCCTTCATCCAGTGCGGGGTTGACCTCCAATTCTTCCTTGATGCGCGCTTCGAGCAGCGCCGTCGGCACCTGCAGCAATTTGATGAATTGAATCTGCTGGGGCGAAATATTGGTTTTTATCCCAATTCGAATTGTCGGACTCAGTCTTCCCATTTTTCCTTTGTATGCGGTAAATATACGAAGTAGACCGATTTGCGTGGGGCAAAGTTTGCCGCGAGGGAAGGACCTCAGTTCTCGGCACTGTAGACCACTTCACCGTCGACCATGGTGAGCCAGACCTGGGCGTAAGGCAATTGTTTCTCGTCGAGGCTAAACAGATCCTCGGGAAAAATCACCAGATCGGCGACTTTACCCGGTTCAAGGCTGCCCTTTTCGTCTTCTTCAAAATTTGCGTGGGCGGCCCAGGTGGTCATGGCTTTCAGCACCGAGTCGCGACCGAGGGCTTCTTCCTTCATAAATCCGCCGTAGGGCCAGTCAGTGAGGTCGACGCGGGCCACCGCTGCATAAAAACCTAGCATCGGATTGATGTTTTCCACCGGAAAATCGCTGCCGTAGGCCAGCATCCCGTTCTGAGCCAGCAGACTTTTGTAAGCGTAGGCGCCCTGGAGGCGTTCTTTCCCGATGCGGTCTTCGGCCCAGTACATGTCCGAGGTCGCGTGCGCCGGTTGGACCGAAGGAATGACACTGTAGTCGCCGTACTTTGCGAGGTCGTCGGGATGAACCACCTGGGCGTGTTCGATCCGCCAGCGGCGATCATTCTCTCCACCCAGCAAGCTACCGTAAATGTCGAGGAACAAGCGATTGGCAGAGTCACCGATGCAGTGCGTATTCATTTGGAAACCCGCATCGTACAGCCGCAAGGCCATTTCCTGGTACCACGGGATGTCCTCCAACAAAAACCCGTACTGCCGGGGCTCATCCTTGTAAGGCTTGAGCATGCAAGCCCCCCGGGAGCCGAGCGCCCCGTCGGCGTAAATTTTGAAAGACGAGACATGCAAACGATCCGTTTTGTAGGGACCACTGTTCAGAAAACGTTCCAGATTTTCCTCGGTAGGGGCAGCCATGGCGTAGACGCGGATGCGGAGTTCACCCGCTTGCTGCAGAGAATCGATGATATTGATGATGCGCAGGTCGAGTCCGGCATCGTCGACTGTGGTGAGGCCCACGGCAAACAGATCTTGCTCGGCGCGCTTGAGCGCATCGATTACTTCGTCGGTTGAAGGCGTGGGGACCGAGTTTTCTACGAGCGTCACCGCATTGTCCACCAGTACACCAGTGAGTCCGCGGTAATCGCGCACGATGCGTCCACCCTCTACCGGGGTATTTTGGTCGATCCCGGCCAGTTCCAAGGCTTTGGCATTGGCGATCGCGGCGTGCCCATCGACCCGGTGCAACAATACTGGCCGATCCGGAAATTTTTCGTTGAGGATGCGGTTGGTCGGAAAATCTTTGTCCGGCCAGTCATTTTGGTCCCAGCCTCGCCCGATGATCCATTCACCGGTGAAGTCTCGGCCGAAACTGTCCACCACCGTGACCACTTCTTCCCAGGAGGTCGTGGCACCCAAGGCGACTTGATTCAGGGTCATTGCGTAGCCGTAATAGTGGCAGTGGGCATCGATCAATCCGGGGTAAACGGCTTTCCCCCGCAGGTCGATCACGGTATCGGCGGCGTAGTCAAACAGTAAGTCTTCGGTCCGGCCGACGGCGGCGATCCGCCCATTTTTTATGGCACAGGCTTGCACCACCCGGCTGGAATCATCTACGGTATGAATGATTCCATTGATCAAGATGATATCGGCTTGTTTGTCTTTGCAGCCGGTCAGGCCAAACAACAAGGCGATCCCAATCACACCCGCAATTCGCAATGGATACCTCATTCGGATTCGAGAAGAATTTGCCGTTCAAACGCCTCTTCCAGCGAAATCAAAGTCTCGGTCCGCATGACCGAGGGTATTTCTTGCACCTTGTCGTTGAGTACTTCGCGCAAATGCTGGGTATCGCGGCAATAAACTTTGGCAAAGATGGAATAGATGCCCGTGGTATAGTGACATTCGACCACCTCCGGGATGGCCTTCAATTCTTTGACTACGTCGTGGTATTTGGAGTTTTTGTCCAGGTAGATTCCCAGGAACGCACACACGCCGACCCCGAGCGAAGCGGGATTGACGATCAGGCGCGAACCGCGAATGACCCCCAACTTTTCCAGTTTCTGGATGCGCAAATGGACCGTCGCACCGGAAACGCCACAACTGCGGGCGATTTCGAGATAGGGCTTCCGGGCGTCTTGCATCAGCAGGTTCAGGATGCGGATGTCCAATTGATCGATGTTACTTTCCGAACTCATTAACAGATTGGTAAAAATGATGCCCCAATTGCTCGTTATTTACCGGCAAAAGGAAAATAAAAATAGAAATATTTTCAAATTATCCATTTCGCTCGGTGAGCATAACGGTGAGATATTCATTGAATGGGCTGATAGACAGTGGCTTAATTTACGTCGTGGTTCAAGCAAGAAAGATCTTTTTCAAGTGAGTAGCGTCTTCTGGCTTCATGCGTTTGGCACTGATCAAGCGCAACTCGCGGCGGCGCATCGCCCCTTCGTAGAGTTCCTTTTCCGCATCGGAATGGGGAACGACCTGTGCGACCGGGATGGGACGGCCCGACTGGTCGACGGCGACGAAGGTGTAAAAGGCGGTATTGCAGTACCGTTTTTGTCCGGACTGCATATTTTCCGCGTGGACGATGACCTGCACCTCCATCGAAGTGGTAAAGGCGCGGGTGACTTTTGCTTCCAGCAATACGATTTCGCCCAGGTGGATCGGCGAAGTAAAGTCCACAAAATCCACCGAGGCGGTAACCACAACCCGGTTGCAGTGCCGGGCGGCGGATATCGCCGTGACGATGTCCATCCAGTGCAGAAGGCGGCCGCCCATGAGGTTGCCCAGGGTATTGGTATCGTTGGGCAGCACCAGTTCCGTCATGGCCGCAATGGAATCAATCGGGTTCTTCTTTTTCATGCGTGGGTTCGATTTGTGGCAAATGTACAAAAGGCCGGGGAATGACAACCCCGGGCGGAGACCACGGCGTACAACAGCGCAGCGGATCCGCATCCGCAATCGGACAAAGCGCAAAATTTTGCTCCGGAACCCCCCGGAGGAATATAAATGGCCGCTCCCGGCCCGGAGGCTGGAGCGGCGTTTGACTACTGATCATTGGTTGTGCGATTCGGCAATCCGGTCGGCGGGCGGCGGTCGAAAATTGATTTCTGGAACCGGTCTTTGCTCCAGCGCCGGATAGGATGTAGACCGCGGCCTAGAAAAGGCCGGCCTCATTGGGATTAAATATCTGAAGGGTGTAGCCAATGGTCGGTGCGGTGGGACACGCTTGCACAAAGGTCGGATTGGGACCGGAGCAGATATCCGCAACTCCGACGCCCCCGCCGACGACGCCTACTTTGACGGCCGTGTAACCCAGGCCCGGTGCTGTGGTAAAGCAAGAAGAAATCGGCAGGTTGACCGAACTGTTGGGAGCGATGGTGACCGTCCCGGTCACACAAAACGGACCTGAACAGGGAGTGAGTATGTTCTGGGCGGCCGCTTTCACGACAATGGTACACGGAGTGGCGTTTTTGAACTTCAATTGAGCATTTACCGAGGAAGCGACCAAGGTAAATGCGGCCAACAGAATGAAAATGGGAAGAATCTTTTTGAACATAATTGAAATATTTAAAGGGTGATCAATAAAGTGTGCTTTGCGGGTTTCAGCCAGGATAGCTGGGTGAGCAGTGGACAGCGATATGCGCATTTTTTGCAATTCTGGATCGGAACGCTGCGGAATTCGCGCGTTCACTAAACCGAATCACGGGGGGAACTGCCGGATGCGATTGCTACCGCAGCCCAGCGGTTCCATCCGATTTTCGAGGAAATCGGTCCGACGTGGGACACCCAAACAAGTGCCGGATGGCGGCGGCCCGGCCCAGAATGACATCACGGATTTTTACTGGGCCAATGCACAGACCTACACCGGGCAATTGCGGCCAAATGGTTTCATCACAAGGGGTTGATTGTAGCTGAGGTTGATTAAGTGATTTGAGGTTGACAATGATCTAATGATATGGTCAATATACAACAAATCGGTTCAAATTCAACCGCAAAAGCGCCCCATTCTGTTACACGGTGCTACCGTCTCCGCTCCGGGTCGGTGCTCGGTGTCCGAGTGGCCCGCCACCGCGCGGTGGGTAAATTTTGTGGAAAACCTACCGGCGGCAACTTACGGGAATCGGCGTAGTTTTAGTGCTGGATCTTGGAAATAAGAATACACTCGTTTATGCGCGCATATTTAGATTTACTGCAATACGTGATGGAGCATGGCACCGACAAGGGGGACCGGACGGGAACTGGTACCCGCAGTATTTTCGGCCATCAGTTGCGTTTTGACTTGCAGGAAGGCTTTCCCCTGGTCACCACCAAGAAAGTACACCTCAAATCGATCATCCACGAACTGCTCTGGTTCCTGGCCGGCGACTCGAATATCCGCTACCTGAAAGAAAACAAGGTCCGGATTTGGGACGAGTGGGCGGACGAAAACGGCGACCTCGGCCCCGTTTACGGTGTGCAGTGGCGTTCCTGGCCCACACCGGATGGGCGCAGCATCGACCAAATCAGCAATTTGGTGGACCTCATTCGCAACCATCCCGACTCCCGCCGCATGATCGTGAGTGCCTGGAATGTGGCCGAAATCGAGCACATGGCCTTGCCGCCCTGCCACACCATGTTTCAGTACTACGTGGCCGACGGGAAGCTGTCCTGCCAACTGTACCAGCGGAGCGCGGATCTTTTCCTAGGGGTGCCCTTTAACATTGCCTCGTACGCGCTGCTTACCCTGATGCTGGCCCAAGTGTGTGACCTGGAACCGGGCGATTTTGTCCACACCTTCGGCGACGCCCACATCTACGCGAATCATTTCGAGCAAGTCCGCTTGCAATTGAGCCGGGAGCCGCGGCCGCGTCCGACGATGCGCCTCAATCCGGATGTCCGTTCGATTTTCGATTTCAAGTACGAAGATTTCGAACTGCTGAACTACGACCCGCATCCCCGCATCAAAGCTCCGGTTGCGGTATGATTGTCTCGGCAGTATTGGCGGTTTCAGAAAATGGGGTCATCGGAAAGGATAACCAACTGCCGTGGCGCTTGCCCGCCGATCTCAAATACTTCAAGCGCACGACGATTGACCACACGGTGATCATGGGCCGCAAGACCTACGATTCCATTGGGAGACCGCTGCCGCGCCGGCGCAATCTGGTAATCACGCGCAACCGCGACTGGACCGCGGATGGGGTAGAGGTGGTCCACGGCCTGACCGAAGCGATTGCCGCCTGTGCGGGAGAGTCGGAGGTGTTTATCATTGGTGGAGCGACGATTTACGAGCGGGCTTTTGCGGAAGGGCTCGTAACGCGGCTCCACTTGACCCAGGTCCACGCCGACTTTGCCGGAGATACTTTTTTTACCCTGCCCGAAGCGGATACTTGGCGGGTCATCTCGCAGGTGCGCCACGAATCGGATGAAAAAAATCCTTACGCTTACAGTTTTTTGGTTTTGGAACGCTAGCGTGACGGAGGGAGCGATTTTGCGCTTAGCCTAAAGTGGTTTTGCTTGCCGATAAAGAAGAAAACTCGCTTGCCCCGAGCGCAAGATCTTTGCTGGGCATGCTTGCGGTTTGTTTTGATCGGACAAAACGTTTGTCCTGCTAATTGTCGGTCGAGGAAATCCTCCTTTTGCCCGGGGGCAGGTGATGCCACCCACATAAACGCAGTGCCTGATGGCAATATACAGTAGGTCCAAAGCACGCAGTGCCCAAGCGCGTAATTTTGACACTTGAATTATTGTCGTTGTGGGCCCGTTTGTGCTCGTCAGATGTTCGGGGAATGATGTATATTTACCACTGACAATGAAGCGCATCCTCCTCACGATATTGCCCTTGTACTATCTCCTGGCGACGCTGGGAATTGGGATCAACGTCCACTACTGCGGCGGTAAGGTCGGAGACGTGCAGTTGTTTGCTTCGCCGGAATCCTGCTGCGATTCCGAAACCGAAGACGATTGCTGCCACGAGGAACACGTGCGTTTTCAACTGGAAGATGCGCAATCTTTTGCGCAGACTGCATTCAAGCTGCATTTCACCGCAGCCATCATCGAGCCGATCAATCCCGATGTGAGGTTAATTGTTGGTGACGAAGCTAGTTTTGTCCTTGCGACCGATCATCCCCCTCCCCAATCACCCGACCGCTGGCGTTTGTACTGCGCCCCCTTGCATTACGGTTGAAATGTCCTTCGCTCCTTTGGCGATTCTTTGCTCGCCAATCGTTTATTTTTATTCATCGAAGGCAATTTCAAATCCATGAAGTCATTTATTTATTGCATTTCCGTGTTGCTCCTGTGCGCAGTTTCATTTGCTAGGGTCTCAGCGCAGTCGGAGGGGCAAAACTCCGAAAAAACCGTTATTACTACCCAGTTTCCCGTGAGCGGTGTGTGCCTGATGTGCAAAGAGCGCATCGAAAACGCAGCCCTGATCAAAGGGGTTAAGTTTGCGGAATGGGACCTCGACAGCGGAATTCTCAAGGTGGTCTATAAAGACTGGAAAACCAGTGAAAGTGCCATCCACGAAGCCCTCGCCGAGCAAGGGCACGAAACCGAAAAGGTCAAGTGTACCGACGAGCAGTACGGTCAGTTGCACGCTTGCTGCCGGTACCGTTCCGTTGATGGAGAACAATAAGCCTCGGCGCCATGCGAATATTTCTAGTAGCGTTCATTGGAGCGTTGTTTCCGGGGGGCATGTTTGCCCAAACCCTGGAACCAGTGCTCCGCGGGCGGGTGATTGAGGCGGAAACCGGCGCAGGTTTGGCCGGGGTGACTTTGAATTGGGAGGGAACCAGCACCGGAACCTTGAGCAATGAAGATGGAGAATTTCGGTTGTCTCGCGTTGCCGACTCCACGGTCTTGCTCGTCAAGTTCGTTAGGGTCAAGGAGCGGCGCATGCTCGTTCCTCCGGCGCAGGCGTGGCTCGACATCGCCCTGAGCACGGACGGGGAATCGGATGGGGTTGTCCTTGAGGAAGTGCAAATCGATGCCCGCCTCAAAACGACCGAAATATCGACCCTCGATCCCATCAAAACCGAGCAGATCAGTGATCGTGAACTGCTCAAAGCAGCCTGTTGTAGCCTGGCCGAAAGCTTCGAGACGACCCCTACGGTGGACGTTTCCTTTTCGGATGCGGTCACCGGCACGCACCAAATCCAGATGCTTGGTCTCGCCGGTCCCTACACCCAAATCATGCGCGAGGCCATGCCCGATGTCCGGGGTTTTTCGGCGGTTCAAGGGTTGGCGTTTGTCCCGGGAACCTGGATCGAAAGCATCCAGTTGAACAAGGGTACCGGCTCGGTCGTCAACGGATTCGAAAGCATCGCCGGCCAAATCAACGTCAACCTCCGGCGGCCCGAGGACATGGACCGTTTCTATTTAAATGTGTACGGCAATGCCATGGGGCGTACCGAGGTCAATGCCCACCTGCGGAAGCAATTCAACGGCAATTTGAGCACCGCATTTCTGGCCCACGGCCGCCTAAATACACTTCGCAACGACCGCAACGCAGACGGCTTTCTCGACAATCCGCTGGAACAACACTTGATCGGACTGAACCGCTGGAAATACGCGGCGGACAACGGGGTGCGCTTTCAAGCGGGAGTGAAGGCCACAATTACCGATCTGGTGGGCGGTGAACGCGATTTTACTCCCCAAGAAAATGCCGGAGGTACTCTCTGGGGCGTTGATTTGGGGATCCGGCGGTTGGAAGGCTGGGCGAAGCTGGGCAAGGTCTATCCCGAGCGACCTTGGCGCAGCATGGGGCTTCAGGTTTCTGGGCTTTACCACGACCAGCGCGCGAATTATGCCATGCGCAACTACGACGCCAATCAGAAGTCACTCTATCTCAATTACCTCTACCAAAGTCTCATCGGGACTTCGCGGCACAATTTTATCACCGGAGTGAGCCTGATGTACGACGACTATGCCGAGGTGCTGCTGGTGGATACATTTGCCCGGCAGGAAATCGTTCCGGGGGGGTATTTTGAGTATACCTACACGATTCCGGACAAGCTCGACCTCGTCGCGGGGCTGCGTGTCGACTACCACAATCTATTTGGCGCCTTCTTGACGCCGCGCTTGCACCTGCGTTACCAGTTGACGCCGCGTACGATATTTCGGATTTCCGGAGGGCGGGGGCAGCGGACCGCCAACCTCATATCCGAAAACCAAGGCTTGCTGGCCAGCGCTCGGACCATGGTCATCCAAGGGTCCGACCAGAATCTGCCTTACGGTTTGCGCCCGGAAATCGCCTGGAACTACGGGGTGAATTTCACGCAAAAGTTTGTCTTGGATTACCGCGAAGGGAGCTTTTCGCTTGATCTCTACCGGACTGATTTCCAAAACCAAATCGTGGTCGACCTGGACCAGAGTCCCCAGCAAGCCGTCTTCTATAACCTCGATGGGTCCTCGTTTTCAAACAGTTTCCAAGCCCAGGTCGATTACGAACTGCTGAAGCGCCTGGATGTCCGAATTGCCTACCGTTGGCTGGATGTACGCACGACTTACGGGGGAGTGCTTCGGGAAAAACCACTGATTGCCGCCCACCGCGCGTTTCTTAACCTTGGGTACGGCACGCGGAACCATTGGAAATTCGATGCGACCCTGAATTGGCAGGGGAGTAAGCGCTTGCCCATCACCACGAGCAATCCCCCGAAATATCAACTGCCGGCGGAGTCAGATCCTTTTCTCCTGCTCCATTTTCAGGTCAGTAAAACCTGGAAGGAGCGGTGGAACGTCTACCTGGGAGGCGAAAATCTGCTGAATTTTCAGCAACCAACGCCGATTTTGGCCAGTGATCAGCCGTTCAGTTCCTTCTTCGATGGCTCGATGGTGTGGGGGCCGATCTTTGGGCGGAACATCTACGCTGGGATGCGGTTGATTTTGCACTAAAACATCGAAAAAAGGCCCGGAAGACGACGAAAACGCCCCCCAGAAAGGAAAACCCTTTGTCACCAAATCAGTTAACCCTTATAGGAAATCTAAAGCGACTAAGGCGTGAAACCCATAAAAACTGGCATCCTCCTCGTGAATCTGGGCACCCCGGATTCTCCCCGCACCGCCGATGTGCGCAAATATTTGGTTGAATTCCTCACCGATGCTCGGGTGGTCGATATCCCGGTAGTTCCGCGACAATTGCTGGTAAGGGGTATCATCGGGCCGTTTCGCGGCCCCAAATCGGCCAAAACCTACAAAGAAATTTGGGACAAGGACAAGGGGTCGCCGCTGCTTTACATCAGCGAGGAACTGCGGGACGCGGTGGAAGAAGCCCTGGGCGATGAATACCAGGTGGAGCTGGCCATGCGCTACCAAAGTCCTTCGGTCAAGAGTATTCTTGATCGCTTTAAGGGCAAAATCTTGAAAAAGTTGCGCGTCATTCCGCTGTTTCCCCAGTACGCTTCGGCGACCACGGGCTCGGTGCATCAGGAAGTTATGCGGATCGTTTCTCAATGGCAAACCATTCCCGATGTTGAATTCGTGAACAGTTATCCCGTCCACCCGGACATGATCGAAGCGTTTTGTGAGCGGGGTCGCCAGTACAACATTGACGATTATGACCACGTTCTTTTCAGCTTTCACGGATTGCCGGAGCGGCAACTGGTCAAGGCAGACGAAGGAAATCACTGCGGACAGACCACTCAGTGCTGTTTTTCCATTTCCGACAAAAACTTTTATTGTTACGGCGCGCAGTGCTACGCCACCACCCACGCGATTGCCGAGAAACTGAATATTCCCCCAGACAAATACACCGTCACCTTCCAATCCCGTTTGGGCAACCAACCTTGGAAAAAGCCTTATACCATCGACGTGCTGGAAGAGCACGCCAAAGAGTTGGGAACGAAGAAAATCCTCGTGTTTTGCCCGGCTTTCGTCGCCGATTGCCTGGAAACCATCTTTGAAATCGGGGTCGAATACGAAGAAGATTTCCTGAAATGGGGAGGAGAGGAGTTGACCCTGGTCGAAGGGTTGAATACACATCCGACTTGGGTGCATGCGCTATCGGAAATTGCCCGCGGGAATATGGGCGATGGCGAGTCGATCTAAATTCATCCTGCGGCTTTGCCGTGGTGCCTTCCTGCATCAATCTGCGATTGCAACCTTGACCAATCGATTTTGCATCATTTTGCCGAAGGCGAAATATTTTGTTCCTTCCGGAAAATGTCCAACAGCCGCTAATTCTTCGTACTGATCTGCTGCATATTTACACTGTGCGAATCACAATCACCTTTTTGGCCTTCTCTTTGATGTTGCTGCCTTGCTGTACCATTGAGGATCCCTGTGAGGATCTCAAGTGCATCAATCAGGGGCGTTGCCGGGATGGGTCGTGTGATTGTGCCGCTGGGTTTGAAGGTGATAACTGCGAGATTCGCGAAATTGAGAAGTATTTGGGCACTTATTTGCGGGGGCAAGGCTCTTGCAACAACGTCGATTTTGTGCTAGGCACACACGTCATCACCGAGCATCCCTTCGAAAACCGGATGATTGTCATCGACGACGGCGTGCTGGACGTACCAATTACGGCGGAGGTTGACGGTTGGAATTTTGTGATTCCCCGGCAGCAAAATGGTTACACTGATCCCCAAACCAACTTCTCGGAAGATTTTGAAATCTGGGGCCAGGGTTGGATCGACCTGCAAGCTGGCCTGCTGATTTACAAGCTGGACAATACTGGTTGTGAGTATCAGCTTGAGCTGCCCAACTGATCAGCGACACCCCGTCGAATCATAATTCACGCCTCGGTACATCTGGGTGCTGTCTATCCCTTTCTCCCACAATTCCTGCCAATGGGTTTCGAGCGTTGCGTGGACCCCTTCGTCGGCGATCCGGATCCAGGTTTCACTGTTGTAGCGGTGAGCGTCGTAGTTCCAATTGTGGCTTCCGGTAAAGGTCAGGTGCTCCCGCTGAATCTCTCCCCCCTCGTTCCGGGCAAATGGGCCTTCAACCAGCATGAGTTTTGAATGCAGTCCGTAAGCAAGCTCGGGATTGCGGGAAGGGAGAAAGCGTACCGATCCTTCCGGTAAGGAATCAAGTATCTGCTTCACCTCCAGGGCGATATCAAGGTCTTCTTTGAGTAAAATACGAACATCGAGTTCGTGCTCCCGCTGCATCTTTACCAGTTGGTGGGCGAGAATTTTGCGGCACCGGTGCCAGATGGACATGGCGATGCGTACTTTCGCGGGCTCGCGGGACTGTTCCAAGCCGGATTTCAGACTCCGCAGAATTCCGGCAACTTCATCGCCGGGGACTGACTTGGGGAAGAAATAAGCCAGGTGGTCATGCTGGTCCGAGAAGGTGTGGGTGGTGCCAAAAGAAAAATCCAGTTCGGATACCGCCATTGCTTGCCAGTACGCCAAAAACCGCGAATACAGCCCGCTATCGCCGTGGATGACGACCATTTCGTTCGATTCACCGATTTCGGTTGCGGTAAGATTGGCCGAAGAGACGGCAATGGTGTAATCGCCCCGGTCATTTGTGCCCGGACTCAGGTGGCGGAACAGGAAAAACTTGTTGTGCATCTGGCGGCGGGGACTGAACTCACTCGTGTGCAGCAGGCCGGCTTGAGGATTTTCCTCGTTGACGATTCGGAATTGATCGGGATGATTGCGGATCATGCCTTGGAAACGACTTCGGGCCGCTTTTCGCCGGGGAACGCGCTCATCAGCGTAATTTTTTGGGTCAATGATTACCGACGCCTGCATCCCGGCGTGGCGCCGCAAATTTTCCGCTAGGCGCTCGGCCACAAGGGGGGCGGTCCAATCGAAAATCGCTATGTGAACCTCCGAACTATCGGTCGCGCGGTCCAGCAAGCGCAGGAGTCCGCGATTGATCGCCCCTTGTCCATCCGCTGGATAGCTTGGATCGCCTCCACTTGTCGTAAACACCTCGTAAGATATCGCCGGAGCGGATCCCGATCCCGTATCGCCCCCACATGCGGCAAGGAGCGCAAGTAAAACGACCAGGAAAAGCCATCTTTGGGTATCCATGGGGCAATAAAAACGGATTTTACTTATTCTCCCGGCTGAACCATCGGGGGTTCGCCCGGTAGATCATTTTCCTGCGTGATTGGGTAATCGTCGACGCGTTGGAGGACCAATTCCAACTTCATTTCATTGGGCATGGTGGTAGTCATATTCAGCTTGTCCTCTTCCAAGGTGTAATTGTAGGTCAAACTTCCGGTTTCGCCTTTGAGTGTGATCGTCTTTTTTTCTGCGTCGAGGGTATAGGTGCCAGAATCATATACTCCCGGGCGCGGGCGCGTATCCACCGTTCCATTGCTTTTAAAGTCAAACCAGCTCTTGCCGTCGCCGACGTCCTGGCCGGCTACCAGAGAAGCATTGACCCGCCAGATGCCCAAGACGGCCTCCGAGTCAGGCTTTTTTTCGTTTCCGCGGCAATTGGACAGCGAGACCATGAGCAACAGGGCGAGGACCCACGGACCGCATACCGCGCGGTGGAGGCCGATCCATTTTCTGTTTGAGCACGTTTTTCCCATGCGATTGTTGATTGAAGATTTACGACGACAAAATAAATAAATATTCGCTCGACGGGAAAGTGCGTACGTGAAATGCTTGCTTTGAGGATCTCCAATACGACAGGGGGCGAAACTGCCGCTGTTAAATCTGTAATTTTTTCGCATGGAACCCAAAACACGGCAAAAACAGCTTCAGCACTTGTACCTGCGGGCGGGTTTTGGTGAGGATCCGGATTTTATCCAGGAACACCGAGACCAATCGATTGCCTGGCACGTGGACCGGCTGTTTCGCAATTCGCAGAGTGGGCGCCCGCTGGATTACCTGAAAGACCCCACCAAAGGAGGGCGCAAGCGGGTAGGGGGCCTGCGTTTGGTCGGACTGTTCCTCAAGTCACGGCGGCAATTGCGCAAGCTCAATCTGCACTGGGTCCGGCGCATGGTCACCACCGAAGCGGTGCTGCGGGAGCGAATGACCCTGTTTTGGCACGATCACTTCGCGACCCACGTTCCGTTGGCGATTTTGATGGAGCGCCAAAACCAAACCCTGCGCGAATCCGCGCTGGAAAAGTTCGGACCGTTGCTGCACGCGATCTCCAAGGATCCGGCGATGCTCATCTACCTGAACAACCAGCAGAACGTCAAGGACCACCCGAACGAAAACTTTGCCCGCGAGGTCATGGAGTTGTTTACCCTCGGCGAAGGCCACTATACCGAGGTGGACATCAAAGAAGCGGCCCGGGCCTTTACGGGCTGGACCACGGATCGCAGCGGTAACTTCCAATTTGACGCAGAAAAGCACGATTTCGGAGAAAAGACGGTCCTGGGGGTAAGCGGTAAGCTGACCGGTGAGCAGGTAATTGACATTCTCTTGGACCAAAAGCAAACCGCGCGCTACCTCTGCCGCAAGTTGTACCGTTATTTTGTGAACGATCATGTCGACCCAGAACGCCTGGAACAACTTACCGAACGCTATTTCCGAACGGGTTTCGATACTGGAGATCTCCTGCGCCATATCTTTACGGCCGAGTGGTTCTATGCCGAAGTAAACCGAGGGGCTCTGATCAAGGGACCGGTTGATCTGATTGTGCATTGCATGCGGATTCTGAAAGCAGAATACCCCCGGAACTTTCTCTTTCTGGCCGTCCAGGAGGCGCTCGGGCAAGTGCTGTTTTTCCCACCCAATGTCGCAGGGTGGAGTGGGGGGCGGTCCTGGATCGACAGCGCCACGCTGATGTTGCGGATGAAACTGCCGCTGGTCGTTTTTGGCGCGGACGAGTTTGACCTGGAGTTGAAACCGGAGATCGAAGCAATGGGCACCGACATCTCAAGCCAGCGGATTCCCCGTTATTTCAAGGCCCGGGCGGAGTGGCGCCACCTCGCCAAATCGGTATCCGGGATACCCGATGACCAGCTTCACGAGGCCATTATTGCTGCCCTGATTCAGTGCCCAGACGTGAACATTGACCGGAAAAATCTCCTTTCCTTCGCCGACTCAACCTCAAAGATCGAACTGATCAAAAGCCTCACCCTCCGCGTGATGGCCCTTCCCGAATTCCAACTCAAATGAGCATGAATCGAAAAGAATTTTTGCGCAATACGGCCCTGGTTTCGGCTTCCTTTATGCTGCCGAGGTTCTTGCGCGGTGCCGATTTTGACTTGGCCGAGCGTACCGCGGAAGGTAAGGTGGTCGTCGTCATTCAGTTTTCCGGGGGCAACGACGGTCTGAACACGGTCGTTCCTTACCGCAATGACCTTTACCACCGGGCCCGTCCCAGCCTGGGATTGGACAAGAGCGAGGTGCTCCGCCTAGACGACGATCTGGCCCTCAATCCGAATCTGGTGGGGCTGGCGGAACTGTACGACGATGGGGCGCTGACCATTTTTAACAGTGTAGGTTATCCGAATCCCAACCGTTCCCATTTCCGCTCCATGGACATTTGGCAGTCCGGCAGTGGTTCCGAGCGGGTGTGGTCGACCGGGTGGATCGGGCGGTATCTCGACGCAAAGTGCCCCGACGGTTTGCCGCCCTACACAGCGATGGAAGTGGACGATACACTCAGTCTGGCCCTGAAAGGGAAGGAAATGAATGGCTTGGCCGTGCAGAAACCTACCGATTTTTATCGCAATACTCAGGAGCCGTTCTTTCACGCTGTATCCCAGCAAACGACGATGCCGGTTGCCAGTCATCCGCAACTCGACTACCTGCACAAGACCTTGGCGGAAACCACGATTTCTGCCGAATACGTCTACGCAAAGTCAAAGATTTACCAGTCGACCCAGTCCTATCCGGGGACCCTGCTGGGCCGGAAACTGAAGTTGATCGCGGAGCTGATTGTCGCCAATAGTGCCACCAAGCTGTACTACGTCTCTTTGCCCGGCTTTGACACGCACATCAATCAGAAGGGTCCGCAAGGGCGCTTGCTGCTGCAGTACGGCAATGCGATCCGGGCATTCACCCAGGACCTCAAGGCAAATGACCGGTTCGAGGATGTGGTCATCGTGACCTTTTCTGAGTTTGGGCGGCGGGTCCAGCAAAATGGTTCGGGCGGGACCGATCACGGCACCGCAAACAACCTGTTTTTGATTTCCGGAGCTTTGCGGAAGCCCGGCATTTTCAATGCGCCCCCAGATTTGAGTGATCTGGACGAAGGTGACCTCAAGTACCAATTGGATTTTCGAAACATCTACGCTACGCTGTTGGAGCGGTGGTTGAAAGCGGATGCAAATGGGATCCTCCAGGGAGATTTTTCCGCTCTACCGGTAATTTAAGTGCGCTATTGCCGCTGTGTACCCCAGGGATGCTCCCCTCACGTTGGTGGATTTTTTCGGAAAACCCACCAACAAAATGCAATGATAGGGAGCTTCTTAGGACTCTGCACGGGGCCACAGTTCCGTTCGATTGCACCCTTCACCTTTTTTTGTGTGAGCGAAATTGCCCCTGAGGCAAAAACCGGCGGTGCATTCGCATTGCAGGCAAAAATCCCTAAATTTCGCTATCAAAATCCGTGAACATACCCCACAGCGTGGCGATGTACCGCTGAGTCCTTGGCGCAAAAAGGTCCACGAGGTGATTTTTGAGGCGGATACCCCCTCCGGTAAGCTGTTCGATATCTTGTTGTTGGTTGCCATCATTCTGAGCACACTCGCGGTCATGCTGGAAAGCGTACGTGAAGTGCGCGTGGCGTACGGCGATGAGTTGTTGATCGTCGAATGGGTCTTCACGATTCTCTTTTCCTTGGAGTACCTTGCTCGAATCATATCGGTGGCGCGCCCGATTCGCTACATTACGAGTTTTTATGGCTTGGTAGATTTGTTTTCGATTTTGCCGACCTATCTCGGGTTGTTCCTCGCGGGTTCGCAGGGGTTTGGGGTCATTCGGATGATTCGCTTACTACGGGTATTTCGGGTGTTCAAGCTGGCGCGCTATCTTAGGGAAGCAGAAGCTTTAGGCCGGGCCTTACGCGCATCGCGCTGGCGCATCACGGTCTTCTTTGGGGCAGTATTTATGGTTTGTGTAGTATTTGGCACACTGATGTACGTCATTGAGGGGAACGATCAGCGGGCACCCGGCGAGGGTTTCACCAGTATCCCGAGAAGCATTTATTGGGCGATTGTGACCTTGACGACGGTCGGCTACGGAGACATTTCTCCGGTGACTCCCTTGGGGCAAGCCATTTCTTCTTTTTTCATGATTTTGGGCTACGCGATCATTGCGGTACCGACGGGGTTTGTGACGGTAGAGTTGGCGCGCAACCGAGGTGCAGCGCTGACCGAAAGTGCTCCGGAAGAGGAGATTACGACCATTGCTTGCATGAACTGCGCTCAGCAGGGGCACGATTCGGATGCGGTCTTCTGCAAATACTGCGGTTATCGGCTGTAAACTGCCCCTAAATTTTCGAGACTCATTTTGTTGGTTTTTGCTATTTTTGTTGGGATGAATACTAGTCAAGACAGTACTGATTACCTCAAAGGGAGGGGCGCGCAATACAATCCACACAACCGCTTTCGCCAGCAGGAGTACGTATAGGAGCACTTTGAGGGCTTAGATGAGCCTTTGCTGGCCAACGATGCGACAGAGTACCTACCTGAATTTCCAAAAAAGATCGTCAACAAAGTCGACAGCCCGGATATCCCGATGCCTTATTCTTTGAATCCGTACCAAGGCTGTGAGCACGGGTGCATTTATTGCTACGCCCGCAACACCCATCAATATTGGGGTTGGAGCGCAGGATTGGACTTTGAGCGCAAAGTGATCGTAAAAGAGAATGCTCCGGAATTGCTTGCCCAGACGTTGCAAAAGCGAAATTGGAAGCCGGGGCCAATCATGCTTTCGGGCAATACTGATTGTTACCAGCCCATTGAGCGTCAGTTGAAATTGACTCGGCGGATTCTTGAGGTTCTGTTGGAATACCGGCATCCCGTCGGCTCGATCACGAAGAACAGTCTGATCCTGCGCGATCTTGACCTTCTTCAGGAATTGGCGGCCTTGCGCTTGGTTCGGGTCGCAATTTCGATTACGACGTTGGATGAAAAGCTGCGCTTGGCGATGGAACCGCGAACGGCCACCGCTAGGCAGCGACTCAAGGCAATTGGGAAGTTGTCCGCCGTAGGTGTCCCGGTCACGGTCATGGTCGCCCCAATTATTCCGGGCCTCAACAGCCATGAGATAGTCCAAATTATGCAGGCCGCCGCTGATGAGGGTGCACGCTCGGCGGGTTTTACAATGGTCCGACTGAATGGCCCGGTTGGAGATGTTTTTACGGATTGGATCCGTACCAATATGCCAGATCGCGCAGAAAAAGTACTGAGCCAAATCGCAGCAATGCACGGGGGAAAAATGAGTGACAATCGCTTTGGCTTCCGTATGCGCGGTGAAGGCCCACAAGCGGTAGCGCTACGTGATTTATTCCGCGCCAGCCGCAATCGGATTTTTGCCGGCCGTACCGCTCCCGAGTTTGATCTGACGGTATTTTCTCCACCGGATCCCAATGGCCAATTGAGCTTATTTTAATGCGTTGACAAATCAGGTCTTTCCAGCCCAAACTTGGTCTATTTGCCCATAGCTGACGTAAGAATATGCGCCTTGGATGCACAGGTGATGCCGTATGCTTACGGCTACAAATGAACTTTCTTCCTCGCCTGTAACTCAGAATGTTTCAGCTTAACGAGAAAACCGAACATTGCCAACCCTCTGGTTTCACCCGGTCCCTAATCGCTCTTATAATTGCTCCAACCGACTGAGATGATCCTTGTTCAGCACCAAGTCGAGGATCTTCGCTTGGTGTTCGGGGTTCAATTCTATGGTCAGCTTTACTTTGGGCCGCAGTCCGGGCGAGTAGCTTTTTCCTCCGCTGCCTTCATAGGCGATGTACTGAAAGAAGTTGTAGTCCAGTACTTTACAGATTTTTTCAAGCATCCTGGTATCAAGGCTTTCTTTTTGCAGGATAAGGCTTACGTTCTGGCGGCTTGTGTTTATTCTTCGACCAAACTCCGCTTTTGACATCCCTAGATCTTGCAGTCTATCTGCGATCCGTTTTCCTAAGTGTACTCCCATCTTGGTCTTCCTTATTTCTTTCCTTCAAAGTAACTTCTTTCTTTCCGGTTTTTCAAATATTTTTAGCATTTTTCTCTTAACTTCCTACCTTTATTTGCAACTTATTTTCCTCACATGTAAACGAATAAGTTACATGTTGCCAAATTTTATTTCGCTTAGAACTTTCTATATGTCATTTTGTTTTTACTTTGGCTTTTTTTCTGGTAAGTGGTATCCATATTTTTTTAGCAAAATATAGCTTGGGGAGCTGCTTAGAAATTTGAGGAATTTTTCGGGTGCCGTACGGGATTTTTTGGGGTTTTGCTCAATGGTGACCAAGCTATGTTGCAGCCGCGAATGGGTTGATCTGGGTATTTGGGTCCACATTCCCCTGGTCTCCCGCAGGACGATCCGGCTACTGGCGGGCACAAATGCGGCGTCGACCGCTTTTTCCCGAATATACAGGTTGACTTGGGCGATGCTCTCGCCGAATACGAGTTTGGTTTGGAGGCTTTCGGCAAGCTTGGCTGATTCTAGGTATTGCCAGGCGGCCCTTCCGTAGGGAGCCCGTTCGATGTTGGCGAGTGCAATGCGGCTGACCTGGGGGGACTGCAACCATTTGGCCAGGTCTTCCCCAGGAGCATGGCTGGTCCAAAGCCATAAGCTGCCTTCGGCGAATACCCTTAGGCGCCGATTGGCAAAGCCTGCCCGCTGGAGCAATCCGGGATAGCTGGTATCCGCCGAAAGGAAAACATCGATGGGCGCGCCATTGAGGATTTGATTCGCCAGTTGTCCCGAAGCACCTTTGATTAATTCAACCGCGATCCCCGTGGAATCTTGGAATGCAGCCGCGATTTCCTCCATCACCGGAGCCATGCTTGCGGCGGTGGCAATGGTCAATGCCCCCCCTTGGCTACTGCGTCGTTCATCGGTGCAGCTTCCCACCAAAGCAAACAGCAACCCGATCATCCAACACCGCTTCCCCCAAGAAGATCGATTTTTTAAGTGCTGCATATTCCTGGATCAAAATTTTGCAGAATATCTGTGCTTGACTTATCTTTGCTTTCGCTTCAAAAGCCTGGGTTGTTAGCTCAGTTGGCTAGAGCACCGTCTTGACAGGGCGGGGGTCACTGGTTCGAATCCAGTACAACCCACAAAACCGGTTCCAATGGACCGGTTTTTATTTTGCCCCATCAGTATACATAGTTGATGTGGCTGACTCCCAGCAACTCGGGACTCCGCGTACCCATCGGCGCAAAGTAAACCAAAATCGTATAGTAGTTTTCCGTTTCGAAGTGCGTCCCTTCCATTGTGCTTTCTTCCGCAAGTCGGCGGTCCTCTTTCCGAACCGCATAAGCGTAGTTGTAAACCCCTTGCTTCAGCAAAAGCTCGCCTTCGTAGCGAGACTTCGCCGCATTATAGGTCATCACATTTTCCTCCGTGCATCGCCAGCCGCAGAACTGCCCGTATACGTACACCGATGCATCCGGAATCGGCTTGGGGTAGGCGAGACCGAACCGTACCCAAACGTAATCACTCTCGAATTCTGCATTTTGGTACTCTTGTACGTCGATGAAGTAGCCGCCGTTCAAATCCGGGCGTGAGGAAACCGGATTGCCGGCCCGCGGCTTTTCCGTATACAGATCTACCCGGAAGACGGAGTCGACCTCTTCGATCTTGCGGATTTTATCCGGATAAAAGCGCACCGTTCGAATGTCCAACCAGCGGTATTCATTGCCCCCGGCAAACTCACTCCCGGCATCGAATTGATATTCCAGCGTGTTCCCGGTAGCAAAAAGTGGTTGCAACTCCGTCGCCGCATTGTCCCACCGGAAATTTTGCAGAATCATCACCTTGAGGTCCTGATTCGGATCAAACATCGCCGGCATGTTGGCCGTCAGCTTGATTTTGAAATCGACCCGCTGGATCCGGCGGCGGTCACTGGCCAGCATCGCTTGCCCCATGAGCGGTTCCACCTCGATTTTAGGCTGGGCTACGATGAGCCGCCGGGTCAAGATCAAATCGTTCTCGTTGCCCGCCCGGTACACCTTCAAAAGGTAGTTCCCGCTCCGCTTGAAAAAAGCACCCTCTGCCGGGAACCGGTATTCATAATGGATGTACGGCACCAGACAATTTTCCGAACGCACGTATTCGTACAGGCGATCCGTATTGATACCCTCGAGGAATTCCAGGGGCAACAGCGTGGTTGGGCGCCACTCGTGGTCGCAATTTACGATGCTGATCCAGAAATTATCCGCGGGTGTATCCGGTGGGACCAGCGCATCAAATTCCAGGGTAAGCTGAATCGGTTCATCGAGGTACAGAAATGGGTAGGAGAGGGGATTTTCTCCCCGATAAAACTGTACCGTCCGGATATGCGGCTCATAGACGAAATCTTCGTAACGCAGAGTTTTATCCGGACCACGGGTTTGGCTTATTCGACTGCCCACCTCGGAAGGCGGACAACCGGTCAGCAGCAGGACTGCCCCCACAATCAGGCCCGATCCGAAATTAAACCTCAATGCCAGCCTCCTCGATTTCTTGCAGTACCAATTCCCAATCGCTTTGCAGTGGTTCCAGGGATCGATCAATTTTGTCGACTTTCCGTTGCAATTCAGCAAGTTTGTCAAACGAAGAGGCCATCTCCGGCTTGGCCATGTCACCGACCAAAGCGGATTTTTTCTCCTCCAGCGCCATGATCTCTCCCTCAATCCGGTTCAGCCTGTTTTTCAGCTTCCGCTCTTTTTTGCGGCGCTCTTTGTCTTCCAGGTAGGCATTCTTGCCCTTTTTCTTGTCTTTGCTGCTGGTCTGGCCGTTGGTGAACGCCACCGCCGCTTTTGGTGCCCGGCCTTCTTTTTGCGCTTGGTGGTATTCAAATTCCACGTACGTTCCCGGGTACACTTTCAGTTCCTTGTCCTCGATGTACCAAACCTTATTGGCGACTTCGCGCAGGAAATATCGGTCGTGCGAAACCACGATAAAACTGCCCTCATAGTCGGCGAGCGCCTGGCACAAAATCTGAATGCTTTGGATATCGAGGTGATTCGTCGGCTCATCAAGCAGAAGAAAATTCGCCTCACTCAACAAGGTCTTCGCCAATGCCACCCGGGATTTTTCGCCCCCCGAAAGCACTTTGATCTTTTTGAATACATCATCCCCCGTAAAGAGAAAGCCGCCAAGCACCCCCCGCACAAACGCCTCGCCTCGCTTATATACAAAAGGACGCATCTCCTCCAAGATATCGTCCTCGCCGCTCAAGGCGTCCAGTTGGTGCTGCGCGAAGAACGAAGGGTGCACATTGTGCCCCAATGAGCGATCCCCCGCAAAAGGTTCCGTTCCCGCAATCATCCGCAGCACCGTGGACTTGCCCAGGCCATTGGCTCCGACGAGCGCGATCTTGTCCCCCCGCCGCATCGCCTGTTCGCACCCCTTCACGATTACCTTCTCACCGTACGCCTTCTGTTGCACCTTGAGCTGGGCAATCGTCTTTCCCGGCTGCACGTCCGGCTTGAAGGTGAAATTCACCGTCGCCGCATCGTTTTCCGGCGGATCGATCCGCTCCAGCCTTTCCAGCATCTTGATTTTGCTCTGGACCTGCTTAGCTTTGGTAGCTTTGGCGCGAAAACGCTGGATGAACCGCTCCGTATCCAAGATGAACTTTTGCTGATTTTCGTACTCACGAACGTGCTGCTCCGAGCGCAGTTCCTTCTCTTTGAGGTAGTAGGAGTAGTTGCCTTTGTAACGGTTAAACCGCTGCCGCGCCAACTCCACCGTCGAAGTGATCAAGCGGTCCAGGAAAAAGCGGTCGTGGGATACAATGACAAAAGCCCCGGCAAAGTTCCGCAGATAATCTTCCAGCCACAGTATCGAAGGCAGGTCCAGGTGGTTGGTCGGTTCATCGAGTAGCAGCAGATCCGGCTGTTGCAGCAGCAAGCGTGCCAGGTGGACCCGCATCCGCCAGCCCCCCGAAAACGTGTCGAAAGGCGAATTTTGGTCCGCCTCCGAGAATCCGAGACCCGCCAAGATCGCGGCCGCTTTAGATTCCAGATTGTAACCGTCCAGAGATTCCAACCGCATCTGCTTGTTGGTAAGCTCCTGAATCAATTTTTCGTCCGTATTGATCCGGGGATCTTGCAGGAGCGCCTCGATTTCCTGGCGCAGTGCGATGGCTTCGGCAAATGCTTCCATCGCCACGTCTAGCACGGTACGGTTACTGTGCAAACTCTGCATTTCCTGCTCCAAGCAGCCGATCCGCACACCTTTCATCATGCTGACCTGGCCTTCTACCGGGTGCAGTTCCCCGGTCAGCAATTTGATCAGAGTGGACTTGCCGGTGCCATTGCGGCCCACCAAACCGATCCGGTCCCCGGGCTTGATCTGCAGAGTTGTATTGCGAAAAAGCCACCTGCCGCTGAATTCAAAGCCGATATTGTCGAACGTTATCACGAAAGCAAAGATAACAATTGATCAGCGATGCCCGAATATGGCACTGCCAATTCGCACCATCGTAGCGCCTGCCGCAATCGCCTCCGGGAAATCTCCTGACATTCCCATGCTCAATTCCTGCATCACTACCTGTTCATTTTCTAGGGCGTAGAAAGCCGTAAAAGCCTTGGCCAATCGCTCAAACTGCCGCGCGACAACTGCCTTATCATCAGTGAATTCTGCCATTCCCATCAGCCCCAGAATCCGCACAGAGGGAAAATCTGCAATCCGCTTCAGGATCGCTTCTGCTTCGGCTTCTTGAAAGCCACCCTTTTGGGTTTCATCAGAAATGTTGAGCTGCAGCAGGCCGTCGATGCGGCGCTCGTTTTGCCCCGCTCGTTTGTCGATTTCTTTCAGCAGCTTTTCCGAATCCACCGAGTGGATCAAATGCACAAACGGCGCAATATGGCGGACCTTGTTGCGCTGCAAGGTGCCGATCATGTGCCACCGGGCTTCCGGCACTGCCGCCTGCTTTTCGACCATCTCCTGGGGACGATTTTCCCCAAAGTCGATCTGTCCTGCCGCCAACGCTTCCCGAACCGCCGAGATTGGCTTGGTCTTGGACACCGCGATGAGCCGCACCGAGTTGGGGGTGCGTCCAGCCGCGGCCGTCGCAGCCTCAATCTGCTCCCGGATGTGATTTAAGTTATCGGAAATCGCCATCTTATTCGTATTTCAGCCTTCCAGAGGATTGTAAACAAAGGTCATCATCACGATCACCGAAAGCGCAAAAAAGCCCAAGGCCAGGATCAGCATACTCGGGTAAATGTCCTTTTCCTCCCGATTGTAGTATTCCTGGATTTCGACCTTTTCCATGCCGGAAATGATATTGAAGATCTCGTCCAGGCTTTTGGCATTGGTGGACCGGAAAAACTTACCTGTCGTCAGATCGGCCACCTCCTTGAGGGTAGCCTCATCCAGATCCGATTTGATCGTTTGGGTGCCGAACATGGTCCGGCGCTGGTATTCTTCCTTGCCAATCCCAATCGCGTAAATCTTGATGTTTTCGTCTCCAGCGAGTTTTGCCGCGGTGATCGGGTCGATCTGTCCGCGGTTGCTGGCCCCATCCGTGAGCAGGATCATCACCTTGGAAGGCGAATTGGTCTCCAGCATGCGGTTGATCGCGACCGCAATTGCCGATCCCATCGCAGTACCTTCTTTGGGCATGATGTTCGCGTTGATCGCCTTGATTTGTTTTTTGAGCAGTTGATAGTCCAGCGTGAGCGGGGCGTAGGAAAATGCATCCTCGGCGAACAACACTACCCCGATCCGGTCGTCCAGCCGCCCGTCAATGAACTTGGTGGCGGTTTCTTTGGCGACTTCTAACCGGTTGGGCTTAAAATCATCCGTCTCCATGCTGCCGGAAGTGTCGAGCACCAGCATGATATCGATCCCTTCCGAATAGCGTTCCTCTGATTCCAGCGACGAAATCGGACGGGCCAGGGCCAGGACCATAATTGCCAGGGCCACCATATTGAGGCCGTGGGGGACAACCCGCATCCAGCTTAAATTTAGCTTGGGCGGGGCTAGCTTTGATGGATCGTAGCTCAGCGGGACGATCAAACGCCGGGGCGAATACCACCACACGTACCAGAAGAGGTAAGCTGGGATGAGCAGCAACAACAGCAAAAACCCGGGGTTTTTGAATTGATCGGCCGGGCCCCAGATGAGATTGACCAGCCCGAGGAGCAGGGCGGCGAATTGTTCCAGCAAGTATTCCAGGAATCCCATTAAACTTCAATCGCCTCCTTTCGCCGTCGGTATTCTTGTTCCATGATTCGGGAGATGTGACCAAAAAAGCCTACCAAACGCTCTTGCGGAACACTGCGCCGCGCGTAGAGCACCATATCCGCCGAAGTCGACAGCGCCAGCAAGGTAGTCCGATCGCCCTCGGATATCGATTCCACGGAGGGAAGGAAGCGGGTCAATTCTTTGGTTGTCCGTGAAGACAGCGCCAGTTTCCAGTCCCGGTCAAAGTACACGCGCCAGATTCGGTTCAATTCTGCAATGTAACTTTCCTCGTCCGGCAATAGCCCCTGTACCCGCGCCAATTCCTGTTGGTAGCGGCTCCACTCCCGGTCGATCCGCCGCCGCCGGAAAGCATTCAGGATGGGTTTGCGCAGAAAGATCGCTAGCACCACCAGAATGATCAACCCACCCCCGCCGAGCACCCCAAAAGCCAACCAGTCAAAAGGCTCCCGTATATTGACCGCCTCGGGCAGCAACATCACTTTCAGTGAATCTGAGTACTGCGCGATCACCTGCTGGAATTCGACTTCAGCGCGGTTGCTCAATACAGTAATTGTATCCCCACCTGCGTTCAGGTAGCGGACGGGAAATTGCAGGTATTGTAGAGAATCGATCTCCCAGGTATACAGGTCGTAGAGTTTGACATCTTCGGAGATCCCTTCATTGGTGCGAGTGGGCAGCGGCCGGCTCGTTTTGACTTCGTAGGGGGCGAGATCCGTGACCGAATCCGGAAAAATGACCACCAGCTCCTCGGGATGACGCACCCGCAGCTCCACCTGAAATGGCCGTCCGACCTGCACCCGTTCTTCCATGGGGGTCAATTGGGCGGTCACGTCCTGCGCGTCGAGCCGCGGCAGCAGCCCGATCACCATCAGCAGGAGGAGGGGGAGGCTATGCTTTGCGCTTGCGTGCATTTCGCTTTCGAAAAAATTTTTCCAATTCGTAGATGTAATCCTGGCTGGTATCAATGGAAATCAAGTCCATCTGGTGGCGCTTGCCCAATCTTTCCAACTGGCGCGCAATCTCCCGGAAGCGGTCTGCCACCACACTGCGGTAACCAGTGTCGCCGACATTGAGCCAGATCATTCGCCCCGATTCATTGTCGTAGACCGGAATCGTTCCCACGCCCGTGTCCAAGATTTCTTTGGGGTTGAAAAGCCGCACCAGGATCACCTCGTGGCGCCGCGCAAGGTGTTTCAAAGCCCGCTCGTAATTGTGGTCCAGAAAATCGGAAACAATAATAAAAACTGCTTTGCGTTTGACCGTGCGCTGCACCCATTCAACTGCGTGACCGATATCGGTCTTCTTGCCCACCATCTTTTGCTGCAATAGCCCGCGGATGATCGCCAGGATATGCTGCCGACCCTTTTTGGGCGCGTAGAACCGTTCAATCCGATCCGTAAAGGTCGCCAGGCCGATTTTATCATTGTTGCGCATCGCGGAAAACGCCAGGATGGCCGCGATCTCGGTTCCAACCATCAACTTGTTTTCACCTTCCCCACCAAAGTCTTCCGATCCACTCACGTCAAACAGCACAAACATGGTCTGCTCACGCTCTTCCCGGAACGTTTTGATGTAGGGTTCTCCCGTTTTGGCCGTGACATTCCAGTCGATGGCCCGGATGTCATCACCGTATTGATAGGGACGCACCTCATCAAATTCCAGGCCCTGGCCTTTGAATGCCGAATGGTACTCACCGGCAAAAGTCGAATCGACCATCCGCTTTGTCTTGATCTCCAATCGCCGTACCTTTTTGAGCAGTTCTTTCATAATTGCAAGGCCACAAATTTAAGAGAGTTTAGGGAAAAAATCTTATTGCCATTTGCACAACGAATTCAGCCGCTCCGTATTGTACTCCCCGGAATACAGGTGTGTTCAGTTGACACACTATATCTTACCTTTCGCCCGACAATCCTATCCATCCAGATTTTCGGGGCAAATTTCGTCGGTGGCGGTACTATCTTACCGCCAACAAGCCTAGAATTATGAAAAATTTAAATGAAAAAGAAGTTCGCCGCATCTCAAAATTTATGAGTCTGGTCCTCCGCCACAAGCCGGAGACCATCGGATTGCAACTCGACTCCGAAGGCTGGGCCGAGGTGGACGAACTGATCGAAAAAATGCGCCGGGCAGGGCGCCGCATCGACCGGCCAACCCTTGATTGGGTGGTGGACCACAACAACAAAAAGCGATTTGCCTTCAGTGCGGACGGCACCCGCATCCGGGCCAGTCAGGGCCATTCCATTAAAATTGATCTGGGGTACGCTCCCGTCGCGCCCCCTGAATTTTTGTACCACGGCACGGTAGATCGTTTCATCCCGGCCATTCGGGAAAGTGGAATCCAGAAAATGCGCCGCCACGCCGTCCACCTGAGCCAGGACCAAAAAACTGCGATCAATGTCGGCAACCGCCGGGGAAAAGCCTTGATTCTCGTGGTGCGGGCGGGCGAGATGCACCGCGCGGGATTCTCGTTTTTCGTGAGTGAAAATGGGGTTTGGCTGACCGATAAAGTGCCCGCCGAGTACATTGATTTTGCCTGATCGGAGGGCAAATCCCGCAGAATTGTTGTAAATAGAGCAGACTACCAACATTTTGCTGCCGCTATGCGCTACATTTCCTGTCTCTTCCTACTGCTCCATGCTGCGTCCGCTTTCGGGCAGACCCCAGAATTTCCCACCGACCGACTTCCCGGCTACTGGGAAGGCGCTTTCATCTCCGGAAATGCCCATCAACGCATTGAAGTATCGATCAACGAAGTCGAAGGAAACTGGATGTCCCTGCAAATCATGGAAGAATGGCATCCCGCATTTGGTGAATTTGAGATTCCGCTGACCATTTCCGACGATGGCCGCTTGATCATGAATACTGGATTGGGGAAGACGGTTCTGCAATTGGATCCCCAAAACCTGGAAATGCTCGGACCACTGGAAGACAGCGATCCGCCGATGTACCTGCACCTAAAAAAGGCTCCTGCGCCTCCCGCGCCCGCGTACCGCGTCACCGCCGTCCGCATCCCGGGGGAGGGGGTAGAGTTGGGAGGCCACCTCCACGAACCGATCCGCAACCCTACCAAAACGGCAGTCATCATTGTGGGGGGCCGGGGATGCGGGGCTGGGGCAACCGCTTACGACCTCTACGCGAAGTTTTTCCGCAAATACGGGGTGGCGGCGCTGGCGTACAACAAGCGGGGCAGTGGCCGCTCCACCGGCGATTGCGAAGCTGCGACCATTACCGATCTGGCCCGCGACCTGGTGAGCGTCCGGGATTTCCTCGCGGATCACCCCCGTGGGTTCGAAAAAATCGGTGTACTCGGCCAAAGTGCCGGCGCCTGGGTCATGGCCCGCGCCGAGGAGATGACCGATTTTGACTTTATGGTCAGCGTTGCGGGGCCGGCGACTTCGGTGAAGGAACAGCAGGAGCTTGCCTTGAAAAATGGGATCAAATTTTACGAATTGAGCGATTCGGCCGCCGCGCAGTTGCGCACCTACCAAGACCTGCTTCTCAACGGCAAGCCTACCGCTAAGACATTCAAAAAAATGACGGCGCTGCTGGAAGTAGCCCCAAAAACTGGCTGGGACAAGCTCCTGGAAGGGAATGACATTCCCGCCGATGCCGAGGCGATTGCTTCCCTTTGGGTCCGCCGCCACACCTATGACCCTGCGGAAGTGCTGAAAAATTACGCCCGGCCCTACCTGGCATTTCTGGGGGATCGCGACTGGATGGTCCCTTCCGCTACCAATCGGGAGCGCCTCAAGGGCTTTTTTTCGGGTGAACGCTCCAAGCTGCTGCAAATCGTAGTCGCCTACGACGGTGAACACGGCATGGAGATGCAAGCCCGTTACGTTTCACTGGCGGATGGGGAAAAATACTGGCATTTCTACCGCATCTCGCCCCAGGTCCGAATTGCGCTGGTGGAGTTTCTGCGCAAATACGACTTGGCTAAATAGGCGGCTATTTGCGCGGATCGCGACCTCGCAATTTAAAGCTCTCGGGAATGCGGAAATTTTCGATGTCAAGGTCCCTCGGCTGGGCATTGCGCAGATCGATTTCGGTGGTGAGGCTGGGGGTTTTGATGATTTTGCGCAGGGGAATGCGTCCTTCCAGGCCCAAGGTGAGAAAGTCAGCCTTGGCCTTGTCTTTTCCGGCATAAGCCTGCGTATCCACCCGGTATTGATCGCTGACGTAGTAATAAATCTTCGTCTTCTCGCGGGATTTGGTGACCAAATACTCCTCGCACTCGATGTTTTTGATCATGATCTTTTTGCCCGTCGGTTTCGCTTTGGGCGGAGTTGCGGTTGAATCTTCTTGGAAGTAGGTGCGGCGGAACGCCCGCCGGTTTGCCGCGTCGATCACGTAAGTATGATTCGAATCGCCGATGAACAAGAAGGTCCGCGCGATCCGCCCTCCACTGAGGTGGATGATGAAGTTGTCCTCCTTCAGGTGCATGTTCATGACGTTGGCCGGTTCGTTGGCGAGGAATTCCGGAGCCTGCTTACCGGACAACCGAATCGCAAAAGAGAACGATCCTTCGAATGCTTCTTGCGCCTGGACCGTCGCCGGGAGCAATGCGCCGAGCAGCAGCCCGAGCGCGATGATCCAGCTAGTTGAAGAAAATCCGGGGCTTTTCATATAGTTCCAATACGGTTTTGTAAGTTTCACAGTGAGCGTTCACCAAAGTAGACATTCGCTCTGAATAACCACCGCCCATCACCACGACCAGCGGAAGCCGCAGCCGATGCGCGTGCCCGATCACCCAATGGTCCCGCTCGCGGCAACCGTCCCGGGACAAGCTCAATTTTCCGAGGCGGTCACTGGCCAGAACATCTACGCCGGACTGGAAAAATACAATATCCGGGGCAAACTCTTCCATCAGGCGCGGCACATGTTCTTTTAACCCCTCCAGGTAACGCGCATCGCCGGTGGCAGCGGGCAAGGCCAAGTCCAGATCGGAAGCTTCCTTCTTGAACGGGTAATTCGCCTGGCAATGCATAGAAAAGGTAAACACGCGGGGTTCATCGCGAAACAGGGAGGCAGTTCCATTGCCCTGGTGTACGTCCAGGTCCACGATAAGAATGCGCTGGACCAAGTTTTCGTGCAGCAGATGGTTTGCGGCCAGCGCGATGTCATTGAGCAAGCAGAAGCCTTCTCCCCGGTCAAAGAACGCATGATGAGTACCTCCCGCAAGATTCATGCCGGCTCCGTCATCGAGGGCATTGAGCGCACACCGTACCGTACCGCTCGCCGAGGAGATGCTGCGCAACACCAACTCTTCGGTATTGGGAAACCCGATGCGGCGGTATTCCTTCGCATCCAATTCCTGGCGCTTGGCCCGGGCCCACCACTCGGCTGAGTGGGTCCGGTGGATGACCGCATCCTCCACAAAAACCGGATCGAATAGCTGCGCCTTTCGGATCGCCCCTTCGTATTCCAGTTGTTCCCGCACCAGGGTATACTTCTGGATCGGAAACCGGTGCCCACTCGGCAGCGGAATCTGGTGCTTTTCGGAGTAGGAGAGACGGATCATTGACTGCGGGAAAGAATGTCTGATTTCCGATTTCTGAAGTTCGATGGACAGTTCGACGCGAAAAGCCATTCCACAGGAGTCATCCGAAATCGAAAATCAGACATCGGAAATCATTTAAGGTACTTGTCCAGCCATTCGAAAAAGATGCGGTGCCAGAGGACCCCATTTTGCGGAGATTGCACCCAGTGGCCTTCCTTGGGGAAGTAGAGGAAGCGACTGGGAATCCCTTGCAGTTGGGCGGCATTGAAGGCTTCCATGCCTTGGGTTTCCGGAACCCGGAAATCCTTGCCTCCGTGGATCACCAGCATGGGTGTGTCCCAGTTCCCCGCCAATTTGTGCGGGCTGAATGCCCCATAGCTCTTGGGCTCCGGCTGATCCCAGTAGGCGCCTTTGAGGTCCCAGTTGGCGAAGAACATCTCTTCAGTGGAGCCGTACCAGCTTTCCAGATTGTAGAGGCCGCAGTGGGAGATGAAGGTCTTGAAGCGCTTTTCGTGGATGCCGGCGAGGTAGTAAACCGAATAGCCGCCGTAGCTGGCCCCGACTGCGCCCAAGCGGTCCTTGTCGACGTAAGACTCCTTGGCCACATCGTCAATCGCCGCCAGGTAGTCGCGCATGGCCTGTCCCCCCCAGTCCCCGGAGATTTGGTCGTTCCATTCCTGTCCGAAGGACGGCAGTCCCCGGCGGTTGGGGGCCACAATGATGTAATCGCTCGCCGCCATCAACTGGAAGTTCCAGCGGTAGGAGAAGAACTGGCTGACCGTACTTTGCGGACCGCCCTGGCAATAGAGCAGGGTGGGGTATTTCTTATTCGGGTCAAAATTTGGCGGGTAGATCACCCAGGTCAGCATGTCCTTGCCATCGCTGGTCTTGACCATGCGCTTGCGCACGTTGCCCCACTGCACGCTGCCGAGAATGTTGGTGTTCATGTCGGTCAGTTGGGCTTCCTTGCCGTTTTTCTTGTCCACCACGTAGAGTTCTGCCGGATAGCTCATGCTGTTGCGGCTACCGACGAGCAGATTGCCCGCTTCGGCCACCGAATTGTAGTTGTGGGTACCCACCGTGACTTGCTTGGTTTTGCCGTTGGCGACAGCGATGGAAAACGTCTGAATCGTCCCGGCAATGGCCGCCGTGAAATAGATCGTTGTGCCATCCGCCGACCAGGTCATGCCGCGCACACTGTGGTCAAATTTCCGGGTGAGTTCTTCCTTGGTGCCCTTGGAAATATCGTAGATAAAGATGCGGTTGCGGTCACTTTCAAATCCGGCCCGCTCCATGCTCAGCCAAGCCAGTTTAGAACCATCTGGACTGAAAGCCGGTTCCAGGTCGTAGCCTTCCATGCCTTCGGTCAGGTTGACCGTCTTTTTGAAGTTGATGGAGTAGAGGTACACATCGGAATTTGTGCTGACCGCGTAGGCCTTGCCCTGAAGCTTCTTGCAACTGTAGGCAATCGTCTTGCCGTCGGGGGACCAGGCAATTTGCTCATCTCCGCCAAATGGATTCAGCGGACTGTCGTACGGTTCTTCCGGCATGATGTCTACCGGATTCCCGGCACGGCCATCCTCGTAGGTGGCATAGAATACGTGGCTGTAGGCGTAGTCGTGCCATTGGTTCCAGTGGCGGTACATCAGGTCGTCAATAATGCGGGCATCGGCCTCCGGCAAATCCGGATAGCGGTCCTGTACCGTCTGGTCGAGCTTGACATCTTGGGTAAATGAAATGTAACGTCCGTCCGGCGAGTAGGCAAAGTTGCCCATGCCGTCCGGATAACGCGCCGCAACGGCTTCACCCGTACCGTCGGGATTCATCTCGTACAGCACCAGCCCGTTGTCTCCGGCGCGGAGAAAGCCGATCTTCTTGCCGTCGGGCCGCCAGCGGGCATTGTATTCTCCACTGGGGGTATTGGTGAGGCGCTTAGGAGTCGCCGCATTGCCTTGGGCTGCACCGGCCAAATCAACGACGAAAAGATCGCGGTTGCCTTTGTTTTTTTGCAAATCGTAAAAGGAAGCGCCAAACAGGACTTGCTGCCCGTCGGGCGACACCTGAACATCACCGATACGCGCGATGCGCCACAACAATTCTGGCGTCAGGCGCTCCTGGGCCGCGCCGATCAGCGCCTGACCCAAAAACAGAAGAAGCAAAAGTGCTTTTTTCATTGTGATTGCAATTTTTTGGGATTGAAAATCGGGGCAACCACCTTGCGGCAGCCACCCCGTCCTCGTATTAAATCTTTATAATTGATCGACTGTAATACTCGAGTTCGTTTACATTTCACTCTTCAGCAGCAGATTGCCGTTCTGAAAGAGTTTAAATTCCACGCGGCGGTTGTTCTGCCGTCCGCGCGCATTGTCATTTGAATCGATCGGCTCCAACTCACTGTAGCCGGTCGGCATGATTTGATCTTCATCAATTCCGTTGTCGAGGAGGTAGACCAGGGCGGATTTGGCGCGGTTGTTTGAGAGCCGCTGGTTGTAATCAACCGTGCCAAACGCGTCCGTGTGGCCGTACACTTCAACTTGAAGATCCGAGAATTTGTCCAGGATCGCAAGCAATTTGTCCAATTCCGCCATTGATTCGTCGCGCAGATTGTACTTGTCAAAATCGAAATAGACGTGGTGCAAGTCCAATTCTTCCAGTTCCACCACCAAGTCAGCTTCCGCAATATCCGTCCGATTTGTGATGGCGGCTTCGCCATCAGTGATTTCACCGCGGTTTTTGACCGCATCTTTGCCAACTGGATTTTCTGCAGGAACCGTATTGTCAGAATTGGTTTCTGGTCCGTCTCCCGTGACGTAGAGTCCATCGGGATTGTCGTAGCCCGGCTCTCCTTTGGGCGTGGTGTGATCCACCCGAATTTGTTCGACCCCGGCGCGAAGCTGCACGGAAGTGAAGACCACTTCACCGTTGCGCACAAAGCGGAACTCCGAGCGCCGGTTGAACTGCCGGCCATTGTCGTCGGAATTGGTTTCGAGGGGGCGGTTCTCACTGAAGAAATCCACCTCGACACGTTTGGCATCGATGCGCTGATTGGAGACGAGGTAATTCATAGCGGCATTGGCGCGCCGCAGCGAAAGATCTACGTTGTAATCGTAGGTACCAAACCAGTCGGTATGAGAGAGGATCTGCAAGTCGAGGTCCGGATTTTGGTTCAGAAACTCCGCGACCATGTTGAGTTCCCGAGCCGCATCGTCCCGAATTTCGTCTTGGTCGAAGTCGTAATAAATGTTCTGGATTTCCGGGAAGATTTCCGGTTCTTCGGACGGGATCGGTTTTTCCAGGAACAGATTCTTTTCCATGAAGACATCTTCGTCCATCAGCCGGGGCGTGTTGAGTTCCGCACTGGCCACGGGGTAGCCGTCCGAGGAAACTTCCAAAGCGTAAGTGCGTTCCGGCTCCAGCATGAAGTAGTATTTTCCCATGTCCGAATTGGTGAAGACCGAGTCCAGGATTTCATTCGTTGAGTTGTCGACCAAGCGCACCACCGCCGGCAGCGTATCCAGAGTATTTACGTCCTGCACCATCCCGGCGAGCTCTACCACATGGTAGCGGCGGGGATAGGGATAGTAGGGAAATTTGATGTGGTAAATGTCTTTTTCACCGTAGCCGCCTTCCATACCGCTGGAATAGTAGCCACTTTTGCCGTCCGCCGAAAGAACAAAATAGATGTCGTCGTCCGGTGTGTTTACCGGGGTGCCCATGTTGAGCGGGTCGCGCCAGCCGGTTTCCTCTAGGCTGTCCATTTCCGTAACGAAGATGTCGAAACCGCCGATGGAGCTGGGACCATTTGAAGAAAAATAGAGCGTTTTTCCGTCGGGATGGAAGTAGGGAGCATCCTCATCGAAGAGTGTATTGATGCGTGGACCGAGGTTTTCTGGCTCCGACCACTTGTTTTTACCTTCGCGGCGCACGATGTAGATGTCACGGCCTCCGTAGCCGCCGGGGCGATCACTGGTGAAAAACATCGCCGAGCTGTCTGCACTCTGGCAGATAGAAGCTTCATAATACTTGGAATTCAGCGGCTTGATGATTGGCCGGGGCTCTTTCCACTTTTCCCCGCTTTGGTCAAATTCCGTGACGTAGAGACCCCCCGCCTTTTTGTGGCGGTAGATATAGAGCTTTTTGCCATCGGCCGTCAGCGAAATCGTCGCATCATGACCAGTTCCGTTGACTGGACGGCCGATGTTGACCCCTTCGCTCCACTCCCCATCTTTTTTGTAGGCAACGTACACATCTTCGTCGTAGAAGTGCTCCTCCGGCTTGGCCCCGATACACTCAGGACGGCGTGCGGTGTACAGCAATACCGAATCATTTGCCGAAATTACCGGCGAATGCTCAGAAAATCCGGAATTGATCCGCTCGCCCATGTTTTCGATTTTTACCTGCTCTACCGATCCTTTGCGAGCGATCTTCTTTGCGTAGAGGCATTGGGAAATGCGGTTGTTAACCCAGACGTACTCTGCCGATCCCGGCTCGTAGCGCTCCAGATCCCGGCGGTACTCGGTGACGGCCCGCTCGAAGTATAAGTTGTAGTGAAGGGTCAAACCATACCAATAATGAAATTCCCGATCAATGTCCGGATTCAACTTTTCAACTTTTTCGAAGTAGGGGAGGGCTTGGTTTTTCTTGTAGGTGATGTAGAGACATTTCCCCATCCAATAATTGTAATAGGCCGAATTGGGATCGGTTTCTAACAATTCTTGGACATAAGGCATCGCCTCTTGAAACTCTTCATAGCGCAAGTGTTCTTTGGCTGTTTTGAGAGCCGACTTTTGCTTTCTCTTGCCTGACTTTTTCGTCGGCCGCTGTGCGTACAGGGTACCAGCGGCGAGCAGGAACAATACGAGGAATCTGAACTTCATAATACGAGGAGGTTAAGATGTACGCTGTCGACTGAAAGATTAAATCGTCCTGTGGAAAACGTCCAATTTCCTTGCCTTTTCAAGCGACTGGATCGGTATTGCTACCCGCAAATCAAACATGTGGAAATGTTGATAACTTGCCTTTGCAAGATAGTACTTTTCAAAAAATTGCCAACGTTGCAGTAAACGGGTTTGATGACCAACGATTTAAATATTGTAAATCATTGCAAGTCAATATGTTGATAAGTGGATATCTCAATTATTGCTCTATGTCCAAAATGCTGAATACACTTCGCAAGGCTCGGTTGAAAAATAATTTAAATACTTAAATATCTAGCGTTGACAATCAGTTGTTTAGCGGACTTAGGGTGAGGTAGTTCACCGGTGGAATCGCGGATCGCAAAAAAAATTAAATTTTTCTTCAAATCATCGATTTTGCCCAAAAATCGCCGGTGCCGTTCGGTCCCACACCGCCAAGAATGCACCGATCTTGGGCATGCCTGTAGGTGAGTCTTCCGGAAATCAGTGGGATGGCTTGGCGTTTGCCGGCCCCCAAGCTGCCGATTCCCGATAAGCAAAAGCCCCGAACCAATGGGCAGTTCGGGGCTGATTTATGTTGCTTGATCTCGTGGGCCAATCAGTAGTCCAGGATCTTCAGCGTTGAGCGCCGATTCAACTGTTTGTTCTCCGGGGTGGTGTTGGGAACTTCGGGCTGTTTTTCTCCGTAGCCCGTGGCCACCATGCGGTTCACCGGGATGCCCAAATCGATCAGGTAGTCGACCACCGATTGCGCCCGGGCTTGCGACAAACGTTCATTGTAGGCATCCGAACCGTCAGAATCGGTGTGGCTGCCGATCTCCACTTTGATCTTGGGATTCTCATCCATGAGTTTATACAGCCGATCAAGCTCGGCTTTGGACTCGGGACGCAGCGTCGCTTTGTCGTAGTCGTAGAAGATGTTGTTCAGACGGATTTGCGCCCCAATTTCGATTTTCGCCAAATCAATGTCTTTGACAATCTCTTGGTAGCCTTCGCTGACTGGAATGTTGACATTCAGGGACTTGAAGAGGTATCCTTCACGTTCTACTTCCACGCCATAGTTTTTTCCGGCGGGAAGAGGGGTTAGGTATTTGCCGGTTGCAGAATTGGAGTTGAAGGTCGCGACGACTTGGTTTTTCTCATTGTCGATCACCCGAATGTTGGCTTCGAGGAATTCGCCGGTCTTGGCGTCGGTGACGACCCCTTTGAGGATGGTGAGGGCATTTGCCTTGACCACAACTGGTTCGGCAGTGTCTTCTTTAACCGTATCCTCAATCACGACGACCGGTTCATCCTCCGGCATGATGATCTTGTAGATGTCCTTCTCCCCGTAGCCGCCTTCCTTGGCACTGGCATAATACCCGGTCTTTTGGTCCGCCGACAAAACGAAGTAGATGTCATCGTCTGGCGTATTGATGGGGTAGCCCAGATTCTCGGGTCTGCCCCAGGAGCCGTCCTCTTGCATGGTGGATCGGTAGATATCGAAGCCTCCGATACCATCTTTTCGGCCATCGCTGGAAAAGTACAACTCGACGCCATTCGGGTGAATGAAAGGTGCTCGCTCGGCATCCACGGTATTGAGGGCCGGCCCCAGATTTTCCGGTTCGCCCCAGTCACCATCATCTTGCATGGTTGCTTTGTAGATGTCCGACATTCCGATGCCACCGGGCCGCTCTGAAGTAAAATAAACGGTCTTTCCGTCCGGTGCCAGGCTCACGACTTCTTCCCAGTACTTGCTGTTGATCGGCGATCCCATGCTTTCGGGTTTGCCCCACGCTTTGCCGTCGAGCTCGCTGGTAAAGATATCGCCGTATCCGGGTGGATTCTTGTAGATGAAGAGTTTCTGTCCATCGGGGGACAACCCAATCGTCGCGTCGTGGTTGTTGGTATTTACGGCATCGATGGGCTTGGGCTTGCCCCATTTTCCGTTTTCATTGGTGGAGATGTAGATGTCTTCCAGGACACACATTGGGTCACCTTTACAGCCCTTGTTATTGGGGTAAATCGTGGTGTAGATCATCACCGATTCATCTGCCGAAATGACCGGACTGTGTTCGGCGTGCTGGGTATTGATGGGCGGGCCGACGTTGACGATTTTGGCATTGACCGGATCGTCGACCGCCGTCTTGCCGTAATTGCAATGCCGAATCGACATTTGGATGCGTCGGTAGCGGGGATCGCGGTCCCGTGTCTTGGTTAGGGCCCGCTTGTATTGCTCGACTGCCTCATCGAAGCGGAGTACGTAGTGAAGGGTTTGCGCGTAGTACCAACTCAATTCGTCGTCCACTTCCTTGTTCAGCCCGTAGGCCTTTTCGAAATGTTTCAGAGCCGCTTTCTTCTCGTAGCTGATAAACAGGCACCGCCCCAACTGGTACTGGGAGAGCGCGTTCTTGGGGTTGTAACCCACCGCTTCTTTGAGGTAGGGGATAGCCTGCTTGTACTCGTCGTAGGAAAGGTGACGCTCGGCATTCTTGAGCGCTTTCTTCTCGTTCTGCGCAAAAACGGCAGTGGTTCCGAGCAAAAGCAACAGAACCACTGTGGATCTCATTAATATTTTCATGCTCAAACTATTGAATCTGAATCTATCCGGTCATAGTAAAATTACACTATTCGTCGATGATGTACAATTCTACGCGGCGGTTCCACTTCTTCAGTTTGGCGTTGCTGTTGTCGTACAGCGGCATGGCTTCGCCCATTCCCGAGATATTGAGGCGGTTGCGAGAAACTCCGCGCTCGACCAGATAATTGGCTACTTCGTTGGCGCGATTCTCGCTCAGCACTTGGTTGTAGGCTTCGGTGTTGTCCCAGTCGGTATGGCCGATGACATTCAGCTTGATCGTCGGGATCTTTTTCATGACCTGGACCACGTGCTCGAGGTCATCGTAGTAGTCACGCTTGATGATGTATTTGTCCACGTCGAAGAACTGCCAAGTAATCACCAACTTGTTTGCCTCGGTCTGCTTCTGCATGCCGATGTCGTCGTAATGGGCGATGACTTCATCGGTCGGCTCAACTTTGAACGTCTCATAGTAGCGCAGGTACTCATTTGACTTTACCCGCACCATGTAGGGGCGACCACTTTCGGCGGTGAGCGTGTAGCGACCGGTTACCGGATTGGTTGTGACCGTTTCCAGTACTTCGCTGGTCTCCGGGTCGATGAGTTCCACCACGGCGTCCAGCGGTACTTCAGTTACGGCATCTTTGACCTTGCCCGAGATGACATTGTACTTGCCCGTTCGGACCACCGGATTTACACCTTCACAGCCTTTAACTTTGACGTCGATTTTGTATTCGATTCCGCAATTGGGAAGGACAAAGCGATAATCGCCATCTTCCGGATTGGTGTTGGTCGTTGCGAGGATTTCCTCCGTCGCGGGATCCATCAGACGAACCTCGGCTTCTACCGGGATACCCGTCGTCCGATCCACCACCGTGCCGGCCACAATCGTCGTATTCGGCATTTCTTCCGGCTTGAGTGGTTCCGCGTAATAGATATCTTTTTCCCCGTAGCCACCCGGGCGCTCGGAACTGAAAAAGAAACCTTCGGTGCCCCGCTGCTGCACAAAGTAGATGTCATCACCGACACTGTTGATTGGATAGCCCAGATTTTGTGGTTCCCCCCAGGAGCCATCCGGCAGGCGATCACAGACAAAAATGTCGTATCCCCCGATGCTGCTGTGCCCCCGGGAAGCAAAGTAAAACTTCTTCCCATCCTCGGAAATGAAAGGGGCATCGTCGTCGTAGGGGGAGTTGATATTCGGGCCCAGCAAGGTGCCTTCGCCCCAGGAACCATCACTTTGCAGCTTCGACATATAGATGTCTTTGTAGCCGGTTCCGCCCGGTTTGTCACTCACCCAATAAAGCGTTTGGCCTTCGTCAGCAATAAAAACCGAAGGCTCATTGCTGTTCTTGGTGTTGATATTGTCACCAATGCTCTCGCGCTTGCTCCACTTGCCGTCTTCATTGCGGGAAACGTAGACATCACCGTAGTTGCGATTGTCAACGTAATAAATCATGGTTTTACCATCTTCAGAAAGCGCGATTGAAGCATCGTGCGTCCACCGGGGAATGGGGCGGATAAACAACTTGGTCTTCATCCAAACTCCGTCGATATCCTGGGCTTCGTAGACTTCTTCATTGATGTCCTCGGCGTGCCACTTGCGCTTATGCACCTGCCGGCTTTTCCGCGGACGACGCGTGGTAAAAATCATGTAGTTGTAATTGTCCGCAAAAGTCGAGGCGTATTCCGGATAAGTGGTATTCACAAATTCGCCCAGGTTTTCAATGCGAAAGGGGACGGGACGTTCAATAACAGTCGTGGCGTTTTTACACTGGGCAATGCGCGCCTCGGTGTCTACGTAGTCAAAGCTGCCTTCTTCCAGGTTCGGCATGTCGGCCTCATAGAAGGTAATGGCCTCTTCGAAGAGGTGATTCCAGTGCATGGTCCTTCCGAGGTAGTAATTGATCCGGCTGTCGACCGTGCGGTCCTGATTGTATGCCGCGACCAGGTAGGTTTTGGCTGCGGCGTATTCACCACTTTCGAAAAGCGAACGACCGGCCATAAACGCGCACTCAGCGTTTTCCGGGTCGAGGTTGAACGATTCCTTAAAGAAAGGAACGGCTCGGATGAAGTCGTTTCGTTTGTAGTAGATCTTGCCTTTGCGGAAAGCCTTTTTAGCGCCTTTGTCCTGAGCGTGGACGCGGAATGCTCCAAAGAGTAACGCACATACAATTAGGGCGTAAATCTTTCTCATAGTATTGCCTCAATATCTGCTAAAAATTATTTCCTGAAAAATTACGAAATCCAAAGTTTTAAACCAAGATGCACAAAAAAAGCGACCCCGAAAACTGGTCGCTTTTTTGTTATCATTCGTCGAAAAATTATCGTCTTTCTCTGATCTTCGCCGACTTACCACTCAAACCACGCAAGTAGAAGATACGCGCCCGGCGGACAACTCCGCGCTTCACTACATCTACTTTGTCGATATTCGGTGAGCTTTCCGGAAATATCCGTTCTACCCCAATATCATTCGAAATCTTACGAACGGTAAATGTCGAATTTGCCCCAGCGGCCCGGCGCTGCAGCACGACGCCCTGGAATTGCTGAATACGCTCTTTATTGCCTTCTTTAATCCGCACGTGAACATTGACAGTGTCGCCCGCGCGAAAATCCGGAATATCATCTCTGCGATATTCAGCTTCTACCAGATTGATCAAATCGCTCATTTTATTTCCAGTCTTTAAGGTCCGGTTTCAAAAATTAAGAGTGCAAATATAAGTCTTTTTTCCTTTGAATAAATATCAGAGGGGCATTTTTCCCGGAATATATTTTGTGCCGATCCATTGCCCCAAAATAAAGACAATCCCGGATCACTGGGGAAAAGTTTTCCCTAACGCCTCGCTTGCTGGGGACTCCGGGTCCCACCATGCACCTTGTGATGTCGTTTGGGAAGAGGAACCGTCGGCCCCAACCCGGTCCGGGCTCTCTCGGATGCGCCTGCCCACGGAAATCTATTCTCCTTTTCCTACTTTGCCACCGATCAATCTATTTGTGAGGCAATGCTGCGTAGAGAATTGATTACAAATCGATTATCTAATCTAATCCTGCAGCAAGTCCGGGCGGCGTTTCTTGGTTTTGGTGTAGGCCTGTTCATCGCGCCAGCGGTCAATTGCGGCGTGATTGCCCCCCAGCAGCACCTCGGGCACCTTGTGGCCTTCCCAGTCGGCCGGCCGCGTGTAACAGGGCGCATCGAGCAGGTGGCTTTGGAAAGAATCCGACAGCGCTGAAGTCTCATCGCCGAGCACCCCCGGCAACAGCCGCACGATGGCGTCGGTCACCACCAGGGCCGGCAATTCGCCTCCGGACAGTACGTAATCCCCGATGCTAATCTCCCGCGTGACGAAGAGGTCCCGTACCCGCTGATCAATTCCCTTGTAATGCCCCGCCAATAGAATCAGATTGCCCTGCAAGCTGAGTTCATTCGCGATGGTCTGCGTAAGCACCTCGCCATCGGGACTCAAAAAAATAACTTCATCGTAACTGCGCTCGGCTTGGAGTTTGCGGATCGCCGCCGCAATCGGCTCCACTTTGAGCACCATGCCGGCGCCCCCGCCGTAGGGTGTATCGTCGATGGAGCGGTGCTTATCAGTTGCGTAATCGCGGATATTGTGAACGTGGATCTCGACCAAGCCCTTGTCGCGGGCCCGCTTGACGATGCTCGTCGTCAGAGGGCTGTGGAGTTGGTCCGGAATGCCGGAAAGGATATCGATGCGCATGGCGCAAATGTAACGCGTTTGCGGGAAAATTGCCCCCGGCAGGGATTTCCCTGCTGCATCCCAGAAAAGAAAAAAGGTGCCCAAATTGCTATGGGCACCTTTCGTGGGGGCGGCAAACCGCCTCCGGATATCGTTGGGATCAGTTGGCTTCGACGCGCTGAATGCTTTCGACCAACACGATCACTTTGTTCTTGAGGACTTCGACCACCCCACCACTTGCCCGAAAAAGGTGCTCTTCCTGGTCCATCGTTTTGAACTTGAGGGGGCCTTCGGTCAGGGTTGAGATGATGGGAGCGTGGTTCTTCAACACCTGAAAGCGACCCTCGCTCCCGGGAACCGTAACCGATTCCACTTTTCCGGAGTAGACCGTCGCGTCCGGCGTGATGATGTCCAGATTCAAAGCGTCCATAGCAATTAAGATTTAGCTTTTGCCCCTTCAGCTTCTTCGTAAGCCGCGATGGCTTCATCGATGCCGCCTTTGAGGTAGAAGTATTTCTCGTTGATGTGATCCAGCTCACCGCCGATGATCATGTTGAAGCCCTTGATGCAATCTTCCACCGCAACAAAACGGCCTTCCAAACCGGTAAACTGCTCGGCCACGAAGAAGGGCTGGCTGAGGAAACGCTGCACCTTGCGGGCCCGCGACACCGTCAACTTATCTTCTTCCGAAAGCTCGTCCATCCCGAGAATGGCGATGATATCCTGAAGATCTTTGTACTTCTGAAGGATCCCGATCACGTTTTGGGCGCAGTTGTAGTGCTCTTCCCCAACGGTATCCGGGGTCAGGACTTTCGAGGACGACGTCAGTGGGTCCACTGCCGGATAAATTCCGAGCGAAGCCAGTGGCCGCGAAAGTTCCGTGGTGGCATCCAGGTGGGCAAATGTCGTTGCCGGAGCCGGGTCGGTGTAGTCATCCGCTGGCACGTATACCGCCTGGATCGAAGTAATGGAACCCCGCTTGGTCGAGGTAATGCGCTCTTGCATCGCGCCCATTTCCGAGGCCAAAGTCGGCTGGTAACCTACCGCCGAAGGCATCCGACCCAGCAGGGCGGATACTTCCGAACCGGCCTGCGTAAAGCGGAAGATGTTGTCGATGAAGAACAGGACGTCCCGACCACTGCCTTCTTCGTCGCCATCGCGGAAGTACTCGGCTACCGATAGACCCGAAAGGGCCACCCGCGCGCGGGCACCGGGAGGTTCATTCATTTGACCGAACACGAGCGTTACCTGGGATTCTTTCATTTTTTCCAGGTCCACCGTCTCGAGTTTCCATTCGTCTTCTTCAAGACCTTCGACGAACTCATCGCCGTAGCGGATGACGTTGGACTCGATCATTTCCCGAAGCAAGTCGTTTCCTTCCCGGGTGCGTTCGCCGACGCCGGCAAACACTGAGAGACCCGAGTGCGCCTTGGCGATGTTGTTGATCAGTTCCTGGATCAAAACGGTTTTGCCCACCCCGGCACCGCCAAACAGGCCGATTTTTCCGCCTTTGAGGTAGGGAGCGATCAGGTCGATGACTTTAATCCCAGTATAGAGGATCTCCGAGTCGGTCGCCAGGTCTTCAAATTTCGGCGCCGAGCGGTGGATCGGGTACGCCCGCTTGGATTCCGGTTGGGGGAGGCCGTCGATGGCTTGTCCCACGACGTTGAACAGGCGTCCGCGGATGCCGTCACCGGTGGGCATTTCGATCGTGTGACCGAGGTCGATCACTTCCATGCCGCGCTCAAGACCATCGGTGGAGTCCATCGAGATGGCGCGTACCTTGTTTTCGCCGAGGTGCTGCTGCACTTCGACGTACAGGGTGGAACCATCGTGCTTCTGAATCGTCAGAGCGTTCAGGATTCTGGGAAGGATCGAATCCTTACCGTCAAATTCTACGTCGACTACCGGGCCAATTACCTGGGCGACTTTACCTTTATTTTGTGCCATATCTAAGAGATAGATTCACTGCTTCGTAAAATCGGGCGCAAGTTAGCAACGTGCCGCTTAAATACCAATTCTCGGTCCCTTAAATGTCAACAATGAAACTGTTGAAAAAGTACCGGACAGTTTTTCGAAAAAAACCGCCGCGATTCCCACCACGTGCAACTTTGGCTTCCGGGACCGAGCCAAATATTATTTGGTTGAGCTCCCCGGCAAATCATTGCAATTCCAGCACCCAAGTGGTCCAGCCGGGGATTTCCTGACTGCCCTTCAGATCGATGGAGTTGCCACCGGCGACGTCTTTTCCGCGCAAAAAGGACCGGGTCAATTCCTCAAACCGCTCCATTTCTACCGTGTGGGCATCCGGCTTGCAGTTCATCATCACCATGACTGTTTTCTCGGCATTGTGCCGAAAGTACACGTAAAGCCCTTTCTCCGGAATGAATTGGGTTAAGTGACCAGTGTGGAGGACAGGATTTGCCTTGCGGTACCCGGCCAAGGTCTGGAGGTAGGCAAAAGCTTCATTTTCCCGCTCGGTGCGGCCCGAGGCCTTGAATTTGTTCGTGGGATCGCCTTGCCATCCCCCCGGAAAGTCTTCCCGTACCCGACCGTCCGGGGCCGCGAAGTTCTTCATGAGGACTTCGGTTCCGTAGTAGATCTGCGGAATGCCACGCATCGTGAGCAGCCAGGCGATGCCCATTTTGAACTTGGCAAAGTCTTCGCCCACTACCGAATAGAAGCGACTGAGGTCGTGGTTGTCCAGGAAGATACAGTTGGCGAGGGGCGTTTTGTAGAGGTAGTCTTTGGCCAAGGTGTAATACATGCGCGAAATACCTTCGGTCCAGCCCATCTCCTTGGTCAGGGCCTCGTTGATGGAATAGTACAACTGGAAATCGGTGACGCCGGGCAGGGGAGAAGGGTTGCCCTCGTCCACACGGTTATCGGTAAACCAGCTTTGGACGGCATTGCCGTGGACCCAAGTCTCGCCGAAAATTCCCAAGTTGGGGTATTCTTTGCGCACTGCCGCGACCAGATCCGACATGAAGTCCTGATCGGCGTAGGCGTAGGTATCAATCCGGAAGCCATCTAGCCCGGCGTACTCCACCCACCAAATCGTATTCTGGATGAGGTAGCGGGCCACGTGGGGATTTTCCTGGGCCAAGTCCGGCATGTGGTGGTCGAACCAGCCCTTGGAAAATTGCTCCCGGTCGGCCTGGGCGACGTGGGGGTCCAGCAGTGTCGGAGCGCGGTAAGTGGTTTTGACGAATCCATCGTGTTGGTGGACCCAATTGCGGCTCGGCAAGCCCTCGCGGTACAAGTAGTGGCCATCGCCCAGATGATTGTAGACGACGTCCATGACCGTCTTGATGCCCCGCTGGTGGCATTCGGCGACCAGTTTTTTGTAGAGTTCGTTGTCGCCCAGTCGCGGATCGACCCGGTAATGATCGGTGATCGCGTACCCGTGGTAGGATTCTTTCGGCTCGTCATTTTCCTGGACCGGATTCAACCAAAGCGCCGTCACGCCCAACTGTTCGAGGTAATCGAGGTGATCGAGGACGCCTTGCAGGTCGCCCCCGTGCCGCCAGAACATGCTGTCCCGATTGATGCTCATCTCGGCGGTGCCCGCCACGATGTCGTTGCTGGGGTCGCCATTGGCGAAGCGGTCCGGCATGATCAGGTAGATCAAGTCGGAAGCATCGACACCCGCAATCGTTCGCGGATCCCGGGTGCGGGCTTCCAGGGCAAATGGCACCGCGATTTTTCCCCGCTTTCCGGAAAATTTCAGCTCCAGTTTGCCGGGTTGAGCTTCCGGGGAAATGCGCACCTGCAATCCCACGTAGTTGTCACTCTCCCAGCGCGTTACGCCCCGCAGTTCAAGGCCCGGATAATCGATCTCTGGGGTGTAATCCGCGATTCCCGTGTAGGTCACAAGGAGTTCCAATTCGTTGTGTTGCATGCCCACCCACCAGTTGGGCGGGTCGACCCGGGGCGGATCGGCAAACTGGGCGCTTGCCGGCCATCCGGCGAACAAGAAACAACCGAGCAGGAAGGAGCAGCGGTAGAAATAAGCCATTTTTGTCATTGAGTTAGCGCTTAGGGGTTGGCGAAGAGAACCGCGCAGGAGATTCCAGGCAGGTTGAGCGAGCCGCGAACGGTCCGAAATCCGGCTTCATCGACGGCCTCTCCGTCGACGACCTGGGTCCAGGAGCCTTCCGGCAGGGCCACTGAACGGCGTGCGGCCGCACCATTGTAGGCGACAAAGATCTGCTTCCAGGATTCGCCCCGGGGAGCATCCTGAATCCGTAAGGCCACTACTTGCCGGTCTTGGGTCTCGACGAAGCTCAGGTGCTTGCGGACGCGCTCGGCCGTGCCCAGGCGGAATCCCGGATGGGCTTTGCGCAGCGCAATGAGGTCACGGTAGTAATTGAAGACCGCTTCGTAGCGGGATTTTCGGCTCCAGTCGAGGGCATTGACCGAATCGGGTGACTTGTAAGAATTGGAATTTCCGCCTTTGGTGCGGCACATCTCTACGCCCGCGTGGAGGAAGGGAATCCCCTGTCCGGTCAGGACGATGGCATTCGCCAATTTGTGCATCTTGATCCGTTCTGCTTCCGGGGCATCGGGAGCCGAAACCGCGAGTTTGTCCCACAAGGTGAGGTCGTCGTGGCAACTGGTGTATTGGATGCTTTGGGTGGGTTCCGCGGCCCAGGCGCTATCCGAATAACTGACCCGGCCGTAATCGACTTGGGGATGAAATACCGAGCCGACGACTCCAAACCGGATGTCGTGTTCGGCGCTGTCTTTTCCGCTCACAAATCCACGGTCTTTGTGGTGGGCCCAGTGGCCTTTGATTCCATCGCGGAGGTCGTCGCTGAAAGCCGCGATCCGCGCCATTTGGTGGGTGTTGCCTTTGAGGGCGCGGGCTGCTTCCGGAAGGGGGCTGCCCGCCGCCGCCCAGCCTTCCCCGTAGATCAATATGCTGGGATCGATTTCGTCCAGGGCTTTGCGGATCTCCTGCATCGTTTCCCGGTCGTGGATCCCCATCAAATCGAAGCGGAATCCGTCAATGTGGTATTCCCGGGCCCAGTGCTGCACCGAGCGGATCATCAATTGGCGCATCATGGGCCGCTCGGAAGCGGTTTCGTTCCCGCAGGCAGAGGCATTTGACCAGGTGGAGTCGCGGTTCAATCGGTAGTAGTACTGCGGTTCCAGTTGGTTGAAGACCGAATTTTCCGTGGAACCGGTGTGGTTGTAAACAACGTCCATCACCACGCGCAGGCCGTTCTGGTGCAGCGCTTGCACCATCTGTTTGAACTCCCGAATGCGGGTTTTCGGGTTCCAGGGGTCGGTGCTGTAGGAACCTTCTGGGACATTGTAATTCTGCGGATCATAGCCCCAATTGTAGGCTTTCAGTTCGGGTTCCCGCTCATTGACCGAGAGAAAGTCAAAGACCGGGAGCAAGTGGACGTGGGTGACCCCGAGGGCCTTGATGTGGTCGATGCCGGTAGCAAATCCTTCCGGACTTTGGGTGCCGGTTTCGGTAAGGCCCAGGTATTTGCCTTGGTTTTGGATGCCAGAACTGGGGTGGGAGGAGAGGTCGCGGACGTGGAGCTCGTACAGCACCACGTCCGCGAAGTCTTCCAGCGGGGGGCGGAGATCGTTTTCCCAACCCTCGGGATCGGTGGTGCTCAGGTCGAGGATGGCGCCGCGGATGCCATTGATCCCGACGGCGGTGGCGTAAGGACCGGGAACTTCGTTGCGCCAGTTTTCGTCGTGGTAGTCTTTGCCATCGCGAAATTTCACCTGGAAGGTGTAATATTTCCCCAATTGATCGCCCTCGATCTCGGCGGTAAAGGTGCCGTTTTCCGCGCGCTCCATCAGCAGCTTTTCCACCGGTTCGCCGCCGAGGGGCGCTTCGTAGAGTTTCAGGCGCACTTCCCAAGCGGTCGGTGCCCACACGCGGAACTTCGTGGCGGCCGGGGTCCACTGCACGCCGAGGTCGTCGCCTTGGTAGGCGGGATAATCATCAAAGCTGGCGTATTCGGGGGGACCTTGGGCACACGCGGCAAACAGCAGGATCATTGCCATGGAGAGAATCAGGGGCAATTGGGGCCAAAACAAAGTTCCGTCGATGCGCATGGGCGATTTTTCCGGGGAAGTTCGGGAATTGTGCGGGGGGATGCAAGGTTTGGGGGGATATTAGTGTGGGAGTGACACTAACCTATTTTTCGAGGTTCAGGTTTTGCTCAATGTCCTGCGCAGTATGCAAGACCCGAACAATTTCAATTCCGGTGCGGCGGGGCCGATAAAATATACGGTGCGAGCCTACTCGTCGCGCATAAATTTCCTGCTCCGCGACGATCATCTTTCGATTAATGGCTGCAGTGGGGGCATCGATAATCGAGGAGAAGGCAGCTTTGATTTCTCCCAGATATTTTTCCGCCTGAGAAAGCCCAAATGTCTGGATGGTGTACAGAAATATTTCTTCGAGATCCAAATCGGCCTCGGGGGACAGCTTGTAGCCCAGCATGTTCAGGAAGCTTCCTTTTTGGGCACACTTGTGTTGCGCTCGGCCCGGCGTTTTGCCGCTTCAAAGATTTCATCCAGCGTACGTCTCCCGTATTCTTTGTGGTCCAGTTGTTCCAGCCCACGCAGCAATTCCTTGCGCAGCTCACCAGCATCCCCGGTCGCCGTGGCTTGAGGACCAAAATACGCCCGCAACGCCTCGCGCACCACTTCACTCGCATTGCTGTACATGCCGGAATCGACCTTTTCCTTGATCAGGGCTTCCAATTTGGGGGTCAGAGAAACATTCATGCCCAAATTTACACCAAATAGCCGATTGTGTCAATCTATGCTAAATATTGACATTTGTCCCAAATCGCTTGACCGCCGTGGCCCCGGCGGCAAATACCAGCAGCCACGTCAGCCGCGCGCCCGCCAGGTCATTTACCCCCAGCAACATCCCCTGCACCAAAGCATTCAAAACGATGAATCCCAGCAGTAGCCCCACAAAAAGCCGCCATTTGGGATCTTTGCCCCAAGCCCCCCATTGCCAAATCAAAAAGCCCAAGCTTAACCCCAACAGCGGCCAATTGAGGAAGGGCAACAGTTCCAGGCGCAGATTGATCCGGTTTTGCCGGCTAAACATATACTCTCCGAAAGCGTGCGGGAAGCGATCGTGAACCACCCGGGCAATGTTGTGCGCGTAAGGCCGCTCCTCGTCCATCCAGATATTTGCGTAGCGGGTAAAATCATTCGTCAACAACTGCCGAAACGCCCCCGAAAAGCCCTTTCCTAGAAAATTGAGCCACGCCCCGGCCCCTTGCGGCAAATGCCCCGGCACCCCGAACCCTACGGGATCGTCCCACGCGCTGCCCGTAGAATCTTGCAAGACCGAATCGCGGTCGAGTTTCACCGCGTACGCACTGAAAGCCGTTTCCCCGCAGTACGCACAGAACCGATCCTTTTCCCCCGGCCCCTTGGCGCGGCATTCCGCCCCGATCAGCGCGTCCAGCATTCCGTTTTCCACCCCCTTGGCCAGGAGGTGGACCCGGAACGAAGAATGAAAGCGAAACCCATTGCCCATCAGCGCATTGTAGGTCGGCACCCAAAGCAACGCCAGAAGGATGATCCCGAGCCACAATCCCAAATTTTTCCGGTCCCGCGCCAATCGTCGGCGGCGCGAGACCCAAAAAATCCCGCCCACCAGCAAGCCGACCAAACCAAACCCCAGGTGCCCCAACTGCGCGCTCCAGGAAAACACCAGCAAAACTGCCAGTGCGATCCGCCCCGCCACCGACAGCTCCCGGTCCAAAAACCAGAGGAAAGTGCCCAAAAAAGCGTAACCCAGAAAGATATCCGGCAGCAGCGTCCCGGCAATCCAGCTCATTCCCGTCAGCAGCGCCAGCCCCAACATCAAAGGAAAATAGACCCGGCGCCGCTTGAAGCCGGGCAGCAGCAAGGCCGTCGTACGCAGCAGCAACGCATTGAGGATCGCCGCCTGCACCAGCACAATCGGCCACAGACTCGCCTGCCAAGTCACCATCCGAACAAATAGCCCGTAAGTCCCGGTCTCGCCCGGCGGCGGCTCCAAGGAAAGCCCCGCCAGCAAAAAGCGCCCCGAAGCTTCCTGAACCAGCGGAAACTTGTTGAAAAAAGCCGCTCCACTCACCACAAAGGTGGTCAGCAGAAAGAAGCCCAACCGCGGGGCGTACTTTTTCCCGGTGAGACTTTGCATCCTTTATCCGCCTTGCCGGGCGGTGATCAATTCGATTTCATCGCCCCCGTGAATCCAGGTTTGGTCCCATTCACTCCGCGGGACCACACTGTAATTGATGGCCATCGCAATCCCGGTCGCGGCCGGATCCAGGCCCTGATCGCGGAGAAAATCGATCACCGAAACCGGCGACTGCGCCGTAAGGATCTGCGGCTTTCCGTTAAGCATCACGTCCATGTTCCTGAAGAAATTGTTGTCCGGTAGCCAGGATGGCCTCCCGAATGTCTGAATATTGAAAATCAATGACTTGGGTGATTTTGGATCCGTCGTACTCCGAATGCGCCCGCGAGATGCGCGCCGTCTCCGGCGTGATCAGCGGTTCCCGGTTGCGCAGATTCCCGAGGAACTGCAACAACCGCGCGGTGAGGCGCATGAGCCAGGCCGGCGGAATCCGCTGGGGGGCTTGGGTGCCCAGTCCTTCGGCCACCCAGCCAAAAAACTGCCGATAGGGCAGGCTGTCGCTCACCAGCACGTGGCGCTCACCCGCGTGCAATCCACTGTCCAGCAATCCCGCAATTGCCCGGGCTACATCCACGGCTGCGACCACCCCCACGGTTCCCGGGTTGTAGTATTTCAGTCCTTTATATATGGTCTGGAAAATCTTGGGTGGACCCGCCTGCCAATCACCCGGCCCGATGATCACCCCCGGATTCACCATGACCGCCGGCAAGCCCTCTTGCACCGCCCGCAACACCCGCAGCTCGGCGAGGAATTTCGTACGGCCATAGTAAGTATTGAGCTTGCTTTTGCTCCATTTGGCCGACTCATCGATCACCCCCGGGTTTCCCGTGCGGCCCAGGGCGGCAACCGAACTCACGTGGACAAACTGTTGAATGCCCCGATCTAAGCAAAGATTGGCCAGCAACTCCGTCCCGTCGACATTGACCTGCCGCATTTCCGGGCGCCGCCGCTTCCAAAAACTCACCACCGCCGCCGTGTGTACCACTTTGTCCACCCCCGCCAGGGCCTTCTCGACCGCAAGCTGATCCAGCAGGTCACCTTCCGCGATATCCACAGTTTCCGCGCCGAAAATCGCCCGGGCTTTTGCCGGATTCCGCGCCAAAATCCGCACTTCTTCGCCCCTTTGCCGCAATTCATCCACAATGAAGCGCCCCAAGAAGCCCGTACCGCCAGTGACTAAGATCATTGCCTTGCTTATATTTGCCCAAAGCTAAACAATTTCCCCTTTGCATGGACATTGCATCGCTATTCCGCCCCTTGGATGATGGCATCATCCGCCAACGCTACGCCCTCGACAACTACCGGCTCAGCGATTTTACCACCTTCAACTACGGTGAATTTCCCAATTGGCGCAAAGCCGACGTCGTCGTGGTCGGCTGTCCGGTGGACAAAAGCTCCCGCGAAATCGCCGGCAGCGCATTGGCCCCCGACCAGATCCGCCCCCATTTCTACCACCTCACCGTCCCCAAAACCGAGCTGAAAATCGCCGATTTGGGCAACATGGTCAAAGCCGACCGCATGACCACCTACTACGACCGCATCGCCGATGTCGTCGAGGAAATCGTAAAGGCAGGCAAACTGCTTATTCTGCTCGGCGGCAGCCAAGACATCGTCTACGGTCAATACCGCGGTTACGAAAACATCACCGACAGCGTCGAATACGTCTGCATCGACTCGGAACTCGACGTGGAGGACAGCGACTTTGGCATCCACAACCACAGCTACAACCACAAGATTTTCCTGCACAGCCCCAACTTCCTGAGCAACTTCGTCAACCTCGGGCACCAAAGCTATTTTGTACCGCTGTCCGACCGGCAACGCATGAAAAACCTGTACTTTCCCAGCGTCCGCCTCGGGGAAATCCGGCAGGACCTCAAAGAAGCCGAACCCTTCCTGCGCAACGCCAATCTGGTCAGCTTCGACCTGAGTGCGGTCCGGGCCTCCGATGCCCCCGGCACCACCCATCCTTCCCCGGCCGGCTTCACCGCCGAAGAAATCTGCCAACTGGCCCGCTACACCGGCCTTGCGAACCGGATCAGTTCGGTCAGCTTCACCGAAATGCAGCCCATGAAGGACCTCAATGGCCAAACCGCTCTCTTGACCGGCCTCATGATGTGGTACCTGATCGAAGGCTACCTCGGGCGCCGCATCGACGAGCCGGAGGACCTGAGCCGCCTCACCAAATACAGCGTCAACCTGCACGGCGGGATCCAGGAAATCGTCTTCTACAAAAACCCGATGACCGAACGCTGGTGGATGCAGGTGCCCTACGCGGACGCCCTCAGCAAGAAGAGCAACCGCAGCGAGCTGGTGCCCTGTTCGGAATCCGATTACGAGCGGGCGCGGGCGGATGAGATTCCGGAAAAATGGTGGCTTGCCCACTACAAACTAAAATAGCATGGCCGAAATCGGGGGGAAGCTGCGGATCGGGATTGTCGGCGGGGGAGTGGCCGGGCTGTTTTCGGCGTGGTACCTCGCCCGACTGGGGCAGGAGCGGATCGCCTTGACGCTGCTCGACCGGGGAGAACCCGGCCACGGCACGAGCTGGGATGCCGCCGGGATGCTCGCTCCGGTCAACGAAATCGAATTTCAGGAATTGCCGCTGTTTCGGGCCGGGCTGGCCAGCCGGGCCCTCTACGATTCCGAGGTGGTGCCGGCCCTGCCCGACATTGGTTTTCGGCGGGCGGGCACCGTGGAAATCGGATTGCATGCCGATGACACCGGCTACCTCAAGCGGCTGTACGAATTCCAGCGGGCGCAGGGACAGGCGGTCGAATGGCTCACGGGACCGCAGATCCGCGCGCGGGAACCTTTCATCACGCAAGACGTCGGTCCCGGCATCTGGTCCGAGGTCGATGCCCAGGTGGACAACCGCAAATTGGTCGCGGCGCTGGTCGCGGATCTGAAGCGGCGGGGCGTGGAGGTGCTTTCGCCCCGGGAAGTGTACGGGTATCGGGCGAATGAAAGCGGCGGTGTTGTTCTGGAAACCACCGCCGGTGAACTCCCGCTGGACCGGGTGCTGCTGGCGCCGGGGGTGCCCTCAGAGGCGCTAAAGGCCCAATTGCCCTACAAAATCTACCCGGTCAAAGGCGAAATGCTGGCCCTCGATCCACCCCGTGAATCAAGCCAGGACTTTCTCCGGGCCACCGTCCGCATCCGCAGCAAAACCTGGGGCAGTGCCTACGTCGTCCCCAAAACCGGGCGCATCCTTTGTGGCTCGACCAGCGAAGAGCGCGGCCTGGACCGGCGCCTCACCGCCGGGGGCATGCTCGACATCCTGCGCAAGTGCTACGCCGCCGTGCCCGGCATCTACGAACTCGACATCCAGGAAACCTGGGCCGGCCTCCGCCCCAGCACCCTCAGCCGCCAGCCCCTCCTCGCCGCCGATCCCCGGATCCCCGGCGCCTACCACCTCAATGGCCTGTTCCGCCACGGCATCTTACTGGGGCCTCTGTTCGGCCGGGCCGCCGCCCGCCTGATCCTGGACGGAGCGCGCCCGCCGGAAGTGGTGGAGTTCGGCTTGCCCGAGTTTTGAGGCCGCTCCCGCTCAGCGGGGCAGCCACTTTCTGACCTTTTCCGTCGCTTCCGGAAGTTTGCGGTAGAGCACCTCTTCTAGCCACTGCTCGAACTTGCCCAAGTCGTATTCTTTCGAGAGGCTGCCGACGAGCAAGGGCAGGCTCAAGCGCAGCTTCAGCGGCCCGTCGATGCGTTTCCCGTTGCTCTGAGCGGCCGTAATCTGCGCCTGAACTTCAGCGGGCAGGTCCCGCAACCGCTCATCAAAAGCCCGCACCAATTCGGTGACTTCCTCCGCGCTCAGGCGCTCGGTGTGGAGGTCGCGCACCAGCGCTTCCATTTTCAGAATCTCCCGCTGCCCGAGGCCGAGCTGGTCCAGCCGCAACTGGGTGATGCCGAGCAGCCCCTTGAGGTTGGGAAGTTCCGATTCGATGCCTTGGAGCAGGGTTATCCCCTGGTCCTGTTTGTGGTGCAGACCATCCACGCGGTCCCGCATTTCCTCTCGCCAGCGTTCGTTCGGATCCTGCACTTTGATGCCTTCCAGCAGGTCCAGTACCGCGATTTTCTGGGGCGGTCGCTGCTTGAAGCAGTGAACCACCTGCATCGTCGGATCCCCGGAACGCTTGCGGACAACCAACTCTTCGTAATCAAAAAAGGTCCGGTTGCGGTCTTCGGTTTGGGCCGAGCAGTGGGGGCAATTGCAGGGGACTTCCCGGCGCACCCGGGTTTTGAGCTTGGGAATCCGGTCGTGAATCGATTCCAGGCTCAGCGCGAGGTTTTCGATCAGGGTGCTGGCGTCCCGGCCCCGCGCCCGAAACCGGAGGTTGTGTCCGGCGCGGACGTGGACGAGCAACTGGCCTTCCCGAGCATCGCCTTCCGGAAATTCAAAGAGGCAGCCGTGCTTCCAGGCGTGCTCGGCCCGCGGCACCCAGCGGTGATTCCGCACCATGAGGCGGTTCACCATGCCCCGGGGCAGGAATTCGTACCGGAAGTACAGTTCCAGCCACTTCTCCCCGCCGGTCGCGGCGCCCCAGTTTTGCATCGAGGAGGGACGGTCTTCCGGAAGGCGACCGGGCAGCAGCCACATATCTTCGCCCGCATCGTAGAGCTTGTAACAAAGTTCAAAGCGTTGCATCAGGCCGAGCAATTCGGGGACGTGAGCGCCGTAGGTGGCATCGTCCCACACCCGCTGCCCCTCCGCGTAGGTAAAGCGCCCGTTTTGCTGGTTGACCGCCGGATCGTCGAGCAGGCGGTAGATGGCATCGGTGGCCCACTCGTTGCGGAGGATGACCATGCGCCCCAGGATCTGGTCCATGTCCCGGCCCTCCGCGTGGAGCCGGGGGCGCTCGTCGTGGAAGTGCAGGATCACCCCGAGATTGTGCAGCACCCCACTCAGGATGCGGGCCCGCTCCGGGCTCACTTCCGCCCCGTCTTTTTCTGCTTCTTCGGCAAAAATCGCGTAGAATTCTTTCCAGCGGATGATCGCCCGGGTGGTGCGCAGCGCTTCCAGGCGTTCGCGGACCCGCAGCAAGTAGGGGGGATAGGTCTCCGAGAACTGGGGCAGGGCCAGGACCTCGGCTTGCATGCGCTGCCAGATCGCTTCCACGCAGGTGGGGCGGCGCCCGAGATTGCCCTGAAAACCGGCTTTTACTTGGGGAAATTCACTCTGAATGTCGTGCAGGGCCAAACCTTTCGGGCGGTCGACGAACTCATTGAGAAAGATCAGGACCGGACTCTGCCCCCCGAGCAATTCCATGACTTCCAGCCAGTAGCGGAAGGTCGGGTCGGACAGGCCGTGTCCGGAAGTTCGGGTCGAGTCCAGCAGGATGTAGAGGGAGCGCTGGGTGAGGAACAACTGGTGGATCGAGTAGTAGATGTCCTGCCCCCCGAAGTCCCAGAGGTTGAGCACCACCTCCTGCCCGTCTTCCGGGGCGGAAAAGGTCTGGCGCCGGACCTCAATGCCCCGGGTGCTGTCTTCCTCCTCGGGCAGTTCTTCCTGGTTGAGACGCCGGATCAGGCTGGTCTTACCGGTACGGCCTTCCCCGACGACCAGGACCTTGGCTTCGTAGAGGGGGCGGAAAGCCATCTTTCCCCGGTCCCGGAAGTAGGCGACGATTGCGGCTCGTCCCTCCGCAGCCACCGCGGGTGGGGGGACTTGCATTTTTTCGGCGTCGATGCGGAGATCCAACAGCTCTCCTTCCAGTAACCGCCAAATCGAGCTGAGATCGTGGATTTGGTTGTTGTAGCAGTCGAGTTTTTGGAGTTGTTGGAGGTTTTTGAGGGGATCGAGGGCTTGGATTTGGTTGTTGTTGCAGTTGAGTATTTGGAGTTGTTGGAGGTTTTTG
>JBCCQH010000007.1:0-102193 GCA_039024435.1 Bacteroidota bacterium
CGGAAGGCACTCGAAGCCCCAGTGCCTCCGCCTTTGCGGACAAATCCGGCTTTTGTGCCGACGGCGGGGGGACCGTCCATCCTGGCACCGGAAGCTCCGTCTGAATCTCGCGCCGAGCAGGTTGCTCCATTGCAGTCCCCGGACCACTCCAGCAAGGACACAAAGTCGGATGCACCGATCCCGGAGACCGATGCCCACGCGCCGTTTGCTCCCGAAACAGAATCCCCCTTCGAATCCGCTTTGCCGGCTACTCTGGGGCAACCCCCCGGTTCCGAGGACAATTCTGGAAGCTCTCCGCCGTATCCGGCCCGCGAAGCAAGTCATCCCCGCAATCTGTCACAGGAGTATTCTTTCGAAAAGGGAGTTTTTCCCCCGGCCGATGATTCGTTTTCCCTTCCCCGGACAGTGACGACCGAAGGGCTCCGGGACCGCGAAGCCGGGCGATTGCGTCGGGCAACCGGTATGAATTCGGATCGGCAGTTGGCTTTCTCAGCCAAACATCGGAGCAATGGTCCGCCGCCTACTTCACCGTCGGCCGCTTCCTCATCAATCGGGGAGGAAACGATGGCCGCGCGGCTGCGCCGCCATCCGACTCCGGCCGCGCATCCTCCGCAGTTTTGGCAGGATTTATTGCGGCACTATCTGGTCACCCGGACTTGGCCCTGGTGGGGCGAAGCAGCGGTGGCGGAGTTGCGGCAGATCAACCGCGGGCGGCGGTATCCGGGAGCCCACCGCGACCTGCTGTTGGTGATTTCGCGGGTCACCATGGAGCGGCCCGAGGCAGTGAGCAAGATGCTCGCGGCGATGCTGACCGAGCGGGACTTCCGGGAACGCTTATTGCACACTTTGCCCCGGATGGGGATCGAAATGTTAATGCGGGTGTTTTGGGGCCGCGCCCACGCGGCCCTCCCTCGCCAAATCGATGCGTTGATCGCGTTTTTTAACCGGGCCTTTGGGGCGGGACTGTCCCCCGAGCGGGCTTGGCTGGCGAGCGCCGAAAGGCTGTGGGATGCTGCGGTTTGGCGCTCGATTGCTCCGAATCTGGGCCCATTTTGGCGCATTTTTGGGTATTGGGGCCATAAGCTGGGCCGGACTTGGCCTGAGTTGCAGGCGCAGATGCTTCGCCAAAGCGAGTCGGTGGGGCATTTTCCGGCTTTGCCTCAGCCGGCGGAGATCGAAGCATTGTTCACCCGCCTACCGGCGCGTGCGGCCCAACGGGATCGGGATGGGCAACAAAGGGATGCAGCGGCGCCTTTTTCCCCGGCGCAATTGCAGACTTGGTTGGTCGAATATTTGCAACGGGGAGCATTTCCACCACCGGCGGCGGCGATTCCGTTGCGGATCTTCCGGGCCTGGTTCATCGCGGAAATATCAAACAAGAATCCCGGGCAAGTGCGTGCATGCTTGCGGTTGCTCCTGGAAAGTGCCAATTCGGCTGGGCTGGGGCTGCGCCGAATCCTAAGCATCATCAGTCCGGCAGAGTTGTGGTCTTGGTTGGAGGAGGCGATTCAGGAGCGGGGGGAATCTGCCGGGGAGGCATTGGCCTTGTTGCGGGTGCTCCGGGCCGAGTTGGAAAAATGGGCGCCGGTGCGAGTTTTGGATTTGTTGCTCGCGGTCGCGGCGCGGTGGCTCACCCGGTCCAAGGGCACTTTTGGCGTTTCATTCGTGACCTGGCTGGTGGAATGGATGGAGAAAAATTGGATAGAAGGCCTGGCGCGGCTGGTGCTGGCGGGACAATTGCCGCCGGAGCGGTTGCCCGGAAATGAGGGGCGGATGCGGTGGCGGCCATCGGATTCAGGAACTTGGGCGGCGGTAGCCGCTACGATGGAAGCGAGCTTGCGTCTGGGACGCCTGCCGGATTGGAGTCCCTTTGCCGGGGAAGATGACTTGGAAAAGCACTGGTGGGCGCAATTGCGCCGGGATAAATCCCGCGCGGAAGCCACTTTGCACCGATGGATTGGGCAAGGGGAATTGCCCCGGAGATTGATGCGTGCCTGGGAAAAGCTCGCCGTCGAGCAACTTGGCACGGCAGAATCTTCGCCTACGGCAGTTCATTCTGCGATGGCGGCGGCTTTCCTTGGCGAGAAGGGATTTTTGACCCGGCTGCTGGCGTCGCTCGGGGATTCGGGAACCGGGGCCGCGGGAGAATTATCTGGGCAGGGTGCCGATTTTCCCAATAATGCATTCGGCAAACTGGGGGATGCGCCAATGAGCGCTGACCGGGATTCGGAGCAAAAGCTCACCTGGCTGCGCCAGTATTTGGTGAGTGGTTACCGACCCAAGGTGACTTGGGGGATGGGATCAGCGTCGACCTCGGGCGATTCGGAGCAATTGCTGCAAACAGTTTTGAACGAACTGCGGGGCCAGCACCGGCTTGCCTTGCGCGAGGTGGTCCACGCGGCAATCTGGCGGGGTTCGGGGTGGTCAAGAATTGTGCTGGTTGGGGAGGAAACGGCGATCCTGGCCTTGTTGGGAGCGGGCGGGGAGGCGGCCTGGATTGTGGAAGCGCGGCAACTGCGGAAGTTGGTAGAGTTTTTGAACGCAAAATTCACTTGGGGACTGGACGAGGAAAATGCCTGGCGAAGGAGCCTGGCGGATTACTTTGTGGCCCGGACCCGGAACAAAAGTGCTCCGCAGGCAGAGCTGTTTTGGGGAGTGGCGTTGTTTTGGTTGGCGCGGGTAAAGGGGGATTTTGCGGTGATTGTGCGGGAACTTTGGGAGGATCCGGCCTGGCCGCGTGCCTGGCCCGATCCTCCCCAAGAGGCAAGGTTGGCCCAAATGTTGGCCGTAGCGCGCAAGGGCTCAACGGAAGATTTACCTTCGGTTGATTTCCGCAATTGGGAGAGCGATTCGGATATCCGTGCGTTTTGGTTGGGAGAATACCAACGCCGGGGCACGCTGCCGCTGGATGCACCGGGGGGACTCGATGAGTGGGTCCGGAGCGAGAGCTCAAATCGCACGGACGAGGAAATGAAGTTGACTTCGGAGATTTCGGCGCAAGTGGAGGATACGAGTTTGTTGGGGGCGGAACTGGAAGGGCGAAATTCCGCCGGTGATTGGGAGGTGCGGGAACGTGGCGTGCTGTGGGAGACCGACGCCTTGGACGATTTGACCCGGGTTTACCTGAGCGAGGGGGTATTTCCCCGGGCGGCATTTGGGGTTCCGCAGGCGGTGGTGCTCCGGCATTTGCGGCGGGTCTTTGCCGAGGCTTCCGCGCGCGAATGGCCGGAAAAGTTGCGCGTTTTCATTTCGACAAAATCGGAGTTGCCGGACGCGCTGCCGCGCTTGGTTGCGGCGTTGGGACCGGAAGTGGATCTGGACCGGTTGGGGGCAATAGTTGCGGAGTTGGGCACGGATTGGGCGGAGGTTGCGGCGATTGTCCGGGTTTTGTCCGGTTCGAAATTGCGGGTTATGAAAGCCGGACGACAGAAAGTAGGGGAGATGCTGCTGCGGCAGTGGTGGGAATCGGGGGGAACGCCTCCCGGTCCGGATGCCCGGTTGTGGTTCTGGGGGGCGCTGCGCCGGCAGTTACCGGCGGTAGCGGCGCTGCTGGAAATCGCACCGGAAAGCGCGCACTTGATCGTGCCCGCTGGGTCGGCGTCGGCCGGAGCGAAGCGGCCGGAGAGTCCACGCGCTACCGGAACCAAAAGGGATGAAACGACTGCATTTGTGGCGGTGATGGATACTCTTTACGCTTACCTGCGCCTGGGATTTTTGCCGGATTGGAGTGAATGGAAGGAGCCGATTGCGCTGAGTCAGGCCTTGCGAGACCAATTGCGTCGCCAGCCGAACCGCGTGCGCTTGCGCTTGCACAATTGGGTGCGCACGGGCGCTTTGCCGCCGGGGTTGGTGGAAAGGTTTCTCAAGTCGATGCGCGGAGCCACCCCCGCCTCCGGACAAGTATCTGAGGAAATCGCCGGGCGGGAGGCCGCAGTTGTGTTTTGGGAAAAGCGTTTGGCGGAAATTGCCGCGCGTTTTGATTTGCCTACGGCAATCGATTCGGTACTGCGGGAAAAGGAAGCGTTTGGTGGGAAATATCCACAATCGCTGGGGACGCGCTGGGCGGCTAGGTTAGCAGTTTGGCGGTCCTGGTTGTCCCCCGCAGATTGGAGCCGATTTTTGGGGGAATTGCGGCGTGCGGTGCGGGGGTTAAAGATGCCGACTGTGCGGGAGCAAGCCTCGGCGAAGGATCCAGAAGCCTGGAACCGGGCCTTTTGGATGGGCCGCAAAGCGGCACGGCGGGCCATTGCCCGAGCGGAACAATCATCGGTCGAACCCGATGATGCGGTCGGAAAAAGAGGGAAGGAAAGTTCGGCGAAGCGGATAACCGCGGAAAGGGACACCAACCGTCCGATTTTAAGCGATCAAGGAGCGGGTGAAAGTAAATTCCGAGCGGCGAGTCATCCGGATTTGCCCCAGACGGAATTCGCGGATGGATTGTCCGGAGACATTGATTCCACCGAGGAGGGGGACCTGACCCAAGTTGAAACATCGGCCCCGAGAAAAGATGGACTTGAGGGCGAGATGGACGTTTCGGGCATTCCGGTTGACCATTTGTCCCGGCCAGCGGCGCCCGTCGAAGGGCAGGGTTCAGGTGCCAACGATGAGCCTACCTCGGATCGGAAAAATCCCAAAGGAAAAACCTCTACGTCGCCGGGGCGGCCTTCGGTTTTGGTGGGCGCTCTGGATGAAATATTGGCCCGGAGCCGGCCGAGCGTAATTTCCGCCCGGGCCTGGAACGAAGTTCGGGTACTGGTTCAGCGGGCTTTGCCACGTGCTGGCGAAGTTCCGGCGCGGCAGAGATTGGCGGCAGTGCTGTATTTCGCCGGTGGCGGGCATTTCTCCGAGCAAGTAAAAGTATTCCGGCAGCTTTGGGACCGAGCCAGATCGAGGCGGGGCAATGCGGAATTGAGTCCCGACCAGCGTACCCTGGCCGCTCTGTTGCGGTGGACTTCGGACGAAGTCGAGCGTGGGTTGCCGGCGGATCGGGTGGTGGAAGCCCGGCTGCGGCAAGCATTCAGCAAGGCCATCGCCAAATCCGACTTCCGGGACTTGATCCTGGCGGTGGAAGTCTTGCAATTGGTGTACCGCCACGGAGACGGAAAATTGCGGCGGGCCTGGGCGCAAATTGCACCGCGGATCGAGGGCGCTGCAGCAGGAACGTGGGGCAGCGCCATGGTGACTGCAGTGGTGAAAAGCATATTGTCCGAAAAAGATAAATCCAAAGCTGCATCCCCCCAGCTGCGCAACGCAATTCCGACGGAGATCGCACCCGCGATGCGGTTTTTACCGGCAAAGTTGGAAGATTGGGAGGCGGTTTTGGAACGGAAAGGGAATTCGGCTCCTGGGTATGCGCAAAAGCGGAACGACTCCGCGGATACCTTGGTGGGAATCACCGGTCCGGAAGCCAGGGAGAAGGGGCACGTGAACCCAGAGATTTCTGAAGCAAAGGCCCGGCGACTGGCCCGCGAATTGACCGAAGCGGTGCGAGAAGATGTGGCGGCTTTGGAACGGATCCAAGACCTCCCGGCGGAAAAGGCCGAGCGGCTGGCCCGCCTGGAAAAGGAAAAGGCGGAGTACCTGCGCACCCGCAAACAATGGGGCAGCGAGGGGGACGACGCGGAGAAGCTCTACATCGAAAATGCGGGTCTGGTGATCGCTCATCCCTTTCTGCCACGATTTTTCGGCCATTTGGGGCTGCTCGACCAGAAGGAATTCGTTGATTCGGAAGCGCAGGAACGGGCCATTTTACTGATGCAATATCTGGTCGATGGCCGGACGGAAGCACCGGAACACCGGCTGACCCTGAACAAAATTCTGGTAGGATGGCCACCCCACGCACCCATTGAGCCGGGGCGGCCGCTCACTGAGGAGGAGCAAAAGCACGCGGACGACTTGTTGCAGGCGATCAAAGGGTTTTGCAAGCCTTTGAAAAACACTTCGGTCTCCGGGATGCAGCGCAGTTTCTTTCAGCGCGAAGGGATTCTGGTGCGCAAGGGCAAGAATTGGAACCTCAAGGTCGAAAAGCGGACCGAGGATATCCTGCTCAAACAGTTTACCTACGGAATCGGAATGGTCAACCTTCCGTTCAATGATTTTTTCCTTTACGTGGAATGGATATGAAAACGCAAGATCAAACGGCGGAGGACCGCGCTCCGGAGCCTCCGATGGACGCCATTCAGGCAAACTCCCGTACGCTGGAAAGGGAGATGGATTGGCTGGAAGCCGTACTCAACCAGCGGATGGCGATGTCGTTTGGGCAAGATTCGGCAGATGAGGGGGAAATTGAGTTGCCATTGCCGGACTTGTCGGGCGACGGTTCGGTGTTTGCACAGATCTGTCACTATTACCGTTTTCGGATGCTGGAGCGCTTGGTTTTGGCCCTGGCGCTGGCTCCGCACGTGCGTCCGCAATTGCTGGACATCTTTTTTACGCGGAATTCGGGGATCGACCGGCCCTTTACGGAGTTTGGGGGGCTGGTCGGGAAGCAGCACGGGGGATTTTTACCGACGGGAGAGACGGCGGCGTTTTTGGTGGCGGACCGGGATCTGGAGATGCGGATTCGCTTGTTGCAGGTATTTGGGCCCGAGCATCCGTTTGCGCGATTTGGGATTCTGAAGCTGGAGCCGCCGCCGGCGGAGGAGCCGTTTTTGAGTGGGGCGCTGTTGGTGACGCCGGATTACCAGGAGTTGTTTACGCTGGGCAACGCGGCCAAACCGACCTACAGTTCGCGTTTTCCGGCGCAACGGCTGCAAACTTCGCTGAGTTGGGAGGATTTGGTTTTGGCGCCGGAGGTGCGGCACCAGGTAGAGGTGGTTCGGACCTGGGTGGAACGAAAGGGGGAAATCATGTCGACCTGGCAGGCTTCCCGGACGCTGAAGCAGGGGTACCGCGCCTTGTTTTACGGTCCGCCAGGCACGGGAAAAACGCTGACTGCGAGCTTGATCGGAAAATCGGCGGGAAAAGACGTCTACTTGATCGACGGATCACGGGTGGTGTCGAAGTGGGTGGGGGAGACGGAGAAAAACCTGGCGCGGGTGTTTGATATGGCGGAGCACAAGGATTGGATATTGTTTTTTGACGAGGCGGATGCCTTGTTTGGGAAGCGGGGCAATAGCGGGGCGAGCCAGGAGCGCTACGGAAATCAACAGGTGTCGTATTTGTTGCAGCGGACGGAAAATTATCCGGGCACGGTGATTTTGGCGACCAATCTGCGGGGCAATATCGACGAGGCGTTCATGCGGCGTTTTCAGTCAACGATCTATTTTCCGGTGCCTTCGGTTCACGAGCGGCAGCGGCTTTGGGAGAAGATTTTTGCTGGGGGATTGCCCTTGGAGGAAAAGGTCGATCTGTTGCAAGTGGCGCGCAAGTTTGAGGTGACCGGAGGTAGCATCGTCAACGTGTTGAAGTACTGCGCGATCATGGCGGAGCGCCGAGGAAATGAAGAGGTGATGCAAGAAGATATCTGGGAAGGCGTTCAGCGGGAGCTGCGGAAAGAGGGCAAACGGGTGTGATTTTTGGCACTGGTGCGCGGAAAACGTCGGATTTTCTTGCCGCTTGGCGAAAAAGTTGGACGCGGTCAACTTCACGGCGGCGGCACTGATGTCATTTCCCGGGAGAAATTGTACTTGGGTGCCCGGACTAAACTTTGTAAATTATTGATCGGAACAGCGGATTCGCTATTCCGCGTTCAAATACGAAATCATGAAACAGCAAAGACGACGCAATCGAGATTCCGGGAGCCGTGCGGCGGCCCATAACCAGGCTTTACAACGGCGGCAAAACGGAAAGCCGGTGCAGTTCGCGGAGGACGAAGAAGAGATGATGCAGGGCAAGTTCAAGACTTTGCAGCGGGAAGAGATGGAAGAAGAGATGATGCAGGGCAAGTTCAAGACTTTGCAGCGGGAGGCGATGGAAGAAGAGATGATGCAGGGCAAGTTCAAGACCTTGCAGCGGGAGGAGATGGAAGAAGAGATGATGCAGGGCAAGTTCAAGACTTTGCAGCGGGAAGAGATGGAGGAAGAGATGATGCAGGGCAAATTTGACCCGGTCCAGCGTCAGCCCAGCGGGGAAAAGGAAAACCGGACCGGGATGCCGGACAACCTCAAAAGCGGCATCGAAAACTTATCGGGCATGGACATGTCGGACGTGCGGGTGCATTACAATTCGCCCAATCCGGCGGCGGTTCAGGCGCACGCTTACGCGCAAGGGACCGATATCCACGTGGGCCCCGGCCAGGAACAGCACCTGCCGCACGAATCCTGGCACGTGGCCCAGCAGAAAGCGGGTCGGGTTCAGCCCACCACTGAAGTTGGCGGAATGCCGGTCAATGACGATCCGGGCCTGGAAAAAGAAGCTGATGTCATGGGCAGCAAGGCGATGGAGACGAAATCGGAGCCGGCGCTGCGCAAGAAGAAATAGAGGTGCCGCAATCGCGGAGAAAACCGCCGGGAGATCCCTGAGGTCCCCCGGCGGTTTTTGTTTTTTCGCGAGGGGAACTGCCGGGAAAATGAATCTAAACCGGTTGCCCGGAGACACGCGGGGCGGGCTTACAAATCAAATTGTCCGCGCGGCGTGGGCCAGCAATCAAATTGTTACGGAGCGGGAAACCGACCCAGAGACGAATTTCTCCGCGCGGAGCGAGTGCTCAAATGAAATAACTTGAAACAAACGATCCGACCACTTTATCCCCCCTGGGCTTATAGCCCTTGGGAAAGCCTCTCCATTTCCCAAAATGCCGTGGGATGGCCCAGTTCACCGGCTTTGGCAAAGTCGCTCATGGCCCCGGTAGAGTCATAGGCATCGAAGCGGGCATTGCCCCGCATGAACCAGGCATTGGCGTAGTCGGGTTTTCGTTCAATGCAAGCCGTGTAGTCAGCGATGGCCGTGGGCGGGAATCCCTGGGCGTAAAAACAATTTCCCCGGTTGAAGAGGGCATCGATGTCGTCGGGGTTGACTTCGAGTGCGAGGCTGTAAGCACTGACGGCGGAATCGAGTTGTTGCAGTCCTTGCCAGCAATTGCCGAGCTTGGTGAGGAAATCGCTGTCACTCGGATTGATGGTGATGAGTGCAGTAAATTCCTGCCGGATGGAATCAAGGTTGGGCCGGGGCTGAGCCGGATCTGCGGCGGCGTACAGCCCCAAAAGGCTGACGGCGCGTTCGTAGCGGGCCGCTAGCCGGAGTGAAGTGTCCTGCACATCGGCGATGACCGAGTCGTAGTTGGCCACGGCAAACCGAAAAAGCTGGGCGCTGCTGGAATCGCCCCGATTGGTGGCCATGGCCTGGAAACAATTGCCCAGATTCATGTAGTAGAAACCTTTGCGAATCCGGGCTTTGATCTGGGAATTTGCATCGCGGCGGTAGTAGATCGCTTGGTTGTAGTCGGCGGTGGCCGCGCGGTATTCACGCAAATGCTGGTGGACAATGCCGCGCATCAGGTGGGCGATCCCCAGGGCATGCCGGGACCACAAGGTCCGAAAGTTGAGTGTATCCGAGGCCGTTGTGCTCACGCGGGCGACCTTGTTCAGCAGGTAGAAGCGGGAATGGTAGGCTTCGTAGCGTTCTTCGAGGGTGGCCCGGAGAGAGTCTTCGTTCAATTGTTCCGCAGTGCGGCAAAAGAGATCGAGGCACTCGGGAAAATTCTGCGTCGTTACTGAGGAATCGAGAATCAGGGTTATCCAGTTCGCATTGTTTGCCGTGGTCGATTCACCGTAGCGGTTGCGAAAGGTGCCGTTGTAGTTGAGGCTTACCCGGACGCCTTCGAGGGGAGGAATCACGTCCCGCAGCATCGAAAATCCGTATTCCCGGCCCGCCCCGGGCTGGGGAAAATCGTCCAGGTAGACCGTGTCTTTGACTGAGTTTTTGACGACGATGCTTTGGCAGACGTTGCAGAGCGAGTCGGCGCGTTCGAGTTCGTAGCGGAACCAACTGATGACCCAATTGAGGTCTTCAATCGCGCCGGGATAATCGCCTTCATACCCCCGGGCTATGGCCCGGTTGTAGAGCGCTTTGGTGTATTCGGGCTGGTCGAGCAGCACCAAATCAAACTGGTCAATTGCCGTTTCAAAGTCTTCCATCCGGAAATAGAGGTTGCCCAGGTTGTTGCGCGCCATCGCGAGATCGGGATAGAGGTCCAGGGAGGTTTCGTACAGCTCTTTGGCTTCGGTAAAGTCAAAGGCAAAGTATTCTTCGTTTCCGAGATTGAATTGCTTGACTGCCCGGTCAACCTTTTCCCGACAGCCGGCCAATAGTAGGACGATGCCGAGCCCGAAAATCAGGGCGTGCCGCCGGAGAGAGCTAGAATTGTTGGATTTCAGAATGCGTGTCACACGGGAATATAGCAAGGCCAGCCGCCAATTTCCACGCGTCGGTCCGGGCGGTTTTTGTGTTGGTGTCAAATGGGGTGGGGTTTTGTACGGGCGAGTTTGTGCGGTTGCCCGGTGGGGATGCAGGATCCGGTGTCCTTGCCGGGCGGAGGACCGCTTCTCCTGCTCCTCTGGGTCTCCCACGCCGGTCAATAATTTCCCAAACTGTACCCGGCAATCGCCGGAGCAAGTTTTATTTTTCCATTCCGGGAACCGTTTCCCGGACGAATGTAGAGCGGTATGCCCGGACAACTCTTACATATTGCAGTGGTGGTGGCACCAGGCGCCCGTCGATGGTCTACGGCGACCATGGTCCTGTTGCTTTGGCTGGTAAGTGCTTTTGGGCTATCGGCGCAAACCGCTGCTCCGTTCATGTACGATTTGCCGCGCGATCCGACCTCGGCGCACACTTTGGAATTGGAGCGGCACTTGGCGATTCCGGGGCTGGATAGCTTGGCAAAGTTGCCGACTCGGGCGGAGGTGACCTGGAGCCAAATCACTGGACTGCGGCGTGCCGGGGCGAATCAATCGCGCTACCGCTGGCCTCTGGTCCGGAAGATCCTGCGGCTGGGCCGAAAAACCTTGCTCGACGAGACTTTACCGCGCCCGCGGGGCCGCTGGGCGGGTGAGGTCTACGGCATTTTGCCGTACTGGATGGGGGAGGCGTGGCAGGACTATCCCCTGGAAAAATTTGACCGCATTCTCCACTACGCTTACGCAGTGGACCCAGCGACCGGACGAGACCGCAATCCGCTGCCCACTTGGTCGACATCGCTGTTACAAGACAGTGTGCATTCATTGGAACGCAAGGTCGATCTGGTGGTGGCGCTGTACGGCGACGCGCGCATCCGGCAATTTTTGCGCACGGACCGTGCTCGGCGCAACCTTACCGATACCCTGGTAAAGCTCCTGCCGGGGCGGGGCGATGGAATTGTCCTCGATTTTCAGACTGGGCGGGCCGATTCGGTATTGCGCGATTCCCTGACCGGGTATGTGGTGCAGCTATTTTCTGCTCTGCAAAACGCTGACCCCACCTACACCTTGTCCTTGACTTTGCCTTGCGGAGCGCTGGCGGGATCATTTGACTTTGCGGCCCTGGAGACGCGGATTCACCGCTATTTCTACACTGGATACGATTTTTATCTGAACGCCAATACCGGCCTCGGGCCCGCGAGTGTGCTGGGCAGCAACGCCAAAGACAGCCTCTCCCTGCTGGGTGACCTCGCCCGGTACGAAGCCGCGGGGATGCCCTGGGAAAAATTGGTGGTGCTACAGCCGTGGTACGGAAAGGAATACATTACCCCGCAAAAGATGTCGGGGACGGCCATTGCGGACCAGTTTGCGCTGCTTCCGCTTTCGCATTTCAAGCGCAAATACCCCAACGGTGGCAAGCGAGACCCGCAAAGCAAATCGCGCTATGCGGTCAAAAAAGATACTACCGGCGACAACCGCTGGATCCAGGCTTGGTGGGACGACGAGGTGAGCCTGTTAACAAAATTTACCGTTTTTCGCCGCCGCCGCGTGGCGGGCGTGGGCATCTACGGCCTGGGTTACGACCAGGACTTTACCCCCGATCCGATGGTGGTGGAAGCGATCATCATTGCCGCTTCGCCCCCGCCAGATACGTCGGTAGTAGTCGTGGTGCCGGCCAAAGACAGTACGCGGGAGAAAATCCCCGGACTGGACGAGCGGGAGGCGGCTCCCTACCGGGAGGCGGGCGGTCCCACCGGATACGTGACCGAGCCCGGTCCGAATGCGGCCAAGTTCTTTTACTGGGTGACACCGGATCCATTTGAGCCGGAGTTCCCCAATACCGACGCGGCGATGCTGATGCAAAGTCCCGACATTCCCATGCCGCTGCCTCCGAATCTCCGTTCGATGGGGTACTGGGGGGGCGTCATCCTGGGCTACTTTTTGCTCTTGGGATTGATCATTCCGCTATCCCGCTTTGGGGTGCGGATCCTCATTTTCGTCCACAAGCCCTGGCTGGGATTTATCTACCTCCCGGGCCTGGTGCTGTTGGCGTTGGTGCTGGCTTCGGCCGTCAGCGGAAGGGTGTTGTGGATAGTCGATTTGATTCTGCTTGGCTTGTCGTTTGTGGCGACGGCAATTGTCGAAAGGGAGATGCGGGATGTGCAAAGGCCCGTAGACTTGTTACCCAACACATGAAATTTGACTTTGATTGGCAATTTTCACGGAAATAACCTAGTTTACTCATGGCTTTCTCAAAAAAATTAATCTTCAGGTGAAATACGGAATTGACGCGGTCCATAAGACCGTCCGATCTCCGCTTGTGCTGAACACTTCACGCATCTGGCAACAAAAAAGTGCCAGGTAAAATCTGCTGGTAGTTAAGCTGTCGGCCCGGGAGAATTGGGCATTTCGCTGCCCTCATTCCCCCTTCGCCGTTGGCCTCTGCAAGAATTGGATACGCATTTGCCGCTCTGCCGCGGCCGATGATGGGGGTAGTGTTTGCCTCCGCTTGCCCATAACGCCTTGATCTTTTGACGCTGCGAGACGAGTGTTTTGTAGCGCACGGGATCTCTATGTCCAGATACGAGAGGAGATCCTAGGATTCTTCGACAAAAAGCGCATTACATGAAGTATTTCAAGGAGATGATTGGTATTCTGACCCCCAAAGAGCGGATGCAAATCCGGGAGGGATTGGAATTACAAAGTACCCCTTGCCGCCGGCTCGAACTGTTCGAGTTGATCGACGCGGGGGCGGTGGACGATGATGAGGCGGCGGCCAACTACCTGTACGGCGATCGGTCAGGTTCGGCGTACTCTCATTTGAAAGCACGGCTGCGGACCAGCATGATTGATATTTTGTTTCCGCCTTACTTTCCGCAATCGGCGGGTGATTATTACGAATTGCGTTCGGAATGCTGGCGCGAGTTGCAGATTGCGCAATTTTTCCTGGCGCGAGAAGCCTTTGGCATTGCCCGGAAGCACCTCGAAGATGCGCGGTCCATGGCGGAATCCTCGGGATTGGTATCGGAAATGCTGATCATTGAGGACCTGTGCATGCAGCACTTTCCCTTGCAGTCCACGCGAGCGACGCGTAAGCCAAGCCGGGAGGGAATCAATTCTCGCACCGACTTGCTTCGGTCGCGTTTGGAGGCCAAACAGCAGTACAACAAGCTGTTCCAAATGGATCTCTTCCAGAATTTTTCGGCGGCGCCCCTGACCCCAGGCATGGAAATGGCCTTGCAAGCGGTCCGTGAGCGCCGGGAAAAGACACCTTTTCCCCGGGTGCAATATTGGTACTGTCACCTGGTCATCCTCTTCGAAAAGATGCAGGGCAATTTTACGGAAGCCCTGGAGGTGGCCGATGACCTTTGGGAGTTGACCCGGCGGCACACCCCGCGGTTTTCCCGCACCGAAACCCTGGAAGCCTCACTCGCCTACGCAAAGATGGCCGCTTACAATGGGCACTGGAGCCGGGCGGGGGAGGTGACCCAACAAATCCTAGAAGAGGCCCCCGCGGGCAGTTGGGTCGAACTGAATGCCCTGGAAATTGCTTTCCTGCTGCGCTTCTACACCGGTGATTTTGCCGAAGCAGAAGCTTTTCAGCGAGCGGGATCGGCCCACCCGAAAAACCAAAGCTCGGCTTTCCACGCGGCGCTTTGGAATTACTATCACTCGTATCTGGCGTTTGCGGCGGGCAATTACCCCGAAGCCCTGGGACTGCTGGCGGCTTCCGGTGAGCTGACCCGGCACAAGTCCAAATGGCTGATCGGTCACAAGGTCGCCGAGATTTTTAATCTGATTGCTTTGCGCAATTTTGACCTGGTTGAGTACAAGCTAAATGCGTTCAAGCAATTGCTCAAGCGTCAAAAAGCGAATCGGATCGACCGCGGAAAGCACATCGCGCAGGTTTTTACCCGGCTCATGCGCAATGACTACGACTTTGAAGTAACTCGGCAGGAATTTTCTCACAATCAGTTGATTAGGGAAAAATCTGAGGGGCAGCCCGGCTGGGAACCATTCAATTTTGAGGTGTTACAAATCGACCGGTTTCTTGAGATGGATGAGGTTTTCTGATCTCAACCCGGACCTTGGAATGTACTTTGTTCTTATCCCGCGAATTGACTTTTTGAATTTGTGTATTTACCTCATTCTACTGCTGTCTTACCTACCATGAACGCTATCGGCTTATGAGTTCCCGCCATTCCATCCAGGCGATGATTGGACTGCTGGACCGGGTTCTGGCGGAAGTGGACCGTCAGCTCGAGCCGTTTCGGTCCCGGACGACCGAGTGCAATGCGCGCGATGCGGCCTATCTGGCTTTGGTGGAGGAGCGGCGGGAGGCCGAGGGATTGCGGTGCAGGTTGATGGCAGAAATGGGCGCACTTTCCGACCGGGAAGAAGCTTGATCTGGTCCCCGACCCGGCTTTATCCCCAAAAAAACGCCCCCGACCAGTGGCCGGGGGAGCGTATTTTAAACTATTTTTATCGCAGTATGAAACGTTTTTCATCAGTTGGGTGGCGGCTTGCAGTGGTTGGGTGTGATTCAAACCGCCTTTAAAGAACGTCACTTAAAATCTAGTATTGGGTGGGCGCTTGCGCGCCAAGATCACATTTCAAAAGAACATTTACTCCTCAGTATTATCAAGCAGGAAACTGCATTGCATACACTTCATATTACGTGACGGGTGGGTAAGCGTTGCCCAGATGAAAGGCTCCGCCGCATTTTGTGGAAGGTGCGAAGAGCAAAATGTTCGAAAAGTGGAGGTATTTTCGTAGAAATGGTGATTTTGTGGGGTTTGGGAGGGGAAAAAGGCGAAAAAATCTCATTTTTCTCTGAATTAGGCTTGAAAGATCGGGGATAATCCTGGGGCAAGGTGGGGTAAGTGGGGGGATTCATTTACCGCGCCAGAAATTCCTCGCGCAGGATGGCGAAGCGCAAATGGTCTTCCCATCCACCATTGATTTTGAGAAAACGCCGCGCGGCACCCTCTTGTACAAAGCTGAGTCGTTCCAGTACTCCACGAGAAGCTTGGTTTTGCGGCACAACATTGGCCTCCACCCGGTGCAGGCCGACCTCTTCAAAGGCAAAGTGCAAAATGGCCTTCAGGGCTTCGGTCATGTACCCCTGGCCGCAGGCGGTCTGGTCTTGGGAATATCCGAGGTGGCAGCTCTGAAATGCGCCGCGCACTACACTGGAGAGGGAGGCATGGCCGATCATCCGGTTCGGCTTCGCTTGGGTCGCGTACCAGAAACGGTAGCCTCGGCCTTCGCGGGCATCCACCTGGGATTTTAGCAGGCGCCGGGCCTGTTCGGCACGCGCGTACCAAGCTTCGGGGTGCAAGGGCGCCCAAGGCCGATGAAATTCGCGGTTGCGGGCAAGATACGCGACCAGTTCGTCCAACATTTCCTGGTTTTGGGGCCGGACAATGAGACGGGTAGTGGACAGTTCCATTGAGGTAAGATATCGCTTTTTCGTACATCGCTACGGGGGTAATTTTTTCCGGAAAGTTTCGAATGCCGATTGCCTTGCAAAACGACACATTAAGAGATTGACAATTAAGGTTTACCTGTTAACTTTGTACCTCTTTTTTCACCACTGGAATAGGTAGCAATTACAATATCGAATATGCCATATTTATTCACATCTGAATCTGTTTCCGAAGGGCATCCGGACAAGGTTGCCGATCAGATTTCTGATGCCATCCTCGATGAGATGCTGCGGCAGGATCCTTACAGCCGCGTAGCTTGCGAAACATTGGTCACGACGGGACTCGCGGTTGTCGCCGGTGAAGTCACCACCAAAGCCTACGTCGAGATTCCCGAAATCGTGCGCGCCACGATTGACCGCATCGGGTACAACCACGACGATTACATGTTCAACTCGAACTCTTGTGGCGTGTTGGTTTCCTTGCACAGCCAGTCGCCCGACATCGCCCAGGGTGTGAATGAAGGGTCCGGCCTCAATCTGGACCAAGGCGCGGGCGACCAGGGCATGATGTTTGGTTACGCCACTGCCGAAACGACGGAATACATGCCGATGGCCCTGGCCTATTCGCACCGTCTATTGCGGGAACTCGCCAAAATTCGCAAAGAAGAGCTTGCCCTCATGCCGTACCTGCGGCCCGATTCGAAGTCGCAGGTGACCATTGAGTACGACGACAATGGCAAGCCCATGCGGGTACACACGGTTGTCGTTTCAACCCAGCACGATGAGTGGGTGACGGCGGAGACCCATCCCGATTTGAGCCAGGGGGAGCGCGACCGACACATGTTGGATCAGATTGCTTCCGACGTCAAGAACCTCCTCATCCCGCGGGTCATTCCGGCGGAATTGCTCGATGCGGATACCGTTTATCACATCAACCCGACGGGCAAGTTTGTGATCGGCGGTCCCCACGGCGATGCGGGCCTGACCGGCCGCAAAATCATCGTCGATACTTACGGAGGAAAAGGGGCCCACGGCGGGGGCGCATTTTCCGGAAAAGATCCCTCCAAGGTAGACCGCAGTGCCGCTTACGCTTCGCGCCACATCGCGAAAAATCTGGTAGCCGCCGGCGTCGCCGACGAAGTGCTGGTGCAGGTGGCCTACGCGATCGGGGTCGCCAAGCCGGTCTCGATCAACATCAATACCTACGGCACGGCCAAGGTCAGCCAGAGCGATTCTGAGATCGCCAAGATTGTCGATGGCCTGTTTGACATGCGCCCGAAGGCAATTGTGGAGCGTTTCGGTTTGCTGAACCCGATTTACTCGGCGACCGCCGCCTACGGTCACATGGGCCAAGAGCCCTACGTCGCGGAGGTGGAAGTGCGCCACTCGACGGTCAAAGAAGAAGGCGGCCGGCGCGAAGAGATTCGAACCTACGAAAATCGCAAGGTGCAGTTCTTCGGTTGGGAGCTGCTGGATTACGTGGACCCAATCAAGGCGGCGTTTGGTTTGGGCTGATCGGCGCAAGCTGGATTGAATCGTCATCGGGCGTTCGGAAATCACTCCGGACGCCCGATTTTCGTTGGGGCACGGGGCACGTTTAAGCAGTATACTCCGCGCGGAATCACCGGGCATCTTTTTATTGTCCCCAGAACATTTTATCTTTCTTCCCAGCTACTTTTGCGAAAAAGGAGCTCCGGATTTGCATCGATCAACCCAGCTTGATTTAGTATGAGAAATGCGTTTTTCCTCCTGTGGGGACTTTGTCTGTATTCCCTGGCTTGGAGCCAATCTCCCGATCTCGTACGGGGACTCGAATTGACCCCCAATCGGATCCGTGCGGTGGAAGGTGAACTCAGTGGTGGGCGGGGCGTGGCCTTGCCTTTTACCACGAGCAACGGGACCGCGTGCTTCCCCGCGACCGACCAAAGCCATTTCAGCGGCCACCACATCTGGTACAGCATTGAGATTCCGGCGCACGCGACCCTGGAGGCCAGTCTACACGCGGACCGGGACCTGAGCTTGTACGCTTATCTCTCCCCGGAAAAGGTCGCTCCTTTGCCGCCAGAAATCGGTGCGGTGCTCGCGTGCGAAGCCAGTCACCAGGATCACGCTGGACCGGGCCGTCCCGAAGTTGTTTCCCTTACTTCCGATTCGGTTTCGGGTACGGTTATCGTCGGGGTGGTGGGCGCAAACGGGTTGAAAAGCGGTTCATTTGCCTTGAATTTGGGCCTCAAAGTGACTGCGGTTCCCGATCCGGCTGCGGATGCGGATCGTCCCCCGCAAGTCACACCGGTGGAGGTGCCGGCGGGCATGACCCAAACCCTGACCGGTGATCTGAGCGCGGGCAAAACGATTCCCCTGGAGTGGGCGGCTACTCCGGAGATTGCTTGTTTTCCGGGGGCGCAGTACGCCCATTACCGGGGACGGCACCTATTTTTTTTGGTCAATCTTCCGGCCCGTTCCGAACTTGTGGTGGAGTTGGCTGAGGGCAACAATATGAATTTATACGGCTTACAAGATGCCGTGGGAGTGCCGCCAGTGGTGGAACGCTGTATTCTCTGTGAGTCCAGTCACACCGATGGGCCCGGGCAGGTGATCCGCTTCACCGCCATCAACGACCCAGCCCAGGTGCTGGTCGGATTGGCCGGGGCGAGCTGGGTGCAAAGTGGGGCCTATCAACTGAACTTCAAGCTCAATCAGCGGGGCAGCCGCTCCCGGATGGTGCAAGATGATCGCCCGCCGAAAGTGGTCCCGCTGAAACTGGCTCGCAGTACGCGCATTACGGAGTCCAGGGACATTGCGGAGGGAAAAGAGGTGCCCCTGGATTGGGCTTCTCTACCGGCGGTCAATTGCTTTCCCGCCGCCGAAGCGGGACATTTTCGGGGACGGCAGGTATTTTACACGCTTGATTTGCCGGCGTACTCGGAGTTGGTGGTGCGGTTGCGCGATGCCGAAAACCTCAATCTGTACGGTTTATGTGGCTATAATGGCCGCACTTTGCCCCCGGACATTGCCGCCTGTACGATCTGTAAAGCGGGCTATGCGGACGACGCCCCCCAAGTATTGCGGTTTGCCACGGGTGAGCGCGGGCGAGCGGCCTTGATCGCGGTTTCGGGGGTCAGTGGGGTGCTTTCGGGGAGTTACAACCTGGATGTTCACTTGATCGACCGGCGGCCGGAAGACCTCCGCTTGGTGGATGAAAAGCCGGCCAAAATGTTTGCGATGCGGACGGAATTGGGCAAGGCGTTCGCTACCCGGGGCAATCTGGCGGCGGGCAAGCAAATTCCCCTGGGCTGGGCGGAACCGGAAGCGCTGGATTGTTTTTCGGCTTCGGCGGGGCAGGCTTACCGCGGCAACCATGTTTTCTACGTACTGGACATGCCCGCGCATTCCCGTCTGTTGGTAAAGTTGCAGGCCGAGGCGAACATCAACTTGTACGCCATCGGCGGTCACGATGGCAAATCGTTGCCGCCGCAGGTGCGGGAGCACAATGGCTGCGCGGCTGGGTTCATCGAAGAGGACGGCTGGAAACGCTTGCAATTGCGCACCCAAGACCAGCCGCAAAAGGTCCTGGTCGGCGTGGCCGGTGCCCGCCACGTACGGCAAGGGGACTACCGCTTGGTGGTACAAGTAACTGAGTGATTTCCGATGATCAATTTCCAATTGCCTGATTTCCAATTTCCAATTGGCGCGTCCCAACGCGCAAACGGCGCTGAATAAGTCGCAACAACCCGGGGATCGTAGCCGCACGGCACGCCGTGCGGCCCCCGCGGATTTTCCGTGAAGAATTTCCAATTTCGTGATGACCAATTCCATAAGGGCACGTTTTAACGCGCAGCCCACCATCAATCGGGGAAAATTTTGAGTTGCTTGCTTGCGGCAAGGATGGGAGGGACATTGGTCGTGCCCGTAGGGCGGGACGGAGCCCGGCGAACTCCCGGAACAGCCTGGTGCGGACGCGTTTCGGACGTGTCCGCTGCCGCCCTCTCAACAAATTCACCTGAACCAGGGACAAATTGTCAATTGAAAATCTTTTATTCCCAATGGTTTACGGAACGGTGACTCACCCGATTGAGTGGCAATTGGGAATTTTTGATCGGCAATTTAAAGTCCTCAACTTACTCTCCGGTAGCGTATTTAAACCCGTCGGGGCTGTGGGCTCGGAGGTAGGCCATGCGGATGTTTTGGGCTTTTTGGAGGTGCAGGTAGTCGTGCATGACCCAGTTGCGGAGTAGCAGTCCGGCGGTGAGGTGGCCCATTTCCGGATGATCGAAGCCGCGGTCCCAGTCCGGCGCTTCGAGGCTTTGTAGCCAGGTGATGGAAGCGCTGCGTTCGTCCAGGAAATTTGCCATGGTGGTCAGGTAGTTCTGCGATAGGTAGGCCCGCTGTTCGGGCCACTTGTCCGGCGCAATCGGGGGCGGCAAGGTCCCCGGGGACTCTAAGCAAATCCGGGTCCGGGGCCGGAAATCTTCCACTTCTTCATCCCGCAGGTGGCACACGATTTCGAGCAAGTTCCAGGTATCCGGCGTCCGGCGCCAGTTGTACTCGGCCGGAGGCAGATTGAACATGAGGCTGACAAAGGCGGCCTTGTTGCGGTTGAGCTGGGTAATGGCAGCGTCGTAATTCATGGCGGGGAGATATTTTGCGTTGTACCCGAAAAATACAGAAAAATCGCGCGCCGCAAAATGCACTCGGGCTTTACTTGCGCCACTACCGGGTTCATTTGCGTTGGGCCCACCCCCTTGACCGGAAGCAACGGCACGGTCAGCGCGGGGTCTCAGCCTCGGGGAGCCTTTTCGTCGGTGACCAGGGCAACTTTTTCGGTGAGGGGCACCGAATCGAGGTTGGGGCCCTCCACCAGGGACAGTTCCAGGTAGCAGATGGGCTTGCCCATGTCCAGAAAGCGCCGCTCGTAATCGGTGATGACTCCATTGTCGGGGTTGGTGAGGTCGGACTGGTGCAGATCGCTCACGTGGTGGTAGATGTCGACTTGGAAGACCGCTTTCTGCTCCAGTTCGGCGAGGTGGTCGAGGGTATAGGCAAACAGGCTGGTGTTGTCGGTTTTGAGGTACAGCTTGCCACCGGGGGCCAGGATGCGGGCGTACTGGGCGAGGAAAATCTCGTTGGTGAGGCGATTGCGGGTCTGGCCTTTCTTGGGAAAGGGATCGGGAAAGGTAATCCAGATCTCGCTGATCTCTTGCGGCGCAAAAAACAGGCCGATCCCGTGGATGTCACAGCGCAGAAATTGGACGTTGTGCAGTTCTTCGGTCAGGGCCCGGCGCGCACCCGAGTAGAGGCGTACGCCCTTGATGTCCACTCCGATGAAGTTTTTGTCCGGGTGTAAGTGCGCCAAACCGAGGGCTAGATCGCCCTTTCCGCAACCGATTTCAAGGACGATGGGATGGTCATTGCCGAATCGCTCGCACCATTTGCCTTTCCACTCGGTGTCGTTGTTCACCCCATTGGGCATGCGGTTAAAGCCCTCAATTTTGGGCATTTTCTTGCGTGACATGGGGCAAAGATACGTTTTAGACAAACCGCTTCAAAAACGCATCTTTGCGACTGGCCGAGAGCGGTACGGTGTCGCCATTGTTCAGTTCCAGCAGGGCGGGCTTGCCCTTTTTGTATTTCCGAACTGCATTGGCGTTGATGAGGTGGGACTTGTGGACGCGGATAAAATTGAGGGGTTCCAGCAGGTCGCTAAAGTGCTTCAGGGTCCGGGAAACGGTGATTTTATGTTCTGGGGTGATGATGACCGCGTAATTGTCGGCGGCTTCGATGCGGATGATTGCCTCCACTTCCAGCAATTCGAATCCGTCCAGGGTGGGGATGACGATCTTCTGGTGGTGTTTGTCACGCAGATTCTGAATGAGCACTTCGTTTTGCAGCGGCGGGGCGGCCTGTTTCAGTTGCGTGCTGACTTTGGCGACGGCGGCTTCCAGTTCCTCGATGCTGATCGGCTTGAGGATGTAGTAGGCCGCCGAGAGGTTCAATGCCTGAATGGCATAATTGCTGTAGGCGGTGATGAAAATGACCTGGAAGGGGATGGATTCGTACTGTTCCAGGAGGTCAAATCCGGTGCCGTACGGCATTTCGATGTCGAGGAAGATCAGATCTGGGGCGGTCGCGTCGAGCAGACGGCGACCTTCGAGGATGTTTTCGGCTTCGCCAAGAATTTGGATTTCGGGACAGTACTTGCTCAGGTAATTGCGCAGGGTGGACCGGCCGATGGCCTCGTCTTCGATGATAACCGCCTTAATTTTCATGTTGATTTGCGATGCTGATCTGGACCAAGGTGCCGCTGGCATTGCTTTCCTTGTCCACGATCTGGATGGAGATGGAGCCGCCGTACACCTTGTTGGAGAGGCCGATCCGGCTTTTGGAATGGCGGATTCCGCTGCTGTTGTGCTGGATTTGGGACTTGGTTTTGAGGGCTTGGGAAGCGGGGCGCCCGATGCCGTTGTCCTCCACTTCAATCAAGAGGTGATCTGACTTTTGCAGGAACCGCACGTCCAATTTCCCGGGGTAGTCGATGTAGCGCAGCCCGTGCCAGATGGCATTCTCGATGAAGGGCTGGACCAGCATGGGCGGGATTTGGTGGTCGCCGTCCCGGGTCGCGGGATCGACGGAAAAGGTGTAGTCAAACTTGTTGGCGAAGCGCTGGTGTTCGAGGACGAGGTAGACCTTCAACAACTCGATTTCCTTTTCCAGGGGAATGAAGTCTTTGTCGGAGCTGTCGAGCACTTCGCGCATGAGCCGGGAAAACTGACTCAGGTAGCGGTTGGCGGATTTTTCGTCGTTCTGGGCGATGAAGTGGTTGACCGAATTGAGGGAATTGAAGATGAAATGGGGATTCATCTTGGTCCGCAATGATTTCAATTCGAGGAGGTTGTAGGCTTTGGCGCGGGCGCGGTTCTTGCGGATGACGACGATCAGCGAGGCCAAAGTGACCAGGGCGATGAGCAGCGCGGCGGTGATGATGGTCTCTTGCCGCCGCATGTCGCTTTGGGTGAGGGCGATGGTCTTGGCGTCGATTTCGCGGTCTTTTTCCAGCAAGGTGACTTGGTTTTCCAGTTCCCGCAGGGCAAGGTTCTTTTGCAGGGAAGCGGCGATTTTTTGGTCCTTTTGCTGCAACAGGCTGTCCTGAATGGCGATGTAATCTTTGTAGGCCCGCAGGGCTTTTTCGTACTCGCCGGTGCGGTCGTAAGCGGTGGCCAGCAGCTTTTGGACTTGGCTGTTTTGCTCCAAATCAGCCTCTTGGGGGGCTTCGTTGAGTTCTTCGAGGATTTCGATGGCTTCTCGGCCTTCGTTTTCGTCCAGGTAGGCCGAGGCGAGGTTGAGGTTTGCTTTTTGCTCCAATTTCCGGGCGCGGGAGCGGTTGTTGTCGTTGGCGACACTCAAGGCGAGTGTGTCGGCGACGGCGGGAGCAGTTTTGGGGGGGGCGTTGGGCAGGGAACGCTTGGCAACCGAGTTGTTCAGGGCGATCAGATCGCTATTGCGCTTTTCTTGCCGGTAGAGGTTGTTCATCCGGTCAAAATTGGCTTCGATGAGCGAGGTGTCCTGGGCCTGGTAGCCATTGTCGATGGAATTGCGGTAGTACTGCTCGGCCAGTACGTTTTGGTTCATCCGGTTGTAGTTGTCCCCGATATAGCCCTGCACGACGGCTTGCTTGCCGAGGTCACTGCGCGGAACGAGATCTTCCGCCTGGGTCAGGTACTTGAGCGATTGCTCATAGTTCCCAATTTTCCCGTAGACATTGCCCAGGACAATGAGGGCATTGCTTTGCTGGTCCAGGTCGCAGTCGATCCGGGCGATTTCCAGGACAAGGCGTGCGTCCCGAATCGCTTTGTCCCGGTCGCTGATTTCTTCTAGGTAGGGGAGCTTTGCGTAGTGGAGTGCGGTGGTATTGGGTTGGTCCAGGGCAATGGCGCGGTCGTAGTTGCGTACGATGAGATCGGGCTGCCCGTAGTGCCGGTAGATGTCGGTCAGGGTGAGGTAGCATTCCCGTTCCAATCCCCGCTGGCGGCTGTCTTTTGCGAGTTCGACCGCTTTTTGGGCGGCACGGACAGCGTGGGGGAGATTGGTGGCCAGGCTGTCCCGGGCGATCTTGAGCTGGGCGCGGATTTCCGGCTCGATTTGGCCCAGCGACCGCTGGCTTTGCTGGCCACTCACCAGCAAAGCCCCACCCCAAAACGCTATGAACAGGAGCCATCGCACACCGAAATCTACGCAAATTCCCCGCAATAGATTTACCGTTGGTGCTGGGAGGGGGATTTTTGGGGAAATTTTGTCTACCGCAGGTTCCGTTTCCCTCGCCGGGGAGGCGCGTTCCCTCAGCCGCCGGTCACGTTGCCTCATTCTGGGCAAATGTCCCCTAAAATCCCGCGTAGATTGAGGAAAAACAGATTGTCATGAAACAACTAAAACAAATCGGATTCGGGATCAGCTCTCTGCTCCTGCTCGCGGCCCTCACCCGCAACTCACCGGTGCTTCCCCGCTTGCACGCCAGCCCCAACAGTTTTGCTTCGCTGGCATCGATCCCGGCGGACGGGACGGACCGGGTGGCGGCGAAGAAAAAGATTCGCCTGGCGATTTTACTCGACACCTCGGGCTCGATGGACGGCCTCATCGATCAGGCGAAGTCCCAACTCTGGAACATCGTCAACGAGATGGGCAAGGCGACCGTCAACGGCAAAACGCCTGAACTGGAAATCGCGCTCTATCAGTACGGCAACGATGGGATCTCCGCCAAAGCCGGTTTCATCCGCCAGGAGACGCCTTTTACCTCGCAACTGGATCTGGTCTCGGAAAAGCTGTTTGCCCTGCGTACGAATGGGGGCAGTGAGTTCTGTGGCCAGGCCATCTACCGCTCCCTGGACGAATTGGAGTGGGGCGGTGATGCGGGCGATTACAAGGCGATCTTCATTGCGGGCAATGAGCCGTTTTCCCAGGGCAACATCAGCCCGGACGAAGCTCTGGCCCGGGCCGGCAACGGCGGCATATTTGTAAATGCAATCTACTGTGGTCCCATCGACGCTGGACTGAAGGAAGGCTGGGACCTGAGCCAGCGCAAATCACGGGGGGGCTTTCTGAACATCGACTCCGACCAGAAGACGGTGTACATCGAGACGCCTTACGACCAGCAAATCAGCGCGCTCAATGGCCAGTTGAACGACACCTACGTTTGGTACGGAGAAGCCGGAGAAATGAACTACGACAATATGAACGTCCAGGACAACAATGCGGCGGTCTACGGGATGGGCAATCGGGTCAACCGGGCCTTGGCGAAAAACAGTTCGAATTACCAGACGCGCAACCATTCTTGGGACTTGGTGGACCGCCTGAATACGGATACTAAATTTGACCTGGGCACGGTGAAGAACCAGCACCTTCCGGAGGTGATGCGGGGCATGTCCACCGCCGAAAAGCGGGAGTACGTCGCGGCCAAACAACAGCAGCGCGCGGCGATCAACCAGCAGATTTCTGATCTGGGATTGCTGCGGGACCGGTACATCCGGGCAGAACGTACCAAACTCGGCGATCAGGCTTCTCTGGAAAATGCCATGCTCGGCGTGATTCAAGACCAGGCCCTGAGCAAAGGGTTTGCCTTTGCCTCCACTGCGATGGACGCCCGCAAGGAGCAATTTGCCGCATCGCTGGCGGACATGGACTACTTCCTGGAATTGGCGCAAGAGGTCAAGGAAATCCGCAAAGACCGCCTCGTAAACTTCAACCAATTTCTAGAAATGGCGGCCGATCCGAATACGGTCATCCTCGACGCCCGGGGACAGGCGCACTTCGACGCCATGCACCTGCGGGGGGCGATTCACCTGGACTACGCGGCTTTCAACGCCTATGACCTGGCGCGGCTCATCCCGAACAAGGATACCCGCATCCTGATTTACTGCAACAACAACATCGATACCGATTCGCCGAATGGCTTCTCCGGAATCGTTTCACCGCGCCTGCGGCTCGACATCCAGCGGAACCTCGTTTCTAAGGGAGCCCCGGCCCGGCCTTTGGGCAACGCCTCGCTGCAACAAGCGGATAACTATTCGGGAGCCGAGGTCGATCCGCAAAAGACGCTGGCGCTGAACATCCCGACCTTCATCAATCTGCACGGCTACGGCTACACCAATGTCTACGAACTCAATGAATTGGTTTCGCCGAATGATCCCCGCCTGGTGCTCGAAGGCAATGCGATTCCGGCTTCCTGGAGCCGCCGCGGAAGATAAAACTGACGATTCCATAACTCAACCGATACAGGATGCCCCTTTACAGCCCCGGGGTGTCCTGTTTTTATTTTGAAAAATGCTCAATTGCCCCGGCTGAAGCGAAATTTGAGTTGGTCGAGGTCGCGGCCCGCCGCCAGGTCCCGCTCGATGTCTTCGATCATGGTGTCCCCAGGAAAACGCGCGTTGTAGGTCTGGGCGTAGGCTTGCGCTTGGGGGTACTGGGTGGCCTCCAGCGAAGTGTGGATCGCGATGCGGAGGGATTTTCGGCCGTCGGGGTAGCGGATTTTGACCAGTTGGGGGAGAAATTCGGTGGCCCGGGCAAAGCGTCGCAGGAGGAAATTGCCGATCACCGCGCGGTAAACGGCGGTGCCCAATTTGGGATCGTAGGTGACGGCACGCTCGTAGTACTCTACTCCCCGGCCCAAGTCGCGGGCGGCGTTTTCGTACCATTCTCCCTGGCCGACGAGCAAAGCGGCGTATTCGGCATCCCGGCCCTTCACCGTGTGTGGTTCCAGGGCAGTCAGGTAGGTTTCCCGGCGCAAGGGAATCTGGCTGCTGTCCGCTTCCAGTTCCAAGGCTTGTTCAAAGGTCGTGCTCATCCCGATCCGGTAGGTCTTGAAGCCCCGGTAGCCGGTGGCTTCCAGTCGATGGGTGAGAAGATCGGGCTGGCCATTGACCCACCACCCGGCCACAGCAAATAGGCCCAGTCCGATGACCGGGGGCAGCAATTTGCCGGTCCATTCCCCAGCGTCCACCTGGTGCCAAAGGACGGCGGTAAAGACGAGCAGGGCCGGACCCGGTATGGACATCAGGTCCCAGTCCATCGCCATCGACATCAAGGGATTGAAGACAAAAAAGGCAGCAAAATAGAGCAATAGCGTGGTGCCGAGCGTGATTGTGAGGGGGGATCGCCAGATCAGTCCCTTGGGTTGGAGCCCGGCCCCGATGCCCAAAAAGGCCAGCGCGGGGGCCGACCAAAGAAAAAGCAGGTTGAAGTAGTCTGAGATATGGGCGAAGCTCAACAGGTTGTAGCGGTCCAGCGGGGCTTCTTCAAAGGCGCGAATCGGCAGGAATACCACTTGGTCGATGGTGTCCTGGCCGAAACTGCGGGGGCCAAAGGCGCTTTTGGTGACGAAAAGGTAAAATAGTCCCCCCAGGGTGTAGATGGGCAGGAGGACAAGGATGGCCAGTTTTTTCCAGGTAAATATCTGCGTGGCGTTTTCCGGGCCCCGGAAGACGTATAACCCGGCCAGGATCGCCGAGGGGGCGAGAATGAGGTTGGCAAATTGGAATTTCATCGCCAGGTACAGCAGGGGCAAGGCCAGGAAAAACCAGCGTCGGCTCCCGGTGCGGAACGTCATGACCAAGGCGGCGAGGTAGGCGAGGCCTAGACTGAGGGGCAGGGAGTAGACTTCGTAGTGCCCGAAGTACACTTGAAGAAAGGGCGCGGTCAGTCCAAGGAGGGAAAAGGTCAGGCGCAGCCCCCCTTTGGGGAACAGCTCTCCGATGAGCAACTGCCAAACGATGACCCAGACGATGCCCATCGCGGTCGCCACCCAAAGCGCCGCCTGGCTGGCCAGCACCCCGGCTTGGTAGGCGATCAAACTCACCAAGGCATAATAGGCACCCACCCCGGTTTTGATGTCGGTGAAGCTGGGCCGGATGATTTCGTAGACCATGTCTGGATTCCAGGCATCGACCGGGCCATTGACATTGCGGTAGATGAACTGAGCGTCCCCATAGCAGTGCGAGGCGATGGGCAACTGGCTGAACAGTACGCTGAAACCGACGGCGGTAAGCGCGATAAGGGGGAGGCGACCAGCATTGGGCAAGGTGGGGACGGGCAGGGTACGTCCGGTCAGGGGCAGGGCACACAAGCCGATTCCGAGCAGCAAAATCGCCAGGTTGACACCCTCGGGCAGGTAGGTCACGTAGTGAAAGCCCCAAAGTTGCTCGGGGAAGCCCAGGGCCAGCAAGTGCAGGCCGGCGACCAGCAGGCCGGGCAAAGCGGCTTTTACTTGAGGGGAGAATTTTCCTGTGCCCATCGCTGAAGGTGCTCCGTTTTCGATGCGGAAATTTAGGAAAATCTTGGAGATAAGTAGAGAATTGGAGAATTCTCAACTCCTCAATTTCCGATTTTCAATCGGCGCGTCCGGGACGCGCAACCTACAATGAATGAAACTTGATTCACAACGTCGCTACAACCCGAGGATCGTAGCCGCACGGCACGCCGTGCGGCCCCCGCGGATGTTCCAGCAAAGAATTTCCAATTCGCAGCCGGCAGTAGCACACAATTAGAAATCAGAAATTATCCCAGCCGGAAGGCACCACCCGTTTATTCAGCCAATATTTGCCGTCCCCGAGCGGGATCGTCGGTAATGATCGCATCTACGCCCATTTGCGCCAGCTTTTCCATTTTGGTGGGTTCGTTGACGGTCCAGACGGCAATTTTGATGCCTTGGTCGTGGGCTTGCCGGACTTTGCGCCGGTTGCAGAACCGGTAAAATGGGGCAATGTAATCGGGAACGAAGCCCAGTCGGCGGACATGGGTGTCCACGCTTTGGGGATCTGCGGTGAGGAGTAAATAGGGCAGGGAAGGGACCAATTCGTGCATGGTACGGAGAAATTTCCGGTCGAAGGACATCACGACGCACCGTTCCGCCAATCCCAAGGCGTCGATTTCTTGCTGCAGGAGGCGCGCAAATTCGGGTAGGGTGGGCTGCCAGGTGGGGATCCAGCCGGCCCGGCTTTTGATTTCGAGGAAGAAAGTGGGGCCGTAAGGTGATTTTACCGCCGAGTCCACCGCCGAGTCCACCGCCGCTACTACCGCTGCCAGCGTGGGCTTGGCCAGGGAAACCGCTTCTTGTCGGGGAAAATCGGGATGCCCGAGACAGCCGCAGTCGTACTCGGCGATTTCGGCTGCCGACAATTGGTGGAGGTTATGGGTTTTTTCGTCACGCCGGACAATCGCTTCGCCCGCGCGGTCCACGCAGATTTTGTGGGAAAACCAAGGTTCATGGGAGACGATCAATTTTCCGTCGGCGCTGACCACAAGGTCCATTTCAATGGCCTCGGCCCCGGCTTGGAGGGCCGCCAGGAAGCTGGGAATTGTATTTTCCGGCAGTTCCGCCCGCGCGCCCCGATGCCCCACGACGATCTGCCCACTGGCTACCGTGGCCCACATCAGAAATTGCAGCCCGATAAAGATGCTTTGCATGGGTTATTTGCGGTAGAGTTCTCCGCCGGCGATCACAGCTTCCACTTGATCCCGGGCAAAATAGTAGGGGAGCCGCGCCAGGGAGTCCATCGGTTCGGTAATCACGAGGTCGGCGCGCTTCCCGACTTCGATGGAGCCGCACTCAGCGGCCAGGTCCAAGGCCGCCGCGCCGTTCAGCGTGGTCGCAACCAGAGCTTCTTCGGGCAGGAGGTGCATGCGGTTGCAGGCCAGCGAATGCATGAACTGCAGGTTCCCGCTGGGACTCGAACCGGGATTGTAATCAGAGGCGATGCACAGAGGCAGGCCGGCCTCGATCATCGCCCGAGCGGGGGCGTAGTCGATGCCCAGGAAAAAGGAGACGCCGGGCAGGACCGTCGGAATGGTGGTGCTAGCCGCCAGGGCGGCGATTTCTTGCGGTCCGGTCCGTTCCAGGTGGTCCACCGAGAGGGCCCCGTGGGCGATGCCCACTTGCACACCACCCGAGTTGGCGAGTTCATTGGCGTGGATTTTGGGGCGCAATCCCAGGGCCAAGCCCGCCCCCAGGATGCGTGCGGTTTCGGCGACGGTGAAGAAGCCTTCGTCGCAAAATACATCCACAAATTCCGCCAGGTTTTCGTCGACCACGCGGGGCAGCATTTCCTTGATCACGAGGTCCACGTAGCCCTTGCGGTCGTGTTCGTATTCCGGAGGGATGGCGTGGGCACCGAGAAACGTCGTCTTGAGGTTCAGGGGGCAGTATTCCTTGAGCTTGCGGGCCACCCGCAGCATTTTCAGTTCGTCCTCGGTCGTCAGGCCGTAGCCACTTTTGATTTCGACAGTGGTGGTGCCGTGGTACAAGATCTCCCAAGCGCGCTCGACTGCGCCTTCGAGGAGTTCATCCTCGCTCATCGCGCGCAGGCGGCGGGCTGAGTTCAGGATGCCCCCACCGCGTTGGGCGATTTCCTCGTAGGAGAGCCCCCGGATGCGGTCCACGTATTCACCCTCCCGGGTCGCAGCGAAGACGAGGTGGGTATGGCTGTCGACGAATCCCGGGAGGACAAGGCGGCCATCGCAATTGACCAAGTCGGTATTCTCGGCGGGAGGCAGACCATTTTTCATTTCTCCCAGTTCGGCGATCCGGCCTTCGCGGATCAGCAACCAGGCATCGGAAAGGAGGGCGGCGTCTTGCATCGCGGTCCCAGCTTTGCGGGATTCACCATTCCGGGCGACGCGGTAAAGCCCGCGGATGTGGGTCAGGAGCAGATTCATGGTGGAACTGAGTTGGGGCGAGCCCGCCTCTATTTTTGGCCTTTTTCCTGGCGGCGCTTGAGTTTGGCGGCTTGCTTCTCGCGGCGGCGCTGTTCCCGGCGGTCGGGATCGCCCAGTTGCAGCTTGATGTCAACCGGAATGCGCGGCGAATTTTGGAATTTACTCATCAACGAGTCCAGCCGGGCGGCACTGCTGTTGATATTGTCGTAGAGCTCTTCGTCCTTGACCAGGCGACCGAGCGAGCCTTCTCCACTTTCGACGTCGGCGAGGATGCCGTTGAGGTTTTTAATGACCTCGGAGCTTTCTTCGACGATCTCCTTGACGCTGCCCGATGCGGCGGCCAGAGAGTCGGTAAAGTTGGCTGTGTTGTCCATGATCCGCGTGATCGTTTCGTTCTGCTTGTTCAGATTTTTCAGGAAGCCATTGGCGTTGTAAGCGGTCGCCTGAAAGGTGCCGAGCAGGGTATCCACGCGGTAGGTCGTCCGGGCAAAGTTGCGGGAGGAGGTCACAAAGTCATCCAGAATATTGTCGATTTTATTGCCGGTGCTTTCGTCCATGGTGTTGTTCAACCAACCTACGAAGCGTTCCAGCGATTTGACCAGATCGTCGATATCGTCCTTGAGGGGAAGAATCTCCCGTTCGATGCGGGTTTCGAGCGATTCTTCCACCCGGCCTTCGAGGACGCCGCCGTTTTCCACGAGTTCCTTGCTTTGGCCCCGGTCGATGCGGATGGCTTTGGAACCCAGCAGGTCAGCACTCGCGATGACGCCCTCGGAATCAAACGGGATCTGCAATCCCTTTTTGAGCGAGTAGCGGACTTCGATGTTTCCCGACTGCGGATCAATGTTGATGCCCTTGACCTGTCCCACCCGGAAACCGTTGTAAATGACGGGATTGCCCGGGCTCAAGCCGGATATATTATCGTAGTAGGATTTGAGTTCGAACCCACTGACGAAGATTTTTTCGCCTTTGAGCATGTTAAAGCCCAAAATGAGCAACGTAACCGCGGCCGCGGCCAGAATCCCTACTTTCGTCTCGTTGTTCAGCTTCAAAACGGTCAGTATTAGGTCTTTTCTACCTGTAAAGCTAGGAAAAATTAAATGGTAGGACAAGGTGGCGGCGCGGTGGGGGCCCTTAGCGTCGGCCTACCGTGCCGGACAAGCTCCGGGCGAGCGCCGTTTGGCTCGGGGGAAAGGCTAGGGAAGATGTCACCCTTGCCATTAAAAATCCTCATTTCCGCAAGATGCAGCTTGCAGCCAGCCCTTCCGAACTGCAACGTACAAAAGGGGGCAATGGCGTACATCATGGCGCTAAGGCGAATTTTTCGGCGGTGTTTTCCGATAGTTTGTATCTTTTTACCGCAATGAAAAACCAATCTACCCCTCGCCTTCCCGCAGCGGATCGCCGAGCCATGTCCATGACCAAAGCGCAACGCCTGCTCCACGAAATTTCTCGCACCCGCAAAACGGTCGCTTATTACCGCACCTATTGGGCGGTTTCGTTGGCGGGAGGACTCGGCGGCCTTTTGGTGCTGTTTGTCTGGCTGCTCCTCGGCTATCGGATCAGCTTGTATTACTTGCTAGTGGGGGTATTGGCCACCGCCAATGGCTTTTACTGGTTGTACAAATACCTGACCGAAGGCAGGAAGCTGGAGAAGATGGAAAACGTGGCCCGGAAACACGGGCTCGAACCCAAAACGGCCACCCGTAAGGGGTGACCGTTGTGTATGGTGATTGTCCGCCGGGGGCGGATCAGCGTCCGTAGTATCAGGCTGGTTCGGCGACATTGATCGTGATCGGGGAACCGTCTTTATAGTAGCCTTTTTCCATTTTGCTGCGGATTTCCTCGAAGGCATTCAAAGAGTATTCCACGTCTTCCAGCGTATGGGAAGCGGTCGGGATAATGCGCAGCATCAGTTCGCCCCGCTCGACCACCGGATAGGTGACCACGGACACGAAGATGTTGTAATTTTCCCGAAGGTCAATGATCAACCGGGCCGCTTCTTCGGTCCCGCCTTTGAGGTAGACCGGCGTCACCGGCGACCGCGTGATACCGATATCAAAGTTGCGCTTGCGCAGGCCATCCTGGAGGTTGTTGACGACATCCCACAACTGCTTGCGCATGTCGGGTGCGTTTTTGAGCATTTCCAGGCGCTTGAGCGCTCCCACGGCGAGGGGCATCGGGAGGGACTTTGCGTAGATCTGGCTCCGCATGTTGTAGCGCAGATAGTGGAGCACCTTTTTGTTGCCGCAGACAAAGGCTCCAATGGAGGCCATCGATTTGGCGAAGGTACAGAAGAGCACGTCGATTTGGTCCTGGACGCCCAGGAACTCACCGGTGCCAATGCCTTTTTCACCCATGACGCCGAAACCGTGGGCATCATCGACGAGCAGCCGGAAATTATATTCTTCTTTGAACTTGACGATTTCGTCGATCTTGCCCAGGTCGCCTTTCATACCAAAAACGCCTTCGGTGATGACCAAAATGCCACCGCCGGTGCGCTCGACGACGCGGCGGGCCTTTTTCAGCCGATCTTCGAACTGCTCCATGTCGTTGTGGCGGTACATGAAGCGTTTGGCCGGGGTCATCATCATGCCGTCCATGATGCAGGCGTGGGCCAATTGATCGTAAACGATGACATCGCGGCGGTCTACCAATGCGGCCACGATGGACAAGATGCCTTGGTAACCAAAATTGAGTAGGTAGGCGTCCTCCTTGCCCATGAATTCCGCGACCTCGCGCTCAAAGCGCTCGTGGATTTCGGTGTTGCCGGTCAGCATTCGAGAACCCATGGGATAACCCAAGCCCCAATCGCGGGCGGCTTCGGCATCGACTCGTCGGATTTCCGGGTGGTTGCCCAGTCCCAGGTAGTTGTTCAGCGACCAGGTCAGCACCTTTTTGCCGCGGAATGTCATCCAGGGAGCCAGTTCGCCTTCCAGTTTGGGGAAGGTAAAATAGCCATGCCCGACCTGCGCAAATTGGCCCAAGTCGGCTTGCATCATCCTGTCAATCTTATCAAAAATATCCAAGATCCTATCTATTTAATGGTTGATTTTCAAGTACTTTAAGTGCGCCGCAAATTTAATCTGATTTCCTGAGAAACCAAATCTTGCTTCCCGCGCGATAATCGCAAAGTTCGCGAAAAAGCAGTTTGTCGGTGCAACAACTTATACACTGCGTCGCCACCGCGATGTTCATTGACCAAATCTCTTCCTTCTTCGCCGGTGGCATAGGTGGTTTTTTCCTTGGTAAATCATTGTACAATCGCTTTACAAGGCATTTTCTGGGTGTTTTGTGGGAATTCGGCGTCTTTGCTGGCGTTTTATTTCATTTCAACCTAAATCACAATGCAAAAGACTTTGAAATTCCTTTTTGTCCTCCAATTGCTCTTCGCCGGAGGACTTTGCGCCCAGATGGCGATGCCGGATATGCTTTCCCAACGGGAAATGACGGCGCGGGCTGAACACGTGCCCGACTCAGTTTGGAACGCGGCATCCGAGACTTCGGAGGGAGAGGCGGCACGCTCGCCCGCTGAATCGACGCCCAACCTCATCCAGCGCGCGCCGGAAACCGTCCATCTCCGGCTCACCCAACGCACGGTAGACAATGCCGGCCAACTGGACATCTACCTGCCGAAGCCGGAAATGGTTTCGGTGCAATTGTTTGATGCCGAGGGCAACTTCATGCGCTTTCTTTACTCCGGGCAAGCGAGCGGATTGGGCACTGTGCGGGTTACTTTCCCCTGGCTGGACTTGCCGGCGGGTAGCTATGAGCTCCGTGTGGCCGTAGGGGAAGAATTGTTTACGCCGCGCATCGTTCGGATATGAGCGCGCCGCTTCGCCTGAACTGGGCTTTGCGTGGGGTGTACCTGACGCTTCTGGTCCAGGTGGCGATCAGTTGGGAAGCTTGGGCGCCTATGGGGCGCGGCTTCCCCCGGGTTTCGGTGGTGGCGGACTGGCCGCTGGTCGGATCGGTTCCGGAAACCGGGATGCTGGTGGTGGGAGGGACCGCCCTGTTTCTGCTTTTGGGGCGGCCCCGCCACCGCTTGGCGACTGGTCTGCTGGTCACGGCGGCCTGGATGCTGATCGCCGCCGATGTGAACCGCTTGCAGCCCTGGCTGTACCTCTATTTGCTGGTGCTCTTGCCCAACCTGTTTCCGGGCGCGCGTCCGGCGGAGGAAGTTCTGCGTTTTATCGGGTGGACCATCGCCGGAACCTGGTTTTGGAGCGGGGTGATGAAGCTGAATCCGGCCTTTGTGAGCGAGTTTTTCCCCGATCTGTTGGGACCGTTCGGGGGAAAGGAGTTCGCAGTGGCCCATCCGGCATTGGGGTATGCGGCGGGAGTGCTGGAAGCGGGGGCGGGGGGATTGGTGCTGGTGCGGCGCACGCGGCGAATCGGAATTGGGCTCGGCTGTAGCGTACACATCTTTGCTTTGGCGGCGCTGGGGCCTTGGGGGCTGGACTGGAATGCGGTCGTGTGGCCCTGGAACGTGGCGTTTGCTGGGTTGGCAGTGCTCTGTCTTTGGCCCGCAATGCCGGTTCCCCGTTCTAGCGGCCGAAGTTGGTGGCAGCAGCCGGCGGTCCTCGTTCCGCTCGCGCTGGTGTGGCTCTTTCCCCTGGGAAACTTTTTCGGCCACTGGGATCATTTCCTTTCCCACAGCTTTTACTCGGGGCGCCTCCCCAATGCGATCTTCTATTTCCACCCCGATGACCGTTTTGCACTGCCGGAAGCGGCCCGGCCTTACGTGCTGCACGTGCGCGGAGAGCCGGAATACCTGCTGCCACTCGAGTTTTGGGCCTTGGGGGAATTGCGGATTCCGGGTTACCCCGAGGTGCGGGTCCGGAGGGCGGTGGCGCGGCAGCTTTGCGATTGTTTGCGGCAACCCCACCGAGCGGGTTTGCACCTCACCCACCGGGCAGATGGGACGGCAGATATCCGTACGGAACGGATCGCCTGTCCGGCGCTTTTGCCCCGTAGTTTTACTTTTCAATCCCACAATTGAGTTATGCATACCATGAAATATTTCTTTTTATTCTGCGCGTGCCTGGGTTGCGTTTCGCTGGCATTCGGGCAGGCTTCCGGCAACGTCAATTACGATTACTACGGCAATTCCGGGTATTCGGGAACGCCACCCGGAGATTTTGAGCTGAATCCAGCCTGGAGCGGGAGTACCCCCAATCAATTGATCATCAAAGTGGAAGGCTTGTACAATGCGCAGGCGGACAAACAAATTGCCATTTTCAGCCTGGTCCAGGTCGGCAAGTCGATTGAGGAGGTCAATCAATTGCTCGACGCACGGATTCGCGGGATCCAGCGGGCCCTCGATTCATTGGGAACGGAAACTGAATTGTTCATCGACATGATTTCTTTCGTTCCAATGTACGAGTACGAAACGGAGAAGAAGCTGTTCAGCAAAAAGACCTACAATGAGATTCCCAAGGGATTTGAGCTGAAAAAGAACTTGCACATCGGGTTTCGCGATGGCAATTTGCTGAATGACATCGTTGCGATTTGTGCGGGCCAAGAAGTCTACGATCTCGTGCGGGTGGCCTACGTGTCGGACCATTTTGAAGCGATCAAAGACAGCCTGCGGGACCACGCTTTTGCGGCTTACTCGCGGATCCTGGATCATCACCAGCGCATCTTGAATCGGCCACTGGATGAGCGCCGGCGATCAATCAACGAAGGGTTCAATGTCAGCTATCCCACGGAATCATACCGTTCCTACCAAGCTTTTAGCCGGGCCCGCCTGGATGCCGGGAAAGCCCAGGTCAATGACACCCGCAAGCCTACGACGCAGCACTATGTCCCGGCGTATTTCCGCCGGCACGAATTTGTCTTGCATCCAGAAATCATCGAGCCGACGATTCAGTTGGTGTACGCGCTCGAAGTGCGCATCGATCTTTCGGAGGAGACACCGGAGAAGGCCCCGGAGCCGATCATCAAGATCGAGAAAGAAAGAGAGTTGCTCATCGTCACGCCGAACGGGGAACTACAGCGGATCAAAATCGATTGATTGATCACAAGCGGGTGCCGGGGCGGTGGTCTCCTTTGGCGAAGGCTCGGCAAGCTTGGTCAGCCCGGCGGATCGGCTCGATGACCCGGTAGGGGCCGGCCAGGGCCAGAGCGATGGCGACGCTTTCGGCCAGGCTCACGCGGTGGCCGGGACTCACAAAGATGGATTTGACGCCGGTGACTGAACGGAGGATCTGGCCCACGATTTCTCCGTCGACGGTGACCGGGGCGGTGCTGCCCCGGGTTTCGGCGGGGGGATGGGCATAGCGGACCAAAGGTTCTTTGGCGACGCCGATGCTCGGCAAATCAAGGTGCAGCCCGAGCCAGGATGCGACCCCAAACTTGCGGGGGTGGGCCCGACCGTGGCCATCGACGATCAAAAGATCGGGGCGCTGGCCGAGGTGCGCCATCAGCCGCTTCAGGGCGGAAACAAGCACTGGACCCTCCCGAAAGGCAAAATAGCCGGGGTGGTAAGCTTCGGTCACTTTTTCTTGGGCGAGGTAGATCTGAGATGGTCCGGACGGCCAGGATGATGCGTCGAGGGCGACGTAGGCGTCATTTTGGCCAGCGTACTGCACATCCAGGGTGACCACGAGGGCGCCTGGGGCGGGAAATCCGACCCGCAGACCAGTGGGCAGCACTACCTGAGGAGCGAGGCGTGTTTGTTCGGCTTTGAGCTGAAGAAGATCCATGGCCATAAGGCATTCAATTTGGCAGGCACGGAGCAAATTCCCAAATCGCTACTTTGGTCAGCCAAATGAGCCATTGATCAGGAAGGTAAGAAGGGGAAGGGCGCAAAAGTCGGATGGGGTAGGTACAAAAAAATTAGGGGACTCAACCACTATTGTGGGAGTCAACCCTAACCCTTGCTCTTGCTTGATACAATAATAGGGAAGGCAAGTCAGGTGCCCAAGGGGAATTGAGAAAATCCTTACGTGCTCAAAAATATTTATCACGAAAAAATAACGTTTAAAGCGGTTTTAAGATATTTATTTAAAAGATTTACCTTACGCATTAAGGGGAGATTACGGCCCGAAAGATTTTCTGATTTTTTCCGCATTGAAAAAAGTTGCTATTTTTACATACCAAACGTTCAGTATAATATGCCCCGACAGAAGACCACCCGTGAGGAAATCATCCGAAAAAGCATCCAGGTTTTTCGGGAAAAAGGTTACTACCGCACAAACATGCAAGACCTGGCGCAGGCGACCGGCCTGACCAAGGGCGCTTTTTATCATCACTTTTCGAACAAGGAAGACGTGATGCGGCAGGCGTTGCGGGCGTCGGTGTCGCTGTTTGAGCAGCGGGTATTTCGGATTGCTTACGCGGAAGGACTCAGCCGGACGGAGAAGTTTGCCCAAATGAGCGAGAAGGCTTACCGGGCATTCACTACGGGGGAGGGGGGATGCATTTTTGCCAATACCATTCTGGAAACGGTGCACGTGGAAGCTTCATTTGTGGACGAGTTGGTGGAATTTTTTCGGCATTGGGAACGGGCGCTGGAAGAGATTTTCCGGGGTCGGTACGGGCCGGAGGAGGTGCAAGACGCAGTGCAACAGACCATTGCGGACATCGAAGGATCGATCATTTTGATGCAATTGTACCGCGATCCCACGTACCTGGAACGGGCGCTGGCGCGGGCCGGAAAGAAACTGTAATATTTTTGTGATGGATCATACCCAACGTTCAGTACACAAATTGGCATCGGGGAAATTTCCCCGGAAGCCGCTGGAGGTCACCACCTTGGATGGGGTTACGCTCCAGGGCTATCTGATAGTGCCCGAAACGCCGAAAGCCGTGGTCATGCTTAATCCGGGTACGGCGGCGAAAAAGGAGTTTTACCTGCCGTTTGTAGAGTACCTGGCGGAAAATGGCTATCTCACCTGCTTGTGGGACTACCGGGGCAGCGGCGAATCCGCTCCGCCGAGTTTGCGGGGCTGCGATTACCGCATGATCGACTACGGGTTGCAGGACATACCGGCGATCAAGGCCGATTTGCGGCGGCGGTTCCCCGATTTGCCATTGCTGATATTTGGGCACAGCGTCGGGGGGCAAATGATTGGTTTCCTGCCCGACCTAGAGGACATCGCGGGGATGGTGGGGTTTGCGGTGTCTACAGGCTACATGTGGCATATGCCCTGGGGCTATCGCTTGCAATCCTGGTTTTTCTTTTATCTGTTTTCGCCGCTGAGCGTTCTCCTGACGGGATACGTTGCGGCCAAACGGTTTGGGATCATGGAAGACTTACCGCGCAATGTTGTTCGGCAATGGCGCCGGTACTGTGAGCAGAAGGACTATTTCTTTGCTCAACGGATCTACGGCCGTGCGGTACCCAAAGGCCGGTTCACGGAGCTTCCCTTCCCGGTCCACATCTTTTGGTCGACCGATGACCCGATTTCGAATGCACGGTCGGTGCCGACGTTCTGGGGGCATGCTCGGAGTAAGCGGGGGATTTCATTTACCCGGATCGAGCCGAAAAAGGAGGGGTTGGGAAAACTGGGACACTTTGGGTTTTTCAAGCGGCGACAGCGGGAGGCATTGTGGGGAAGAGCACTGGCCAAGCTGAACGAAATGATAGGGGTAAAATAAGCAAGGAGCAAAAACCAACTCGGCTTTTGCTCCTTAGGAACGTTGTACTGTACAGTTATTTAACTAAATAATGGCTTATTTATCTTTCCGTTTCCGGAAGAGAGATCACTTACGCGTGAGAGGTATCGCCCTTAGAAGCAGTGACTGCTACCGTGTAGACCACGAGGCCGAATCCAATCTTGTTAATTGCGTCAGCAATGTTGTAGAACAGGTCAACGTTCGACGAATCCCAGCCGAGGCCAGTATTCAACCATCCACCTGGCATGCACATGTAACCAATCGGGTAAACTGCCCAACCTACCAGGACGAACCATGCGAGGATATTGATACCCCGGATGACGGCCGGATCGTTGGAGCTTTTAGCCAAAGTGGCCACTTCACCAAACCAAGCGGTGTAAAGAATATAAACGTATCCTAAGGTGGAGATAACACCCCAGATCACACTGTGAGAAGTAGATCCATCCGTGAATGCTTCACCAATGTACCCTGCAACCAACATAAGGACCGAAGCGCCGATAAGCTTCCAAAGAAGCGGCTGCTTAGCACCTGCTGGCTTTGTGAGGAGGAAAAATTCCACACACATGAGGGGTACCGTCAGCGTCCAGTCGATGTAACGAAGCGCCGTTGGGTTCTCACCCGTGGCGATGTATACGTCGCGCATATAATAATAGTGAACTGCTGCGATACCGGTGATCAGACCGGAGATCAGGAGAGAGAGTTTCCATTTGCCTTCAACCCGGCTTCTTTCGAAGAAGAAGAAAACCGAGGCGGCAAACATTGCCATGTAACCCGTGAAAAATGTAAACGCTACCGGGTCATCTTTTGGAATTGTGAGTACACCCAACATAATGTTTCTTTTAAGTTTACGTTCCAGCATTTAGAACACGGGAGCTTGAATAAAGTTTCGAAAAGCGGATTAAATTGGTCTTCGTATTGTTCGATCCTCCCGCTATCCGTAGTATTCCCTTCGTAAAATATTAGTGTTACTCAGAATAAAATATTGTAAATAAAATAAAAAAAGCAATAATAGTTTGTTTTAGGGTGTTCCATAAAAATTTAAAATGTTCAATATTTTTTTCTTAAAAGTTTATCATTTTCTGAGATTCGGGTAAAAATGTCGGTCCGGTCGGGGGCAGTTTGGCAAAATAACTCTGGCAAAATTGGGTTTGGTTTCCCCTTTCGGAAGCAAAACCCCATCATTTCCCGAATAATATTTTGCGTCATTCTTTCCGGGAAAATCTATTTACCTTTGTTTCATGGTGGATACCTACAAGCACAAAGGCATGCGGGAAAAGCTCATCCGAATCCTGATGGACAAGGGGCTGGAAGACCCCGCGGTCATTGAGGCGATGCGGGCGGTTCCCCGGCATGCATTTGTCGAAGGTGCCTTTGCCGAAGCCGCTTACGAAGACCGGCCGCTGCCCATCGGGGATAGCCAAACCATCAGCCAGCCCCTGACTGTTGCTTTTCAGACGGCGATGCTCAAACTCAAAAAGGGCATGAAGACGTTGGAAATCGGAACGGGATCCGGTTATCAGGCGGCCGTTCTGTGCGCGATGGGCGCAAAAGTATTCAGTGTGGAACGCATCGCCGCCCACCATCGGCGGGCTCAGCGGGTACTCAATGATTTGGAGCTGAGGGTACGGCTGAAGCGGGGCGACGGAAGCGCAGGATGGCAGTCTTATGCCCCTTTTGACCGCATCCTGGTGACCGCAGCCAGCCCGGGTATCCCGGAAACGCTTAAAAAGCAACTGAGCATCGGAGGAAAATTGGTCATCCCGGTTGGTGAGCGGGAACGCCAGCAAATGGCTGTGGTGACTCGCCAGGCCCAAAATGAATGGGAAATCGACTGGCGGGGCTGGTTCCAATTCGTTCCCCTGATCGGACGCCACGGCTGGAAGGCCGATCCAGACCGCTGATTTTACGGTTGATCCCATTAAATGCACGCATTTCTTTGGAAAATTGGGACAGGTATTCCTATTTTGAGAGATACCTTGATGTATATCAGTGCTTTTACCTATTCTGCGGGGGTGTTGCGGGGCGCAATTCGGCCTCGAATTCAAAAACCCAAATGCACCGCTGCCACGAAACCTTATTATTGGATGAGTATGAGTCGAAAAATTACTTTACTGTTGGTGGGCTTGTTGTTTGGATTCGCTCAGGCGGGGGCCCAGGGCTGTGGCAATGGCCGTTACACGCAGGAAATCTTCAATGATTTTACCCTGACCAGTGACATTACTTACGGGCAGAACATCAATCTGCAAAATCAAAATCAATCGCTCGAACTGGATATCTACGAGCCGATGGGCGATATGGAGCCGTTGCGGCCGCTGATCGTACTGCAGCACGGCGGGAGCTTCATTGGCGGTAGCAAAGACCAGGGCGACATCACTACACTGGCGGAACCACTGGCGCGCATGGGCTACGTGGTGGCGTCGGCGGAATATCGCTTGGGCATGGCCGGGATTCCGTTTCCGGGACCGGACTCGTCGAGCGCTTCGGAATCGGTGCTGCGGGCCGTCCATGACTTCAAGGCGGCGGTGCGGTGGTTCTACCAAAGCGCCGCGAACGGCAATCCTTACCGCATTGACACCAATCAATTGTACATCGGTGGGGTATCCGCCGGGGCGGTCTCGGCGGTGCATTACGCTTACCTGGACCAGTTGAGCGAACTTCCGGCTTACACCGATACGACCCAGCCCGGCCTGGGCGGTGGCGTGGAAGGCAACAGTGGCAACCCCGGGTACTCATCGGAGGTGGCGGGCGTGGTCAATATCTGCGGCATGGTCGCGGACACTGCCTGGATTCAGCCCGGCGATGAACCCATCGTCAGTTTGCACGGGGACCAGGACCAAATTGTCCCCTTTGGCACGGCCCTGATCTCGGTGGTCATTTACAATATTTTCGTCGTGGACGGCAGCAGCACGATCCACGAGCGGATGAATGAAGTCGGCGTAAACAATTGCTTTTACCCAATGTACGGAGCGGACCATACCCCGCACATTGGTTCAAACGGAGCCGCCTATCAAGATACGACCCTGCGGATCGTAACCAATTTCTTGCAACCTTTAATATGTGGCGGCGGTCCGGGCTCCTGTGGTTATCTGGTGAGCAATGACCAGCCACTGCCGGCCCACGATCTGGAAGTCTTCCCGAATCCCACCCAAGGCGCGTTGCGGGTCCGCATCCCCGAAGCCCAAGCCAACTCCTGGGAATACACCCTGACCGATCTGATGGGGCGCACCGTCGTGACCGAGCGCATCGACAACCGAAACGAAATCACCCTGGATCGGCGTTTCCCCGCCGGCATCTACCTCCTCCGCGTCCGCGTCGACCAAGGCCAATGGACACGGAAAGTGGTGTTTGAATGATGTAATTTCGAGTTCCCAATTCTCTACCCTCCAATTGCCTCCTTCGCGCGACAATGCGGCTGTGTAGCAATCGAAAGTTGAGAATTGGGAACTTTTCCGTAAAAAATTTACTCCTCCTCTTCATCATTGATTGGGGGGCCGACCCGCCACTCACCGTTTTTACGGGTCACCAATAGGCGGTCGAGGGTGGCGCCGCCGTCGGGATGGAAGCACACTTCGGTGATCATGTACAGATCGTCTTCCACCCGGATCCGCTCGGGAAAGGCCCGCAGCACCCCCGCAAATGAGGGCATACCGTGTTCCAGCATGTGCTCGCGAAAAGAAAGTTCGAGCACCTGGGCCATGTCTTTGATCAGTTCCTCGACTTTGGGAAAGTCATCTTGCTGGTCCAGCATCATGATGGCTTCCGTTTCAAAATCTTTGCAGGCGACCGCTGCATCGAGGTTGCCCGAGGTGTAGGCATCTTCCAGGCACAAAATCGCCCCTTCCGGCGTCCGCATATTGTGCTCGAAATAGTCCACCCCAAGATCGATCTCAAAACCCACGGAGGCGTCGAAGGCCGCTTGTTGCTCTTCTTCCAGGGCTTCCCGCGCCGCGCGAATGGTGTATCCGCCGATCAGTCGCCCATTTTCCAGTACCATCCAGTCTGACACCATCCCCGGCGGTACCGCCATCTTGGTGCCCATTTCCACGTTCGTGACGCGGACCGGAGCATTGTCAATCGTACCGTAAAAGATACCGTCCTCATCGAGGGAGACATTGCTCAGCCAGATGTGCTCGACCTCGTCGCCTTCCTGCAAGCGCGCCTTCAAGGCAAAATTGCTCTGCAGGGGCTGAGGAGCACGCAAACTGTCGCGGAAATAGCTCACCGTCAGCCGGGCTTTTTCCATCGCCCAATTCATCTGGTCATCGCCCTTTTCTACGTAGACGACCCCGTCGTCCGAGGCTTCGGTTTCCTCGTTGTCGTAGCTGAGGCCGTGGTCTTCAATCGGATTGTGTTCCATTACTTTACCAAAGTCATTTCGTCAATGAGGCGGCGGGCGTCCGCGTATTTATCGATCACCCAGAGGACGTAGCGGATGTCCACCGTGATGTTGCGGCACCGCTCCGGATCAAACATGATGTCGCTCATCGTGCTTTCCCAACTCCGGTCAAAGTTGATTCCGATCAACTGCCCGTCGCCATTGATGACCGGACTGCCCGAATTGCCGCCCGTGGTGTGGTTGCTGGCGGTAAAGCACACGACGAGGTCGCCATTTTTGTCGGCGTACTGCCCGTAATCGCGGTTACGGGCCAGTTGCAGATAGTCTTCCGGCAAGTCAAACTCGCGGTCACCGGGGACATACTTCGCCAGTACCCCATCCATGGTGGTAAACGGGGTGTACTCCACGCCGTCGCGCGGCTCCGAGCCTTCGACCTTGCCGTAGGTGACCCGCAACGTCGAGTTGGCATCCGGCCAGTAGGTTTTGTCCGGGAAGACGGTCATCATCGCCTTGACGTAGTCTTTCATCAGCACCGAGAGGTTCCCGTCAAATTGCGCGTAATTGGCGGCGCTGCGTTCCCGCCAGGCGTCGAGCACGCTCTGCATCAGGGCAAATGCCGGGTCGGACTGCAATTTCTTGCCTTTTTTCGCCGAATATCCGTCCAGCCATTTTGTGAGCTTTTCCTGGTTCGTGAAATAGGAATCTTCGAACAGATCGGCGGCGTACTTGTCCCAATCCGTGTCGTATTTAGCGGCGAGATCGGCGTGGATTTCCGGATGCAGATCCGGCGCGAGGTGGCGGATGTACTCCGGGTACAAAGCCGCTAAAATTTTCTGGTCGGTTTCCGGGGAATAGTTCTTGAAGTAGTTGGCCACGCTCGTCTTGAGGCGGTCCACCTCTTCCTGAATTTCTTCTTCGCTCATCTTGTCCGGATACATCACCAGATTTGTAAACGCATTTGTGAAGCGCAAAAATTGCGGACCGACGTAGAAGAACTCGATCAGCATGGTCCGGGCCATGAGGTACTTATCGCCGTTGTCGTAGTGGGCGAGGAGTTTTTCTTGAATGTCGCCGTACTGCTTCTTGAGGTCGGGATCCCGGTCGATGCGTGCGGCAAACTCCTTTTCCATTTCGGCTTTTACGCGGATGGCATCGAGCTTGTCCAGCCAGCGGTTCTCTCCGATCCACTTCTTGTAGTAATTGCTGATGCGGGCCTGTACCGCCGCGTAGGCGATGCGCCAGCGTGCACTTTCGGCCATTTTGGCGTCGATGATGGCGAGGCTCTTTTCCCGCATGTTGATGGCGGCGGGGTTTTGCACTTGGGTGACAAACTTCACCGCACGCGAATGCAGGTACTGCTGGGTGCGTCCGGGAAAGCCGTAGACGAGGGTAAAGTCGCCGGGTTGAGCACCTTTCAATGAAATGGGAAAGTGCTTCGCTGGCTCGTAGGGGACATTGATATCGGAGATGTCGGCTGGCTCATTGTCGGGACCGGCGTAGACACGAAATACGGAAAAGTCGCCTGTGTGGCGGGGCCACATCCAGTTGTCGGTGTCGCCCCCGTACTTGCCCACCGCTGAGGGGGGCGCGCCTACGAGTCGTACGTCGCGGTAGGTCTTGGTGACAATCATGAAGTACTGATTGCCGTAAAAAAACGGCTTGATTTTAGCCTCGTGGTTGGGTTCCCCATTTTCGACTTCCGATTCGATCTGGCGGATGTTGCGGCTGATGATCTCGGCTGCACCCTCGCCGTCGTCCTGGGTGCCGGTGAGTACCTGATCGGTAACATCTTCAATCCGCGCGATGAAGGTCGCGGTAAGACCGGGATTGGTCAGTTCCTCGGATTGGGTTTTGGCCCAGAAGCCATTTTTGAGGTAGTCATTTTCCACCGACGAATGCGATTGAATCTGGCTGAAACCGCAGTGGTGGTTGGTGAGAATGAGTCCTTGGGAGGAAACCACTTCGGCGGTACATCCTCCCCCAAAGTGGACGATGGCGTCCTTGAGGCTCGACTTGTTGATGGAATACAGGTCTTCCGCACTCAGGCGCATGCCCATCGTTTTCATGTCCGATTCATTGAGCGCCTTGAGGAGGGCCGGGATCCACATCCCTTCGGCGGCTTTGGCGGTCAGATTCCAACTGAATAGCAGAATCAGCAAGCCGGTGGTACACTTTCTCAGCATATTGTTCATTGATTGGGGATTCGAAATCGATCCCAAAGTTAAGAAAAATCAGGGGAGGAAAGTTGCGGAATTGGGGCAGGAGGGGACCATAATTTTGTCTTGGGCGTGAGGATTCTTCAAACCTTTAGGGATGGCGTCCGCGTGCTGATTCAACTGAGCCGGAGAATTGCAGTGAACGGTACGCGGAGGGGGAGATTTGCGGTGAACGGTATGGGACATGGTATAGTGGACTTGCTGTGTGAAAGACGAGGAGGAGATATCTTTCCCGGTGTCGGTTTCCCCAAATATGAATCGCGCCGGGAAAGATATCTCCTCCCTCATTCTTCGGTCGTCGAGATGACAAGGTAAGCAGGCGCATTCTTCGGTTGTCGAGATGACAACGCTGGGTGTTTGATCGTCGCAATGACGATTGGGGCCGTTTTCAACGATTCTTTGCCGAGAAGGCCGGTTACTCGACCACGAGCTTCTTTGTCCAGCTTTCGCCGAGCTGGGCGTCGGTGATGCGGACCACGTACACGCCGGCGGGCAGTACGTCCACGCGGAAGCGGAACGCATTTTCGGCGAGTTGTTCTTGTCCTTGCAGGGTAACTCGGTTGCCGAGCAGGTCAAAGACTTGCAGTTCTGCGCTCGGACTCACCAGCATTTCGCCGCGCACTGTGACGCTACCCTGCGCAGGGTTGGGATAGAGCTCAAAGCCGGGCTTGGGCGTTTCGATGCCCACCACCAAGCCGTCGACCGTGATTTCATTGACCGTGTTGATCGGCGGATTGTAGATCGTGGTGGTTTGGCAGCCTTGCATGGGCCAGCGCACCACCACCGAATCCACGACCGCATTTTGCGCCAGGCCAAACATGCGCAGGAACGGAGCTTGTCCACCCCAATGCCCCAAACCGGCCTGGATTTCATTCATCTGGGCCACCCCGCCGCTGTAAACCTGGATCCGCGCTCCGATGGCATCGGCATTGCAGGTTGGGGGAGGGAGCAGGTCAAACCCGATCCAATTGTTTTGATTGCCGATTTCATTGCGCCAGATCCGCACTTGCGTCCCATCATCGCGGTCGTTGAAAACCAGATCAAAATCGCCATCTAGGTCGTAGTCGACCGACTCGATGGAGTGCGGCTTGTAGTTCATCAACTGCAATTGCGGGGTTTGATCGAGGAAGAAGTGAGCGCTGTCCTGGATGTAAAAGTATACGCGGTCCAGGCTCGGCACGTACTCGGTCTCAGTCACGACGAGGTCGGTCAGCATATTGTTGTCGATGTCGATCCAGGTCGCGTCCATATTGCCCATGTGGGGGGATTGCGGATTTTGCCGGACCAGGCGGTTGAGTTCCCAGGTCAATTGATAATTGTTGGCCGGACCACTGTTGACCGCAATCGTACTGCGGCCTTCGGTGGCCTCTAAACCGCCGTGGACAAGCGAATGGAAGACGTCCATGTCACCATCGTTGTCAAAATCGTAGGGATAAGCCCCCCATTGGCACAGGTCCCGAGCGATGCCCTGATTGGTATCGCCTTGCATGAACTGGGCGTTGTAATTGACCGAACTGGCGACATTTTGGAAGGCACCCCCGTTGAGGTTGCGCCAGAGCGCCCCACCGCTGCGGCAGTAGGGCGACGTCATGATGTCCTGGTAGCAGTCATTGTCCCAGTCGGTCACCGAAGCGCCGTATTCGGGATCCAACCAGGTATTCAGGTCGAAAGGGGAGGGGCGGTCGGTAAAGGTGCCATCGCCATTGCCGATCATGAGGTGATCGCGGCGGAAATCATTGTTCGGATGATCGTCGGAAAAGGTAGCCACCCATACATCCAGGTTCCCGTCCAAGTTGTAATCGAGGAAGGACAGCCCGGCGATGGAAATGAAGCCCAGGCTCTCAAAACCATTGTTGGCGACGTGGGTGAACCTTCCGGTCCCATCGTTGAGCATCACACTGGAGCGGTCATTGGGAAAATTGACTGCGGTCGGATCCCAGTGCCAAATGCCGGAAACGAGATCTGCATCCCCGTCGTTGTCTACGTCGGCGAGGCACACGATCTCGCTGCGCCGGGTGGAATCGGGATAGTCCTGGTGGACATTGACGCCGGAGGAATCGGTCCAGTCGATGAAGACGCGGGCTTGGGGATCAGAAGTGGTCGAGTCTTGGGTATTCAGCCAGACATTGATCATGTCGCGCTGATTGACCGTGCGGACGGTCACGATATCGGGGTACTGGTCGCCGTTGATGTCCACTACGTTCAGGCGCAGGGCCGCGGGAGTGGTACTCAGCCCCACCTGGCCAGTGACATCGGTAAACCAGGAGGGATTTTGCCCGAAGAGGGGAAAAGCAAGCAAGGACAAGAGAACGAATGGTAAAATTTGTTTCATTAGGTTGAACTTCGATTCGATAGATACTATCAAGATAGTTGTTTTCCGCCAATTTGCTTGTCGGAATGGCGATCAAAACACACGGTATGTTAAGGCGAAGCGGCGGGCTACGCAAATGAAATTTAGGCGTTGGATTGCAGAGTTTGGGGGACTTTGCTGGATTACAGGGTCGGGAGAATCTGTTGGCGGTAGTCCACAAATGCCTGCTCGACGATCAGGCGTGCGGTTGCGGCATCCTGGAATTCCTCGACGACCACCGTCTTGTTTTCCAGCTTTTTGTAGTCCTCAAAGAAGTTCCGGATCTCCCGGATGAAATGGTCCGCGAGTTCGGAGATATCGTTGATGTATTCGATGCTCATGTCATTTTGGGCCACGGCGATGATTTTATCGTCCATTTCGCCTTGGTCGAGCATGCGCATTGCACCGATGACTTTGGCCGGGACGATGCACATCGGGATGACGGTGATCTGCGAGAGGACGAGGATGTCGAGCGGGTCTTTGTCTTCGCAATAGGTCTGAGGAATGAAGCCGTAGTTGGCCGGGTAATACATGGACGAATACAGAACCCGGTCGAGTCTCAGCAGGCCACTTTCTTTGTCCAGTTCGTATTTGGCGCGGGTCTTACTGGGAATCTCGATGATGGCGTTGACGACATTGGGCGTAGTCTCTCCCGGGGAGACTGCATGCCAGGGATTGGTGGAATACTGTTGCATGGAAAAGGTGGATCGATTGTCCAAGTGGGACATAAGGTTGCACTGTGGGGTTTGACCGGCGATATCGCAGGATGCAAGGTAAACACCATTCCGGGCCGTAATGTTGGAAATAAAAGTGCGCATCTTTTCCGGGGGCGACGGTTTTCCTCGACGCTCCGGCGTTCCGTTGACCGGGTTTGCCTAAATTTGCGTCCAACATGGAAGAACAGCGTCTGCGGTACGAACGCGCCTACCAAAAAGGCAAAAAAGAGATGCGGAATCTGGGAATTTTCCTGGTGATCCTCAACTTCAGCATATTGATTGCCGAGTTGATTTTCTGGCGGTCGTATTCGACTTTGATCATTGAGATTGTGGTTGCCCTGGCCAGTACTGCGCTGGTGGTAGCCGGAATCGTGGGGCGTTCGGTGCGCTGGAGCATGTTCATTGCCCTTTTCCTGGCCAGTATGTACGCGTTTTATCTGGCCGGGGTGCGCATGGCCGCCGCCGCTCAACCCGAGTTCAATCTGAAACTGGTGTTCTCGGTCGGAACGGCCCTGGCGCTGTTGGTGAGTTGTTTGTACCTGGGCTACTCACCCGAAATCGGAATTTATCTCCGGAAAATTCGCAAAATCGATCCCAGCGAGTAATTCTTTCTTGCCCAAAAGAAAGGAGCGACCTCCCGGCCGCTCCTGCACAACGTTGGTCGTGTTGATGAGTTGAAAATCAGTATTTAGAGACTTTTTTTGTGGCGAGGATTCCGTCGGCTTTCACTTGGACGAAATAGACACCCGCAGGCTGATCTACGAGGTCCAGGATGAGGCGCTGACCAGTGTAGTTTTTCTCCGCGTGCTGGTGGACGGCGACCCCGATGGGATTGAACACCACCACTTCCAAGTCGGAAATGCTACCGGTGGCGATCTCCAGATTGAAGCGGCCGGCCGTCGGATTCGGAAACAGCCGGACATTTGCCCTCAACAATTCCGATTCCAGGTCCACGGTACCGTCGACATTGATGTTGTCGATGTACAGGTTGTTTTCGTAATCGGTGACGTTCCGGAAGCGGAACTGTACACTGCTTTGGAAGGCGTAAGCGGGCAGATTCAGGGTTTCCCGCCGCCAATCGCCGAGTCCCGCCGGGGTAAACGGTGTGGTTTGGAAGAATGGGGTCGTGGTGGTGAGGGCCTGATCAAATTTTTCCCACTCCTTGACCCAAGTGCTGCCGCAGTCGGTGGAGACCCAGACCTGCAGGGTATCCGAGAACAGGCTTTGGGAGTACAGGACGTAAGCCAGGTCCCAACTCACCGAGGGATTTGCCGTGTTGCTGAAATCAAATACCGGCGTGACCAAATCATCTCGCTCACCGGGCGCATTGTAGTCGTAATTGTTGACCCAGGCGCTGCGGGAACTGTTGTACCCGACGGTATTGCTGCGTTCCCAGGTGAAATTGTTGTCCGGATTCACGATGGTCCAACCAGTGGGCGGGAAGTTACCATTTTCAAACGTCTCGATGAAGGGAATCGACTGCCCTCCGGCAGAAGTCGTCGTAAAGGTTCCGGTGGAAGAATCGTTGCTCGCATCGCCGTCGGTGTTCCCGTTGGGGTTCGAGGTAAAAACCGTAATCGTATGGTTGCCCGGGCCGATGGTTTGGGTGGGCAGGGTGACATTGACGCTGCCGAAGGAAGCGAGGCTCCCGGTCCAGGTAAAGGTCGTGATGGCGCCCCCGTCGATCTGGATGTTGAAGGTAACCGAGGTCAGGGTATTTGAGCCGAAATTCGTGAGGGTGACGATGGGCGTGATGCTGCCGGTGCAGGAAGTACCCGTCGGCGCGACGATGGCGCTCACCCCAGCGTCATCCGGGACTTGGCTGACCGGGACGCAACCCTGGGAGTTCTGGATGGCGGAGCGGCTACCATTGAGGACGGCGGTCATGCGGTCTTTTTGCCCGGTGGTGAACATGTTCATGCAGCCATCGTCGGTGTAGTCCATGTAATTCATGTACATGACGCCCGGGCTCGTTCCCTGGCAGTTGTCGGTCCGGGGGAAGGAGGGACAGTTGTAGTTCGGACCCGCCTGGTTGGGGGTATCGCCGACCTGGTCGGAGCCGCTGCAGGCCCCGTTGTCGTCCCCCCAGATGTGGCGCAGGTTGAGCCAGTGGCCGACTTCGTGGGTGGTGGTCCGGCCTTGGTTGAAGGGCGCTTGCACCACGCCGGTCCGCCCAAAGTAGCGGTAGCCGATTACGACACCATCGGTAGCGGCGGGTTGGCCCGGGAACTGCGCATAACCGAGCAGACCAAAGCCGAGGTTGCACACCCAGATGTTCAAATAATCGTTGCGGGGCCAAGCGTCGGAGCCGCCAGAACTGCTGAATTTGACATTGTCATTGGTGCTGAAGGAGTTGACCGTGGTTTGGACGCGCAAGATGCCATCGGTAGCGTTGCCATTGGGGTCGCGGCGGGCCAGACAAAACTCGATCTCGGAGTCGGCGGCGACGCTGGACCAGACACCGGGCGTAGAGGAGGCGTCCGCGTTCAGGCGGCGAAAGTCCTCGTTGAGGACATCGATTTGAGATTGGATCTGGGCGTTGGAGATGTTTTGCTGGGTGGTGCGGTAGACCACGTGGACGACGGTGGGGATGGTGATGACCGCGCCGCTGCGGTTCTCGCCGCCGTGCTCCCGGATCCAATGGGCGATGCGACTATCTTCTTTGGCCATGCGATGGGCCGCTTCGGGATCATTTTGCACGAGGTGTTGGTGGTGGTCCATCGTACCGCAGGTGCGTTGCGCCGGTGCTGCCGGCACGGTGATGACCAGTCCGATAATAATGAGTAGGAGTTTTTTCATACTGACTTTCTGATTGCTTACCCTTGAATACAAATGCACGGGGGCTTGCCCCCAACTATTTCAACTTAATCGATAAAGTTCTCAAATCAAATCGGCAATGAAAAGTGGATGCCGGGTAAAATGGCATATCGGCGGTAAAAAATCCGGGAACGTCCGTAAGTGGCCGGGTAGGTAAGTGAATCGGTCAACAAACGTTCCACCGCGGGCGGTGCGCCTGAGATACACTTTCATCGAGCAAAATTTTGATGTACGCAGCGCCAGAGGAATCTTCCTGAACTACGACAACTGATGCCAAGCGGTCGCCCGCCCCGCAATCACAAACCGAAAGGTGGATTCCGGCAACTTTGCTATCTTTAGCTACGCCTTTAATCAGCTTGAAGATGGACAACTCACCGGGAACCCAGTCAATCAAGAAATTGGTCGAGGAGATTGACGCCAAAAACATTGTGCTCCCGGATTTCCAGCGCGATTTTGTCTGGGATAAAGGAAAGTCACTCGAACTATTTGATTCTCTGGCGCGGGACGTATTCATTGGTACGATCATTTTTGGCGTTCCCAGTTTTGACATTGCGATTCGGGAAATCGACAACCGGCCCCGGAAGCAGCGGGGAAAGCGCCGTCGTCCCCTCAAACGGCGTACATTTTCCGCCAAACAAGTCAATACCAAGGTAAAAGTGGACCAGTTCCGCTTGATTTTGGACGGTCAGCAGCGCATCACCTCGCTCTATCGCGCACTGAAAGGCGGAGATGAAATCTATTTTGTCATGGCCGGGGACGATGACCTCACGCCGGAAATCCTCAATAAGCCCATCAATGAGCGCTCACTGGAAGAGTTGTTGTACGCCTTTTCCAGCAAAGAAGATCCCGTGCGGATATCGATTCTCCTTAGCGATAGCTGGAAGATCATTCAGGGGGAAATTCAGCGGGAACGGGACAAAATCCGCTTGCTCAAAGCTTCCGCTTTTTACGAAGGGCGCGGCGAACTGAATGAGGCACAGGAGGAAATCATTGAGAACCAATTCCTGATCGGACTCGAACGCCTGGAAGATCTCATCAAAGGGGAAAAGCTGCTGTCGTATTATCTACTGGATACCACCGAACAAAAATTTGCTTTGTTTTTTGAGCGGAGCAACAGCCTCGGCATCCGGTTGAGCTTCATCGACATCCTCACTGCGAAGCTGTATGCAGGCTTCAAGCTCCGCGACAAAAAGGATGACTACAATAAGAACTCCAAGTGGAAACTGAACGTACAGGTGATCGTTCGCTCAATTTCCTACATCGTCAGCCACGGGAAAAACGTCGAGCAGTCATTTATCCTCAAAGAGCTGGAACCCAAACATTTCAACGAACATTGGGATGACCTGACCGGACTTTACACCAAGACGCTGGATTGGCTGGAAAACAACCACTTGATCGTTTCTCAAGCCTGGCTGCCTTACGAGAACCTGCTGATTGCCCTGATTTTGTTTCTGCGCAAGATTCCGAGCCAGGATTTCAGCCAGATCTCCGAACGGCAGAGCAAAGTGCTCAAATACTGGTATTGGGCGGCGGCATTTTCTCAGCGCTACTCGCGGGCGACCGGGACGATGATTCTGGAAGATGGCCCGACGCTGGAACGCATCGCTACGGAGGAGGGGTACATCAATCGATCCTGGGTGAATTCGCTGCGGCCCCTGGTGAGCACCGAAGAAGATGTCCTCAATGTGGTCGGAAAAAGCTCGATCTACATCGGGATCATAAACCTGATCAACTTTGCCGCCCAAGGGCTGCTGGATTGGAGCAACAGCGACAAGTTGCATTCCGGCCAGAAACTGGAGGAGCACCACATATTTCCCCGCAAGTACCTGAAAGACCAATACCCCGAAGGCTCGGGTGAGCGCGAATACATCAATTCGGTGGCGAACAAGGCCCTCATTCCCAAAATCACCAACATCAAAATCAGCGACAAAAAGCCCTCGGAATACCTGAACGCCATCAAAGACAAGAAAAATCCCAAATTGGCGGATGCTTTGCGGAGCCACCAGATATTTGAGGTTGAGAAGTTACTGCAAGGCAACTTTGACCAGGAGTACTTTGATTTTTTGATGCACCGCTCGATTCTGATCATGGCCCTGATCAAGCAGTACGTATTTGACCTGAAGCAAGATTTGTTTCCTGGGGTCAATGGCCATTAGTCCGAAAAAAACTAAGTTGATACCGCATACGGGCCGCAGGAACGAGGCAACTTTGCGGTCCGATTTTACGTTTAAAGGATATAAAACTGTAATCGAAAATAGGTTAAACTAAAATGTTAGGATTTTTCATTATCCCCATCGTATTCATGCTCATTGGCATGGTGGTGAGTTCACGGCTAAAATCACGCATGGCGAAATACTCGCAGATGCAATTGCGCAGCGGCCTTTCTGGCCGGGAAGTAGCGGAAAAAATGTTGCGTGACCACGGCATTCACGACGTTGAAATCGTCTCGACCGGTGGCTTTTTGACCGATCACTACAATCCGATGAAAAAAACGGTAAATCTCAGCGAAGGGGTTTACAATGCCCGTTCAGTTGCGGCCGCTGCGGTAGCCGCCCACGAAGTGGGCCACGCGGTGCAGCATGCCGCCGCCTACACGCCCGTCATGTGGCGCAGTGCTTTGGTTCCCCTCGCTAAGATGGGCGGTTGGATCGCCAATATTGCGATCATGGTCGGTTTGTACATGTTGAGCTCGAATCCCACGATCCTGTGGATCGGAGTGATCGGGTACGCTGCAACCACCTTGTTTTCGGTGGTGACCCTGCCCGTAGAGTTCGATGCGACCCGCCGCGGCCTCAAGTGGTTGACCAATGCGGGCATTACCTACGGTGAAGAACACGAAGCCGCCAAAGACGGCTTGCGTTGGGCGGCCCTGACCTACGTGGTCGCGGCCCTGGCGAGCATTGCCCAGTTGCTCTGGCTGATTTTGCTGGCTTCCCGCGACTGATCGCACCTGCAAACGATCAAAAGCCCTCCTCCAGTGCATAGGCACTGGCGGAGGGCTTTTATTGGGGTCGGCAAGTCAGAAAGAGGGTGTATTTCCGGCAATTTCGGGAATGCTGAGGGGTGATGGCGGCGCCATTGCCCAGCGTTGATTTCGACCGGCAAGGCGGGAAATTGCTCCTCTGCGGCCGCCCGCAAAAACACTTGGCCGTCGGATAAAAATCAGCGGGCGTTGTTTTGACCTTGGATCAAAACAACGCCCGTTCACTCGTTGGGTCGGCACCTCGGAAACAAATCAAAAGCTCAGATGGCCGCCCTTGCAACTTCCGCGCCTAGCGCACCAGGGTGACATCGCCGGCGTACTCTTTGTCCGCGATTTTGACGTAGTAATAGTACACCCCATCCGGAACATCATTGCCTTGCTGGTCCTTTCCGTTCCAGCCTTGTTGCTTGTTGCGCGACTCGTACACCATCACGCCCCAGCGGTCGTACACCTGAATGGTAAAGGGCTGTGAACCCGTGTACTCCACCAGAAAACGGTCATTGATGTCGTCATCGTTCGGGCTGAAGACATTCGGGATAAACAGATCCGGGGTGATCACGATGTAGGGCCCCTGGATCGCCATCCCGTGGCAGCCATAAATGTTCGTGGCAATCAGCGTCACGAAGTATTCGCCCGGATCGGTGTAGGTGTGGGCCGGTTCGTATTCCGTCGACACCCGCCCGTCCCCAAAGTTCCAGTTGAAGACCGTTGCCTCCTGGGTCAAGTTGGTGAACTGGACGTCGGTAGCCGGGAGGTGCATTTCAATCGGCGGGGCTGGATTGCTCGTAAAGTCGACCTTAGCGGTGTCGAGCACATTGACCGTCACACTGGAAATCGAAGCCGCACAGCCGCCGGTATTGACCACCGTGAGCGTTACATCAAAGCGCCCGGGCCCTTCGTAGATGTGGGTAGGGAATTCTTCATTTGAGACCGGGGTTCCGTCGCCAAAGTCCCAGATATAGGCAATGGCATCGGTGGCGGTTTGGATGAAATTCACCGTATGCGGGACGCAGCCTTCCTCCAGCGAACTCACGTAAGCCGGTTCCGGAGATGGAATCACATTGATCGTCACGGCGGCACTGTCTGAACAGCCCCCCTCGGCGATCACGACCGTATAGGTCGTGGTGGTATCCGGCGAAGCCATCGGATTGGCGGTCGTCGGGTCACTCAGACCATTTGGTGGAAACCAAGTATAAGAGGCACCACCGAGTCCGCCGCTGCTGAACAACTGAACCGAATCCACACTGCAAATCACGCTGGTGTCGGCATCAATGGTGGCGATCATTTCCGGAATCACCGTCACCAGAACCGAATCAGTAAAGGAACAGTCCGTATAATTCACCGTTAGGTAATACCACGTGCTATTTTCCGGCCAAACCGTCGGGGTCGGTGAGGTAGGATCATCCATATTGGTCGTCGGCGTCCAATTGTAGGTGATTTGGCTGATCGGCGCACTGTCAGTGGTCGTATAATAATAACTGCCCTGCAACTGCACGCTGTCGCTGCCGCAAATCGCGATATTATCGCCCGCCTCCGCAATGGGGGCCGGTTTCACGTAGACCACCGCCGTGTCGGGAGCGCTGGAACAACCCCAGTTCGTGGTGGCCACCACGGTGTAGGCCGTCGTGGAATCGGGACTCACAAAGATGTCTTCTAGGAGGTTACTGCCAATGATCCCCACCGTGTCCTGCCACTCAAACGTGTACGTCGCAGTGGAATCGCCGCCGGCTTGCGCATCGAGGATTGCCGTCTCGCCGAGACAGATTTCCCGGTCCCATCCGGCTTCCACCGTCGGAATCGTGTGCACACGCACCTCGACCGAGTCCGCGTAACTGGGACAATCATTCGAATAGACCACCAGACTGTAAACCGTGGTCACCGTGGGATTCGCAATCGGATTGGCGATCGTGGTGTCACTGAGACCGTTTGAAGGCGACCATTGGTACTCGTAAACCGGGCCAGCATCCGTACCGAAGCCCTGCAAGACCACCGAGTCCCCCAGACAGATATCAAAATCGGGCCCGGCCACCGCAACCGGGACCGGATTGACGTGGACAGTCACCGTCGCGAGGGTATCGGTCAAGGTCAACTCACTGGAACATCCAGTGGTTGAATCCGTCACCACCAAGGAATAAATCGTTGTCGTGTCCGGTCGCGCACAAGGGGTTGCCGCCGTAGAATCGTTCAATCCGACTCCCGGCGACCAATTGTAGCCGTAGAATCCGGAAAGCTGAGAATTGTTGACCACCACGGGGTTCAGCACGACACAGGGAGCGCTGTCCCCGCACATAAAGACGTCGGCGCCCGCATCTACGATGGGTTTGGGCAACTCGGTCACAAAGACCGAATCGGTGTCCGAGACGCACCCATTGACGTCGGTGACAAACACATAATACCAAGTACTCGAATCGGGATTGGCGATGGGGTCATCGTCATTGACTGAGTCCAGGCCACAGAAAGTGTAACTCGAATCGCAGTACCAGGAATAGTAGTACGGCGTCTGGCCGCCCGTCGCGAACGAGGTCAACTGTGCGCCGCCCTCACCTTCACAGAAGGATACATCGGGACCGGCGGTGACATCCGGACGCGGAATCTGAATGATGGTATCGGTTACTTCCAAAGTACAGCCGTTCAGGTCGGTGATCGTGACCGTGTAGATGCCCGGCATCAAGTTCGTCGCCAGTTGCGTGGTCTGCACCGGCATGGTGTTCCATTGATAAGTGTAGCCGGGGGTACCGCCACTCGGTACGACCCCGATGGAGCCATCCGGTGTGGTGGACATACAGCCCATATTTGTGACCACCACCGAGGCAGTAATCGGGGGCGGCTGATTGATCGTCACGAAGGCCGTATCGGTACAGCCAAAGTTATCGGTAACGACCACCGAATACAGGCCGGCGGCGAGTCCGGTTGCTGTCGGAGTGGTCTGCCCGTTGCTCCAAAAGAAGGTGTAGGGACCGGTACCGCCGCTGGCGACCGCCGAGGCGGTTCCGTCCGCGCTGCCGAAACAGAGCGCATTGGTCGAGGCGTCGATGGCAGCGGTCGGCCGCGGTTCATTTCCAACGGTCACCTGAGCAAAGCCCTCACACCCGTTCAGGTCGGTGATGGTGACATTGTACACGCCGGGCAATAGGTTGACCGCAGTTTGGGTAGTTTGCACCGGATTCGAGTTCCACTGGTAGGTAAATCCACCTACACCGCCAAATGAGGTTACGGTCGCGGTACCGGTAGGATCGCCGCAGGTCGCATTCGTGGAGTTGGTGGAGGAAATGATGGGCGGCGGTTGAGAAACGGCAGTGGTTGCCGAATCGACGCAGCCATTCGTATCGGTGACCACGACGGTGTAGCTTCCGGTGGGAAGGTTGGATGCGGTCGGTGTATTCTGCACTGGATTCGTATTCCAGGTGTAGCTGTAGCCGGGGGTGCCGCCCGACACTGCTACCGAAACACTGCCGTCGGTGCCAAGGAAACAGGATGTCGAAGCCGAACTCGGTACCAGGGCGAGGGCCGGAGGCTGAAGGATCGCGATGGTATCGACCCGGTCGCATACCAAATACCCCAGGGTGCCACCGGCAGGGGTAAAGGCGGTGTCGGTCACAGTGACAGTGTAGATTCCGGCGGGAAGGTTGTTGATCGTAGCCCCCACGCCGCTGTTGGACCAGGTGTAGCCGTAGTTGCCATTGCCGCCACTGGCCTGGGCCGTAGCGGAACCGGCGGAGTCACCGAAGCACAAGTTGTCGACGCTGGTGATGGCATTGTTGAGCGGAGTCGGTTCTCCCACAACCGCAGAATCGATTGCGGTACAGGTGGAAACCGTGACCGGTTGCGGACCGGTGATGCGGATATTGTTCACCGCAATTGAGGGATCGTTGCCGTTTCCATCGTCGTTATTGGTCCAGTTGAAACCAATTTGCAAGTCCGGAATGTTGTTGCAGGAAGCGGGCAGTACGGCGGTGAAGTTGGTCCATTGGCCCTGCCCCGGATTGCAAGTTGCGCTCTTGATGCTCGGGGTCAGGACTTGCCAGCCGTTGCCGTCGTTGAAGAGGAGGGAGGCATTGTCCAAGAGGGCGTCGCCGACCGAGATGTAATCAAAGGTCAACGTCAGCCCGGTGTAACCCGTCGTATTAATGAAAGGCGATTCGGCTCGCATGTTCGTTTCGGGGCAAGGCCCCACGCCGCAGAGGCCCCCTCGCTCGTACACCGCACCGCCAAAAGGATTGGCGAGGCTGGTGATGTGCAGGGTGCGGTCATTGTTATTGCTGGTGCCGCAGCCGGGAGGCAGTACCCCGCCTTCGTCATCGGAGATGGTCCAGAAGTTGCGCTCGGTGCCATTGGGTCCCGTGGCCACATTCAGCGTCCATGGCGAATTGCCTTCGAAATCTTCGTAATAAAGCGAGACCGAATCGGCCCCGAAGCAGGTGTCGGTGACTTCCAGGACGTAAGTGCCCGCAGTGAGATTGGTCACCGAATCCGAGGTCGCGTTGATGGGGGACCAGGAATAGCTGTAGTTGCCGTGGCCACCGGTGATGGTAGAGGCAACGATCCCCGTCGCGTCACCATTACAAGCCGCATCGTACACAGTAAAAGCGAAGTTGACTGCCGTCGGCTCGGTAATTTCAATGCTGTCGCTGATCGCACAGCCGAAGGTATCGGTCACAGTGATGAAATAGGTGCCCGCAATCAGGCCGGAGATGTCTTCGTTGGCCGAGTTAAAACCGCCCGGGCCGCTCCAGGAATAGATGTAGGGCGGCGAGTCGCCGGTGACGGTGAGTTCCACCGCGCCATCCGCGCCGCCATTGCAGCAGACATCGGTTCCGATCAGGTTCGTCCAGAGCGGCGACGGCGGCTGGGTCACCTCTACGCTGTCCATGGACATGCAGCCTGCGGAATCGGTCACGGTGACGAAATAGGTGCCGGCAAACAAGTTCGCGATGTCCTCGGTGGCGGCATTGTAGCCATTGGGTCCGGTCCAGGCGATGGTAAATGGTGCGAGCCCATTGGTGATCGTCATGTCCACCGCACCGGTTGAATTTCCGTAGCAGAGCACCGGTGTTTCCACAAAGCTCAACTGGGGCGGGAAACTGACCGTGACATTCATGGTGTCCATGTCCACGCAGTTGCTCTGTGTATTGGTCACCGTGAGGATGTATTGTTGGTTCAGTACGGTCGGTCCCGGATTGTTGATGTTCAGGATGGGATTGCCCGAGGTAGAGTCGTTGAGGAAGATCCCGGGCGTCCAGAGATAGACCTCATTTGGCCCGCCTACGCCCCCCAGGGTATCGGTGCCCGAAGTGCAAAACAGCAAATCGGGGCCAGCATCCGCAATGGGAATCGGCGGTACGGTGACCGAATCGGTGATGGTCGTACTGCAACCGATGGAGTCGGTCATGGTAAGGGTATACCCGTAGGTTCCCGGCCCAGGGTAAATGTGGGTAAAGCAAGAGTCCACACTGTTGAGCCCGCCCTGGCCCGACCATTGATAGGTAAATGGGGGAATGCCGGCAAAAGGCAGCGCACATATACTTATGGTATCGCACCGGGGAGGTTGCGGATTGGCCGCCACCAGAGGAGCGCTCACCACAATCGTCACCGTAAACTGCGAAAATCCAAAGTTGGGACAAGCATTGTCCTGCATTTCCACCAGGAAACTGAAGGTTCCCGGGGTGGTGGGTGTCCAGCAAAAGGTCACGCTCGGGTTTTGCCCGATGATCGTATCGGTATTGGTGGGATTGCCCGTTTCGAAAAATGTACCACCGGGAATCCCGTTGTTCCACCAGATAGTCACGGTATCCTGGGTATTGGGGTCAATCACCGGAATGTCGAGGCACAAGTTGCTGTTGACGCAAGTCCCGACAAATATCCCGGTCGCGGAGCCGCCCGAACCCACTCCATTTTGGATGTTGGCGACGGAGTTTACCACCGGAACCTGGTTGGAGGGACAGGGGATCACGTTGATCTGCATGTCCCGCACGATGTTGTTGATGACCTGTCCGTTGCGCCACTCCTGCACGTAGACGCACATCACGCCGACCTCGATGTTGCCGGGGTTGGGAATGAAGCTAATGTCACCGGAGATGGGGTTGACATTGACCGTCCAGCTCGCCCCCATAGGAGCAGTGGGGGAGAAGCCTGGATTGTAGTTGACCTGAGTTCCATTTGCGTCGGTGAAGCACGGGCCGAGCGAGTAAGACAGAGAATCGCCGTCCGGGTCGACTGCGCCCTGGTTAAAGGTAAAGGGCTGGCTCTCGCACACGTAAGGCACCGGGGGATTGGTGAACTGCGGAGAGTTGTTGCAGACCTGCAGCGAAGTGTTCACTGAGAGCTGCGTAGTCCCGATGCCCTGGTTGGCCGCCCCCGAGGTAATGCCCCCGTTGCGGTTTTGACCGGTCCATTCAATGTTGTAACTGCTACAATTTGTGTTGCAAATATCAAAGTCCCCGTACCGGTAATACTCTTCCACTCCGCGAATATTGGACCCGGGGTTGTTGCATTGCGTTACGGTTCCGGGACAGACGGGGGTTACTTCACTGACGAACCAGCAGTTGGTGGAGCCGTTGTTGTTGCAGGGCGTCCAATTGCCGATCTGTTGGGGTGGGGTACATCCGGGGCCTCCATTCCAGTTGAAGGTCATGATGCTGACGCCTTGTGCGCCACCGCAGTCTCGGTAGACACGGTGATTGACGCGGATCGTACAGTTATTGATGCAGGTGTAGGTGATGTCTACCCCCATAAGGTGGGTTGCTTTCGCCGGTTCCCAGGCGATTGACAGCAACAAAAACAAGCCAAAAAACAGGAAAAATCTTTTCAACAGGTTAAATTTTTTTGAGCGTTGCCGGCTACGAGTAAAAGACCCTTAATATAAGCATTATTTTGTGGCATAACCTATCCTCCCGTCAATCCGCCGACAGGATCAGAACTTCCCTGGTTTTCCGTGGCGGAAGCGTCGGGGGGCAATCAGTTAGGGCGGTAAACAGGGACCTGAATGCTTTTAGGGCGCAGTTAAGTATCACTCCAAACTTGCAATACCCTGTCTTTCAGCGTTCGCCCAATCGGAAGCTTGCGGTCCTGCAGTCCGGCCTGGTTTCCCTCGATGAAACGGATCTCCTTGAGTGCCACGATGTAGGACTTGTGGATGCGGATAAAATCGGGGGTGGGTAGGGTCGCTTCTAAATTTTTAAGAGAAAACAGCGTGAAGAAACATTACAGGGCAGTGTAGATGCGCACGTATTCTTTCCAGCCTTCGATGAAAATGATTTCGTCGAAGCGAATTTTGACCAGGCGTCCGTCTGCTTTGATGATGAGGCGGCTGCTTTCCGCATCCGCGTTTGCGGGGGTTCCCTGGCGGAAGTGGATCAGCTCGTGGGCTTTGTTAACCGCCTTCAGAAAGCGGTCGTAGGGGAAGGGTTTGATCAGGTAATCCACCGCATCCAGGTCAAATGCTTCTGGCGCGTACTGCTGGTAGGCGGTGGTAAAAATGGTCACCGGGGGCTGAAACAAGCTTTTTAAAAAATCGGTTCCGCGTAAGCGCGGCATCTGAATATCGAGGAACATCAGGTCGACCCCGCCTTCGTCCAGGCGTTCCAGCGCCGCGGTGGCGTTGGGGAAGCGTCCTGCCAATTGCAAATGGGGCGTCTGCTGGACGTACTCTTCCAGCAGGTCCAGGGCCAGGGCTTCGTCATCGACGAGGATACAGGATATGGTTCTCATGACACTTCAAATTGCAGGTCCACCCGAAATCTGTGCGGTTCTTCGGTGATCTCCAGGCGGTTTTTGCCGGGATAATTGAGTTCCAATCGCTTGCGTACATTGCTCAGCCCGATGCCGCCCACTTCGTCTTTGACTTGGTCGGCCGGATCGCGCGTGTTTTCGATGCGGAAGTTGATCTGCGAACCCTCATTGCGCACCCAGATTTTCACAAAGGCAGCCGGATTGTGGTCGAGATCGGCATGCTTGAGACTGTTTTCGACCAGGGGGATGAGTAGCATGGGTTCGATCAGCAGGTTTGGATCGGTGATTTCTTCAGAAAAGGAAATCGGATAGGGTGCGGTGCGCTTGATCTGGAAGACTTCAATAAAGAGGCGGTTGTGAGCGATGTCTTCCCCGAGGGCAACCCGCTCTTCCCGACAATCATACAGCACGTAGCGCAGTAGATGGGACAGTTTCAGAATCATCTCCGGAGCCCGATCACTTTTTCGGTAGGCCAGCGAGTAGATATTGTTCAGCGTATTGAAGAGGAAGTGGGGATTGATCTGAGCCTTGAGGTAGTCCAGTTGGGCCTCGGTTTTTTCCCGAGCCAATTGTTCCAGGCTGCGCTCGGAGTCGGAGCGCATTTGAGAAATTTTGGTGAAGGCACTGAGCACCAGCACCCCAAAGGTGGCCAGCCACGCCAGGATGTAGGTGCCATAGGGTAGGTTGAGCGCGGAACTGACCGAAAAAATATCGATGTGGAAAGCCTGGATGATTTCTACCAGGCCGCTGCGAAGTCCAGCAGTAACAATCGACAAACCGGCTGCCGCCAGGACGTAGAGCGCGTACCGGCCCCGGGCAAATATCCGCGGGACCAGGATCTGCGAATTGACGTAGAAAGTAATCGCGAGAAAAACCCCGGCGATCACCGTGGCCAGCAAAGCCAGGCCCACCGAGGTCACCGAAGAACGGATCGCCACCGAAAAAATTGCGAAGGTGAGCCAACCACTGATGTGGAGGAGGCGGATCAATTGTATGCGGGTAAGGGCGAACATCTGTCTTCCCAATCTGGCAAAAGCCACGGATTTAAGCTAACTTTTTCAAGCAAAGTCGCCCGGCGATCAACGAACGGTAGTCGGGGAGGATGGACCCGCCCAATCCGGAATAAGTGTTGCAGCATCCGGCAATTGTGTTAGCCGGTGTGACGGCGTCCTCCTACTTTTGTCATTGGCGGCGGACAATTGATTTGTGAAGCCTGCCGTCGCACCACGTAGGATCAAATTTGAACGCCGCTAAACCAGCAATATCATCGATCATGGCCCAGGACATCATCCGTATTGAATCCATCTCGCAGTTGCATCAGGCACTTGGCTTGCCCAAGCCGCAGCATCCCCTCATCAGCGTTATCGACGTAGCGGCCCTGCAGGGCAAGAACAAACCGGTGGGTGTACGCTACACCAATGATTTCTACATGATCAGCAAGAAAGACGGCGGTTGCGGCATGTTGTACGGGCGGAATTACTACGACTTCGAAGAGGGGGTGTTGCTGTTCACCGCACCCAATCAAGTGATCACCTCGACGGGCAATACGGTGCAATCCACCGGATGGATGCTGTTTTTTCATCCTGATCTCCTGCGGGGCAGTAATTTGGGCCAAAGCATGTCCCGCTACACGTTTTTCTCCTACGATGTCCACGAAGCCCTGCACATGTCCGAAAAGGAAGAGCAAATCCTCGACGACATCATCCAGAAGATCGAGTACGAGTATCACCAAAACATCGACAGCCACAGCCAGAGCCTGTTCGTGTCCAGCATCGAATTGTTGCTGAATTACTCGATGCGGTTCTACGAGCGCCAGTTCCACACCCGCGCCCGCCACAACGAAGACATGGTCACCAAGGTTGAGTCCAGCCTACAGACGTATTACACCCAAGGTTTGCAGTTGAAATCGGGCACGCCCTCGGTGGGCTACATCGCCGATCAGGTCAATTTGTCCCCGAATTACCTGAGCGACTTGCTCAAAAAGGAAACCGGCCGCAATGCGAAGGAGCATATCAACCATTTTGTGGTGGAGCAAGCCAAAACCCTCCTGCTCACTCGCTCCGACAATGTGAGTAGCATCGCTTACGACCTGGGCTTTAACTATCCGCATTACTTCAGCCGAATGTTCAAGCAACAGACCGGCATGACCCCGCAGCAATACCGCGAAACCGATCTCAATTGAAAGGCGGACCCGCCCGGGCAAATGTCGCGGTGGAGGAACCCTGGTTCCCCCACCGCGCATCCTTTTTACCCCCCCAGGATCCCGATCCGGAAAAAGTGTTGCAGGACCGGTAAAAAGTGTTCAAGATTCTGTGCGTAGCGCACTTTCTTTGTAGCGTAGGATTTGATCAAGCCTCGATTTTGAATCCACCCCATACATCCTCTTTTAAACACAAGAACATGAGCAACACGATTTTAATTACGGGTTCCAGTACCGGCATCGGCCGTGCCTGCGCCAAGCACTTTCACGCCAATGGTTGGAACGTTATCGCCACTATGCGCCGTCCGGAAAACGAAACTGAACTGAACGCACTGGACAATGTCTTGGTCACCCGCCTGGATGTTCAGGACCTCGCCTCCATTTCCTCCGCCATCTCCGCCGGAAAGGACCGTTTCGGTAAGATTGACGCCCTTCTGAACAATGCCGGTTATGGACTCATGGGATCATTTGAGTCGATTACCCGAGAATCCATCCAGCGCCAGTACGAAGTCAATGTCTTTGGCCTGTTTGATGTCACCCGGGCAATTTTGCCCCATTTTCGGGAAAATCGCAATGGCGTCATCCTGAACGTTTCTTCTGTGGGGGGACGGATCACCTTCCCGTTGATCAGCCCCTATCACTCGACTAAGTGGGCCGTCGAAGGCTTCAGCGAGTCGCTGCAGTACGAATTGGCTCCGATTGGCATCAAGGTGAAACTGATCGAGCCGGGCGGGGTACACACCGACTTTGGTGGCCGTTCCATGGACTTCCAGCACGACGAAAAGTTGGCGGAGTACAATGAATTGGTGGGCAAGTTATTCGCTGCCTTCCAGGATCCCAGCCGGACGGAAAGCTACAGCACCGCCGAGTACGCCGCGGAGAAAATCTACGCCGCCACCATCGACGAGTCCAGTCAACTGCGTTACATTGTCGGGGCAGACGCCGAGCAGCTTCTGGGTGCCCGCTACAGCATGGACGATGATGCGTTCTTCGGAATGATGCGCGGCCAGATGGGCATCGAGGCCGAAGCCGCCCAATAATTCCCTCCGGAGAGCGCAATCCCCGAAAGCCGCGCGATTCTGCGTTTGTTTTCGGGGATTTTGCGTTTTTTTGGCTCTTTCCGGTAAATGAATCTCGGACTCGTCATTGCATTGCTTTCCCCCCGATTGGCATATCGACGACGTAGGAGGAGATATCTTTTCCGGTGTCGGTTTCCCGAAAAGTGAATCGCGCCGGGAAAGATCTCTCCTCCCTCATTCTTCGGTCGTCGAGATGACAAAATAAGTGGGCGCCTTCCTTGATCGTCGAGATGACAAAATAAGTGGGCGACTTCCGCACGCGTCAAAATTCTCCCAGAGTGCCCAATCGGAAATCAGAAACCCTCCATTTAGAAAGCTCTAAAGCAACTCCAAGTCAGAAAACTCCGCGATTTTGTGGTAGCCGATCTTCCGGTAGATCGAATTCGAAGTGGGATTGGCCAGGTCGGTGAAGAGCGCAGTGAAGTGATATCCCGCCCGCAGCATCGCTTCACTCAAAGCCGCCGTCAGGCAAGTAGCGTAGCCTTTGCGGCGGCGTTCCGGTGGCGTGTAAACGTAGGAAATCGAGATCCCGTGGCGGGTGGGGCGATTGGGCATCGCCATCGCCACGATTCCCCCGTCATCCCACACCCACATGCGCTCGTCCCCTCGGAGTCCCGTGAGGCGGTCCCGCAAATCGGAACGATCCGGCGTTTTGTGCATGGCTTCCACCACAAAGCGGACCATCCATTCGGTCAGGAGTTCCAGATCAGCCGGTTCGGCCACCCGTGCATGGCCCGGAGGGTGGGGCGGAAAAGTGACCTGATCCAGGCGGAACAGACCTTGGGAAAACTTGATTTTGTAGGCGATACCGTGGGCTTCCACGACGCCCCGCACCTGCTCGTTCAGGCCATTGAACCCTTCCAGATGGGGAAAATACTTCCGGGTGGCCGGCAATACCGCCGGGGCCACCGCGCGCCAGTGTTCGGGATGTCCGTAAATCACCACTTTTGGGGAAGCAGCACGCAAAATTGCAAATATCGGCTCGCCGGACGCTGAGATTTCCAGGAAAAGCGTGTCCTCCGGGTCATTGACCTCGCTCCTAGCGTGCCTTTCGGCAAGGCCCAGGAGTAGGCTATTGACGGCTTCATTGCCTTCCAGTAGGGGACGGGTCCGGGCCAAAAAGCTGCGTGCGGTAGCGTGGCGGGTGATTTGCATAGGTAAGTGATCCTTGGTGTGGGTCAGCGTCGGCGTTCCATGAGCACGCGCAGCCCACTCAAATTTCCTTGGTTGCGTTCCTCAATCACAAACTTTGCCCCCCCATCGAGGTAGGGGAGATTCCAGCTTCCCAGGAAGTCATCTTGGTTGAAAAAACCCGAGTCGATGTCGTACAGGACGAGGAAAATACTGTCGCCCCGGGCCACCTTGAGGAATGCGAAGCCTTTGGGGGCGCTGAGCGAATTCTTGCGGCGGGGGCTGGTGTAGCGGCGACGGGGCCCCACCCGCAGGGTCCATTGCAGATCCGGGAGCCGACTGGAAATCGGCCGGACCTCGGTGTCGTATTCCCCGTCTTTCATGCGGAATTCCTCCACTTCGACGCGGTACTCGCGGATTTCCGGACAAGTGACCGCAATGCCGCCTTTGCTCAGTTCGGGAAATTTAAACTGCTTTTGCCGGTCGGTGACAAAGAGAGAATACTGCAACTGGGTTTTGCCCGGCGGCAAATCGAGGACGTACCAGGGCAGGAAGAGTTGCACGTTGAGCGGGCCTTGGTCGGTAAATGCGGCAGTGGCGTAGGTTTCCCAACCGTTTCCCGACTGCTCAGTGGGAAAAGAGGGGGGCGCGTAGAGGACATTTCCCGAAATGTCCCGCAGCACCGGATAGACGACGTAGTCCCCGATTTCGGGATCGAGGCGGGGGCCGTACTGGCTCAAGGTGAGGGTGAAATTGATACTGATTCCTGCCGCGCCGGACCGGGAAACCGCTTGCGCGCGCAGGTTGCGCAAGTTGAACTCCTGCTCGGCAAAGCGGTACTTGCGGGGAACATCCAGCCGGTGCGGTTTCGCGTAGATTTCCCGGCGCTCATCTTCATTGGCCTCGGCGATGAGGACCAAAAAGACTTTCTCCGGTCCGGAGAGGGCGATTTCACGGTAGCGCATAAACAGATCCACGGAGCGGAAGCGGTTGTCCTGAAGATTTTTGAAGTAGACGTGCTTCTCACGGTGGTGGATGGATTCGGCCTTTCGGGAATCAAATACGACTTTGCCGCTGGTGTCCCGTAGCAGCCAGTACAGCGTGTAGCCTTCGTCGGAGGATTCGTCCTGCCCGTAGCGGGGCAGCAGGTCAAATCGGACCAGTATCCCGGTTTCCTTGACCCCAAACCCCGGGACATCGTACTCAAAACTGAGTTTTTCGAGCTTGAAAAGCTGCTGGATCAGGGGATGTTTGACAAAGACACGCTGCTGAAATTCCAGGTCGCGGGCGGCGAAGTCCTTCAGCTTGACGTATTCGTTTTGGAGGGAAAAAACAATCTTCAGCTTTTGGGGACCGGCGGGCAAAGGCAAAAGGGCATAGGGCAGGGGAATTTCGATGCCTTCTTTGACCATGTAGCGCACGGTAGACTTGCCCCAAGGCTTGCGCGCCATCACACTTTCCTTTTGGTCCAGATAATCGGCCTGGTCCCGACTTCGGTAAATGGTCTTCCCGGCTTCGTTTTCGAGGCGCCAAGTCAAGTCAAAGCGCCGGCGGTCAAACGCCTCGAAAGCGGGGCGAATCCGCAGGTCCAGCTTCATGGATATCCCGCGGCGCCCTTCGTCATCGATCTCGTCCTGCGCCAAGGAAAACTTGAGGATCTCCGCGGTTACCTCAGAGGATTGCGCCCACAGAGGGGACAGCAATAGCCCAAAGGCAATCGAGAGAAGCGTAGCACGGATCATGCCCGAAGATAGGGATTTTCGGATTCGCGGTGTCGGTGGGACAGACGACAATTTTGCCCCCGGAATTGCCGTCCGGGAAAATCCCGGTGGCGCTACCGTACGGTTGGCATTCCCCAACCCAATATTTGTTTCCGGACGGGGGATCTTGGGCGCACGATACCCCGCGTGTGGGTGAGGCTTTGCGAGGCTTTGCCGGATTGCCGTCCGGCCCATAGGTTGGATATGCGTCTTTGCGATTAGGCGCCGGAAAATTGCCGGGTAAATGGATCGCCGCCCAATCCCGCTTTCCGGGGCAGCGGGGGCAAGAGTTTCATCGTTTCCAGGGTGCTCGCCACCGTCGCGTAGGTCGGGACGATCAGCCACCCAATGACCGGGATCAATATGCCCACGTTGGCGACGAGGCCCAGTCCCACACTGAGTCCCGAGTGCGTGCGACAGAATCGAGCGCTTTCCCGGGTATTGATCCGGTGCCGCTCCAGGGTGTAATCCATGAATCCGAAGCCCATGTAATAGCTGGCGATGAGAAAAACCCCAATCGCACCGACCATCGGTACGAAGCTGATCACAAAGCACAGCAGCACTTCCCGAATCAGATTGCGGATGGCCAGGCGAAAGGCCCGAACCATATCCGAAGCGTACTCTTGCCAGCCCAATTCTGGAGGGTCCTGTCCCAGGACCCTTGCCTCAACGACCTCGCTCAACTTTGAAAGATAGGGCGACAGGAGCACCTGTACGACGTAGCGGAAAGAAACGAAAAACAGAAAGATCAGCGCCGTCCAATAAAATACGCGGTATACCCAGTTGGCGGCGCTGCCCAGCCAACTCAGTATCCAGGGAAGTTCGGCGGTATCGATGGAGATCAGGGCACCGGATCCCCCGACGGCGAGAAAAAAGAGCGCGGCGTACGCGATGCAGACCACGCCGGGAATGATGAGGTACTTTTGCAGATTGTGCCGGAAAATTACGCGGTGCGCTTCTCCGTAGGCATTCAAGCCGCGACCAAGTTCAGCCAAAAAACTCATAGGGCGATAGCGATTGGGTTAGCGTGGTAAAGGTCCATTCATTGTCGGATAAACTTCTCCGAATGTAACCTGCCGTCGCCAAAGTCCATGCGCAATATGTACATGCCGGCGGGCAAGTCCTGCACACCGATCTCATAAATTGATTTTTGGGTGACCGGTATGCCGATGACACGCGCACCGGCTGCGTTGAGAACGTCGATTTTTTGTAGCCTGGGTTGCGACGTGTTCACCTCCAATACGAGGATATCTTCCGCCGGGTTCGGGAATATGCGTACGTACTGCTGAATATTTTCCATGGTTGCACTCTCCAGGGCCAGGGAATCCATTTCGGACAGGATGGAGTCGGCGATGCAGGCATTGGGGACCCCGTGGCCCAGCAGTGAGTCCGGATTCAAGAATTGATCGGCACTCTGCTTGACCGCTGCGATGACGTCCATATTGCTGCGGTTGGGATGGGCTTGGATCAAACAGGCCACGAGGCCTGCGATTTGGGGGGCGGCGAAGGATGTTCCGCTGCCGGTACCGGGATTGCCACTGGTATTGATGATGCGGGCCGCGCCTCCCATGGCCACGACGTCCGGTTTGATGCGGCCATCCGCCGTCGGTCCCACCGACGAGAAACTGCTCCGGGTGTCGTTTGGGTTGATGGAGCCCACGCACAGCACGCTGTCCGCGTCGCAGGGGGCGGTGATGTAACGCCAACTGCCATTGCCTTCGTTTCCGGCGCTGGTCACCACGAGGATGCCCCGGGCCGCCGCCAGGTCGGCGGCGCGCGTGATGATCGCCGTATCGCCGTTCATGTCTTGGTAGGTGTAGTCGCCTTCGCCCGTGTCGAAGTAGTTGTACCCCAACGAACTCTGGATGATGTCGACCCCGATTGAGTCCGCCCATTCCATCGCCCGCAGCCAGTCGTCTTCCTCCTGGTGGGTTTCGGAAAATACGTTTTCCGTCCGCGCCATGACCACGCTCACGTGCGGGGCTGCGCCCACGTATACCCCCGGGCGATTGGCGATGATGGTGGAAATAACTCCCAGCCCGTGGGTACTTTCGTTGAAGATCGTCGAATCGTTGTCCACAAAATCATAGTAGGAGACCACCCGGTTGTTTAACCAGGTCGAATCAAAAGCCGAAATCGTATCTACATTGTAAAATCCGGCATCAAATACCGCCACCAGTACGCCCTCGCCGGTGTATCCGCGTTCGTGGAGGCAGGGCAGTTCCATCTTGTCAAGTTGATTGGCTGAGACGCCGTAGGTGAATGAGGTACTGCTGGAATCGGGCAAGGTATCGGTGATTTGTGAGATGGAGGTAGCGGCAGGGTGCGAGGTGCAAATGTACCGACCAACCGGTCGCATGTCCACAATCGCGGGGCAGGCTTGCTGGAGGTGGCGGTAGTCCAATGCGGTGCGGATACTCGCGGCGTTCATCCACTTTGAGGTGGCGTGGATCTGCACGCCGGCGTCTTGCAACTGCCGTAAGTACGTGGCCGAAACGGGGTAGTCGGCCGGGGAAAAGGTAAATCCGTGGCGGGCCCGGCGGGCGATGGCGCGGGGCGACAACAATTTTTCGGCCCCCGCGGAAAACTGAGCGGCTTCCAAGCCTTTGTCCTGAAAAAACACCCAATACTTGTCCTGGGCTTTGCTTCCCGTCGCAAGCAAAACGAATCCCATAAAAAGCCAACCAAATTTATTCATTGATCTTCGCAACCTCTTCCGTTTGGTGAATTTTCAATTTACTGTTTTTGTCCCGAAAAGGAAACCGCACCATGATTACGAAATGCAACTCCAAGTTGTTTGCCATGGGGAAGTCGGCAATTGGCAATCGCCCAGAAAACCTGTAGTTTGCGGCATGGCCTTACCCATTTTCCTAACCCTGTCCCGCTTTGCTCCGCGCATGCAGCGCCAGCGCGGGGAGGTGCTGGAATGGCAAGTGGATCGGCTCCTCGTCAAGACGGGCAAGGCAGTGATTGCAGAATATCCCTACCGGGAAGTCGAGCGTCTGCGCTACTTTCATTTCCCTACCCAATTCTCCCGCACCTTTCAGTTTCTCAGTGGCAACTTGTTTCAGCAGCGCGCGGCGCGCTTTCAACTGGAACTCGGGACGGGGACGATTGAGTTTTATTTGGAGGCAAATCTTGAGTTTCGCACCGGAGATCTGATCGCCTTGTTTGGGGAGTTGTACCGGACGGGAGTAAACCTGGAGGAGTATGCGGCCACGGGTTTTCGCATGTTGTTGTTGCAGCGGGCCTCCGCGGCCGAAGTTGCGGCGGGGATTTCCGAACTGCGGAAATAGCGATTAAACCAGAAATGGGCAGATTTTTGTTAATCTGAAAAAATATTTGGTTTGGCGCATGGAATCCCTCTAGTTCACGCGTCTATGCATTGAAACACAATGTACAACCAAACAATCCCATTATGGAACAATTGAAAATTTTGGGTCTATTGGTGATCATTTTGACCAGTTTGGGGTGTCCCGATAACCCCTTGCGTCCCGATGAGGACCTGCCCCTAGTCGAAATCCAGGTCAATGACACCGAGCAATTCATCGACGACTACGTCACCACCAGCACCTGGGTTGCTTGCCGGGCCCGCATCACCAACAGCCGCGCGTTTTCCAGTGCGGTTGCGTCTACTCTGATCAACATGGACCCTTCGGTCGGTGGGCAACTGGTATTTTCCAGTACCGGAAGCGGATCGGGCACGACTTCCTTGAACATCAGCCTGCCAGCGGATGGCTCCTGGGCAACTTTTTACGTCCGGGGCAGCAGCAACAGCACCCGCGACAAAGACGCGGTCATCCAGTTGGACGAGGATCGCTTGTCCATGGACGAAGCGGTATTGGCTCGGCACGCGCTGATGGTCACCACCGCTCCACTGCCGGTCCCTGCCGCGGAAGTCAGCCTGTCCATCGCCGCCAGCACCACCACCATTGACGATTACGCCGGTTGGGCGCCGTTGAGTTGTACAGTCCGATTGCTGAATCACCCCTCTTTCAACAGTCCGGTGACCGCTCGGGTACGCAACCTTGCCGGTACAACGGGACAGTTGGTTTTTGCCGCAGATGGCTCATTGACTGCGCACACCACTACCGCAACCAATTCCTTTGTGGATATCACCATTCCTGACGATGGGTCGACGGTATCGTTTTACGTTGCCGGTGACTACGGAAGCCCGAGTATCCGGGACAAAGATGCGGTCCTGGAAGTGGTCGAACTGAATGCCGGGATTCCGGGAACGGTATTGAGCCGGGGAGGCATGATGGTTCGGGTCCGTAAGAACGCAAATGGACTCACGCCCGAAGAGCGGGAGCGATTCCTGGATGCTTACGCGGCGCACAATTCGACCTACGACTTATACCAAGTGTACCAAGACATTCACGCTACGGCCCGGTACGAAGCCCACAGCTATTCGGGGGTTTCCTCACCGGCCTTCTTGCCCTGGCACCGGGCGTTCATTTTGCGATTGGAGCGGGAACTGCAAGGGATCGACCCCAGTGTGACCCTGCCGTACTGGCGATTTTCCCTGGCGGCCCCGAACGTGTTTAGCGATGACTTCATGGGTGGTCCCGCCGATCTCACCGGCTACGCGACTTTTGATCCAACCAACCCCCTGAGCACCTGGTCAATTTCGGGATTTGCGGGCATTTCTCGGGATCCCAATTTCGACCCGGTAGATCCTCCCTCGGGCATTGCTTCGGAAGCGGCGGTTTTGGGGCTGGGAAGCGATTACAGCAGTTTCCTCGCGATGGAAGGCAATCCACACGGGACAGCACACGTGCAAACGGGCGGCGGCGGCTGGTTGGGGGCAATTTCCACGGCAGTCCGCGATCCATTGTTCATGATGCTCCACTGCAACGTTGATCGTCTCTGGGCTTCCTGGCAATGGGCCAATGACCGTTGGGATCCCAACTCCACTCTGGCGTACTCGCCGGCGGGCACCTTTCCCGCAGCCGGAGCGACAGTTCATATCGGGAACTACCTGGAAGATACCATGTGGCCCTGGAACGAATCCACCGGTAGCGGAGGCTCAGCCCTGGACGAGCGCCCTCTGACCGCGCCCGGCGGTCCCTTTCCCCAGACGCAGGGAGCCATTTTGGCGCCCGGGGCCAACCCACGCCCCTTTGACCTGGTCGATTACCGAAGCAACCGCGTTTCTTCAGCGGTCAATCCGGGCACCAAGGTCAGTTACGACGACGTAGGAGAATTTTGAACCGTGTAATTCGTTATTTCAAGAAGCAATCATGAAAGCAAATTCAACATATCGCATTGCCCTGAACGGCGTTGTGGCTTGCCTGTTGCTCTTCAGCAGCCAGCTCATGGCCCAGCGTACCCGGGCCCAGATCCAAGCCGAAGTTGCGGCCTACCAGGAACTGAGCGACAAGCTGATGCGGGTTTTTCTGAATCCACAGGCTCCCGAGGTCCGCCGGCTGGCGGCAGCCGATACCCTGGTCATTGTCACCAATCAGGAGCTTATCCCCCGGGTACTCGCAACCTTCCGGAATACCAAAGAGAGTGATACCATTCGGTCCCGGGCCCTGGGACTGCTCGATCCGCAATTGGTGCGGGATGATCGGCTGGCCTCGGAAGTCGTGGACCTACTCGGCGATGTCGAGCAGAGCCCTACTTTGCGCCGCGCGTCAATGAAAGCTGTGTCCCTGGCGGCCGTCGCCGCGCCCGCAATGATCCAGGACGCAGAAAAAACATTTGATGTGCTCCGCACGGTTGCTCAAGACAAAGATTTGACCATTCGGCGGGGAGCTTTGCGGATTTTGTGCGCATTCGGCGACGATTATGCCCAGCAGTTGCTCATTGATGGGCTCAAGGAGGAGAATGCGGACTTGCTGCCGGACTATGAAGCGGTGAATCTGATCGGGCTAGACAGCCACACCGATTATTATCCGGATTTGCTCAAAATCATGCAGAGCACCAAGGATTCCCGCACCCGCTTGGCGTGTGTGAATATCCTCGGACCGTATTCAGAAGCCCAGCCGGTCATTCTCGGCTATCTGAATGACGCCAATGCCGATTTGATCCTGCGCCGCGCCGCCCTGGTGAGCACCCAGGCCAATCAGCCGGCATCCTTCAGCGAAATTACCGCTGGCCTGGTAGGGGATGACTCGGCGCCGGATGCCCTGCGGATCATGGCCATTCAGACGGTCATGTACCAGCGCCGCAGTCCCCGGGTCCGCCCCCGAAATGAGGGAGAGCTGGATCAGTTTGATCAGAATGTTCGGTCCCTGCGCTCCCGGGCAAAGTCGGAGGCATTGGGGAAGGTGGTGGAAGACTACATCAACCGGCTTAAAATAGATTTCTGATGGCAAGCCGTTATCTGAGGGCGGTTGGGGGGCTCCCCTTGCTGATCATTGCGCTGGCCACCGTGCTGGCTGGAAGGTTGGGGGCTCAGTGCCCCGACGGGCTGCTGGCCGCGCAGTTACACGCATTGCGGCACTTTGACGCGCAGGCGGACGATGTCGAAATTGCGCACGCCTTGCAGGTTGTGCGGGAGCGGGGGGCGAGCGTGCCGGCGGCCCGTGGCCTCTTGACCGAACTCCTGGCCGAGGACCATTGCATCTACCGGGGGCGTGGTCCGCGGGAAATTGCCCGCTTGCGTCCCTACGTATTTGCCTGTTTGGCGGCCATGGAAGCGCCCCCGGCGGGCGCAGTTCCTTATTGCCTGGCGGCGCTGCGCCTGGAAAGCCAGCCATTGATGGTCGGGGCAGCGGCGCGGCTTGCGGGGAAATTGCCGCGCTTTGGGGGGGCTCTGGTCCCGGAGTTGCGGCGGTTTTTGAAGGGTGGTTTCCGGGACGATCACTTTTCTTTGGAGGATTACAATCCCCGTTGGCCGCTTGAGCATCCCACCACGGCACGTCTCGAAGTGGTCCATGCCTTGCGGCGAATCGGGAAAGGCGCGCAGCCGGCGCTGGTCGATTTGGGGGCAATCGCGGAAGCCGATGTGCCGCTCGAGCACTGGCAATCGCCGGAATTGGTGCGGGCCGCGCAAAGGGCAGTTGCGGTCATCGAACGGGATTTACCGCTCTGCTGCCGCCGCCCCGGGAAAGGAAGTGGGGGGGAGGCACCGGCGCTCACAACCTGGGCAAAAGGAAAATGGCTTCCACTTTCCGCCCGGTGTACCGTGCCCGAATTGGCGGTTGCAGTCATGGATCAGACCGGACAGACCTACCGGTTCGAAGAATTGCTGACCGGGCAACCTACGGTGTTAAGCTTCTTCTATACCCGCTGCGAAAACCCGAACAAGTGTTCCATGACCATCCAGTATCTGGGTCGGCTCCAGCGCAAGTTGCGGGAGAGTGGACTTTTGCCCTGGGTAAAGGTTCTGGCGGTCACTTTTGATCCCGATTACGATGTGCCGCACCGCCTGTACCGCTTTGGCGAGGCGCGCGGTTTTCAATTCGGTCCCCACGGTAAGATGCTGCGCAATCTGGAAGGGTCGGTGGAAGAGTTGACGGATCGTTTGGGAGTGCCCGTGGCCTACGGACACGGGCAGGTGGGCCTGCATGCGCTGCAGTTGTTGATTCTCGACCGAGAGGGATGCATTGCCCGGATTTATCAAAATACGATCTGGGACCAGGCGGATGTCATCGCGGATCTGCGCCGGCTGCTCGGGGAGGTGGGATAGTTGGGGGGATTTCGTGGTCAATCCTTGCCCGCGGACAGTAAAGAACCACAAAGTCGGATCGGAGAAACGCAGAAAGCGGTTCTCCGATCTGTCTTTGAGGCGCAATGGAGTTTTCCCCGCGACAAGTTATTTTTATCCCGTCGGGGAGCGCAACATTTTTTCTTCGCTTCCGTTGAATGTGTAAAAAGTACACACCATCCATCTTCCGCCCTCATGAACTCTCTCGCTACGCTCTACCGCCCTTCGCTTGCTCTTCTTACCGACCTGTATCAGATTACCATGGCCTACGGCTACTGGCAAAGTGGCACTGCGGAGCGAGAAGCGGTTTTTCACCTCTTTTTCCGGAAAAATCCCTTTGGTGGGGGCTACGCGCTGGCGGCGGGACTGGAACCGGCCATGGATCTGATGGAAAATTTTGCCTTTTCCGAAGATGATTTGGCTTATCTCGCGGGTCTGCGGGGCAACGATGGCGCGCCGCTGTTCGATCCGGCTTTTATCGATTTTTTGCGGGCGGCGGAGTTTGCCTGCGATGTCGATGCGATGCCGGAAGGGACGCCCGCTTTTCCCCACGAACCGTTGTTGCGGATCAAGGGACCGCTTTGGCAATGTCAATTGCTGGAAACGCCGCTGCTCACGGTGATCAATTTTCAGACCTTGGTGGCGACCAAAGCTTCCCGGATCATGCAGGTTGCGGGGAATGATACGGTGCTGGAGTTTGGTTTGCGCCGGGCGCAAGGCATTGATGGTGGATTGTCCGCGAGTCGGGCGGCCTACGTTGGGGGAGTACACGCTACTTCTAATGTACTGGCGGGAAAGCTGTACGACATTCCGGTGCGGGGTACCCACGCCCACAGCTGGGTCATGGCCCACGATACGGAGATGGAGGCATTTGCCGCCTATGCCCGGGCGATGCCCAATAACTGTGTGTTTCTGGTGGATACTTACGATACCCTCGAAGGGGTGCGGAAGGCGGCCGAAATGGGCCGTCGCCTCCGGGAACTGGGCCACGAAATGATCGGAGTGCGCCTGGATTCAGGAGATCTCGCGGAGTTGAGTATTCAGGCCCGGAAGATCCTGGATGTGGCGGGCCTGCCGGAAGTCAAAATCGTTGCGAGCAATGATCTGAACGATCACAGCATCGCGGACCTCAAAGCGCGGGGTGCCCAAATTGCAATTTGGGGGGTCGGAACAAAGCTGGCGACCAGTTACGATCAGCCGGCTTTGGGCGGGGTGTACAAGTTGTCCGCGATTCGGGATGCCGGTGGGTCCTGGGAGTACAAAGTGAAACTGTCGGAGCAATTGATCAAGGTCTCGAATCCGGGGGTGCTGCAGGTGCGGCGCTTGTTCCGGGAGGGGCGTCCGGTAGCGGATCTGCTGTACAATGAGGAGATGGACGTAAAGTCAGAGAAGTTGATGAACCCGGTGGAGCGGGATCGGTGGCTGCCGCTGCCCACCCACGATGCCCACACCGACTTGCTGCGTCCGGTATTTCGGAACGGTAAGTTGGTTGCGGCCCGGCCTTCATTGGACCACATCCGGAATGCGGGGAAGACCTGGTTGCAGCAGTTTCCCGAAGCGATCCGTCAATTGACGGTGGAGACCGCTTTTCTGGTGGGATTGGAGGAGAATCTCCACGCGCTTAAATTGCGGCTCATCAATGCAGCACGTCATGGTCAATAATCCGTTACTCTTTTCTACTCAGCCTTATCAGTATCTCGGGGACAAAATCGGTGCGGCCGTGGACCTCGAAGCGGGAATCGTCGAAGTGAGAAATTTTCCTGACGGAGAGCGCTATCAACGCATCGTTACCACGGTCAGTGAGCGGAATGTGGTCCTGTTGGGGGGAACCCACTCGGATGCGGCGACGCTGGAACTGTACGATTTGGCCTGTTCCATGGTCAAGCACGGCGCGGCCAGCTTGACGCTGATGGTGCCCTACTTTGCCTATTCGACGATGGAGCGGAGTGTGCGTTCGGGGGAAGTGGTGACGGCCAAGGCCCGGGCCCGGTTGCTGTCGAGCATCCCAACTGCAGCCAAGAGCAACCGCATCGTGCTGATGGATCTGCACGCGGCCGGCATTACCTATTATTTTGAAGGCAATGTCGTTCCCTTGCAGCTCTACGCTAAGCCGGTCATCCTAGAGACCTGTCGGCGCTGGGGCGGTGAGCAATTTGTCCTGGCCAGTACCGACGCAGGCCGCGCCAAATGGGTGGAGTCCCTGGCGAATGAACTCGGAGTCGATGCAGCATTTGTGTTCAAGCGCCGGATTGATGGCCGCAAAACCGAATTGCGGGCCATGAGCGCAAGTGTCAAAGGCAGTACAGTGATCATTTACGACGACATGATCCGCACCGGAGGATCCTTGCTCAATGCCGCCCGGGCCTACCTGGACGCGGGGGCCGCCCGGATCTGTGCGATTGCGACGCACGGTGTCCTTCCGGAAGATGCTTTGCAACGACTGATGGCCAGCAATCTTTTCGAGCAGATCGCCGTGACCGATACCCACCCCCGCACCCAGGCAATTGCTCACCCCCAAGTGGAAGTCCTCAGCGTCAGCGGGATTTTTGCGGACTGGATCCAAACCCACATTATTTAAAATTTCGAATGTACAATTTGCAATTTCCAATTGTATACGGTTATCAGATAATTGCCGCGTTGAGAATTGCAACATTGGAAATTGAGAAATTGGAAATTGAAAATTCTTGAGATGTCATTTACCTACGAATATCCGCGACCGGCTTTGACCACTGACTGTGTCGTGTTTGCGTGGACGCCGGGAGGACTGGAAATCTTGCTGGTGCAGCGGGGAATTGCGCCCTATGAGGGCAGTTGGGCGCTGCCGGGTGGGTTTGTCGGGATGGACGAGGAACTGGAAGCCAGTGCGCGGCGGGAGCTTCAGGAAGAAACCGGCCTCACCGACATGTACCTCGAACAGTTGTTTACTTTCGGGGGAATCGAGCGCGATCCGCGGGGCCGGGTGGTCACCGTGGCCTATTACGCCCTTATCGATAAGGGCCGCTTCGCACCCCCCAAAGGCGATACCGATGCCCGGGACGCCCGCTGGTTTTCATTGGATTCGGTGCCGGAGTTGGCGTTTGACCACGCCAAGATCCTAGAGTACGCCATTGAACGCTTGCGGGCCAAGGTCCGCTACGCTCCGGTGGGATTTGAGCTGTTGCCGGAAAAATTTGCCCTTTCTGAACTGCAGCAGCTCTACGAAAATGTGCTCGGGGAAGAACTCGACAAACGTAACTTCCGCAAAAAGCTGATGGGGCTGGATATTTTGTTGGACCTGAACGAACGCAAACAGGAAGCGCCCTTTCGCTCGGCGAAGTTGTACCGCTTTGATGAGTCAAAGTACCGTGCCCTGGCGGAAAAGGGAATGAACTTCCGCATTTAATGTTAGAGGCGGTTTAAATTTAATTCTGCGATTTTGCTATGGCATCTTTTTTCGCCCCTCTTCCGCTATTTTCTCGTCCATAGCTTTGGCTATGGACTCCAAAATGAGCTTCGATGGACAAAAAAATCTGCGCTAACAAATTTCACCAACCAATTTTAAATCGCCTCTTAGAACTAACTCACAAATAAATAATCATGAAAGCAGTTGAAGACAATAGCGCCCTGATCCTGGTGGACTTGCAAAATGATTTTTTGCCTGGCGGTGCGCTGGCCGTCCCCCAAGGCGATGCGGTGATTCCCCTCGCCAATGCAATTCAGAAAAAGTTTTCCCTGGTGGTCATGACCCAGGACTTTCACCCCTCCGACCACGGAAGTTTTGCCGCGAACCATGCCGGGCACGACCTCTACGAAGTGGTGGATCTCCACGGCCTCGATCAAGTGTTGTGGCCGGTGCATTGCGTGCAGGATACGCCGGGGGCGGAATTTTCCGCCGAACTCGACACCCGCGCTGTGACCCGGATATTTCCCAAAGGCACCGAGGCCACGGTAGACAGCTACAGCGGATTTTTTGACAATGGCCGCCGGCAGGCGACCGGTTTGGGGGATTTCCTGCTCGAACGGGGAGTCGAAACGGTCTATGTCTTGGGCCTGGCGACCGACTACTGCGTGAAGTACACGGTACTCGATGCTCTGTCCTTGGGATTCCGCACCTACCTGATCGAGGATGCTTCTCGTGGGGTGGGCATTTCTCCGGACGACATCCCCAATGCAATCCGGGAGATGACCGAAGCCGGTGCCCAAGTGATTCAAAGCGGAAACCTCATTTGAATTATCAATTCCTCAATTTCCGATTTTCATTGGCGCGTTCGGAACGCGCAACCTAAAGCGTCGCTACAACACAGGGACCGTAGCCGCACGGCACGCCGTGCGGCCCCCGCGGATTTTCCCCATAGAATTTCCAATTCGCGGGTTCGGAACGCGCAACTGACAATGGTTGAACGGGAACCCGATACCTCGCATGGACGCGCGGGACCACGCGCGTCGGAGGCATTTTCGGGCGCCAAATCCGGGCAAACCGCAACAACCGGGGAGCTCAGGAAGGGACCGGGCGACGCACGGGAGCTGTCATTTCTTCCCGACGTTCCGGGTCTTGCCGTACCAGGTGGAGTAGTCAAACTTGAACTGATCGAAGGGAACCGTGATTTTGGCCTTTTTCCAATCGGTCGTGGGGTAGATCTTCACCGGCTCGCCGGAGGTGGACTGTACGGTGAGCGGCAAACGGAAATCGGACTCCCCGGCTTCCCATTTGAAGCGGAGTTTGGTTTTTTTGCTGCCCTTCTTTTTCAGCTTGTAGAGCAACCGGGGCGGAGCGGCGTGGTAGAGGTATTGGCGCCACAGCCAGGTGTAGTCCGCGCCCAATGCTTCATTCCACCAGGCGATGACCTCCTGGGTATCGGTGTTTTTCAGGCGAAAAGTTTCGGCGAAATTGCGCAGCGTTTTCCACCACAGTTCGTCATCGTTGACCTGGTGGCGGAGCGTGTGCAGCATCCAGGAGCCTTTGTAATACATGTCGGATCCGCTCCAGTTGTTGAAGTTGACGTCGAGGGGACCGACGATGGGGGAGAGGTTGGTGATGCTGCGGCGCTGGCTGCGGAGGTAGCGGACCGCGGTGGCTTTGTCAAACAGCGCTTCCACGTAAACTGCCTCCGAGTAGGTGCAAAATCCCTCGTGGATCCACAGCTCGGCGTGGTCCTTGCAGCTTACGCTGTTGCCCCACCACTCGTGCCCCGATTCGTGGATGATGATGTAGTCCCAGCCCAGGTCCAGCGCATCATAGCCCGCGTAGCCGGGTAAGTACTTGTTGCCGTAGGCAATGGCGCCTTGGTGCTCCATGCCCAGATAAGCGGTTTCCACCAGGGCGTAGCCGTCGCGCCAGAAGGGATATTCCCCGAAGTGCTTTTCGAATACTTCTAGCATGGGCTTGACCTGGGCGAATTGCTCCCGGGATTTCGCTTCGTTTTCCGGCATGACGTAGTAGTCGAGCGGATGGGTGCCGGAGGCATTGGTGTAGGTGTCGGACCAATGTAGATAATCGCCGATGTTCAGCGTGACATTGTAGTTGTTGATGGGGTAGGAGACGAACCACTCGGTTTTGGTCCAATTGACATCGAGGTCGGTCACGCTGCGTTGATTGCCATTGCAGACCGCCTTCAGCCCAATCGGGTGGATGACGCTGATGCGCATGCTGTCCGGTTCGTCGCCCAGGTAGTCCTTGCCGGGCCACCAGAGGCTGGCCCCGGTACCTTCGCAGGCCACCCCGACCCAGGGCTTGCCGTTGCTGTCTTTTTTCCAGACAAATCCGCCATCCCAGGGCGGACGGGCGGCCACTTGGGGATTGCCGGAATACGCGACCCGCACCATCCCTTGCTGGGGGGCGCGGATTTCTTCGGGAAACTCAATGAAGATCGCGTCGAATTCCCGGCGGTAGTCGAGCGCTTTTCCTTCAAAGGTGATGGCGTCCACGAACATATTGGCGAAGAGGTCCACCTGGATTTCGGTGAAGTTTTGCATCGCGGTGAAGTGGATATCGGTGCGACCGCTGATCCGCTGCTTTTCCGGATCGACTTTGACTTCGAGGTCGTAAAAGTAGACATCGTAGCAGGTGCGTTCCGGACGCAAGGCGCCCCGCAGGCTGTCGGCGCGGGTAAAGGGCTGGGCCAAAGCGGGGACAACGGCCGCGAGGAATAGCAGGCTGGTCAACAATCGGATCATGCTGCGAATTTAGGGATTCTTGCTTGTATTGCGGGAAAAGTCGCGGACAAATGCTCGGGGTGGGACACGGCTCAGGAGGAAGCCACCGACTGTCCCAGGCGCTTGAGCATCAGATCGGCCGCGCGTTTGGAAGCACCCTCGTCCCCCAGCCGCTGGCGGAGTTCGGCGTAGTCCCGGGCGAGGGTGGCCCGCCGTTCGGGATCCTCCAATAGGCGCCGCAATTCCGCGCCGAGCAGGTCGGGATTCAAATCCTTTTGGATGAATTCCCGGACCGCGAGGCGGTCCAGCACCAGATTGACGAGGGCGATGTATTTGACCTTGATCAAGCGCCGGGCCAGGAACACCGACAAGGCCCCGCCGGCGTAGCACACCGCTTCGGGCACCCGAAACAGCGCCGTTTCCAAGGTGGCGGTTCCCGAGGTCACCAGCGCCGCATCCGCCGCATCCAGCAGGTCGTAGGTCTGCCCGATCACGACCGGAACCTCCCGATCCCCGATGATCCGCCGGTAAAAAGCCAGGTCCTGGGTCGGCGCGCCCCCCACCACAAAGCGGCACTGGGGGAACTGTGGGAGCACTTCCAGCATGGCGGGCAGCATCCGGGAAATCTCCTGTTTGCGACTGCCCGGCAAGAGGGCGACCAATTGCTGGCCTTCACCGAGTAAACGGTCCCGGAGTTCGGCCCCGCGGTAAGCGTCCGGCTTGATTTCGTCGAGCAAGGGATGGCCCACAAAATCGACTTCCAGTCCGTCCTCGGCGTAAAATGGCTTTTCGAAGGGCAAGATCACGTACATCCGGTCCACGAACTGTTTGACCTTGCGGACCCGGGACCGTTTCCAGGCCCAGACCTGGGGCGAGATGTAGTAAAACACCTTGATCCCGTGGCGGTGCAAGAATTTGGCCAGGCGCAGGTTGAAGCCCGGATAGTCGATCAGGATGACCACGTCGGGCTGGAAGGCGAGGACATCGGCTTTGACATCGCGGAACAGTTGCCGGATTTTGCCCAGGTTTTGCAGGACTTGCACAAAGCCCATGAAGTTGGTTTCCCGGATGTGGCGGACGAGGTGCATGCCCTCGGCTTCCAGCCCGTCTCCGCCCACGCCGCGCAGATCAATGTCTCCCGGATGGGCTTGGCGGAGGGCCCGCACCAAATTTTTTCCGTGCAAGTCGCCGGAGGGTTCCCCGGCAATGAGGAAGATTTTCACTTGAGTTTGAGGTCCCATTGGTTGAGGATGGGCAGCGCGTGGTGAGCCGTCAAGTCAAATTGGACCGGACAGACGGAGACGTAGCCTTCGTTCAGCGCCCAGGTATCGGTGTCCTGGCCCTCGTCTTCGTCGTTGAATTTTCCCGTGAGCCAAAAGTAGGGTCGGCCGTAGGGGTCTTCGCGCCGGTCAAATGCTTCCACCCAGCGGCCGCGCGCCTGGCGCGTGATGCGGATGCCCTGGATCTCCTCCCGGGGGAGGGTGGGAATGTTGACGTTGAGCAGGGTGCCGACCGGCATGGGCGCGTGGAGGGCCCGGCCGATCAGGGAGCGCGCGACGTCTTCGGCGGCGGAAAAATCGGCATCCCAGGAAAAATCACCCAGGGAAAAACCAATCGACGGGATGCCTTCAATCGCTCCTTCCATCGCGGCGGACATGGTACCCGAATACACCACCGAGATGGAATAGTTATAGCCGTGGTTGATGCCCGAGACCAGGAGATCAGGTTTTTCGTCCAGGAGGACCCCGGTGGCGAGTTTTACGCAGTCGACCGGGGTGCCGGAACACGCCCAGCCCCGGTGGCCACCTTCGAGTTCGTGTTCATGAAGCCGCAATGGCTCACCGACGGTAATGGCGTGTCCCATGCCGCTTTGCGGGCTGTCGGGAGCCACCACCGTGACCTCCCCAAATTCCCGGGCGACCCGGGACAAGGCGGTGATGCCGGGAGCGGTGATGCCGTCGTCATTGCAAACCAGAATGCGGGGTTTTTTGCTCATGTTGTACGCGATTGAAGATGCGCGCCAAAGATAGGAAATGTCACCCACTTCCGGGCCAGCCACAAGTTTGCCTTGGGAAATCTCCTACTCGTCCCCATTGAGCCCCGGCCGCCGGACGGCCCGCAGGGCAAAAAACGATTTCTTAAAAATTGGACCTTGAATCACCGATCATTTCTTTCACTTATTGGATTGAAGTCTGGCACATTCCTTGTTTTAATCCGAGTAAATAACTATTTTGTGGCTTTTTATGTGTGATATGTAATTGACGTAATTATGAATTTAAAAGAGATCATTGATCTCGCGTCGGACCAGTTCAAGGTCAAGAACGCTGAGATCAGCATTGCCGCAGCTTCCGAATTGGAAGATGTATTTTCGCCGCCCCATCACGGTCCGCAAAATGTTCCGATTTGGGTGGAAACCGTGGATCATGGGGACAATTTTACCCATTATCCCATCGTGAATTCCTGTAAGAGCTACATTTTTTTGCCCCACGAAGCCGATGAGGTCGAATTGTTCGACTTTCATTACAATGGCCCTTCGCAGAAAGACCCTTCTTATTTTCCCATTGAGCTTGCCAAAATCGACCGATCCAAGTTGAGAGGGAGCGGGTTCAAACAGGGATTCGAAACGAATTCTACGGTGATTTTCAACCAAGGCGATCCCCAGCCCATCGCGATTCATTTCAGTGTACGCGCGGAAGAAGACGCTTTTGTGTTGAAGTATATTGTGGTGAGTGTCGACGCGAAGGCTTGATCCCGGAGGCGGAGCCATTGGGCTTTCTGCCCTCAACATGTTCCGGGCGTGCGGTTCCGAAATGGATCGCACGCCCGGCATTTTTGTGGTTCGGAATGAAGCTTTGCCGCTTATCCCATCGGTGGCACGGCGCGGGGCACCGGCCAGCGGTCTTCGGAATCGAGCTTCCAGAGGGAACCACCTAGTTCCTGCTCAGTGGCCAGGCAGGCATCCAGGGCTTCGGTGATTTCCGCCTCGTCCATTTCCTGCCCGATAAACACCAACTCAATCCGCCGGTCACCAAAGCGCTCGTCCCAGTTGCGCTCGATTGCCTTTTGGTTTTCAATAAAGCCCATGAAGTTGATCCGGCGGGAGAAGGGCATGCTTCCCCACCATACCCCTGCACTATCCGTGCTGAGCGAACCTCCCGCCTGGCTCCAAATCAAGGCCTGGGCCGGACGCGAACTCATCCAGAACAAACCTTTGCTCCGGACGATGGTCGCCGGAAAGTGGTGCTCGACGTAGGTCCAAAACCGATCTGGATCGAAAGGCCGGCGGCGGCGGTACACAAACGATGCAATGCCGTATTCCTCGGTTTCGGGGGTATGGCCCTCTTTTTCGAGTTCTTCCTGCCAGCCGGAGCTCGCCTGGGCTTCATCGAAGTCAAACAAGCCAGTGTTGAGGATCTCTTTGGATCGATCTTGCTGTATGCGCTTTCGATGATCTTGGCACCAGGATTGAGCTTCTTCAGCATGGTACGCAGCACCCCCACGGCAGTTTCATCGACCAGGTCGGTTTTGTTCAGCAGGATGACATTGGCGAATTCCACTTGGTCGGTCAGGAGATTGACCACGGTGCGGTAGTCCCCCTCCATATCGGTCAGTTCCCGGTCCATGAGGGTTCCCGGGCTGCCGAAGTCCTTGACGAAGTTGTAGGCATCCACCACGGTCACCATGCAGTCGATGTAGCTGAAACGGGACAGGTCGATTCCGTTGTCCTCATCCACAAAGGAAAAGGTTTGGGCCACCGGAATCGGTTCACTGATGCCTGTACTCTCGATGAGCAAGTAGTCGAAACGCTGCTCACTGGCCAGCCGCTCGACTTCAATCATCAGGTCTTCCCGCAGGGTGCAGCAGATGCAGCCATTGCTCATCTCCACCAGTTTTTCTTCCGTGCGCGAAAGCGTCTGCTCGTTTTTCACCAATTCCGCGTCGACGTTGACTTCGCTCATGTCATTGACGATGACGGCGACCTTCAGGCCTTCCTTGTTGTGGAGGACATGGTTGAGCAGAGTGGTTTTCCCGGCACCGAGAAATCCGCTGAGCACGGTAACGGGGAGTTTTTTATTGGTAGACATTCCTTTAAAAATTAGTTCAACTTGTTTTCTTTTTGGATACAGGTGGCGCGGGGCCTGGCTTCAACCCAGTAGGTTCAGTGGGCACTGCTAGGCATTTTTTCAGCACTGCTTCGATGTCTTCACGGGGCAGATTTTTGCCAATGAACACCAGAACGCTGCGTTGGGGAGTTTCGGTTCCATTTGATCCGGAACGTTTGGGTTCAATGTCCAGCCGTTTTCCCACCGATTGCAGGATGTACTGACCGGGATACCCATCCATGCAGACCAGGCCTTTCATTCGGTAGAGCCCGGAGGAATACAGCATCAGGTAGATGTAGAGCTGTCGCTCCAGGACATGCGCCGCGAAGGGCTCGTCGAAAATAAAGGTATGCGAAATAAGGTCTTGCGTGTGTTCGTGGTGGTGGTGATGGTGGGGACGGGCCACCGGGAAGTGGCGGGCTTCTCCGTTGGTGGGGACGGCCGGTGCGGTATGCAAAATCTTTTCCAGGGGAGACGTGATATGGGTGAAATGAAGCTCGGGGTACGCCGCTTTGGTTCCCGTCGTGATTTTTGCCAGAGGATTCAAGCGCTGAAGGTGCTGCCGGATCGGATCTACCCGGTCCTCCGGCACGAGGTCAGTTTTGTTGATGAGCAGGATGTCCGAAAAGGCCACTTGACTCTTCGCTTCTTCGGTTTCGGCCAGGTGGGTCTCGATCATTTCTGCATCGACCAGGCAGAGGATTCCTTGAAGGGGGAAATGTTCCTTGATCAGGGGATGGGACACAAATGGCTGGGCCAGTCCGGTGGGATCGGCGACCCCGGTGGCCTCAATGATCAGTTCATCGAACTCGTCCCGCCGGTCAAATAGCACATTGAGGATATCGTACAGATTGTCGTTGAGGGTGCAGCACAGGCAGCCATTGTTGAGTTCGACAATGGTCTCGTCGGGACGAACCACCAACTCACTGTCGATCCCCTGCTCGCCAAATTCATTCTCGATGATAGCGAAGCGGGTCGCAGAATTTTGCTCAAGGTAGTGATTGAGATACGTCGTTTTTCCGGCCCCCAAGAAACCGGTGATGATCGTTACTGGTTTTTTCAAATTACTCCAGGTTCAGCGTCGCATAATACTCCTCAAACTTCGACTTGTCTACTTTAACACCCTTCCAGATGTCGAGAACCAAGGTACGAATTTGCTGATCAATCAAAGCCTGGATTTCATTGCGGTAGGCTTGATAATCGTCAAAATGAGACTGCGAAATTTGGTTGAAACGATTTTGGAAAAACGCAATCGGGTTCAACCAATGGCTGGTGCGCGCCAATTTATTTTTGGCCTCGCTGTCGGCTTCAATGGAGACAATGCTGCGTTTCACCAATTCATTAACCAGGGCCGCCGCCGAACTGTTGTAGGCTTCGCCCAGTTTGAGGCTGTCTTTGGCAAGGGGGGAGTCTAAGATTTCCGGAAATAGAGCGTGTAGTTTGCCGCGATACACACTGTCGGGCAGCTCAAACAAGGCTTGCCGCTCATCCCGTTTGGCGTCGATCAGGTCGGTCATGAGATTGGCCGGTCGCTCGATGCTGATCCATTGGTGGACAGCGGCGGGGACGATAAAGGCAAAGATCAGCCAAATTCCTACCATCTTGAGGGTATTGCCCAGTACACTTTTTCCGGTGCGGAGAATCAGATAGAAGCCCACCGCCCAAACCAGCAAGTAGAGCGCGCTGAAGAGCAGCATTTGCCCAAAAGCTGCGCCGGCCTGGGAAAATACTCCGGTGAGCATGGCTCCGTAGACCAGCAGACCCAGCGTCACAAGGAACAGCAAGCTTACGTAAAATGCGGTGCGGCTCAACAACCAGGCGGAAGATCCCGCCGTCTGGACCTCAATCAGCGGAAGCAGTCCTTGCTCGGCTTCGGTACTTTTCAGGTTGTAGAGCAGAATCAAGAGCAGCAGCGGGAGCAAAAACAACAGCGCAAAGGAAAAATCCAGGGTTCCGGCTTGCAGGCGTTCGGGATTGGCGATTTCCTGGGTCATGTCATCGTCGTAGGGACTCGCCCAAAAAGTCACCCGCTTGTAGTAGCCGTACTGTTCGGCCTGGCCCACGCTGTAAACCAAGGCCGGCGAGGGCGACTTAAAGTGGTGGATGTAATTGAACCAGATGGCCCAGAACGGTTCCTCCATGTTGATCCAAGGAGCATTTTCCGGCCCCGGTTGCTCGGCGTCGTAGTAGGCCCGGTATTCTTGCCGGTCTTCGGCGATCTTGTCCTGGATGCGTGCGATTTCTGCGGTTTGTTCTTGGTAGAGGCGGGCTCCATTGTGCAATCCGTAGCCACTCGCCAGGACAAAAAGCAGCACGGCCACGACTTTGAACGGATTGCGAACAAAGTGCGTGGCTTCGTACAGAAAGATTGTTAAGCTTTTCATACAATTTGCATGCTTTTTCCACTAAATATCAGCCCGATACTGACCAGGCCCGCCCACAAAGCGAGCAGGAGCAAGTCCGGGAGATAAGTGGGAAAGACCGCCGCGAGGGCGACCGGTTTATATTCGAAATCGGGCACCGAACGGAAAAACGCATTGTCCGCTTTCCAGCCCCAATCGCCCGTGGTGGAGCCGCCGTAGGCGTGCTCGTCATTCAAGGTCTTGATGAAATCGCGCCGGTAGCCTTCTACCTGAACCAGGTACTCGTGGTGGTGGAGGTTGTCGCTGCCGGTAAAGCCCATGCTGGCATTTTGCAGGGAGATAAATGGATTGAGGACGCCGGCCCACTGGTAGCTTTTCTTTTGCTGGGCCAACACGTCGCGCAAATCGCCGAAGTGCTTGTCCCAGACCTGATTCCCGTATTCTTCGTCCGCCTGCATCCGGAGGCCGTCGAAGTTGATGGGAAGCTGTTCTACACTGTCCACGCCGTATTCCGCCAGGGTCGCTTCTTCCAGGGCTTTGCCCCGTTCATCCGAAGGGTTGTGCCCGTCGATCCCTTTGGATCGGTCTTCCTTCATGGCGGCTTTGAAGGCGTTGCGGCTCGGCAATTCGTGCCATTTCTCCACCGAACTCAGCACGATACTAGGCAAAAAGATGGTCCAGAGAATCCAGATGCCGAGCATCGAAGTTAAGGCGAGGGTCGCACTCTGGCCCCGGGCGGAAAACAGAACCGTGAGGCCCACAACGACAAAATAATACGCGGCAAATGCCGAGTAGAAGAGCAAGGTCCGGGAGACCATTTCGCCGGTGATGTCCGAAAGGTTGAGCAGGGCGTAGACCAGCACCGTGAGGGTCAACAGCGCGAGGCCGTAGAGCCATACCGACCAAACTTTCGCCCAGATGATGGTCGCCGGTCGCGCGCCTTGCAGGACCAGCATCTTCAGTCGGCCGCTCTTGCGTTCGCGGCTCACACTGTCAAACGCCAGGAACAGCAGCAACAGCGGCAGTACGTATTGCAGCAAAAGGGAACTCTTCAACTTCCCAAAATTGGAGATCGTCTGCATCTGGGAAGCCTCCGAGTGGACCATTTCGTTTTGGACGTGGCCTTCAACCCGGAGTACGTTGCCGGTGACACGGTTGATGCCTTCGTCGAGACTACTCAGAAAATTGGCGGGCTTGAAGACGTAGGTGCCGTAATGGGCCGCCCCGTGGGGGTTCATCCCGTCGATGTTTTCCCACTGCTTGCGGAGTTCCGCCCGGGCCGTTTGTTGTTGTTCGGCTTGGGTCGCCGATTGCCGAATCCCCAGCAGGACCGACAGCAGCAGCACCACCACAAAACCCAGACTGATGCCGAGCAAGGTCCGGTTCCGGCGCAAAGAAGACCAATCGTTTTTGATGATTTGCCACATATCGCCGCTAATTTTTCATGTATTCCAGGTACAGCGCCTCCAGCTCATTGGTGCTGACCGCTTCGCTGCGCAGTTCCTTCACTAGTACGCCCTGCTTGAGTATCCCGATGCGGTGACAAACCTCCCGCACCCGGAAGATGTCGTGTGAGGCCATGAGTACCGTGGCCCCTTCCGCCGCCAGGTGCTTCAGCAGTTCGGACAGTTCGTTGCTGGCCAGGGGATCTAGGCCACTGGCGGGTTCGTCGAGGAGGTAGACGCGGGCTTTTTTTGCGTAGGCGATGGCGATTCCCACTTTTTGGCGCATCCCTTTGGAGTAGCCGGAGACCCGCTTGCGGTGGGCATCTTTTTGCAGTCCACAGGCAAGCAGGGAGGTCTGCAATTCTTCAGTCGAATATTTCAGCCCCGCCAAGCGGCAGAAATAGTCGAGGTTTTCGATTCCGGACAAATAGGGGTACAGGTTGACGTTTTCCGGAATGTAACCGATCAGGCGCCGGACTTCCTGGGTTTTTTGCGAAGTCTCCCACGCGTTGATGATCACCGTGCCGGAATCGGGTTGCAGGAAACCCAGCAGCAGATTGATCGTGGTGGATTTGCCGGCGCCATTGGCCCCGAGCAACCCAAAAATTTCCCCTTCACCTACGCGGAGCGTAAGGTCCCGGATGGCCGGCTGGCCTTTGAACGATTTGGATGCACGTTGGAGTTCGATCATAGTGCGCACTTAAATGCAACATTGTTGCAAATCTAGGCAACTGCGGGACAATATCCAACGGTTTGATTTCGGAGGGATCGATTTCTGATTTCCAATGGCACAAGGAATCCGGTGCGGGAGATGGATTTACCCGATTCTGATCTACGATCTGGGGCCGGTGATTCGAGCTTTGTGCGTCGGCCGACTGAGCTTACAAAAATCAAAGTTCGTGAAACAGCCTCTCAGTCGAACAACCTTTCGTTGGTGTCGATTCTGAGCAGCAGGCGCACGCCGCCGGCGTCTTCGATGGGAGGGCTGCGGTGCATCACCGGCTGGCCGTTGGGGAAAAGGGCGCCTTTGAGAATGAGGACGTCGCCGGCTTGGGCCTGGCGGATGGCCGCTTCCGGGGGACGGGCGATGCCATCTTCATCGCGGAAAACTTGGGGTCCCGCGCTGCCCTCTTCCTCAGCGACCCACAGGGTGCCGGCACCCCGGTAGGTACACAGCATCCGCAGGTGATTGATGTCGGTGTGGAAGCGGCGGCACATGTTGTTGTGGACCGTCGACAGCAGCACCCGGAACTCATGCGCTTGGGTAATTTCCCCAAAAACCACCAAGAGGTCGCGGACATCGGTCAGAACCGGAGATTCCGCCCGGCCAAACTGGGCAAAATGGTGGCGCAAAGTCGCCAGGATCTCATCCGAGGTGCCGGTAGATTTCAGGGAAAAGTCCTGGTCCAGCAATACCTGGAGATCCGCTTCTAAGTGGGCGACGGACCGTTGCTGGACCGCAATGTTGATCTCCGGTTCTAGGATACCGTGCAAGGTGTGTACCGCACTGCCTTGAGTAGCATTGGCGGCCGTTGTGGTGGAAAGTGAATTCACAATGTTTGGGCGTTGGGTTGGGGAACGTCACAACATTCTTCCTCGTCGCACTGGCAATAGCGTCGATTGTAAAGGTGGAGGCCCACCAGGGCGAGGGCGGGCAGGTAGATGGCTTCTTCGGGCAGGTGCAACAGGCCCACTTTTTCATTTATGATGACCAGGGCCAGGCCCAACCAACTCCCAATCAGGGCGTAGCGCATCCAGTTTTTCGACGTATTGCGCGCCGACCAAGCTACCGCGAGGAGGGACACCGCAAGAAAAATGATATCGATGGTCCCCCACCACAGGGGGCTGGCGTGGGCGTGCCCGTGCTCATGCCCGTGTTCGTGGGCGCCGGCATGGGCAATAAAGATGAACGGCGTCGCCACACAATGAATCAGGCACAGCCCGCTGGCCAGGGCTCCCCAGGTATCCGAACGCTTAAAATTGAATGTAGTTGCCATGGACAATTGTGGTATTCAAATCGTGAACAATGCGCTTGGGCAATCCGTGAATTTCCGATTTCTCTGCACAATCGCAACAATAAATATCAACTTTCCGATGGAAGCTCTTTCATTGCGTCTTGCGTGGGATCAAGTCGGTAACCAGATCTGCTCCGAATTTGGTTTCACAAAAGTATCCTCAATTTATCATTTACGCAACATTGTTGCAAAGCGGAAAGGTATTTTCTATCCCAGGCGTCTTCGCACGCCAAATTCACCGGCCATGCGCAACTTTGATCAGCGATTCAGGAGATTAGCCACCCGCCATTCCACGACCGCCAATCCTCCCACCAAAGCAATTTCCCCCACAAAATAGCCCATGCCCCAGACCGTCAACTCTTCGAAATGGACGGCGATCAGCACCAGGGAGAACACACAGTACGCCCAATTTGCCCGGGCAATGATTCGGACGAATTGTCCCCAAGGCGCCCGATTTCGGAGATACAGCGCCAAGTTGTAGACCGCGAACAACCCCGGCACCAAGGCCATCACGTAGAGGGTTCCCCGGGGCATACCTATGATCTCCGGAAACGCCGGCAACCCCCAGCCGAGCAGTACCGCCGATAGCAAAGCACCCAGCCCGTCCAGTAAAAACAGGTTCCGGGGATTTCGGCGCAAAGCAGCGATGAGAGGGACGATCATAGCGATGGGAATTGGATCCAGGAGCAAGTTAGCGATTGTTGCGGAGGGTTGGGTTTTGCTTGAACGGAGGATTTTCCCTGCCCCGAATGGTCGTTTTCCGCAAGCGGAGGCTCCTGTTTTGCCGGATCGCGAGGGGCGATTATCTTTGCAGTCGAAGAATTCATCGCAATCCAGTGAGCAAGATTGTCATCATCGGACCGGCCCATCCCCTGCGCGGGGGCATTGCGGCCCTCAATGAGCGCCTCGCCCAGGCCTTGCAGTCCGCAGGCCACGAAGTCGTCCTTTACTCTTTCTCATTGCAGTACCCCGGCTTCCTGTTTCCCGGCAAAACCCAGTTTACCGACGATCCCGCTCCGGCCGACCTTACGATCCGCACCCGCATCAATTCGGTCAATCCCTTCAACTGGTGGGCGGTGGGCAAGGCCATTCGCCGGGAAGCGGCCGATCTGGTCATCGTGCGGTTTTGGTTGCCCTTTATGGGGCCCTCGCTGGGGACCATCCTCCGGCGGGTGCGCAAGTCGCGGTCCACGAAGGTGGTCTGCATTGCGGACAACATCATTCCCCACGAAAAGCGCCCGGGCGATCGCCCCTTTACCCGCTATTTTCTCAAGCCGGTGCAGGGCCTCCTGGCGATGTCGCGCTCGGTTCTGCAGGATTTGGACCAGTTTGACCGGGGGAAGCCGCGGATTTTTTCTCCGCATCCCATTTACGACAGCTACGGCGCGTGGATGGAAAAATCGGCGGCGCGGCAGGCCTTGGACCTGGAAGAAGCCGGGCGCTACGTGTTGTTTTTTGGCTTTGTCCGCGACTACAAAGGGCTGGATTTGCTCCTGGAAGCGATGGGTGATCCCCGGGTGCGGCAGTTGGGTGTCCAGGTGATCATCGCGGGTGAATACTACGCCGATCCGGCGCCCTACGAAGAAATCATCGCGCGCCAGGGCATCGCCGACCGGGTGGTCAAAACCCAAGGCTTCATACCGAATGATGCCGTCCGCCAGTATTTTTGCGCCTCCGATATGGTGGTGCAGCCCTACAAAAGCGCGACCCAGAGCGGAGTGACCCAGATCGCTTACCATTTTGTGCGGCCAATGCTGGTGACCGAGGTGGGCGGCCTACCGGAAATTGTGCCCCACAACCGGGCGGGTTACGTAGTGCCGGTGGCGGCGGCCGCGATTGCGGATGCATTGGTGGATTTCTACGAAAATGAGCGCGAAGCTGAGTTCACCGAGAATGTCGCCGAGGAGAAAAAGCGCTTCGGTTGGGACCATTTTGTTACCCAGCTCTTCACCCTGGCGGAGCAAATCGAGCCGCGCCGATGAGCCCCCTCGACCTTTCCCAAATTGATCGGACCTGGACCCTGTTTCTGGACCGGGATGGCGTGATCAACCGGCGGATCGTCGACGGCTACGTGCGCAACTGGTCCGAGTGGGAGTGGCGACCGGGGGTCAAAGCAGCAATTGCAGAATTTTCCCGGCGGTTTGGGCGGGTGATCGTCGTCACCAATCAGCGGGGCATCGCCCGGGGATTGATGAGCGAGGCGGACTTGGCGGAGATTCACCGGCGGATGATTGCGGAAGTGGAAGCGGCCGGTGGGCACTTGGATGCGGTCTTTCATTGCCCGGAGGGAGATGATCGCGCCCCGTGTCGCAAACCCAATCCGGGGATGTTGTTTCGCGCGGCCGATGAATTTCCCGCATTGCGCTGGCAAAAGTGTCTCATGGTGGGCGACGCGCGCAGCGACATGGAAATGGCCTGGACGGTGGGGATTTACGCGGTTTTCATCGGGAAACCGGAAGCGGAACTGCGGGAAAAAGTGGATCTGAGCTTTCCCGGATTGCCGGAGTTGGCGGCGGCGATCAGGAAACGATGAAGGCGAGGGTCATGAGGATTCCGGAAATCGTCACGCACAGCAGGATGAATCCCATTCCTTTGAGAAAATTGAGATCACCTTTGCGGGTACCGACATTGATGTACCAGAGAATGCCGACCAACAGCACAAGCCACGCAATACCGACAATTATGACCGAAGCAATACTCATTGAACTAAATTCTAATATGGACAGAGGGCGAGTTCGGAAGTAGAGTAAAAGAGAAACCAGTTGCGGAGCCGGTTGTTCAATTTCCTCCCATTTCAGTTTTAAATTTCCGAGATTTGCCGCATGGCCGAAATCAATGGTGCTTTTTGGGAGAAAAACTGGGCCCGGGGGCGCACCCCGTGGGACATGGGCCAAGCTTCGCCCGCCTTGGTCGCCTACGTGGAACAGCTTGCGGACAAGAACCGGCGGATTTTGGTGCCGGGCGCGGGCAGTGGGCACGAAGCGGCCTGGTTCCTCGCCCATGGATACCCCAATGTGCATTTCCTTGACATTGCCCCGACGGCGATTGCCACCGTGCGGGCCAATGTTCCCGACTATCCCGCCGCGCAACTGATCGAAGGGGATTTCTTTGCCCACACCGGCACGTACGACCTCATCTTGGAGCAAACGTTTTTTTGCGCTTTGCCGCCGGCGTTGCGGCCGGACTACGCCCAGAAGATGCACGAACTGTTGGTGCCGGGCGGGACCTTAGCCGGTTTGCTGTTTGACTTTCCGTTGGCCGGAGGGCCGCCCTTTGGGGGCAATGCGGAGGAGTACCGGGGCTATTTTGCGCCTTATTTCACGATCAAGACAATGGAGCGGGCCTACAATTCGATCAAGCCACGGGCGGGGGCGGAACTGTTTTTCATTTTGCGGAAATGATGGGGGCGGTGAAATGGGGGATCATCGGCCTTGCTGCCCTGCTTGGCAGTTTGGGGGTAAACTTGCCGAAGATCAATCTTGAGTACAGCGTGGAAGGACTGACCGTGGCCGCGGAGGTTGTGGCCTGCGGGCAGTTGCTCGATGCCGTGACGGCAGCAGATAGCCGTTCGGGATCTTTTACGCGCAGCCGGCTCCGGGTGACCTTTGCCATCAAAGGCGCTGCGGTCGGGGACACCCTGGAGCTCACCTGGTGGAGCGAAGCGGAAACGGCCTTGCCGCAGGAGGGCTTATTTTTTCTCGAATCGATCCCTGCGCCGTCCACAAAGGAAGCGCCGGCCGTTGTCTACCGTCCGTTGCGGCCCTTGGTAGGGCCGAGTTTTCGCTGGTTGGACCTGGCGGCGCCAACTTCGGTGCTGACCGGCCACGGATTTCGCCGGCTCACCACCGAAGCGGAAATCGTCCACGCTTGTCGCCGCACCGCCGCCGCGGAGCGGGAATACCGGAATCAAAACTGGGGAGAAGCACCCAAATTGGGGTATCTGAAGGTTCCGGGGGATACTGAGGCATTTGCGCATTTGTATGCGGGCAGTGCGTGCTACTTGGTCGTACCGCGATTCATGTTTCGGGAAGCGAAGGAAACCCCATAGGATTAGGGCGACGTGATGCCGGAGCGCAATCCCATCGTTTACGCCCGGCCCCACAGAAAATCCCCCGGCAAATGTACCGGGGGAAAAGGATTTCATTGCGGAAGCAAACAACCGGACCGCGTCATTTCTCAGTGGGCGATCACCACCTTGCGGGTGGCCTGGTGCGCGCCTTGGGTGACCCGAATCAGGTAGGTGCCGGAGTAGACCGTCTCCACCTCAAAATAGGCAATGGTGCTGCCGGCGGGGATCAGCTTTTCTGCGATGACCTTGCCGCGCAGGTCCATCAGTTGGATGCGGGCGTTTTCGGTAAGCAAGCCGCCCAGTTGCACCGCCACCAGGTCGGCGGCGGGATTCGGGACGATATTAAAGCCTGGCAAGGCATCCTCGTCAATCGCGGTGGCCCCGGTGTACACCGTGGTGGGCTCGGTGATGGAATTGACGCTGCGGTTGGTCGCATTGCCGTAAAAAGTGGGCCCGACTGCGTAGGGGTAAGCCGAATTCCAGTTTGCATCCACGGTGGCAAAGTAGGCGTAGGTACCGTTTGGGTACTCGGGCGTTCGGCACCAGCGGCCATTGTGCTCGTCGAGGACATCGGTGGCGGGGCTGGCGTTGAATTCGTAGTCCTCCCGGAAATAGCCCAGGAAGTAGGTCGCATCCACGGCGGGGCCGGGATCAACCGACTGCCCGTTGGGACCGAGGGTGCGCTGGGTGATATTGCGGAGCGAGTAGCCCGACTTCATCCGGACGATGGGGCCGGTTCCATTGGTGTCTTGGTGGGCGTAGGCGCCGTAGATCGGGAAACCGTCGTAGGCAAATCCGATCAGCGGCGAGTGCTGGGTGCTGTCGATGGCGTAGAGGCCGTCGGCGTCGTAGAGGTTGCACACCATCGAGACAACTTGGAGATCGAGCTTGAAGGCGGAGGGATTCTGGTGGTGGTGGTAGTTGCCCATTGCCGGATGGCCTTTTGAGCAGTCAAAGCCGGGGCGTTCGGCCGGGATCGCATCGCGGTTCCAGTCCTGGCTCGCGCCGGGGCCTCCCGGACAGGGCGGATTGCCGGGGCCGCCGCAAAGGGCATTGGTGGTGGGGTTCCAGGCAACGCCGTCGCGGTAGTCAAACAGCGCGACGCCATTGATGAAGATCCCAATGTTGCCCGGTGTGGTGGCGATTGGGTTTCCGGTATTCGGCTGGGGATTGAGGGGAAGCTGAAAAATCGAATTTTGGTTTTGCGCCTGGGAGGGGTTTCCGTCGAGGAAGGGCCCGGTCGGGTAGGAAGGAATCCCGGTTGCGGTGATGTACACAAAGTCATTTGAATACTCCACGCGCTGGCAATTGACCAAGATGCCGTTGCCGATGGTGGTAGAGTTGCCTTGCACGTAATAGCTTCCGGTCAAGGTTGTGTTTTGCAAGAAGCTGGTGATCGCCGGATTGGACTGGGAGAAGCCCAGGGAAGCGCCGGCGAAAAGGAGGAGCAACAGGAGAATTTTTTTCATGGTGATTGCAGATATGGGATTGACCTTTATGCATTGGACCCGGCTAAGGGGAATTTCCTTCGGGAGGAAAGAAAAAATCTTTTGGGAACCAATGTTGAGGGTTAAACACAAAGTTTTTGTCGTTGAGGGTGTGTAAAAACGCAATGAGATCGGTTTTTTCGTCGGAATTGAGTCGGAGACCGCCGCGCAATTCGGGCGGGACTTCGGCGTTGGGCGCAATGCCCTCGGTGTAGTGATCGAGCACGTGGCGCAGTTTGGGGAAGCGCCCGTCGTGCATGTAGGGGAAGGTGTAGCGCAGATTGCGGAGCGAAGGCACCTTGAATCGTTGGGTGTCGGCAGCCCGCTGGGTGATCCCGGCCCGGCCGGAATCGTTCAGCAAGGGATTGAGGGGGAGGCCGTTGCGGGAAAATTGGTAGCGGGTAAAGAGCGGTTCGGCGTGACAGGAGCTGCAATTGGCCTGGTAGAGGCGGTAGCCGGCGGCTTCCTGCGGAGTGTAGGCCGCTTCACCGCGCTGCACACTGTCGTATTTGGCTTCGGCCGAAACCAGGGTCAGCTCGAATTGGGCCAGGGATTTCAGCATTTGTTCCCCGGTGATGGGCGCCGCGCCGAAGGCTTTGGCAAAGGCGGAGCTGTAGCGGGGAATTCGGTTCAGTTTTTCCACAACGTGACCGATTTCTTCGTCCATTTCTCGGGGATCGCTGATCGGGGCCAGAGCGAGCATGTCCAAATGGCTCACCGCGCCGTCCCACATCAGGTCTTGCTGCCAGGCGAGATTGAACAGTGCCGGAGCGTTGCGGGTCCCGATTTGGTCGTTGATTCCGTGGCTGAGGGGATGATCGGTGTGGGCAAAGGCATTGAAGGGCGAATGGCAGGACGCACAGGAAGTACTGCTGTCCCGGGACAAGACCGGATCGTAAAACAGCGCCCGTCCGAGTTGGACTTTGCGGGCGTCGAGGGGATTGCGGGAAAATTCGTAGCGGGTGGCGGGAAAATGGGCGGGGGTGTCCAGCGTGCGCCAAGGCAGGGCGGCCACTCCGAGGGAGAGGAAACCGAGTCCGGCGAGGATGAATGCGCGTGCCTTCATGGCCGGACGGATTTCAGGGTGGCGCCGAGCAACTGCGACATTTCGTGGGCTTTCGCTCCTGGACGCATGATGCGGTAGTCGGCTTGCAAGTTGACGGCGGAAAAGAACGCATCCAGCGGGATGTCCACGACCAGCGGGGCTCCCGGCGATACCGCCAACTGCACCGGAACCGCCGAAAGGTAGGGAGATCGATAGCCTCCGAGGTGGAATTGGAACTGGTGATCCTGGGTCGGGATAGCCGTCGCCCGGCCTTCGAGCTTGCAGTTGATGTAGCCGCTTTGCCACGCCCAATACATCCCCGTGGTGGGGTCAAGATCGCCGCCGTAGGCGCCGGATACATTGACCGTGCTGTCGAGGCCCAGGGTAAAGCGGATTTCGTCGACTTGGGTCTCCGCCGGCATTTCCAGCGGGATCGGGTGGATGCTTCCGTTTTTGGCGTCGAGCAGGCAGGGAGCGGACGCCGTCGCGGTGAGGCATTGGCCACGGGAGTACACCCTGAGGTCAGACACGTAACAGCGAATCTTGCTGAAGACAATTGTGTCCGCGCCGGAAGCCGTTGGGTAGGGCTTTTCCAGGACCACCGGCTGACCTTGCCAGACCAAGCGGATCGTCATTTCGCCTCCGCCCGCGTGCAGCACTTGGGCACAAATCAGCCAGCCCAGCAGGATTGCTCCGATTCGGTGCGCTATGGTCGGGTGGGGCATCATTTTCTGGGCTTCTTGGGGGGGCGGGGCAAATCTTCCAACAAGATGATCTTCAGGGCGCGGTTGACAAACTGCGCAAACGCCGCTTCCTGGTCCGGGCGCAGCAAGGTCCGGACCTGGGCAAAATGGGCTTCGGTGACTTGTACTTTTGCTCGTTCCAATGCCTGGATTTCTCCCAGGAGGGAGTCGGCGGTGGCGCGGTCCTGGTTCAGGGTCGCCGCTTCGAAATAAGCACGGAGTTGGGTCCGCTGGGCGGTCACTGCGCGGCGCATACTTTGGTGGTGTTTCCGGGCGGATTGCTCAAATTGCTCCCGCTGCGGGCCGTCCATACCGAACAAGTTGTTCACTTCGGCGCGGAATTGCCGGCCCCGCATCTGGTGGAGAAGGGGACCGGGAACTTCTCGGAGGAACAGCAAGAACGCAACGCCTCCGAGGTTGAGTACCAGCAGGCAAATTGTGGTGACTTTGTAGAAGCGGAGGGTATTCATGGGGCGTACAGGGAATAATCGATCCCCAGCTCTCCCTGCGTGTACGGACTTTCAGTTTGTCCTTCTGATTCCGGAGCGGACTGAGGCGAGCGCAAGGCGAAGAAATTCAGGGCGAGCAATACCGCCGCGGCCGCGGCAATTGTGCGCCAATTGGCCCAGCGGATGATTTCCGGCACGTGGCCATCAATTTTCTGCTCGATGCGGGCCAGCAGGTTAGGGGAGGGCCGGGCGGCCACAATGCCCTCGGCTTGGTCGAGTACCGAATCGATCCATTGATCTTGCGGGGAGGTATCTTGGTTGTGGGACATGTTTATGGGTTGGACCACGGCGGGCGTCATTTCCTTCGGTGGGGATACATTTTTTCCAATTTTTTTCTGAGGTTGGCTTTGGCGCGTTGCAGGAGCGATTCTACGGCCTTGAGCGAAAGTTCCATCACGTCGGCGATTTCCTGGCGGGGCAGGTCTTCGACAAAACCCAGGATAAAGGCGGTTTTTTGCTTTTCCGGCAGCGCGTGGATCGCCCGGAACAGATAGGCGGCGCGCTCTTTGTTTTCCAACACTACCCCGGGATGGTCAAAAATGGGCCAGGCTTCGTCGGTGGAATCGGCTTGGAAAGAAGGGGTACGCTTGTTCTTCTCGATGCGGTTGAGCGCTTTGTTGATGGCAATCCGGTAGATCCAGGTGCTCACGGCGGCCTCCCCCCGAAAGCGCGCCGCATTGCGGTGGACGCTCACAAATACGTCCTGGGTGACTTCTTCGGCGTCTTTGCGGTTGTGGACGTAGCTGAGGGCCAGGTTGAAGACTTGTTCGGAAAACAGGTCGTAGAGCGTACGGAAAGCTTTCCGGTCGCCTTTGCCGATGGCGTGGATTAAAGTGTGATGACGGCCCAAAAACAATGTCGATTTCGAAAGAACAAAATATGATGATTTCCGGACAAATCAACTTTGGGACATCGGGCAAGAATTTCCCATTTTCAATGGGCGCTGCGCTCAATTTCCAATTGCTATTGGAAGGCAATGCGGCTTTTGACTTGGGCAAATGGCGCTTCGGTGGGGGCTGCGGGCAACGGCCCGTGATGATCAAACAAGTATCACAGGATGTACTCCTCAATCCAGCGGGGGACCAGATAGTCGTCGGCGGTTTGCAGATTGGTATTGTCTATTGCCTCGTCAGGAACACCGGCCTTGTAGAGCGCTGGAAATAACTGGGTGTAGGTGTTGTGCCAAAAGTAAGTCCCAGTTTTTCGGCCTTGCCAAATATGCTCAAAGAGGTGGCGTTCCTTCAGCAGAAGCTCCCAGTCCTCATGCAGCCGTTCGAAAAAGCGCAGGTTGCGCCCCCGATCCATTTTGGGAATTGGGATGTAGCTACCCACGGGCAACAAACGAAAATCGGCCCAATTAGCAAGAATGGGCCGATTTTCTCTATTCTAACCAAGCGATTCTAACCAAATTTAAACCAATTTACGAGACGTTTGGCGTCCCAGGCATCTGGGGGCAGCCGGCGGCAAAAGCATACATTTCGCAGGACACAACGTAGGTTTTAGACTACGGTGGGACGCTATGGGGCAAATTGACCCGAAATCAAAATGAATGCTCTAAGGCAGAAATACGACCCATTTTCCTTTCTTCCATTCAGCGACTATTTTTTCCCAAATCTTGACCTCCCAAGGAAACCGCTCGGCAAACCCTTTCTTGTGATATGGGAATCCAGACTTTTGAATCAATTGCATATCACTTTCAGGGAGTCGAATTACTACCGTATGGTCAATTTGAACCAACCCCCAAAAGCCTTCATCTACAAATGGCATTCTGGAGTTCCCAGTTTGAAATTCGTACTTCCAGTCTTTTGTAAGGCTTATCAGTTCTTGAACAAAATCATCGTGAAAGTCAATTCTTGGGTAAGAATCCCACCAGAATTCTGAAAACAAAGCCCCGCCCCTCAAATAATAGAAGGAAGAAAGGAGACTCTCTTTAAAAGGTTTTCTTGGTGTGATTCCTTTACATAACTGGTCCCGATGATAGGTGTAATATTGGATTCGATAATCTATATCCTGAGAAAGGGTGGAATACTTCTCAAATTTGGGCTGGTTTGGTAGAGAATAAATTACATTATGAAGATATTTTTGATATTCATACCAGTCAGAATTTCTTATATCGCTCTGAGATATTGACTGCAAAAAAAAGAGTAATTCATCACAAAATTGAATCGCTTCCTGGTAGTCTTTAGAATCAATTTTCTCCAGGAATGCGGATTCCTTTGAAA